>NZ_JBXAQQ010000005.1:0-313131 GCF_058807395.1 Hylemonella sp. GW821-FHT12C09 | reverse complement strand
TCTCCTGGCGCCTGCGGCGCAGGAAAAGTGTTTCCTATGTCCCCGAACACCCGTTTCCCATGTCTCCGGTCTATACAGCGAAGCAAAGAAAAGGACCTCGCCCGCCGGGGCGAGACCCGGCTCGCTACGCAAGCCGAGGATGAAATAGAAAGAAGAGGGGCGCTCTTATTTCGCCACCCAACCCCCATCCATATTCCAAGCCACCCCCCGCACATTGTTGCCAGCGGCTGAACAGAAGAACACGGCGAGTTCGCCCAGTTCATCCGGCGTGGTGAACTGCATGGAGGGCTCCTTCTCGCCCAGCAGCAGCTTCTTGGCCTCCTCGTTGGAGATCTTCAGCGCG
The DNA here is from genome assembly GCF_058807395.1 of Hylemonella sp. GW821-FHT12C09. Classification (NCBI taxonomy): domain Bacteria; kingdom Pseudomonadati; phylum Pseudomonadota; class Betaproteobacteria; order Burkholderiales; family Comamonadaceae; genus Hylemonella; species Hylemonella sp. GW821-FHT12C09. The sequence continues at coordinate 312,788 of NZ_JBXAQQ010000005.1, read as the reverse complement.
GCGGCCTTGGCGTCCACCTGCTTCTGCACCAGCGGGGTCAGCACCCAGCCCGGGCAGATGGCGTTGCAGGTCACGCCCGTGGTGGCATTCTCCAGCGCGGTGACCTTGGTCAGGCCCACGATGCCGTGCTTGGCCGCCACGTAGGCCGACTTCTCGGCCGAGGCCACCAGGCCGTGCACCGAGGCCACGTTGATGATGCGGCCCCAGTTAGCCGCCCGCATGGCCGGCAGCACCAGGCGTGTGGCGTGGAAGGCGCTGCTCAGGTTGATGGCGATGATGGCGTCCCAGCGCTCGGGCGGAAAGTCTTCGATGCGCGCCACGTGCTGGATGCCGGCGTTGTTGACCAGGATGTCCACGCGGCCGAACTGCGCGGCGGCGTGTTTCATCATGTCCTCGATCTCGGCCGGCCTGCTCATGTCGGCGCCGTGGTAGGCCACCCGGACACCCAGCGCAGCGATCTCGGCCTTCGGACCTTCGACGTCGCCGAAGCCGTTGAGCACGATGTTGGCGCCCTGGCGGGCCAGGGCCTTGGCAATCCCCAGGCCGATACCGCTGGTGGACCCGGTGACGAGGGCTGTTTTTCCTTTGAGCATGCTGATGTCTCCTATAAAGGCTTTACGTTTGAATTAGGATGATGCCAAGTGCACCCGATGATCTGATTTCACCATGTCCGAGCCTACGCTGAACTACGTAACCTGTCCCGACGCCGCCGGCGGCCATCGCATGGCCTGGTGGCAATGGGGCAACCCGACAGCGAGCCATGTGGTGGTGTGCGTGCATGGCCTGTCGCGCCAGGGGCGCGATTTCGACGTGCTGGCGCAGGCCCTGTGCGATCGCGCCGGCGGCCAGCTGCGGGTGGTCTGCCCGGACGTGGCGGGCCGCGGCCAGAGCGACTGGCTCCAGGACCCCATGGGCTACCAGATCCCCGCCTATGCGGCCGACATGCTGGTGCTGCTGGGCGAATTGAAGCCCGTGACGCTGGACTGGGTCGGCACCAGCATGGGCGGCCTGATCGGTCTGGTGCTGGCCGGCCAGCCTCAGCTGCCGTACAAGATCCGCAAGCTCGTGCTCAATGACGTGGGCCCGGCCATTTCCTGGCAGGCCATCCAGCGCATCGGCGAGTACCTGGGCGCACTGGTGCGCTTCAGCTCCGTCGAGCAGGCAGCCGAGGCGCTGCGCCTGATTTCCGTGGGTTTCGGTCCGCACACACGCGAGCAGTGGATGGCGCTGACGCGGCCCATGCTCAAGCCGGCCAGCGATGGCAGTGGTCTCATGCTGCACTATGACCCGGCCATTGCCGTGCCCTATGGCACGCTGACGCAGGAAAATTCGGCGCAAGGCGAAAAGACACTCTGGCAGCTATACGACGCCATCACGGCTCGCACGCTGCTGCTGCGCGGCGCCAACTCCGACCTGCTGTCGCCCGAGACGGCCCTGGCCATGACCCAACGCGGCCCGCGCGCGCAGCTGGTCGAGTTCCCCGGCGTCGGCCACGCCCCCACCCTGGTCGCAGCCGACCAGGTTCAGGTCGTCTGCGATTTCCTGCTCGGCGCTGGCGCATGAGTTCCCCATGAAAAGCCACGCTTCCGAATTGCCCGGCGGCGAGACGCGCTCGCCGCTGATCGCCGCCACCGCCCACAGCCTGCCCGAACAGGCGCACGCCCTGGCCCGCGCACGCGCCTTTGCCGAGCCTTTGCTGGCCAACGAAGCGCTGGACACCGGTGAGAACACCCTCGCCCACGCCGATGCGGTCGCCGCCATCCTCCGGTCCATCGGCGGCTCCGAGGCCATGCAGGCGGCCTGCTACCTGGTCTACACCAGCAATCACCTGAACAAGCCGCAGGAGACCATTGCCAAGGCCTTCGGCGAGAGTTATGCCGAACTGGCGGTGGAGACCACCAAGCTGGTGCAGGTGCAGCGCCAGGCCAGCGCAGCCCAGCAGGCGGCCCTGCGCGCTGGCACACCGGTGCCCATGGCCCAGACCACGGCGGCGCAGACCGAGAACGTGCGCAAGATGCTGCTGGCCTTCTCGCGCGACCTGCGCGTGGTGCTGCTGCGCCTGGCCTCGCGCCTGCAGACGCTGCGCTATTTCGCGGCCACCAAACAGGCGCTGCCTGCCGGCCTGGCGGCCGAGTCGCTCAACGTGTTCGCGCCGCTGGCCAACCGCCTGGGCATCTGGGAGATCAAGTGGGAGATGGAAGACCTGTCCTTCCGCTTCCTGGAGCCCGACACCTACAAGCAGATTGCGCGCCTGCTGGATGAAAAACGCATCGAGCGCGAGGACTATGTGCTGCGCTTGCGCGAACGGCTGGAGACCGAACTGCGCACCCAGGGCATCCCGGCACAGGTGCAGGGCCGGCCCAAGCACATCTACAGCATCGTCAAGAAGATGCGCGGCAAGTCGCTGGACTTCGACCACGTCTACGACGTGCGTGCACTGCGCATCGTGGTTCCCTCCGTGCCCGACTGCTACGCGGCGCTGAGCTGGGTGCACAGCCAGTTCACGCCCGTGACCGAGGAGTTCGACGACTACATCGCCCGGCCGAAGGCCAACGGCTACCAGTCGCTGCACACCATCGTGCGCGACGGCGAGGGTCGCCCCATCGAGATCCAGATCCGTACCCAGGCCATGCACGAGCACGCCGAGCACGGCGTAGCCGCGCACTGGGCCTACAAGGAGGCCGGCGCCAAGGGCTACTCGGGCGTGACGGCCGACAGCGCCTACGACGCCAAGATCGCCGTGCTGCGCCAGCTGCTGGCCTGGGAGCGCGACCTCTCGGGCCCGCAACAGGCGCAAGGCGTATTCGAGGACCGCATCTACGTGCTCACGCCCGACGCCGCCATCGTCGAGCTGCCCCAGGGCGCCACCCCGGTGGACTTCGCCTACAGCGTGCACACCAATCTGGGCCACCGCTGCCGCGGTGCCCGCATCGATGGCGCCATGGTGCCGCTGAACACGCCGCTGAAAAACGGCCAGACGGTGGAGATCGTCGCCGCCAAGGAAGGTGGCCCCTCGCGCGACTGGCTCAACAGCGAACTCGGTTTCATGGTCAGCCCGCGTGCGCGCAGCAAGGTGCGCGCCTGGTTCAATGCCCAGGCCACGCACGAGACCATTGCACGTGGCCGCGAGGCGGTGGAAAAGCTGCTGCAGCGCGAAGGCCGCACCGCCATCAAACTGGACGACCTGGCCGCGCAGTTGGGTTTCGCCTCGGCCGAGGCCCTGTTCGAGGTCGTCGGCAAGGACGAGTTCTCCCTGCGCAGCATCGAGACCGTGCTGCGCCCGGCCGAACCGCCGGCGCCAGCCGACGAGCAGGCCCTGCTCAAGAAATTCAAGGGCGGCAGCAGCTCACGCGGCGGCGTGCTGGTGGTGGGCGTCGATTCCCTCCTCACACAACTGGCCAAATGCTGCAAACCCGCGCCACCGGATGAGATCCGCGGTTTTGTCACGCGCGGCAAGGGCGTGAGCGTGCACCGCGCCGACTGCAGCAACCTGCACCAACTGGTGGCCAAACACGGCGAGCGCGTGATCGAGGTCGAATGGGGCGTGCCCAAGGGCGGTGAAGTGCCGCTCTACCCGGTGGACGTGTCCATCGAAGCCGCCGACCGCCAGGGCCTGCTGCGCGACATCCTGGAAGTCTTCTCCAAGGACAAGCTCAACGTCGTCGGCGCCCAGACGCAGACCGTCAAGGGCGTGGCGTGGATGACGCTCACCGTGGAGATCTCGGATTCGGGGCGGCTGGGGAAGGTGCTGGCGACGGTGGAGGGGTTGTCGGGGGTGAGGACGGCGCGGCGACGCTGACGCCCTCCTGTGCCCTTTGGTCTGGCACGCTTGCTTTGCCGGGTCTCGCCCCGGCGGGCGACTCACTTTCTCTTGCTTCGCAAAGAGAAGGCGAGCCGGATTCGTCGGCCCTCCGCTACGCTACAGGCACGCTGCGTTGCTCGGGAGCAGCGGGAAGCGCAGAAACTCGCTACGCTCAAACATCTGCGCTTCTTTTTCCGCCGCTCCCTGCGCTACTCGCCTCCTCATTACGGCGAGGGGGGGGAACCGAATACCAATACCAAAGACAACAAGGACGCGCCATGGCGCGTCCTTGTGGGGTTCGGCTGTCGGATTCTGGCTGTCGGCTGTCTGGTCCCCATGCCGTGTGGCAGGGCTGAGCAGCGCAGCAGCGGGCGGATCAGGGGGGCGTTGTTTGAGCGCAGCGAGTTTAGCCCGACCCCGCCCGATGCGAGCAGCGCAAGGTACCCCGCGGGGCCCTGACTTCGGCTGCCCTTCTCTTTGGTGACTTTCTCTTGGGCACGCAAGAGAAAGTTACTGCCCTGTCGGGGGCACATCCCGACAATGCCACGTCCACCAGGGCCTGGCTAGGCCAACAGAAACTCAGGACGACTGCCGAAACGCCATCACCGCCTGATTGCGCAAAGTACGCAGCAACGCCAGCTCCTTTTCCCCCAGCTGCAACTCACCCTGCTGCCCCCTGTCGGCATAGATCAGGCCGAAAGGCGCGCCTTTGAGCATCAGCGGCAACAGCAGGAAAGACGATGCGTGGACCGCTGTACGGTACCAATCTGGCAGGCGTTCGGCCACGCGCGTGGCGCCCGCGTCGCTGATCATGGTATCGACGCCTTTGCTGCAGACCGCGGAAAACAGGTCGCTCTTCTGGGGGTGCAGAGGGACGTGGAAGGACTTGACGATCTGCTCCACGCCCGGCCCCAGGCCGAAGCGGCCGGTCAGGGCGTCCTGCTTGGCATCGCGCATGCAGAACACGATCTGGCGAAAGCCCATGGCCCGGTACATGGTCTCCAGGATCATGCGCAGGATGTCGCTGAGCTTGAAGTCCTCGACCATGGCGTTGGTGATGTCCTGGATGCCGGCCGCCAGCATCTCGGCCACGCGCTGCGACTCCAGCGCCAGTGCCGCGATCTGCTCGGGCGTCACGGGCTGGGTGGCATGCAATTCAAAGGAGCCCACCGAGTCGTGAAAAGGATCCGTCCCGACCGGGTCATGCAGCGTCACGGTCAGCGGGGCCGCCCCGCCCGTGGGCGCGGTCTGCAGCAGGCGGGCGGCGGGCGAATCGGCAGCCACCTTGAACTCCATGGCGCGCGCCAGCTCGGCCAGCTTTTCACGCGCCCGCTGGGTCGCGGTGTCGACGCCCTTGGCGTCGATACCGATGCACCGCGCATAACGCTGGCCCACCTGCACCAGCTTGACCTGGACAGACTTCGGCTCGCTGTGCAGCAAGGCATCGGCCATCTCATTGGAAGCCAGCGCGATCCAGCGCAGCCGGTCGGCGAGCTCCTTGGGCGGCGTGGCCGGCGCCGGGCCGCTCGGCTTGCGGATGCAGTGCTGGATGGTGTCGGGCAGATGCCAGGCCCTGCTGATGCCCACGCCCAGCTGCTCGTAGCTGATGCCCAGCACCGTGATCGTGGCGTTGTCCTCGGACACGGGTTCCTTGCCGCCGGTCAGGGCGCGCACGGCACGCGCTTCTTCCGGGAAATAGTATTCCGTCAGCAGACGCCCCAGGTTCTGGAACATGGCGCCCAGGAAGGCCTCCTCGCCTTCGCTGCGCACCGGGCTGAGTTCGATGGCAATCGAGCCGGCCATCAGCGAGCGCAGGAACTCTTCCTTGAGCAAGCTGGCGTGGGCCTTGTCCTGCATGTGTTCGAGCAGCACCAGACTCAGCGCCATGTTGCGGATGCCGTTGAAGCCCACCAGCGTGACCGCGCGCGACACGGTACTGATGGTGCCCCCGCGCGCGTACTGCGGGGTGTTGACCACGCGCAGCAGCTTGTTGGTCAGCGCCACATCCTTGAGGATCTCGTTGGTCAGGGTCGCAACGCTCTCGCGGTCCGAACTGGAGATGCTCTGGATGCGCACGATGGAGCCCGACATGGCCGGGAAATCGCTCTTGTGGCGCATGCGCCGCAGCAGGAACTCCACGGTGCCGCTGCTGCCTTTTTCATCGGCATCGCTCAGCGGCGTGGTCACCGGTCGCAGCCATTTCTTCAACTCGTCGCGAAACACCTGGGCTGAGGGGTGGCGCTGGCGCGGGTCGCGCGCCAGGCCACGCAGCAGGATGGCGCGCAGCGCGTCATCGGCCTCGCCGCCCAGCTCGGGGGGCAGCTGCAGGTCCTCCAGCGCCACACGCTGCATGGCGCGCCAGGGATCGCGTTCGTCGATCAGGCGCTGGCCGCTGAGCATCTCGGTCAGCACGACGGCGGCGGAAAAAATGTCCATGGCCGGCGTCGGCGGCGCGCCCGTGGCCGCCTCCGGCGACATATAACCCGGCGTGCCACCGGTCGCCTGCGCGGCCTTGGCCGGCACAGGGTGTGCCTCGCTCTCCTGCACCCGCACGGCGATGCCGAAATCCATCACGCGCGCACGGCCGCTGGCATCGACCAGCACGTTGGAGGGCTTGAGATCGCGGTGCACGATGCCGGCCGCATGCGCGGCGGCCAGTGCTTCCAGCACGTCGACCATCAGGCCCACCGCCTCGCCCGGCGGCAGTGCGCCGCGCTGGTGCAGGATCGCGGCCAGGGTCTGGCCCGGCACGTACTCGAAGACCAGGTAGGGCTGCTGGTCCTCCACGTCGGCCTCGAAGACCGGGATGATGTTGGGGTGGGTCAGGCGGCTCACACTGCGCGCCTCCTGCAGCCACTGGGCCACCAGCGCCGCATCGGCACCCTGCTCGGGGCGCAGCAGCTTGATCGCCACCTCACGCTCCAGGCGCGGATCAAACGCCAGCCAGACCGTGGCTTGCCCACCCTGGCCCACCAGGCGCCGCAGCTTGAAACGCCCGATGCTGTCGCCCACCTTGGGTTCAGGCAAGGCCGCAGCGGGACGCCGGGGGTTCTGAAAGGTGGGCAGGGGCAACATGGCTGTTCCAAGCAGTGTAGGTCGGCGCTGGAGCCGTGCAAGCCCGGGACTTACCCGGGCTTGTTTTTATTTGAGTTGCACCGACCCGCTGACGGTGACCTGTACCTGGGCCTGGCCGGCCTCCACCGGCAGCGGCGCGTCGGAGGCCATGCTGCTTTTCGCCTCCATGGCCAGGAAGCGCGGGCGGATCTGCGCGCCCTGCTCCTGGCTGTTGATAGTGATCTCGCGCAGGCTGTAGCCGCTGAAACCGAAACCCCGCGCAATCTCCGTGGCCCGGGCGCGGAAACGCTCGATGGCCTGGGCCTGGGCCTGCTGCTCCAGGCGTTCGCGCTGCTCGCGGCTCAGGCCGAAGACCGTCTGCGCCACCGCCATGCCCTGGATGCGGCCAGCCAGGGCCGCAATGCGCTCCAGATCGCTGCCGGACAGCACCAGCTCGGCCGTGCCCTGCCAGGTGCTGATGCGCCCGTCGCGGTTGCTGCGCGGGTAGAGGCTGAAGTTGCCGCTGCGCACCTCCAGGCCACCGGGCTGGGCGGCGGGGCGCGCCTCGGCCAGGGCCGCGTCGAGCACGGCCTTGAGCTGTTGCTGCACCAGCGCCGGGTCGCTGCCCTCGCGCGTGGCGCGCAGCGTCACGCTGAGCTGGTCCTGGCGGGCTTCCAGCGTGGCCGAGGCCGTGAACTGAACGACATCACGCGGGATCGGGCCCGGCTGGGCGTGGGCTACAGACGCGGCCCACAGGCCGGCGACCAGCAGCAAAACGGGGGCGGAAGGAAAAATGGCTTTCATGGCACGGTGCTCCTGGGGCTATGCGGCATTCTTGCGGGGACGTACTTGCGCATTGGGCCGAGATTTGTAACAGTATGTCAAAGTCAGGCCTCCTGGAGGCTGAGGGCCGGTTGTGACCGGCAGAATCCGCAGCTTGCACACCGTCCAAGGCCGAGCATAGAACATGACGTCCATTTCAAGCCGTACCGACAAGATCCTGGTCGTCGATGACGACGCGCGCATCCGCGACCTGTTGCGCCGCTACCTGACCCAGGAGGGCTTCGAGGTCTTCCAGGCCGAGGACGGCAAGTCCCTCACGCGCATCCTGCTGCGCGAGACGGTGGACCTCATCGTGCTCGACCTCATGATGCCCGGCGAGGACGGCCTGTCCATCTGCCGGCGCCTGCGCGCGGCCAACGACAAGACCCCCATCATCATGCTGACCGCCAAGGTCGAGGACGTGGACCGCATCGTCGGCCTGGAAGTCGGCGCCGACGACTACCTGGGCAAGCCCTTCAACCCGCGCGAGCTGCTGGCCCGCATCAACGCCGTGCTGCGCCGGCGCCCGGCACTGGAGGCGCCCGGCGCGCCTTCGAGCGACCAGGAGGTGGTGAGCTTCGGCCCCTACACCTTCGACATGGGCGCGCGCACCCTGCGCAAGGAAGGCGAGGAACTGCCCCTGACCACGGGCGAGTTCGCCATGCTCAAGGCCCTGGTGCGGCACCCGCGCCAGCCCATGTCGCGCGAAAAGCTGGCCCAGCAGGCCCGCGGGCGCGAATTCGAGCCCTTCGACCGCAGCCTGGACGTGCAGGTCTCGCGCCTGCGCAAGCTCATCGAGGTCGATCCGGCCGTGCCGCGCTACATCCAGACCGTCTGGGGCGTGGGCTATGTCTTCGTACCGGACGGTGCAGGTTGATCTTTCGCAGCCACCGTTCCCCCGCCCCGCTACGCTCCTCTCTGCTGGATCCGTCGCGCTGGCACTCCCAGCTGACCGAAGAACAGCATGGCGGCGGCGGTCCGCAGGAAACCACCCCGGCCGAACTCGATGGCGAAGTGCGCGACCAGACCGGCCTGAGCCTGTTCTGGCGCACCTTCTTCCTGCTCGCCCTGCTGCTGTTCGGCAGCATCCTGGCCTGGCTGCAGACCCTGCGCGCCCTGGAGTTCGAGCCACGCGCCATCCAGACCGCGCAGCAGATCGCCTCGCTGGTCAACCTCAGCCGCGCTGCACTGGTGCACTCCGACGCCATCATGCGCGTCTCGCTGATCAAGACCATGACCGAGAAGGAAGGCGTGCGTGTGCTGCCGCGCGAGCCCAGCGACCGCTATGAGCCCTTCGATACCGACAGCGTGAACCGGCGCATCAACCAGGAACTGACGGCCCGCCTGGGCCCGGGTACCGTGGTGGCCAACAGCGTCAACGGCAAGCCGGGCTTGTGGGTAGGCTTCGTGATCGACCGCGACAACTACTGGCTGCAGACCGACCGCTCGCGCTTCAACCAGACCGCCAGCAAGACCTGGCTGATCTGGCTGAGCACCGGCGCCCTGCTCTCGCTGGCCGGCGCAGCCATCATCGCGCGCCTGATCAACCGTCCGCTCAAGCAACTGTCCTTTGCCGCCAGCCGCATCCGCGAGGGCGACTTCGCGGCCAGCCGCCTCAACGAGCGCGTGCCCACCACCGAAATCCGCCAGGTCAACATCGGCTTCAACCGCATGGCCCAGCGCCTGGCCAAGATCGAGCAGGACCGCGCCGTCATGCTGGCGGGCATCTCGCACGACCTGCGCACCCCCTTGTCGCGCCTGCGCCTGGAAACCGAGATGAGCGTGACCGACCCCGACGCCCAGGCGCACATGGTGGCCGACCTGGAACAGCTCGACGCCATCATCGACAAATTCCTGGACTACGCACGCCCCGACCACGTGCGCCTGGCGCCGGTCAACCTCAACGAAGTCATCCGCGCCAGCCTGTTCGCCTTCAAGGACCGTCCCGACATGCAGTTCAACCTGGACCTGCAGGACAACGTCTCGGTGCTGGCCGACGCCGTGGAACTCGGCCGCGTCATCTCCAACCTGGTGGAAAACTCACGCCGCTATGGCAAGGAGCCCGAGAGCGGCATCACCACCGTGGACATCACGACCCGCGCGCGCGACCAGTGGGTGCAGATCCGCGTGCGCGACCACGGCCCGGGCGTGGCGCCCGAGCACCTGCCCAATCTGACCAAACCCTTCTACCGCGGCGACGAGGCCCGCACCGCGGCCACCGGGGCCGGCCTGGGCCTGTCCATCGTGGACAAGACGGTGCGCCGCATGGGGGGCAAGTTCGGCCTGGGCAACAGCAGCACCGGCGGCTTCACCATCCGCATCCAGCTCAAGCAGGCACACAGCTAGGCCCTGCGGGGCAACAGGGCACTAGCGCGCCAGCAGCACGATGGCCCGTGCCTCGATGCTCAGCCCCTCGCCCACGGGGCCCAGCTTTTCGGCCGTCTTGGCCTTCACGTTGACCTGATCGGCCCCCAGGCCGAGCACGGCGGCGATGCGTTCGCGCATGGCCGCGATGTGCGGCGCCATCTTGGGCGCCTGGGCGATGATGGTGCTGTCGACATTGCCGATCTGCCAGCCCTGGGCGCGCACGCGCGCCGCCGCCTCGGCCAGCAGCACCGATGAATCGGCGCCCTTGAAGCGCGCATCGGTGTCAGGAAAATGGCGACCGATGTCACCCAGGCCGGCCGCGCCCAGCAACGCATCGGTGATGGCGTGCAGCAGCGCATCGGCATCCGAATGGCCCAGCAGGCCTTTTTCGTAGGGAATCTCGACGCCGCCCAGGATGAGCTTGCGCCCCTCGACCAGGGCATGCACGTCCCAGCCCTCACCGACCCGCATGGAAAAAAGAGTGCTCATGGCATTGTCCTCGTGGCGTCCACCCGGGCCCGCAGCACGGCCTCGGCCAGCGCGAAATCCTCGGGATAGGTCACCTTGAAATTCTGGGCGCTGCCGCTCACCAGACGCGGTGCCAGGCCCAGCGCCTCGATGGCCGAGGACTCATCGGTCACCTCCACGCCAGTCTGGGCCAGGGCGCGCTGCAGCAGCCCCAGGCGGAACATCTGCGGCGTCTGCGCCAGCCACTTGTCGCCTCGCGCCAGCGTGGCGCTCACCCGGCCGTCCTGTTCCTGCTTGAGCGTGTCGGGCAATTTCAGCGCCAGCAGACCGCCCACCGCGTCCAGCGCGCACGCCTCGATCAGCTGGCTGATCTGCTGCGGCGTCACCAGGCAGCGCGCGGCATCGTGCACCAGCACCCAGTCCTGCTCGCCGGCCCCCAGGCTGCGCAGCACGGCCAGGCCGTTCGTCACCGTGGCGGCGCGCGTCGCACCCCCGCAATCGGCCAGGGCATAACTGGCCGTGGTCACGGGTTCCAGAAAACGGTCGCCCGGGGCCACCACCACCAGGGTGCGCTGCAGTTGCGGCACCGCGGCGAACGCCGCCAGGGTGTGCCGCACCATGGGCTGGCCCGCGACGAGCTGGTACTGCTTGGGGCCGGCACCGCCGGCGCGGGTACCGCTGCCGGCACAGGGTATGAGGGCCCAATAGCGGGCGGCAGGGGAAGTGGACTTGGAGGTCATGAGCGAGATGTCATTCTAGAGGGCCCGTCGTCCACTAAAATCGGCCCAGCACACCCCCCGCCATCCGCGCAGGGGGTTTTTGCGTTTTTTGATTTGGTTCCTCGATGGATCTCCCCAAACTCCAAGCCGGCAAGCGCTACACCCTGCCCCGCCCGACGGGCTCGTCCGACGCCTTGCTGCTGGCCCGCCTGGCCGAGCGCGAGCAGGCCGCCGGTCGGCTGCTGGCCATCGTCTGCGGCGACGCGACCGACGCCCAGCGCCTGATCGACGAGATCGCCTTCTTCAAGCCGGAACTGCGCTGCGCCATGTTTCCCGACTGGGAGACCCTGCCCTACGACACCTTCTCGCCGCACCAGGACCTGATCAGCGAGCGCCTGGCCACACTCTGGCGCCTGTACAACCACGGCAAAGGCTCGCCCGAGGACACCACGGACATCGTGCTGATCCCGGCCACCACGGCGCTCTACCGCCTGGCGCCACCGGGTTTCCTGGCCGCGCACACTTTCTCCTTCAAGGCCAACCAGACGCTGGACGAAGCGCAGTTCCGCAGCCAGCTCACCCTGGCCGGCTACAACCACGTGACCCAGGTCGTGAGCCCGGGCGAGTACGCGGTGCGTGGCGGCCTGATCGACCTCTTCCCCATGGGCTCGCAAGTGCCCTTCCGCGTCGACCTGTTCGACAACGAGGTCGACTCCATCCGCACCTTCGACCCCGACAGCCAGCGCAGCCTCTACCCCGTGCCTGAGGTGCGCCTGCTGCCCGGGCGCGAGTTCCCCATGGACGACGATTCGCGCGCGCTGTTCCGCCGCCGCTGGCGTGAGTTGCTCGAAGGCGATCCGACCAAGAGCCGCATCTACAAGGACATCGGCAACGGCGTGGCCACCGCCGGCATCGAGTACTACCTGCCGCTGTTCTTCGAGCAGACCGCCACCGTCTTCGATTACCTCGGCGCCGGCACCGACCAGGCCGCCACCGTGGTACTGCACGGCGAGCTGGAGCCCGCACTGCAGCGCTTCTGGCAGGACACCAGGGAACGTTATCGCCTGGCCCAGGGCGAACCCGATCGGCCGCCGCTGCCGCCCGAGTCGCTCTTCCTGGGCATCGAGCAGTTCTTCAGCCTGGCCAACGGCCATGCACAGCTGGCCATACGCCCAGGCAATGCAGAAGGCGTGGCCGAATTCGACCTGCTGCCCGAACTCACCGTGGTGCGCGGCGCCGAAGACCCGCTGGCCAAGCTCAAGGACCATGTCCGCAACACCCAGCACCGCGTGCTGCTGCTGGCCGAAAGCGATGGCCGGCGCGAGAGCCTGCTCGACTTCCTGCGCGCCAGCAGCGTCATCCCGCCGGCCTTCGACTCGCTCGAAGAGTTCAAGGCCAGCGACGAGAAGCTGGGCATCGCCACTGCCGCGCTCAACGTGGGCTTTGCCTGGACCGAAGAAGGCCTGGACTTCGTCACCGAGACCGAACTCTTTGCCGCCGGCCCCAGCACACGCCGACGCAAGAAGCAGGAACAGGTCAGCGACGTCGAGTCGCTGATCAAGGACCTGTCCGAACTCAAGGTCGGCGACCCTGTGGTGCATGCCAGCCACGGCATCGGCCGTTACCGCGGCCTGGTGAACATGAGCGTGAGCGGCCAGCTGCAGGACGACGGGACCCCCGAGATGCAGGAGTTCCTGCACCTCGAATACGCCGACAACGCCGTGCTCTACGTGCCGGTCAGCCAGCTGCAGCTCATCAGCCGCTACACCGGCGTGAGTGCGGACGAGGCGCCGCTGCACCGCCTGGGCTCGGGCCAGTGGGACAAGGCCAAGCGCCGCGCGGCGCAGCAGATCCGTGACGCCGCGGCCGAGCTGCTCAACATCTATGCGCGGCGCGCCGCGCGCGAAGGCCACGCCTTCCGCTTTTCGCCGCGCGACTACGAGCAGTTCGCCAACGACTTCGGTTTCGAGGAGACCGCCGACCAGCGCGCGGCCATCCACGCCGTGGTGCAGGACATGGTGAGCCCGCGCCCCATGGACCGCCTGGTCTGCGGCGACGTGGGTTTCGGCAAGACCGAGGTCGCCCTGCGTGCCGCCTTTGTCGCCGTCACCGGCGGGCGCCAGGTGGCCTTCCTCGCGCCCACCACCCTGCTGGCCGAGCAGCACTACCAGACCCTGGTGGACCGCTTCTCCAAATGGCCGGTGAAGATCGCCGAGATGAGCCGCTTCCGCTCGGGCAAGGAGATCACGGCCGCGCTCAAGGGCATCGCCGACGGCAGCGTGGACATCGTGGTCGGCACGCACAAGCTGCTGAGCCAGGACACCAAGTTCAAGAACCTGGGCCTGCTCATCATCGACGAGGAACACCGTTTCGGCGTGCGCCACAAGGAAGCCGTCAAGGCCCTGCGCGCCGAGGTCGACGTGCTCACGCTGACCGCCACCCCCATCCCGCGCACCCTGGGCATGGCGCTCGAAGGCCTGCGCGACCTGTCCGTGATCGCCACGGCACCGCAACGCCGCCTGGCCATCAAGACCTTTGTGCGCAACGAAGACAAGGGCGTGATCCGCGAAGCCGTGCTGCGTGAATTGAAACGCGGCGGCCAGGTCTATTTCCTGCACAACGAGGTCGAGACCATCGAGAACCGCCGCGCCGCGCTCGAGATCCTGCTGCCCGAGGCCCGCATCGATGTGGCCCACGGCCAGATGCCCGAGCGCCAGCTCGAAGCCGTGATGCGCGACTTCGTGGCCCAGCGCACCAACCTGCTGCTGTGCTCGACCATCATCGAGACCGGCATCGACGTGCCCTCGGCCAACACCATCGTGATCAGCCGCGCCGACAAGTTCGGCCTGGCCCAGCTGCACCAGTTGCGCGGTCGCGTGGGCCGCAGCCACCACCAGGCCTATGCCTACCTCATGGTGCCCGACAAGGAAAGCCTGACCAAGCAGGCCAGCCAGCGCCTGGACGCCATCCAGGCCATGGAAGAGCTGGGCTCGGGCTTTTACCTGGCCATGCACGACCTGGAGATCCGCGGCGCCGGCGAGGTGCTGGGCGAGAACCAGAGCGGCAACATGCTGGAAGTGGGTTTCCAGCTCTACAACGAGATGCTCAGCGAGGCCGTGCGCTGCCTGCGCGAAGGCAAGGAGCCGGACCTGCTCTCGCCCATGAGCGTCACCACCGACATCAACCTGCACGCCCCGGCGCTCCTGCCCGACGACTACTGCGGCGACGTGCACATGCGCCTGTCCTTCTACAAGAAACTCGCCACCGCGAAAAAGACGGAAGCGATCGACGCGCTCATGGAAGAGATCGTTGACCGCTTCGGCAAGCTGCCGCCCCAGGCGCAGACGCTGATCGACGTGCACCGCCTGCGCGTGATCAGCCAGCCCTACGGCGTGGTCAAGGTCGACGCGGCGCCGCACCTGATCAACATCACCTTCCGCAAGGACGCACCGGTAGACCCGGCCAAGGTGATCGAGCTGGTGCAGAAGAACCGCCACATCAAGCTGGCCGGCAACGAGAAGCTGCGCATCGAACGCGAACTGCCCGACCCCAAGGCCCGCGCCCATATGGTGCGCGACGTGCTGCGCGCGCTCGGCACCCCGCGCACCGCCGACGCCGCAGCCTGAGACCCGACCATGGCCACGCTGCTCGAACCCCTGCTCGCGCTGCTCATCCTGCTGCCGGCCCTGTGGCTGCGGCCCTGGCGCCTGCTGGCCCACAACGGCCTGCAGACGCCGCTGCTGGCCACCCTGGCCCTGCTGCCCTTGCTGTGGGCCCTGCCCTTCTGGCACGCCATGCCGCTGCAGCTGCAGTGGTCGGGCGCCTGCCTGGTCACGCTGAGCCTGGGCTGGCCGCTGGCCGTCCCCGTGCTCACCGGCGTGGGTGCCATCACCTGGCTCATCACCCCGGCCACGGGCGAGCAGGCCCTGGCCCTGCTGCTGTGGCAAGGGCTGGTGCCGGCGACGCTGGCGCTGGGCCTGGGCGGCCTGCTGCGCCGTTTTGTGCCGCACCATCCTTTTGTCTACGTGCTGGGCCGCGGTTTCCTGGGCACCGTGCTGTGCCTCTTCGCTGCCAGCCTGCTGGCCCAGGCCGCGGGCCACAGCCTGCCCAATGTCGGTGACGAACTGGCCTGGGTGGCCCTGTGGCTCATGGCCTGGGGCGACGCCTTCGTCACCGGCATGATGACGGCCATCTTTGTCGCTTACCGTCCGCAGTGGCTGGCCACCTGGTCCGACACGCTTTACCTGAAATCCTGAACCGCCCCATGACTGCTCCCCCCACCGACCACGCACCCGGCCTCGTGCTGCAAGGTTTCACGCCGCCGCTGCGCCTGCGCGATTTCAAGCTGATCGCCTTCGACATGGACTCCACGCTGATCAACATCGAGTGCGTGGACGAGATCGCCGACGCCGTGGGCCGCAAGGCCGAGGTGGCCGCCATCACCGAAGCCGCCATGCGCGGCGAAATCACAGACTTCAAGGACAGCCTGCGCCGCCGTGTGGCCCTGCTCAAGGGCGTGACCACGGCCGACCTGGAAGCCGTCAAGCGCGAACGCCTGCGCCTGAACCCGGGTGCGGCCGATTTGATCGCCGCCTGCAAGCGCGCGGGGTTGAAAGTGCTGCTGGTCAGCGGTGGTTTCACCTTCTTCGCCGACCATGTGCAGGCGCTGCTGGCCATCGACTACACCCGCTCCAACGTGCTGGAGATCGAACACGGCGCGCTCACGGGCCGCCTGGTCGACCAGCCGTGGGGCGACATCTGCGACGGCGCCGAGAAGCGCCGCATGCTGCAGCAGACCTGCGCGCAGCTGGGCATCACAACGCAGCAGGCCATCGCCATGGGCGACGGCGCCAACGACCTGCCCATGATGGGCGAGGCCGGCCTGTCCGTGGCCTACCACGCCAAACCCAAGGTGCGTGAGCAGGCCATGGTGGCCATCAACAGCGGCGGCCTGGACCGCCTGCTGGAAGTCCTGACGTGACGACGGTCTGGCAGCGCCTGGGGGCCGGCCTCAAGACCGGGTTCTGGAACGGGCTCCGGGACTGGCGCTCGCATGCCATCTCGCTGCTGATCATCGTGGCCGTCGTGGTGGGCGTGAGCGCCTGGCAAGCCCGCCACGTCCCCGCCGGGCCGGCGCCGGCCTTCAGTGCCCCGCTGGCCGGTGCGCCAGCCGGCACGCAGGTCACGCTCGAACAGTGGCGGGCCCGCTACCCCGGCCGCGCCGTGGGCCTGCACGTCTGGGCCGAGTGGTGCCCGATCTGCCGGATGGAAGAAAGCAGCATCACCAGCCTGCAGCCCGACTGGCCCGTGCTTACCATCGCCATGCGCTCAGGCGAGGCCGCCCAGGTGGCCCGCGTGCTGGAGCAGCGCCAGCTGGCCTGGCTGACCGCCGTCGATGCCGACGGCAGCCTGGCGGCACGCTACGGCCTGCAGGCCGTGCCGGCCTTCATCGTGCTTGACCCCCATGGCAACATCCGCCATGCGGCGGTGGGTTACACCACCGGCATCGGCATGCGCCTGCGCCTGTGGCTGGCGCAGAATTTTTGAACACTAGCTGCCAAACTTCACGCTCAGGCCCGTGATGAACAGCAGGTCGTACTTCTCGGCCGGCGCCTGGGCCAGGCTGTCGTAGCGGCCCTGCAGCTTCACGCTCAGGCTCAGGCTCTTGTGGAGGTCGAGCGTCAGGCCGGCGTCCAGCGTGGCGCGCGTGCCCTTGTCGGTGAACAGGCTCGGGTACAGCACGAACTTCTGCCGCAAGCGCGCCGGCGTGCCGCCCAGCTGGTGGCTGGATTCCTGGCCCAGCAGGACTTCGGTCGTCTCCATGCGGGTCTGCTGTACATCGTTGATCAGCACACCACTGCCGCCGTACAGATCCTCGCGATAGGTCAGACCGCCATAGACGTCCCACTGGTCGTCGCGGGCCTTGACCAGGTGACGGCCCAGGCCGCTGCTGATCACGCTGCGCAGGTCCAGCTGCCGGATGCGGTCATGGCTGAACTCCAGCCCCAGGAAACCGAACTCGCGCGGCGTGATGTCGCGGTCGTAACGGCCGCCCAGGCGCCACTGCAGGGCCGTGATGCTGGTCGTCACCACGCCATTCGTGGTGCTGCGGGAGCGGCTCTCCAGGTACTGGGCCGACAGCGAAAGCTTGTCGTCCGGCCGCTGGTAGCTGGTGTCCAGGCCCAGATTGAAGCTCTGGCTGTCGGTGTTGCCCGCCGACAGCGAGAAACCCGCGTTGAAGTCACCGTCCCAGCGGCCGGCGGCCACCAGGGGCTCGGGCGGCGCCAGCGGCACCGGGGCCGCCACGACCGGGGCCCGCGCCGGCGCAAGGGCCGGCGCCACGCGCGGCCCCGCCTCGGAAGCCGCCGTTGGCGCCGCATCGGGCACGACCACCGGGGCCACGGCCGAGTTCTGGACGGGTACCACCTCCTGCGGAGCCACCAGGGCGGCCTCCGCAGCGGGGGGGGCGGGCTCGGCCGGCGGCGCTTCCTGCGCCCGGACCAGGGGGGTGGCCCACAGGGCCAGCAGCAGGAACAGGGATTTCTTCATCAGGGACTCGGGAGTACGGACCAACCGGGCGCCAAGAGCCCGGACCGCGCGATTATTGCCGCTCGATGCGGGGCCGGCCGGCCGCCACCTCGAAACGCGCCAGCGTGAAGGCGTCCGAGTCGGCCTTGGTGGCGTCCTGCACGGCGCGCAGCGTGGTGGTGAGGCGCCCGGGCGTGAACTCGGCCACGCCGTAGCCGCGGTACTGCGCGTCGCCAAACACGAAATGCGGGTTCTCGGCCAGGCGCTCCGGCGTCTTCTCCACCGCGCTGGCACTGGCGCGCGAAGAGATGCTGGTGCCGCAGAACTCCACGCCCACCGTCGCGCTGCCGGCGCGGTCGTAGTCGGCCTTGACGTGGCCCACCCAGTTCTCGTGCACATCACCGCCCAGCAGCACCGGGTTGCTCGCGGCGTGGCGCTGCAGTGCATCGGTCACGCGCCTGCGGTTGCCGGCGTAACCATCCCAGCCGTCGTTCCACAGGCGCTGCCCCGGGCCGGGCTGGGCGTCGCGCGGGCCGAACAGGGTCTGCTGCCCGATCACCGTCCAGCGGCCACCGGAGCGCGCCAGCGCATCGTCCAGCCACTGCTCCTGCGTGGCGCCAAGGTAGCTGCGCTGCGGATCGGCCCACTCCCGGCATTTGGCCGGGTCCACCAGGCGGCCGCCGGGCTGGCCGTCCTTCAGACAGGGCTGGCGGTCGCGGTACTGGCGGCCGTCGAGCAGGTGCAGCGCGGCCAGGCGGCCAAACGGCACTTGCTGGTAGACGCGCAGCTCGGCGCCGCGCGCCAGGCCGCCGAGGCCCTGCGTCAGCATGGCAGCGCGCACCGGCATGTTTTCATACCAGGCCTGGTAGGCGGCAGCACGGCGCCCCGAAAAGTCGTCCACCGTACCCAGCAAAGGCACGCCGGTGCCTTCATGCAGACCGGCGTAGTCGTTCTGCACCTCGTGGTCGTCCCAGGTCGGCAGCCAGGGGCAGGCCGCGTGCATGGCCTGCAGGTCGGCGTCGCTCTTGTGCAAGGCGTAACGGGCGCGGTACTCGTCCAGTGTGCGCACCCAGCCGCCGGTCACCGCGCGCACGGCCTGCTGGGCCCCCGGATATTCGTAGATGTAGTCGCCCAGGAACATCACCGCGTCCAGCTGCTCGGCGCGCATGTGCCGCCACGCTGCGTAATAACCGTGCTCCCAGCGCTGGCAGGAGGCATAACCCAGGCGCAGGCGTGCCGGCAAGGCGTCGGGCCGCGGAAAGGTGCGCGTGCGCCCGACCGGGCTCACGGCCTCGCCCAGCATGAACCGGTAGAAATACCAGCGGTCGGGCTCCAGCCCCGCCACCTCGGCATGCACGGCATGCCCCAGCGCCGGCACGGCCTGCACCTGGCCGCTACGCGCGATGCGCGTGAAGCCCTCGTCGTGCGCCACTTCCCAGCGCAGCGTGAACTCGGCGCCTTGCGCCTGTTCGAAGGCCAGGCGCGTCCACAGCACCACGCCATCGTGCGTGGGCGCGCCGCTGGCCACGCCCAGTGCAAACGGGTCCTGCTTCAGGCGGGCCAGGCTCCAGGCGCTGCGCGGCAGCCAGAGCGTGGTGGCGGAGGCGGCCGCCAGGCGCAAGAGCTGGCGGCGGTCGGTCGGGTGAGTGGGCATGGTGCGGTGTGCGGTGGGGCTGGCCGGGATGATGCCATGCGTTCATGACGCTCACGCGCGCCCATCCCTACCGCCCGGCGGGCCAAGGTTGACAGCCCCCCAGGTCTGACTAAAATTTGAGCAAGTTCACCGCGGAGTCCATCATGGCGACCGAAGGCATCTCCTCCAACACCCCCGTTTCTCCCCCGCCGCGCGCCAACACGGCCAACCGCGCGCAGGAGTTCCGCGCCGAGCAGCAGCGCGTGCAGGAGCAACAGTCCCAGCGCGAGGCCCAGCAAGCCCAGGCCGCCGCCCGGGAGGCACGTCAACGCGAACCGGTGGTCAACACCCAGGGCCAGACCACGGGCCGCCTGGTCAACGAAAAGGCCTGAGGAGACGGCCGTGGTCATGGCGATGCAGTCCCTCAACGGCAGCACGCCCGGTGCGCGGGCCCAGCTGAGCCAGTACCAGTCCCAGCTGCAGCAGGCCCGGCGCGAAGCCGCGCAGGCCGCCAACCGGGTGAGCCAGCTGGAGCAGCAGGCCGCGGTGGCGCGCCAGGAATCGGCCAGCGCCGACGACAAGGTGCGCAGCCTGGAAAACCAGCCCCCGCGCAGTGAAAGCAGCACAGGCGGTACCCGCAAGCGCATCAACACCCTGAGCCAGCTCAGCGGCACGGTCCTCGACGTCACGGCCTGAACCCGGCGTGCCCAACTGAAACGGCCCTCTTGAGGGCCGTTGTTGTTGATGACGGAGAACTCGTGAAGAAATCGTAGCGAGCGGCCCGAGCGCAAGGCGGACGGAGCGCAGCCACCGGAACGTACTTCAGGTACGTGAGGATGGCGAGCACCGCCCAACGCGGCGA
Organism: Hylemonella sp. GW821-FHT12C09; assembly: GCF_058807395.1. Classification (NCBI taxonomy): domain Bacteria; kingdom Pseudomonadati; phylum Pseudomonadota; class Betaproteobacteria; order Burkholderiales; family Comamonadaceae; genus Hylemonella; species Hylemonella sp. GW821-FHT12C09. The sequence goes on along the minus strand of NZ_JBXAQQ010000005.1, from coordinate 292,533 downwards.
TCGGGTCGCGCAGTAGATTTATTCGCGGGTTCTCAGCCGCGTTGCCGCAGCGCCTCGTACAGGCACACGCCGCTGGCCACCGACACATTCAGGCTTTCCACCGCGCCCTTCATCGGGATGCCCACCAGCTCGTCGCAGGTCTTGCGCGTGAGCTGCCGCATGCCCTCGCCCTCCGCGCCCAGCACCAGGGCCGTGGGGCCCTTCAGGTCCACCTGGTAGATGGTCTTGGGCGCATCGTCGCTGGTGCCGATGCACCAGATGTTGCGTTCCTTGAGCTCCCCCAGCGTGCGCGCCAGGTTGGTCACCATGAAATAGGGCACGGTCTCGGCCGCGCCGCTGGCCACCTTGGCCACCGTGGCGTTGACACCTACCGCATGGTCCTTGGGCGCGATGACCGCGTGCGCCCCGGCCCCGTCGGCCACGCGCAGGCAGGCGCCCAGGTTGTGCGGGTCGGTCACGCCGTCGAGCACCAGCAGCAGGGGCGGCTCGCTCAGCGCGTCCAGCAGGTCGTCCAGCGAATGCACCTGGGCCATCGGCTCCACACGTGCCGCCACACCCTGGTGGCCGTGGCTGCCGGCCAGCTTGGCCAGGCGCAGGCCGTCAGCCTCGATCAGGCGCACATTCGCCTCCTTGGCCTTTTCCAGGAACTGGCGCATGCGCGCGTCGCGCCGGGTCGGCTCGAAATAGATCTCGATGATGGATTGCGGCGCCGTCTTCAGGCGCACGCCCACGGCATGGAAGCCGAACAGGACTTTGGGGGAGGACATGGGGGGATTATCCCAGTATGCTGCGAGGCACCAGGAATAACTGGTTGTCGCCTTCTCTTTCAAGAGTACACCAACACAGCCGTTTTCTATGGCCTCCTACCAAATATCAGAGGTCAAAGATACAGAGCTTGGCTCTCGAAAATTGCTTCATGACACTACTTAACCAATTTTCAAAATGAACTTCACTGAAACTGTTCATGCAGCCATGTGGGCTGACTTCGATAGTGAAAATGGCTTTCCAAATCAGCGCCCGCTTTTGGCTCACTACACATCAATCTCTGTGTTCGAACAGATGATGGCCAATGATGAGGTCTGGTTCTCAAATCCTCTTTATATGAATGATTTCGAAGAACTTCGATTTGGAATGCTGGAAGGCGCAAATGCTTTCCGTCAGAGTCTGGAACTGAGGAAATCATTGTCGGACGAAAAATCGTACGACCGACTGATGGGCCACTTCAACCAGTTTTTTCACAACTTTGACACACAACATGCATTCCACACATACGTGATGTGCTTGTCAAAGCACGACCCCATGGACAGCGATGGACGACTTTCAATGTGGCGAGGATATGGAGCGGGTGGAGCAGGCATGGCCATCGTCTTCGATACCGCAAAGATTGAGGCAAATCCAGCCTCTCCCTTAATTATCGGGCCAGTTCACTATGCCAGTAGCCAAGAGAGGATCGAATGGATAACTGGAAAAATTCATAGACTTGCATCTCTTTTCCAGAACAAAGCTGTGACTGACGAGGAGTTGTTTTATTCAGCCTTCCATTGGATAGAGCGCTTGAAAACCTTCTCGCTATTTACCAAGCACATCGGCTTTCGCGAAGAAGACGAATGGCGGATCGTATACATGAACGAACGCGACCCAAATAAAATTCTCAAAGACATGCACAGCTACGCGATTACCCCGAAGGGGGTAGAGCCCAAACTAAAGCTGAAGGTCAAACCGCTCGAAGGGATGTTTTCTCAGAATCTTTCTTTCAACAAGATTGTCGATCGAGTGATACTTGGACCGACCAATTCCAGTTCGCTAGCAGCTCACGTTGTCAAAAGAATTTTGGAGCAGACAGGAAAAGACCCGAATGCCATCAAAATTCAAGCATCGTCAATACCATTTCGCTTTTGAGAGTAAGGCTGCAAGCCGAGGTTCTTATTCAGTGACTTAATTCACCCGCTCGCCCTTCCCGCCTCAATCGTGATCCGCCGCTCACACCGCGCCGCAATCCCCGTGTCATGCGTCACGAGCACCAGCGTCGTGCCCTGCTCGCGGTTCAGCGCGAACATCAGCTCCATCACGGTCTCCCCCGTCGCATAGTCCAGGCTGCCCGTGGGCTCGTCGGCCAGCAGCACGGCCGGCTGCACCACGAAGGCCCGGGCCAGGGCCACGCGCTGCTGCTCGCCACCTGAGAGGACTTTGGGGTAATGCCCCAGGCGCTGGCCCAGCCCCACGCGGTCCAGCATCTCGGTGGCGGCCTTGCGCGCGTCCTTGCGGCCGGCCAGTTCCAGCGGGAGCATGACGTTTTCCAGCGCGGTCAGGTGGCCCAGCAGCTGGAAGCTCTGGAACACGAAACCCAGCTTCTGCGCACGCAGGGCGGCGCGTTCGTCCTCGTTGAGCGCGAACATGTCCTGGCCGTCCAGGCGCACCGTGCCGCTGCTGGGGGTGTCCAGCCCGGCCATGATGGACAGCAGCGTGCTCTTGCCCGAACCCGAGGCGCCCACGATGGCCAGGGTCTGGCGTGGCGGGACGCTGAAATGGATATCGCGCAAAATATCGAGCGTGCCCGTCGAGTCGGTGACCGACTTGAGCACGTGTTCCACGGAAATGATGGGTTCGGACATGAAGTTTTCTTTCTTGCGTCGCTACTGTATCGCGGCAGCCCTGCTGGGCGGTTTCCTGGGGTTATCCCAGGCAGCCACATCGCGCACGGTGCTGGTGCTCGGTGACTCGCTGAGCGCCGAATACGGCCTGCCACGCGGCAGTGGCTGGGTGGCGCTGCTGGAGCAGCGCCTGGCCGCGGAAAAACAGGCGGTGCGCGTGGTCAACGCCAGCATCAGCGGCGAGACCACCTTTGGCGGGCGCGCGCGCCTGGCCGCCCTGCTGGCCCAGCACCAGCCCACCCACGTGATCATCGAGCTGGGTGCCAACGACGCGCTGCGCGGCCTGGCGCTGGACGCCACACGTGCCAACCTGGCGTGGATGACCCAGCAGTCGAAGAAGGCCGGCGCGCGCGTGCTGCTGGTGGGCATGCAGATGCCGCCCAATTACGGCGCCGACTACGGGCGCCGTTTTGCCGGGCTCTACCAGCAGGTCGCGCGCAGCGAGAAGACCGCGCTGGTGCCCTTTTTCCTCAAGGGCGTGGCCGATATCCCCGACGCCCAGCGCCTGTTCCAGAGCGACCGCATTCACCCCACCAGCGAAGCCCAGCCCCTGATGCTGGACAACGTCTGGCCCGAACTCAAGAAAATCCTCTGATGCCCTTGTTCACCACCACGGCCGAGGAAGCCCTGCGGCATCTGGACGATTACGACACCGTCATCGACGCGCGCAGCGAAAACGAATACGCCGAGGACCACCTGCCCGGCGCCGTGAACTGGCCCACGCTGGACAACCAGCAGCGCCACGACATCGGCACGCTCTACAAGCAGGTCAACGCCTTCGAGGCCAAGAAACGCGGCGGGGCCCTGGCCGCGCGCAATATCGCGGCGCACATCGAGCGCGAGGTCATCGACAAGCCGAAAGACTGGAAGCCCCTGACCTACTGCTGGCGCGGCGGCAAGCGCAGCGGCTCGCTGAGCCTGATCCTCAGCGAGATCGGTTTTCGCGTCACCCTTATCGAGGGCGGCTACAAGGCCTTCCGGGCCGCGCTGCTGCTGGACATCCCGCGCCTGGCCCCCCTGTTCGACTGGCGGGTGGTCTGCGGCACCACGGGTTCAGGCAAGACGCGCCTGCTGCAGGCCCTGCAGGCCGCCGGTGCCCAGGTGCTGGACCTGGAGGCCCTGGCCCAGCACCGCAGCTCGGTGCTGGGCGCCATACCGGGCCTGGCCCAGCCCACGCAGAAGGAGTTCGACACGCGCATCTGGGACGCGCTGCGCCGCTTCGACCCCAAGCGCCCGGTCTACGTGGAGAGCGAGAGCAAGAAGGTGGGCAACGTGGCCGTGCCGGCCGCGCTGATCGAGGCCATGCGCGCCGGCCCCTGCCTGAACCTGCTGCTGCCCGACGAGGAGCGCGTGGCCCTGCTGCTGGAGGACTACGACTTCTTCGTCCAGGACGGCGAAGCCTTCTGCGAACGGCTGGACGCGCTGACCGAGCTCAAGGGCAAGCAGGTGGTGGAAGGCTGGAAGCAGGCGGTGCGCAGCGGCCACAGCGAAGACGTGGTGCGCGACCTGCTGCTCACGCACTACGACCCGGTCTACCGGCAGTCCATGGCACGCAACTTCAAGCAGTTCGGCAGCGCGCAGGACATCCAGCCCAAGAACCGCTCGCTGGCGGCCATGCAGGCGCTGGCGCTGGAACTGGTCGCCAGCAGGGCCTGAGACACAGGCGGCCGTCCTGTGCTCAGGGCGTCGTTGTCCCGACGTTCTGGACGGAGGGCGAGGCACAGGCAACGCCCCGGGCCCAGCCCTTGAGAAAGGGCCGCCGGATCCGGCCGGCAGAAACCGCCGCCGCCACCTCGCTCGAATACTGTTCGGCCCCGCTGAGCTTGCGCACCCAGCTGCGCAAAGGCAGCACGCCATCAACCATGGTGTTCACGGTGGTCGACACCGAATCCACGGCCTTCTGGCCCACGTAACCCACGGCCTTTACCACCAGGCTCGGATCGCTCCCGGGCACCGCGGGGGCATCGATGTCGGGCCCCAGGGCGGCGTCGAGTTCGTCCAGCTCGGTCCGCAAGGCGGCACAGGAAGCATCGGCAGGCGCGGCATACGGGCCCTTTTGCGCGGCGGCCGTCAGCACGGCGGGAATGCGGTTCTCCAGCAGGTTAAGGTCGTTCAGCGGCTGGCTGGCTTTCTGCACCAGGCTGGAGCTGGATTCTTTGGCCATGCTGCCCACCTTGCCCGTCACGTCCGCCGTGGTGCTCGCCACCGTCTCACCGGGCGACCCGGCGACCGATGACTTCTCCGGGGACGCACAGCCGCAAAGCAGGACCAGCAGCCCTGCCATGACCGACAGCCATTTCATGGCTGGGGGGTGTCCCCGCTTGCAGAGGCGTCGGCTTCCGGTGTATCGCCGCCCTCTTCAGGCGCGCCTTCCTCGCCCACCGGACCGCCAAGCTTGCGCTGGGCTTTTTCCTTGAGCTTGTCTTCCTTCTTGCGCTTCTTGGCCAGCTCTTTCTGGCGCTTTTCGTATCCGTAATTGGGTGTTGCCAAGGTGTGCTTTCTGCGTTCGGTGAATGAAAGCCACTCTAGCAGTTCAGGGCGTTTTGTTCCACGCCCTGTGGAAATTTTTCATCACCGGACGCGGAGGCTAGGGCCTGTTCCCACCAATTTCTCAATTTTGAGAAATTGGTGGGAACAGGCCCTAGAGCAGCTCGACTCCGAAATGGCGCAGGAGCAGCGCCAGCAGGCCGAAACAGGCCACCGTGATGAGGGCGCAGGCCAGCAGGCTGGGCCAGAAGCCCAGGCGCGGCAACAGCAGCGGGAAGGCCAGGAACATGGGCAGCGTGGGCAGCACGTACCAGAAGGTGTACCAGGCGTGGTTGGCGATCTTGTCCGGCGGCTGCTTTTCCACGTACAGCCAGACCAGGGTGAGCACGGTCACCAGCGGCAGGGCCGCCAGCAGGCCGCCCAGGCGGTCGCTGCGCTTGGCGAACTCCGAGACCAGCACCACCAGCGCGGCGGTCAGCAGGTACTTGGTGATGAGCCAGGCCATGGGTGATCCCGCTCTAGCCGCGGAAACGGCGTTTCGTCAGCGCCAGGGCGACGGACCAGGCCACCAGCGCGTAGAGCGCCAGCACGACCAGGTGCAGCAGCGCATCGGCTGGCCAGCGGCCCATGAAGAGCGGGCGCACCAGCTCCACGGCCTGCGTCAGCGGCAGCCAGGCCGAGACGTACTGCAGCACCACCGGCAGGTTGTCGCGCGGGAAGAACACGCCGCTGAGGAACATCATGGGCGTGAGGAACAGCGTGAAGTAGTAGGTGAAGAAGTCGTAACCCTTGGCCAGGGCGTTGAAGATCAGCGCCAGGCAGCTGAAGGTGATGCCGGCGAGCAGCAGGATGGGCAGCACCAGCAGCAGCATGGGGCTGCGGCTGATGTCCAGCGCCAGCATCACGCCCAGGATGGCGGTCACGGAGAACAAGGACTTGAAGGCGGCCCACAGCATCTCGGCCAGCAGCACGTCGCGCAGGGCGACGGGCGCATTCATGATGCTGTCCCAGGTCTTCTGCACGTGCATGCGCGAGAAGGCCGAGTACAGGGCCTCGAAAGTGGCCGCGTTCATGGCGCTCATGCAGATCGAGCCACTGGCCAGGAAGAGGATGTAGGGCACCTGCTTGCCGTCCAGCGGCACGCTGCCCACCAGCGCCCCCAGGCCGTAGCCGAAGGCCACCAGCCACATCAGCGGCTCGGCGATATTGCCCACCAGGCTGGGGATGGCCAGCTTGCGCCAGACCAGCAGGTTGCGCAGGAAGACGGGCCACCATCTCATCAAGTTGTTCATGCCAGCTCCTCTGCAAAAGAGCCAAGGTCGCTGGCACGCAGAAGTCCAGCCGCGGAACGCCGTGGAACCGGCTTCGCCGGGCCACTGGCGTTGCCCCCTGCAAGGGGCTGAGGCCTGCGGCTCCGAGCCTGCCTGCGCAGGCGCGGACAGGCCGAAGAGCCTGAGCCTCTGGCGAAGGTGCCGGGCATGGGGCGACACGCAGTGCGCGCAGCCTGGGGGTGAGCCATATTCATGCTTCCTCCCGGATCTGACGGCCGGTCATCTTGAGGAACAGATCCTCCAGGTTCGCAGGCCGGTGCAGGCTGCGCACGCTGTGGTCATGCGCCAGCGCCTGCATCAGCGGCGCGGCATCCTGCGTGTAGAAAAAGACCGTTTCTCCACTGACCTCGACCCGGCTGGCCAGGGCCCGCAGCGGGCCGCTGCTCAGGGCGACGGCGTCACCGCCATAGACCTCCACCACATCGGGCTCCAGGTGCGCGGCGATGAGATCACGCGGCGTGCCCTCGGCGATCTTGCGGCCGTGGTCGATGACCAGCAGGCGGTCACACAGGCGCTCGGCCTCGTCCATGAAATGGGTGGTCAGCAGAATGGATTTGCCCTGCTGCATGAGCTGCTGCAGCCGCTCCCACATCAGGTGGCGGGCCTGCGGGTCCAGACCGGTGGTGGGTTCGTCCAGCAGCAGCAGGCGCGGGTCGTTCACCAGGGCACGCGCCAGGCTGAGCCGGCGGCGCATGCCGCCGGAGAGCTGGCCGGGTTTGGCATCGGCCTTGTGCGAGAGCGCGGCGAACTCCAGCAAGCCGGGAATGCGGGCGCGGATGTCCGCGGTCTTCATGCCGAAGTAGCGGCCGAAGACCATCAGGTTCTCGGCGCAGGTGAAATCAGGGTCGAGCGAGTCGAACTGGGTCACCACGCCCAGTTGGGCCTTGATGGCGTGCGCATCGGCCGGCATGCGCAGGCCGAAGGCCTCGACCTGACCGCCGTCGGGCGTGCTCAGGCCCAGGCACATGCGCAGGGTGGTGGTCTTGCCGGCGCCGTTGGGGCCGATGACACCCAGGCATTCCCCCGGGTGGATGGCAAAGCTCAGGTCATTGACGACCGTGGTCTCGCCGTAGCGCTTGACGAGGTGGTGGCATTCGAGGAAGGCGGCTGGCATGCCTTCATCTTAACGACTCAATCCAGCCAGCGCACCGAGCCGCGGTACGCATGCCAGGTCGCATGCCCCAGCCAGGGGCCGATCAGCAACAGGCCCAGGCCCCAGGGCAGCAGGGCGACGGCGACCAGCCCGGTGATGAGCGCCCCCCACAACAGCAGCACCGGCAGATGGGTGAAGAAGACCTGGATGCTGGTGAGCGAGGCCGAGATCGCGTCGGTGTCGCGGTCCAGGATCATGGGGATGGAGACGACCGAGGTGGCGAAGACCAGGCCGGCAAAAACACCGCCCACCACCAGGTAGACCGCCACGAACTCCCAGTTCTCGGGGTTGAAGATGGCCTGCAGCACGCCGGCCGTGGACGGCATGCCGGTGTTGAAGAACACCGCGAACACCACCAGCGAGGCCCGGCCCCAGAGCAGCTCCAGCACGACCAGCACCAACACCAGCAGGCCCATGCTGCCGATGCGCGCGTCCCAGCAGGTCAGCGAGCTGCCCAGGTCAGGCGCCAGGCCCTGCTCGCGCCGGCGGCTCACCTCGTAAAGGCCCAGGGCCAGGAAGGGGCCGACCAGCAGGCAACCGGAGGCGATGGACATGGCGTACTCGGGCTTGTAGCGGAACACCGCGCCCAGCGTCAGCGCCATGGCCCAGAAGCACATGCCGTAGAACAGCGCGATGCCCATCTCGGCCGTCACATCGCGCCAGCCACGTGCCAGCCAGCGGAACGGGTCGCCGAAGCCCAGGGGAACGATCTCGCGCCGGGGGCCGACCGGGGGGGGAGGCACATACGGCGCAGGGTTGACGGGCAGGCTGGTGTCGGCTTCTTGGATGTTCTCGCTCATGGGGAACGAGACTACCGAGCCACCCGGCAACTGCCTAGTCAGGAAAACACCAATGCCGTGAGGGGTATCAGCCCAGCGCCGCCAGGGCCTGCTGCAGATCGGCCTGCAGGTCCTCGACCGCCTCCAGGCCGGTGGAGAAGCGCACCAAGGTGCCGCGTGCCAGGTGCGCCGGCCAGCCCTGGCGCATGCCGGCCAGCTCGTAAGGCACGACCAGGCTGATGGGCCCGCCCCAGCTGTAGCCCAGCTTGAACAGGCGCAGGGCGTCGCAGAAGGCGTCGACCTGCGCAGCGCTGTAGCGCTCGTGGAAGATCACACTGAAGAGGCCCGCCGCAAGGCCCGGCTGCTCCCCGCGGCCCTCCTCTGCCCCACACAGGACCTGCCAGTGCGCATGGCCAGGGGAGCCCGGCAGCGCCGGGTGCAGGACCTGGGCGAACTGGGGCCGGGCCTGGCACCAGCGCGCCAGCGCACGCGCCGTGCGATCGTGCTCGCGGTAGCGCAGCGCCATGCTGGGCAGCGCGCGCAGCACCGCCTCGACGTCGTTCATGCCCACGCCCAGGCCCAGGCGCATATGGGTGAGCTTGAGGCGGATGTGCAGCTGGGGGTCACGCGTGACGATGGAGCCCATGAGCACGTCCCCGCCGCCGCTGGGGTATTTGGTGAGCGCATGGATCGAGATGTCCACGCCCTGCCCGGCCCCCAGGTCGAAAGCGTTGAAGGCCAGGCCGGCGCCCCAGGTGTTGTCCAGTGCGCTGAGCACACCGGCCTGGCTACAGATGCGCACCTGCTCGGGCAGGTCGGGGAACTCCAGGGTCACCGAACCGGCGGCTTCCAGCCAGACCAGCCTGGTCTTCGGGCTGATGCGCCGCGCCAGGTCCTGCGGGTCCAGGGGGTCGTAATACCGGGGCGTGATGCCCCAGTCCTTGAGTTCACCCTGGGCCAGGGCCTTGTTGGGGCCGTAGGCGTTGTCGGGGATCAGCACTTCGTCGCCGCTCTTGAGCAAGGACAGGGCCACGGTGGCAATGGCCGCCAGCCCGCTGGGCACCAGCAGGCACTGCGTCCCGCCTTCCAGCGTGGCCATGCGCTCTTCCAGGACATAGCTGGTGGGCGTGCCGTGCAGGCCGTAGGTATAGCCGGTCTTGTCTTTCCACTCGCGGCTGCGCATGGCCGCCACGTTGGGAAAAAAGACGGTGGACGCCTTGAACACGCCGGGCTGCGGCGCGGCGAAACCCTCCGGGGGCGTGTAGGGATGGTGGATCAGACCGGTACGCTTGTCGCTCATGTCGTTGCCTTGGTAGCAATGACTGCGAGCTTAACGCGAACCGCAGCGAGCGAGACTGTCTTTAACCGCGGGCACCCGCGGAACCGGCTTGGCCGGGCCGCTGGGTGCGCCCCCTTGAGGGGGGATGCGAGCCACACGCAGTGGGCGAGAGTCGGGGGTGGGTCACACTTGCCATTTCGTCAGCACATCGGCGATGTGCATGCGGTCGTAGACCTCAAAAGGCTGGTGGATCCAGGGGTTGGTGGGCAGGTAATCCACCGAATAATCGGGCTGGAAGCTCGACACACCCTTGGTCCAGATCACGGCCGTACGCAGATCGGTAATGGGCGGGTAGTTGTCGCGCAGCATGCGCACCACGGCCTGCAAGGTATGTCCGGAATCAGCCAGGTCATCCACCAGCAGCACACGGCCGGCGATCTCGCCCTGGGGCGTGGTGATGTACTTGGCGATGTCCAGGTGGCCCTGCTCGGTGCCGGCGTTGGCCCGGTAGGAACTGGTGGACATGATGGCCAGGGGTTTCTCGAAGATGCGCGAGAGGATGTCGCCAGGGCGCATGCCGCCGCGGGCCAGGCACAGGATGGTGTCGAACTCCCAGCCCGACTGGTGGATCTTGATGGCCAGCTTCTCGACCAGGTTGTGGTACTCGCCGTAGCTCACGTACAGGTGCTTGCCGTCTTCGGTCAACATCCGGTTGCTCCTCTTGGTTTATCAGGGGTGTGAAACTTGTGAAGAAATCGTAGCGAGCGGCCTGAGCGCAAGGCGGACGGAGCGCAGCCACCGGAACGTACCTGAGGTACGTGAGGATGGCGAGCACCGCCCAACGCAGCGATCGGGTCGCGCAGTAGATTTATCCACAAGTTAGGCGACGTAGGGATGGCGCATCATGATCGTGTGGTCACGGTCCGGGCTGGTCGAGATGATGTGGATGGGCACGCCGGTGACCTGCTCGATGCGCTGCAGGTACAGGCGCGCGTTGATCGGCAGCTTGTCGTACTTCGTGACGCCCACGGTGCTCTCGGTCCAGCCGGGCAGGGTTTCGTAGATGGGCTTGCAGCGCGCGATCTCGTCGGCGCCCATGGGCAGGATGTCGATGGTCTCGCCGTCGAGCTCGTAGCCCGTGCACAGCTGCAGTTCCTTGAGGCCGTCAAGCACGTCGAGTTTGGTCAGGCACATGCCGGTCAGGCCGTTGACCTGGGCCGAACGCTTGAGCAGCGCAGCGTCGAACCAGCCGCAACGGCGCGAGCGGCCGGTCGTGACGCCCTTCTCGGCGCCCACGGTGCTCATGTGGTAGCCGGGCGTGCCGGGGGTTTCCCAGTCCAGTTCGGTCGGGAAAGGGCCGCCGCCCACGCGGGTGCAGTAGGCCTTGGTGATGCCCAAGATGTAGTGCAGCATGCCCGGTCCCACGCCGGCGCCGGCGGCGGCATTGCCGGCCACGCAATTGCTGGAGGTCACGTAGGGGTAGGTGCCGTGGTCCACGTCGAGCAGGGTGCCCTGCGCGCCTTCGAACAGCAGGTTGGCGCCGGTGCAGTTGGCGTCGTTGAGTTCGCGCGAGACGTCGGCCATCATGGGCTTGAGCAGTTCGGCGTGGCGCATGGCTTCGGCGTACACCGGCTCGAACTGGACTTCGCCGTCCTTCATATACGGCTGGAGCGCATCGCCGAAGGTGAATTTCTTCGAACCGAGGAACGTGCTCAGCACATGGTTGTGCAGCGCCAGCAGCTCGCGCAGCTTGGCGGCGAAGCGCTCGGGGTACTTGAGATCCTGTACGCGCAGGGCGCGGCGGGCGATCTTGTCTTCGTAGGCCGGGCCAATGCCGCGGCCGGTGGTGCCGATCTTCTCGGAACCGCCCTGCTCGCGCGCGGCTTCGCGGGCCACGTCCAGCGCGACGTGGAAAGGCAGGATCAGCGGGCAGGCCTCGCTGACGCGCAGGCGCGAACGCACTTCGACACCGGCTTTCTCCAGGCCGGCGATCTCCTCGAACAGCTTGGCGGCCGACAGCACCACACCGTTGCCGATGTAGCACTTGACGCCCGGGCGCATGATGCCGCTGGGGATCAGGTGCAGCGCCGTCTTGACGCCATTGATGACCAGCGTGTGGCCGGCATTGTGCCCCCCCTGGAAACGCACCACGCCCTGGGAGAACTCGGTGAGCCAGTCGACCAGCTTGCCCTTGCCCTCGTCGCCCCACTGGGTGCCCACGACGACCACGTTACGACCTTTGGTTGTATTCATTTCAGATGTACTCGAAGAAGCGCTTGATTGGAAGAAAGGCGCTCAGATGGCGCTGACGACCCAGCGACCGGCCACATCGGTCAGCTCGCGGTCGCAATGGAATTCGTCGATTTCGCTCTCGTGCCCGGGCAGCACGCAGACCACGGTTTCGCCCTCCTGGCGCAGGCGCGCGATGGCCGCGCGCAGCGAGGCCGACTCGCTCCAGGGCGCACGGATGGCTGCACGCAGCGCACGCACCGGCACGGCCCCCACCAGGGTCTTGAGGTCCAGGCTGAAGCCCACCGCCGGACGCTTGCGCCCGAACACGGCCCCCACCTCGTCGTAACGGCCGCCGCGCAGCAGCGCGTCGCTCACCCCTTCGGCATACACGGCGAAGCGCATGCCGCTGTAATAGGCATACCCGCGCAGATCGGCCAGATCGAAGCCCAGCGGGGTGCCCTCGAGCTGGCTGGCCAGCCACTTCAGGCCGTCCAGCGCCCGGTGTATGGCGGGCAGCGCCGGCAGGACCTTGCGAGCCTCATCCAGCACGGTCGCATCACCGTAGAGGCGCGGCAGGGCCAGCAGGCCCTGGCGTGAAGCGGCAGGGAAGGCGCCGGTGAGTTGGCTCAGCGCCGACACATCCTTGGCCGCCAGGGCTGCGTGGATCGCGCTCAAGGTCTCGGCATCGGCCGGGACACCTTCGAGCAGGGCACTGACGATGCGCACGTCGGCCAGGTCCACGGTATAGCCCGGTAGACGGGCCGCCTTGAGACAGTCCAGCGCGAGCTGCAAGGCCTCCAGATCGGCCTCGGGACCGGCATGGCCGTAGATCTCGGCGCCAAACTGCAGCGGCTCGCGCGTGGCGTGCGGGCTGGCCGGGCGCGTGTGCACCACGGGGCCGCAGTAGCACAGGCGGGCCACACCACGGCGGTTCAGCAGGTGGGCGTCGATGCGGGCGACCTGGGGGGTGGTGTCGGCACGCAGGCCCATGGAGCGGCCCGAGAGCTGGTCGACCAGCTTGAAGGTCTGCAGGTTGAGCGCCTGGCCGGTGCCGGTCAGCAGCGACTCAAGATGCTCCAGCAGCGGCGGCATGACCAGCTCATAGCCATAGCAGCGCGCCATGTCGAGCAGGTCGCGACGCAGTTCCTCGATGTGGCGGGCCTCGGAAGGCAGGACATCGGCAATGTGATCCGGCAGGAGCCAGGCGGACATGGGAAAGGGGGAGCTGTTAAAAACGTGATTTTACCGGGTTGGACCGGCGCTCCGGCAGCACACCCCAACGAAGTTCGGGACTGGCGAAGAAATCGTAGCGAGCGGCCCGAGCGCAAGGCGGACGGAGCGCAGCCACCGGAACGTACTTCACGTACGTGAGGATGGCGACAACGCAGTTGCGGCACAGGCTAACTTTCGCTTGGCGAAAGTTAAGCGGACCGGCCGGAGCCAACACCGTCCAACGCGGCGATCGGGTCGCGCAGCAGATTTATTCGCCAGTTCTCAGGGCAAGAGCCACCAGAGCCATGCCAGGCCGGCCAGGATGCTGCACAAGCCGAAGAAGCGGATCTGGCCGTCCCCCAGCTGCAGGATCTGGGCAAACATGCGGCGCCAGCCCACCGGGGAGATGAACGGAAAAAGGCCCTCGATCACCAGAACGAGGGCCATCGCCAGCCAGAAGGCGTCGCTGAGCATCGGGCTACCCCAGCGCCATGCGCCGGGGGATGAGCGTTTCGGAACGGCCGTGCACGCTCATGCCTTATTTCTTGGGCGCTGCGCCCTGGCCGCGGAAGACCTTGAAGAACTCCGAGCTGCTGGGGTCGAGCACCATCACGTCGTTCTTGCTGGCAAAGCTGGCCTTGTAGGCCTCCAGGCTGCGGTAGAACTGGGCGAAAGAGGGGTCGCGGCCGAAGGCCTCGGCATAGACACGCGCGGCTTCGGCATCGCCCTGGCCCTTGATCTTCTGCGCGTCACGGTAGGCGTTGGCCACCGTCACTTCGCGCTGGCGATCGGCGTCGGCGCGGATCTTCTCGCCTTCGGCCGCGCCGGTGGAGCGCAGTTCATTGGCCACGCGCTTGCGCTCGGCCGTCATGCGACCGTAGACCGACTCGGTGATGGATTCCACATAGTCCACGCGCGTGATGCGCACGTCCACCACGTCGATGCCCCAGGGCTTCTCGCCACGCACGGCCTTGAGCACTTCGTCCTTGACGTCGCTCATCAGCGCCTCGCGCTTGAGCGAGAGCAGTTCCTTGACGGTGCGCTTGTTGATCTCTTCCTGGAAGGCATTGCGCACCACGCGGTTGAGCTGGCTGGTGCCGGCAGCCTCGTTCAGGCCGACGTTGCGGATGTACTCGGTGGGGTCGCTGATGCGCCAGCGCACATACCAGTCGATCACCACACGCTGCTTCTCGGCGGTCAGCATGGGCTCGTTGTCCGGGCTGTCCAGCGTGAGCAGGCGCTTGTCGATGTAGGTGACGTTCTGGAAGGGCGGCGGCAGCTTGACGTTGAGGCCAGGCTCGGTGATGACTTCCTTGATCTGGCCCAGCGCATAGACCACGCCGAACTGGCGCTGGTCGACCACGAAGAGCATGGAGCTGGCAAGGGCGAGCACCACCAGGAGCGAGGAAAGGATGAATCCGATACGGTTCATTTTGGTTTCCTTATCGGGTTTCGCGTTCACGCGAACGCAGGTTCTCGCGCGAACGCACGTCGGCGGCGGAGGACGGCAGGGACTGCGCCGGCGCGGCGCCGGGCACGGCTCCCTGCATCAGGGGCGCGGAGCCCGCCTCGCTACCGAGCTGCATGATCTTGTCCAGCGGCAGGTAGAGCAGGTTGGAACCCTGCTTGGAATCCACCAGCACCTTGGTCACGTTGCCGTAGATCTGCTGCATGGACTCCAGGTACAGGCGGTCACGCGTGACCTGCGGCGCCTTCTGGTACTCGGTCAGCACGGAGCGGAAGCGCTGCCCGTCACCCTGGGCCTGGGCCACGATGCGCGACTTGTAGCCTTCGGCCTCTTCCTTCAGGCGCGAGGCGGTACCGATGGCGCGCGGCACCACGTCGTTGGCATAGGCCTGGGCTTCGTTCTTCAGGCGCTCGCGCTCCTGGCCGGCCTTGAGCACGTCGTCGAAGGCGGCCTGCACCTGCTCGGGCGGACGCACGCCGCCCTGCTGCAGGTTGATGCCCACCACCTCGATGCCGACCTTGTAGCGGTCCAGGATGTCCTGCATGAGCTTGCGCACGCGCGGGGCGATCTGGTCGCGCTCCTCGGACAGGGCCGAATCCATCTTCATCTTGCCCACCACCTCGCGCACCGCGGTCTCGGCGGCCTGCACCACGGCGCTGGCCGGGTCGCGACTCTCGAACAGGTAGGCGCGCGCGTCGTTCAGGCGGTACTGCACGGCAAACTTGATCTCGACGATGTTCTCGTCCGCGGTCAGCATGGCCGACTCGCGCAGGCCGGTGGCCTTGATGACCACGTCGCGGCCGACGTCGACCGAGCGGATCTGCGTCACGAAGATCAGCTCATGGCGCTGGATCGGATACGGCAGGCGCCAGTTGAAGCCGGCCCCCACGGTGCTCTTGTACTTGCCGAACTGGGTGATGACGGCCTGCTGGCCTTCCTGCACGATGAAGAAGCCCGTGCCCAGCCAGATCAGGGCCACGATGGCCAGGATCAGGCCGATGCCGAAGCTTGCGCCCTTCATGTCGGGCTGCTTGCCGCCGCTGTTGCCGCCGCCCCGCCCGCCGCCGAACAGGCCGGAGAGCTTGCGGTTGAAATCGCGCCAGAGTTCGTCCAGATCGGGCGGGCCCTGGGTGTTGCCGGGACGCGCACCGCGGCCATTGCCCTGGGGCGGTGGCACGTCGGATTCGGGGCGGCCCGGCTCGGGCTTGGCGTCGGAGGGCTTGTCCTCACCTCGACCCCAGCGCGGGTCGTTCAGGTTGAACATGCCGCGCAGGCGGCCGGGCCATAAAGCGGCCCAGCGGAAGGCTGGTGCATGAAGTTTCATTCTTGGCTTCTCTCTGTAATCTCGGCTCAGCGCCTCGAATCCACGCATTGTGCCCAATCAGAATGGGCTTGCGTGATTGTCCGGGAAATCGGCCTCGATTTCGGCCTCTTCCGGGGCAGCGCTGGCGCTGGCGATGACGCGCTGGGCCAACAGTTGGCGCAGCGCGGGCAGGCCCTCCCCGTCACGGGCGCTGACGAAGATGCGCGGAACGGCCTGGCCGTCGAGTTCGTAGCTGTCCTGCACCCGTTCCGGACGGCGCTCCGGCCCCAGGGCATCGAGCTTGTTGAAGACCAGCACCTGCGGGATGTGTTCGGCGCCGATCTCGGCCAGCACACGCTGCACCTCGGCGATCTGCTCGGGGAAATTCGGGTTGGCGGCATCGACCACGTGCAGCAGCAGGTCGGCGTCCACGGCCTCCTGCAGGGTGGCCTGGAAGGCGTCGATCAGGCCGTGCGGCAGGTCGCGGATGAAACCCACGGTGTCCGACAGGGAGACCGAACGCCCGGCCTCGCCCAGGTAGAGCTGGCGCGTGGTGGTGTCCAGGGTGGCAAACAGCTGGTCGGCCGCATAGGCGCGTGCCTTGACCAGGCTGTTGAACAGGGTGGACTTGCCGGCATTGGTGTAGCCGACCAGGGAGATGTTGTAGGCGTCGCGGCGCTCGCGCTGGCGGCGCTGGGTCTGGCGCTGGCGCTTGACCTTGTGCAGGCGCTCCTTGGTGCGCTTGATGGACTCGGCGATCATGCGGCGGTCCAGCTCGATCTGCTTTTCACCCGGGCCGCCGCGCACACCGGCACCGCCGGTCTGGCGTTCCAGGTGGGACCAGCGTCGTACCAGACGGGTGCTCAGGTACTGCAGGCGGGCCAGCTCGACCTGCAACTTGCCCTCGTGGCTGCGCGCGCGCTGGGCGAAGATTTCCAGGATCAGCAAGGTGCGGTCGTTGACCGGCAGCTCCAGCGTGCGCTCCAGGTTGCGCTGCTGGGCCGGGCTCAGGCTCTGGTCAAAGAGGATTTCGCTGGCGCCCAGCTGCTGGGCCAGCAGCTTGATCTCTTCGGCCTTGCCGCTGCCCACGAACAGCGCCGCGTCGGGCGCCTTGCGTTTGCAGGTGATGCGGCCCACCGGGTGCAGGCCGGCGGTCTCGGCCAGCAGGCCGAGTTCCTCGAGTTCGCCGTCGAAATGCGGCAGGCCGAAGTCCACACCGACCAGGATGGTCGATGCGGGAGGCTGATCGGACAAGACGGTCAAGGAGGAGGCTGCCGGAAAGGGAACAAGAGGAAAGTCACAGGCCTGCGGCCTGCGCGGCCGGCCCCCGGTGCCTCAGGGTGCGCTGGGGGCTTCGCCTTCGGCGCCTGCCGCGAAGTTCACCGCGCGACCGGGGACGATGGTGGAGATCGCGTGTTTGTAGACCATCTGGGTCACGGTATTGCGCAGCAGGACCACGTACTGGTCGAAGGATTCGATCTGTCCCTGCAGCTTGATGCCGTTGACCAGGTAGATGGAGACCGGCACGTGCTCGCGGCGCAGGGCGTTGAGGAAGGGGTCTTGCAACAGCTGACCTTTGTTATTGCTCACGATATTCTCCGTGTTCAAGAGTAGTAAGGAAGTCGTCACCATACCACAGCAGCCTGGTGCCCGCTTGACAAGCGGGGTTAACCCCCAGCAATAAGTCCGGACTCAGGACCAGGCCGGGGCCTAGCTGTCGTCCTTGTCGGCGTACGGATTGCTGGAGGTCTTGAATTCAATGCGCATGGGCGTGCCCACCAGGTCGAACTCCTTGCGGAACCAGCCTTCGAGGAAACGCTTGTAGGAATCCGGCACGTGCTCCAGCGAGTTGCCGTGGATCACGATCACCGGCGGGTTCATGCCGCCCTGGTGCGCGTAACGCATCTTGGGACGGAACATGCCGGCGCGCTGGGGGCTCTGGAACTGCACGGCCTGCTGCAGCAATCGCGTGAGCACCGGCGTCGACATCTTGCAGCCGGCCGCCTTGTAGGCCTGGACGATGGAGGTCCACAGGGGCCCCAGGCCCTGGCGCTTCTGAGCCGAAATGAAATGGATGTTAGCGAACTTCAGGAAGGCCAGGCGCGTCTCGATGGAACGCTGCAGCTGCTGGCGCTGGTACTCGTCCACCGCATCCCATTTGTTGATGGCCAGCACCACGGCGCGGCCGCTCTCCAGGATGTAGCCGGCGATGTGGGCATCCTGGTCGGTCACGCCCTGGGTCGCGTCCAGCAGCAGCAGCACGACGTTGGCCGACTCGATGGCCTGCAGGGTCTTGACCACCGAGAACTTCTCGATCGCCTCGAACACCTTGCCCTTGCGACGCAGGCCGGCGGTGTCGATCAGCTCGAACTTCTGGCCGTTGCGCTCGAAGGGCACGCTGATGGCATCGCGCGTGGTACCCGGCAGGTCGAAGGCCACCAGGCGCTCCTCGCCCAGCCAGGTGTTGATCAGGGTGGACTTGCCGACGTTGGGGCGGCCGGCCACGGCCAGCTTGATGAGGCCGGGCACCTGCTCCTCTTCGGCTTCGTCCTCGTCCGGCAGGTTCAGCGGCTCCAGCGCGAGGTCGACCAGGGAGCGGATGCCCTGCCCGTGCGCAGCCGACACCGGGTACACCTCGCCCAGGCCCAGTTCGTAGAACTCGCCCAGCCGGGTGGCATCGGTCATGCCTTCGGCCTTGTTGGCCACCAGCACGCAGGGCTTGCCCAGGCGGCGCAGGTAATTCGCAATGTCATGGTCCTGCGCCGACAGGCCACCGCGCGCATCAACCACGAAAATCACCACATCGGCCTCGGCCACGGCCTGGCGGGTCTGCTTGGCCATTTCCTTGTAGATGCCGTCTTCGGCCGTGGGTTCGAAGCCGCCGGTGTCGATGACGATGTACTCGTGCTTGCCCTGCTTGCCGTTGCCGTAATGGCGGTCGCGCGTGAGGCCGGCGAAGTCGGCCACGATGGCATCGCGCGACTTGGTCAGCCGGTTGAACAGCGTGGACTTGCCGACATTGGGGCGGCCCACCAGGGCCAGAACGGGTTTCATGTCGGACTTTCTCTTGGATTACTCGGGGCGCAAGCCCAGCACACGGCCGGCACGCGTGACCACCACCACGGTACTGCCCGCCAGCACCGGCGTGGCGGCGATGGGCGAGCCATCGGTCTCGATGCGGGTCTGCAGCGCACCATCGGTACGCGACAGGAAATGCAGGCGGCCGGCGTCGTCGCCAACCACCAGTGCCGGCCCCAGCAACAAGGGGGAACTCAGCTTGCGATAACGCAGCTGGCTCGTGCTCCAGGCACGTTCGCCATCGGCGCGCCGCCAGGCGATCACGGTGCCGTCGGACTCCACGCCCAGCAACAATGTCGAATCGCCGCTCAGACCGGAAGCGCCGACCGCCGGCTTGCTCCACAGCAGCGCACCACGCGCGGCGTCGACACAGCCCAGCGCAGCCTGGAAGGCCCGCGTGCAGACCACGGCGTCCTGGCGCGCCACGCCGGCCACCAGGTCGACCAGGCGCTCCACGTCATTGGTACCGCGCGGGGTCGCAATGGGCACTTCCCAGCGGGGCGTGCCATTGAGCGGGTTCAGCCCCACCAGGCGGCCCGACAGGCCGGCCACCAGGGTGTCGCCCACAGGGATCAGCACACCGGGCTGGCGCAGCACCAGGGCTTCACCCGTGCGCGACTGGTTCCACAGGCGCCGACCGCTCTGGCCGTCGTAGGCGGAGACGCTGCGGTCTGCGCCCAGCACGAAGACCCGGCCCCCCGCCACCAACGGCGCGGTATAGGACGGCGCGTTCAGGCGCTGGCGCCAGAGTTCGCGCCCTTCCTGCAGCGCCACCAGTTCATTCTCCGTCGTCACCACCGCCGCCATGCGACCGTCGTGCCCGACACCGGCGTTCAGCGGCGCGCCCGCCTCGGCACGCCACACCGGCTCACCGGTACGCGCATCGAGCAGGCTGACCCGGCCTTCGCTGGAAGCCAGGCCCACCGTGTAACCCGCCGCTTGCACCACCAACGCAAAATCGACCCGGCCGATGTCGACGCCCCAGGCCTGGCGCATGCCCAGCAGCTTGGGATCAGGCGGCAGCGGGGCGGGCTCGGGACGGCTGGGGGCGCTGGAACAGGCCAGCAGCAAGGCGCTCAGGGCCAAGGCCCCAGCGCCACGCAAGGCACGCAGCAGGACCGGGCGGGACAGGATCACTTCTTCTCCCCGGCCGTCGCTGCGGGTGTGAGCCCCAGGGAAGCCAGTTTGACGTCGACCACATTGCGGTAGCTGCTGCCGGGCTCCAGGCCTGCCCAGGCTTTCTGGTATTCGGCGGCCGCCTCGGCCTTCTTGCCCTGGGCCAGGTAGACGTCGCCACGGCGGTCGGCCGCCAGCGCCGCGAAACCGGCCGGGAAACTGTCTGCCAGCTGCTTGAGCGCCTCGTCATAGGACTTGGCATCGAGCATCAGGCCGGCCAGGCGCAGGCGCGCCACGGACTTGTAGCCTTCGTCGCCGGACTGCTCGGCCACCCAGGCCAGGGCGGCACGGGCGGCTTCGCTGCGACCGGCCGAGGCGTGCACGGCCGCGGCCAGCAGAGCCGCCTGTTGCGCCTGCGCGGTGCCGGCAAACTTGTCCTTCATGTCGGCCAGGGCGCGGTCCAGGCGCGTCCCATCGCCGCTGGCAGCAATGCGCTCGACCTCTTCGTAGAGGGCCGTGGCCTGCACGGCCTGCTTGCGCTGCCAGTACTGCCAGCCGTTCCAGCCGGCGTAGATGCCCAGCAGCACGATCAGCGCCCAGCTGATGAGGCCGCCGTACTGCTTCCAGAATTGCTTGAGCTGGTCAAGCTGCTCTTGTTCTTCGAGGTCGAGGTGTGCCATGAATTTTTCCGTTCAAGCGGGAGATTTTAGGTGGGCGGCCCAGTCGGCCACCTGGGCGAGGGCGTGGCAGCTCTGCGCACCGGCGCCGTCGCGCAGCGCCTTGACGG
This sequence comes from Hylemonella sp. GW821-FHT12C09, assembly GCF_058807395.1. Classification (NCBI taxonomy): domain Bacteria; kingdom Pseudomonadati; phylum Pseudomonadota; class Betaproteobacteria; order Burkholderiales; family Comamonadaceae; genus Hylemonella; species Hylemonella sp. GW821-FHT12C09. Next base: position 271,657 of record NZ_JBXAQQ010000005.1, on the reverse strand, counting down.
TGACTTCGCCACGTGCCAGTTCATCGGCGCCGAAGATCAGCGCATAGGACGCACCGCTGGCGTCCGCCTTCTTGAACTGCGATTTCATGCTGCCCATGCCCTCCCCCGTGCCGGCGTGCATCAGCACGCTCAGGCCGGCGGCGCGCACGGCCTGCAGCACGGGCATGGCGGCCGGCAGGGCCGCGGCATCGGGAATGATGGCGTAAACGTCGGGCACGGGCTGGGGATGGTCGGCGCCCTGCTCTTTCAGCAGCTCCAGCACCCGCTCCACACCCAGGGCCCAGCCCACGGCCGGCGCGGGCTTGCCGCCGATCTGCTCGATCAGGTAATCGTAACGGCCGCCACCGCAGATGGTGCCCTGCGAACCCAGGCGCGTGGTGATGAACTCGAAGACCGTGAGGTTGTAGTAGTCCATGCCGCGCACCAGGCGCGGGTTGATCGTGTAAGCCACACCGCTGGCGTCCAGGATGGCACGCACCTGGTTGAAGTGGGCCAGCGAGGCCTCGCCCAGGAAATCGATCAGCCTGGGCGCCGCTTCCACCAGGGCCTGCATGGCCGGGTTCTTGGTGTCCAGGATGCGCAGCGGGTTGCTGTGCAGGCGGCGCCTGGCGTCTTCGTCGAGCTGCTCGGCATGCTTTTCGAAATAGCTGATCAGCGCCGCACGGTGCTGCTTGCGCTCCTCGGGCTGGCCCAGGCTGTTGAGTTCCAGCCGCACATCATTCAGGCCCAGCACCTTCCACAGCGCGTCGGCCAGCAGGATCATCTCCGCATCCACCTCGGCGCCGGCAAAACCCAGGGCCTCGGCGCCGATCTGGTGGAACTGGCGGTAACGGCCACGCTGCGGGCGCTCATGGCGAAACATGGGGCCCATGTAGTACAGGCGCTTGCCGCCTTCGTAGAGCAGGTTGTGCTCGACCACGGCGCGCACCACGCCGGCCGTGCACTCGGGGCGCAGGGTGAGCTGCTCGCCGTTCAAGCGGTCTTCGAAGGAGTACATCTCCTTCTCGACGATGTCGGTCACCTCGCCCAGGCCGCGCACGAACAGGGGTGTGGGCTCGACGATGGGCGTGCGGATGTTGCGGTAGGCGAAGCGCGCCATCAACGCGCGCACCTGTTCCTCGAACCACTCCCAGCGCGCCGAATCCGGCGGCAGGATGTCGTTCATGCCTTTGACGGCAAGCAGTTTCTCTGGCTTGGATGCCATGTTCTCTTTACTCTTCGTGTGGTTCAGACCGTCTCGGCGACGGTCTTCTGGTGCGCGCCGAAACGGTTCTCGATGTAGGTTTCGACGATCTTCTGGAATTCCTGGGCGATGCCCTCGCCGCGCAGCGTCAGGCGCTTCTCACCGTCGATGAACACAGGCGCGGCCGGTGCTTCGCCCGTGCCTGGCAGGCTGATGCCGATGTCGGCGTGCTTGCTCTCGCCCGGGCCGTTGACGATACAGCCCATGACGGCCACCTTGAGCGCTTCCACGCCCGGATACTGCTTGCGCCACACCGGCATCTGCAGGCGCAGGAAGTCATCGATCTGCTTGGCCAGTTCCTGGAAAGTGGTGCTGGTGGTGCGTCCACAGCCCGGGCAGGCCGTGACGCTGGGCACGAAGATGCGCAGTCCCAGGGACTGCAGGATCTCGGAGGCGATCACCACCTCCTGCGTGCGCGACTCGCCAGGCTGGGGCGTGAGCGAGACGCGGATGGTGTCGCCGATGCCCTCCTGCAGCAGGATGGACAGGGCCGTGGCCGAGGCCACCGTGCCCTTGGTGCCCATGCCGGCCTCGGTCAGGCCCAGGTGCAGGGGGTAGTCGCAGCGCTTGGCGAGTTCGCGGTAGACGGAAATCAGGTCCTGCACACCGCTGACCTTGCAGGACAGCAGGATCTGCTCGGCCGGCAGGCCCAGCTCCTGCGCAAAACGCGCGGAGTCGATGGCCGAGGTGATGAGCGCCTCGTACATCACGGCCTTGGCATCCCAGGGTTGGGCGCGGCGGCTGTTCTCGTCCATCAGGCCGGCCAGCAGGTCCTGGTCCAGGCTGCCCCAGTTGACGCCGATACGCACCGGCTTGTTCCACTTGAGCGCGGCCTCGATCATCTGGCCGAACTGGCGGTCACGCTTGTCGCCCTTGCCCACGTTGCCGGGGTTGATGCGGTACTTGGACAGGGTCTCGGCACAGGCCGGGTACTGGCTCAGCAGCGTGTGGCCGTTGTAATGGAAATCACCCACCAGCGGCACGGCGATGCCCATGCGGTCGAGCTGCTCGCGGATGTGCGGCACGGCCTGGGCCGCCTCGGGCGTGTTGACGGTGATGCGCACCAGCTCGGAGCCGGCCTGGGCCAGTTCCTTGACCTGGATGGCGGTGCCGATGACGTCCACCGTGTCGGTATTGGTCATGGACTGCACACGCACCGGCGCGTCGCCGCCCACGGTGACGACCTTGTCCCCCCAGGCCACGCGGGCCTGGCGCGAGCGCCGCGCGCGCGGCGCGGCCTGATCGATCGGACCCACGTTCTGCACTACTTCACCTCGAATCGGGCCACACCACCGCGGGTGACATCAGCAAGCGGAAAAGGTTTGCCACGCACCAGCACCTCGGTGACGTCGGCGCGGCCGATGGTCACGTTCAGCGGCAGCGGGCCGGAGGCACCGACCGGCTCGCCCGGCTCCACCAGGCGGCTGAGCTGGATGGCACCCTTGCCGTCGGTCACCTCGATCCAGGACGGGTTGCTGGTCTTGAAAATCACGAGGCCCGAGCTCGCCAGCCGCTTGCGCACGGCAAGCACCTCGGGTGCCACGGCCGCAGCGGGGGCCGGCGTGGCAGCCTGCGCCGTCTCGGCACGCGCAGCCACAGGGGGGAGCTCGACCGCCTTGACGGGCTTGGCCGGCACCGCCGCGGGCGGGGCCACTGGCGTCGCCGGTACAAGGGGAGCGGCAGCTTCGCGCACGACCGGCGCGGCGGCCTTGACCGGGGCCGCAGCCGGCGCGGCGGCGGGCACGGGGGCCGGCGCGGGCACCGGCTCCGCGGGCTCGACGGCAGGGGCACGGGCCACGATGGCACCGATCTCGGCGCGCTGCTCGGTCGACGGAAAGAAGATCAGGACCAGGGCGCCCAGCAGCACCGCCAGTGCGGCCAGCACCATGGGGCGCGAGAGGCGGTCGAGGAACGGCGTCTTGGCCACGTCGCCCGGCGTATGGAAGGGCGTGTTCAGGCCGGACTCGTCGTAGTCCAGGCGCGGCACACCGGATTGCGGCAACAGCGCCAGCACGGGGGCTGCGTCGATCTTGAGCACACGGCAAACGCTAGACGCCAGCGCGCGCACGAACACGGCATCGGGCAGCTGGTCAAAACGATCGGCCTCCAGGGCCTCCAGCTTCTTGACCGACACCTTCAAGGACATCGCCAGCGGCGGCAGTTCGATACCGGCGGTCTCGCGCGCCTGGCGCAGCAGCTGGCCGGCCGTGGTCTGCGGTACCGCTGCGGCCGGCTCCACCGCCGGCGTGTCTGTTACCGGCGCGCTGCTGCCGACGACCTCATCACTCATTGAATGCTCCCCGCTCATAAGAACCCAGTTCACGCGATCTCGGATAACGGCTGCGCAGCTGGGTCACCAGCTGGTCGCGCGCCACGCGGTTGCCCAGGCGCTGCTCGACCTTGATGCCCAGCCAGAGCGTCTCGGCATTGGCGAGTTCGCTGTTGTTGATGCGCCGGATGTAGAACTGCGCGCGCGCAGCGTCACCGCGCTGGTAAAGCACCGTGGCCAGGTTGTAGCCGGTCACCGGGTTGCCGGCATCGAGCTCGTAGGACTTGACCAGGCTCTGCTCGGCATCGAGCGGCCGCCCCGCCTTGATCTGGCACACCCCCTTGGCCAGCCAGGTCTTGGCGCGACCGCCGTAGGTGGGGTTGGCCAGGGCCTGGGTGAAGGCCTGCACGGACTCGGTGTATTTGCCCTGCTGGCACAGCAGCCAGCCGTAGTTGTGCAGCACGTCGGCGCTGTTCGGGTTGATGGCCAGGGCGCGGCGGAAGCTCTCGTCGGCCAGACGCATGTCGTTCAGGCGCAGGTAGATCAGGCCGCGCAGGTTGTAGGCATCGGGGAAGTCGGGGTCGATGGTGAGGGCCTGCTTGACCTCGTCGAGCGCCACGGTCGTCTGGCCCTGCTCGAAGTAGCCGCTGGCCAGCTGCAGGCGCGTGCGGGCGCGCTTGCGGATCGCCGGTTCGTCGGAATCGGTGACGATGTCCTCGCCGCTGCCGGGAGCACCGCTGGCACAGCCGGACAGCCCGGTCAGGGCCACCAGCGCCAGGCAGGCAGCCAGCAGCCACCGACGGCCGTGGCCATGGTCGCGTTTCACATCAGTCACATTCATGCCTCAAACCTCCTTGGATTGACTCTGCAGGGTCTGCATGGGTTGCAGCAGCTTGCGCTGACGCGCCATGCGCTCCTCCACCCCGGTGCGATCCTTGACATCGCCGGCCAGCTGGCCGCAGGCGGCGTCGATATCGTCGCCGCGCGTCTTGCGCACAGTCGTGACGATACCAGCATCCAACAGGATTTTGGCGAAGGCCTGCACGCGCTCGTTGGGTGAACGCTTCAGGCCCGAGGCCGGGAAGGGATTGAAGGGAATCAGGTTGAATTTGCACCACACACCGCCGGTGGCGTGCCGGCGCACCAGCTCGACCAGCTGGCGGGCATGCTCGGGCAGGTCGTTCACGCCGTCGAGCATGCAGTATTCGAAGGTGATGAAGTCGCGCGGCGCATGCGCCAGGTAGCGGTTGCAGGCGTCCATCAGCTCGGCGATGGGGTACTTGCGGTTCAGCGGCACCAGGTTGTCGCGCAATTCGTCGTTGGGCGCGTGCAAGGAAACGGCCAGCGCCACCGGGCAGTCCTGGGCCAGGCGGTCCATCATGGGCACCACCCCAGAGGTGGAGACCGTGAGGCGGCGGCGCGACAGGCCGTAGCCGTGGTCGTCCAGCATCACGCGCAGCGCGGGAATCAGCTCGTTGTAGTTCTGCAGCGGTTCGCCCATGCCCATCATCACCACGTTGGTGATCACGCGGTCGGAGCGCTTGAGGTGCTGGCGCAGGAAAAACTCGGCAAACCAGAGCTGGGAGACGATCTCGCCGGTGCTCAGGTTGCGGCTGAAGCCCTGGTGGCCCGTGGAGCAGAAACGGCAACCCACGGCGCAACCGGCCTGGGAAGACACGCACAGCGTGCCGCGGTCGTCCTCGGGAATGAAGACGGATTCGACGGCATTGCCGTCACCGACGTCGAACAGCCACTTGATGGTGCCGTCGGCGGAAATCTGCTGGGAGATGACTTCAAGGCCCTGGATGCGCGCCGTGGTGGCGAGCTTCTCGCGCAGGGACTTGGCCAGATCACTCATCTGGTCGAAGCTGGAGGCGCCCTTCTGGTGGATCCAGCGGAACAGCTGGGTGGCGCGGAAGCGCTTTTCACCCAGCCGCTCGCAAAAGGCGGCCAAACCGTCGAGGTCGAAGTCGAGCAGGTTGGCCGTCATTGCATGGGTACTGCGCGCGATTAACGCGAGTGGATGTTCATGCCGGCGAAGAAGAAGGCGATCTCCACGGCGGCGGTTTCGGGGGCGTCGGAGCCGTGCACGGCGTTGGCGTCGATGCTGTCGGCGAAGTCGGCGCGGATGGTGCCCTTGTCGGCCTTCTTGGGGTCGGTGGCGCCCATCAGGTCACGGTTCTTCTGGATGGCGTTCTCGCCTTCGAGCACCTGGAGCATCACGGGGCCGGAGATCATGAAGTCGACCAGGTCCTTGAAGAAAGGACGGGCCTTGTGCACGGCGTAGAAAGCCTCGGCTTCAGCGCGCGACAGGTGGGCCATGCGGGACGCGACGATCTTCAGGCCGGCGCCTTCGAAACGGGCGTAGATCTGGCCGATGACGTTCTTGGCAACGGCGTCGGGCTTGATGATGGAGAAGGTGCGCTGGATAGCCATGTGAGTTCCTGGGTCTGTTTATGAAAATGGGTTTCTGCCCCACCATGGGCAAAGCCCCGTATTTTAACCGGTGTCAGTGACACCGAGAGTGCCGGGGCGATCCGCCCGGCCGGACGCCTTCAGCGCCCACCCCCGCGACCACCGCGGCGCGGCCCGCCGTTGCCACCACCGCCGCCATTGCCCCCGCCGCGACGCGGCTCCTGGCGCTGGCGCGTGAAGCTGTCGGCGCCGATGTAGCCGAAGGAGGTTTTCATCGGGTCGGGCTGGCCATCCCCGCCGCCGCCCTGGCGCGGATTGCGATCCTTGTTGCGGCCCTGCTGCTGGCCCTGGCCGCCACCGCCCTTGCGCGGGCCGCCAGACTTGTCGCCCATGGGGCCACCGGCACCACGCGGGCCCGGCCCCTGCGCGCCGCCGCGCCGCCGGTTGCGCCCGCCGCCCGGTTTGCCCTGGGCCGGCGGGCGTTCACCGCCCTCGCCCGTGGCGCCTTCCGCACCGCCGCCCGGGCGGCGCTCGGCCGCACGCATGAGGCCGCGGATGTCGGCGTCGTCGAGTTCCATCCAGGCACCACGCTTGAGGCCGCGCGGCAGCACCATGGCGCCGTAGCGGATGCGGATCAGGCGGCTGACGGCATGGCCGACCGCCTCCAGCATGCGGCGCACCTCGCGGTTGCGCCCCTCGGAAATCGTGACGCGGTACCAGCAGTTGGAGCCCTCGCCACCGCCCTCTTCGATCGTGCTGAAATGGGCTGTGCCGTCGTCCAGCTGCACACCGTCCAGCAGCCGCTGCTTCTCTTCCTTGCTCAGGGCCCCCAGCACGCGCACCGCGTACTCGCGCTCCAGGCCGAAACGCGGATGCATGAGATTGTTGGCCAGGTCGCCGGAGTTCGTGAACAGCAGCAGCCCCTCGGTGTTCAGGTCCAGGCGGCCGACCGACTGCCACTTGCCCTGGTGCAGCTTGGGCAGCTTGCGAAACACGGTGGGACGGTTCTGCGGGTCGTCGTGCGTGACGACCTCGCCGACCGGCTTGTGATAGGCGATGACGCGCGGCGGCGGCGGATCGATGCGCACCCGGATGGGCTTGCCGTTGACCTTGATCTGGTCGCCGAACTGGATGCGCTGGCCGATATGGGCCGGCTCGTTGTTGACCGAGATGCGCCCTTCCATGATGAGCTGCTCCATCTCCAGGCGCGAACCCATGCCGGCCTGGGCCAGCACCTTGTGCAGCTTGGGCGTCTCGGCCTGGGCGCTCAGCACGCGCTTGACGGGCACTTCGGCCTCGGGCGCCTCCTCGTCGGCGTCGAACTCGCCGGACACCACGGCCGCAAAACGCTGGCCCGCATCGACGACGGGCGGCGTGGCGTGCGGTTTGCGCGCTGTCGCCGGCCTGGCCGTCCGGTCTTCCGCCTCGGCGCCCGCAGGTACGGAGCCCTCGGCGGGTTCGACCGCCCCGGCCGGGTGGACCGGTGCAGGAGCGTGCATGTCGCTGTCGGGCTCGGGCGGCGTCACGCCAGGCGTCTGTTCGGTCATGGCTGATTTCCGGTCAAGGCAAAAGGTTCGTCGCTGCCGGCTTCGGCGGCGGGCTCGGCCAGCGGCAGTTCGTGCGTGTCGCCGTCAGCAGGCGCAGGCAGTTCGTTCAGCACTTCCAGCAGGCCCGAGGACTGGGCCGGGTTGTCCATCAGGGGCAGCTGGTCGAGCGAGGCCAGGCCCAGGTCGTCGAGGAAATGCCTGGTGGTGGCGTACAGCCCCGGGCGGCCCGGCGCTTCGCGGTGCCCGATGACCTCGATCCAGCCGCGGTCTTCAAGCTGCTTGATGATCAGCGAACTGATGGTGACCCCGCGGATGTCTTCCATGTCGCCGCGCGTGACCGGCTGGCGGTAGGCGATGATGGCCAGGGTTTCGAGCGTGGCACGCGAGTAGCGCGGCGGCTTCTCGGGGTGCAGGCGGTCCAGGAATTCGCGCATCTCGGGGCGGCTCTGGAAGCGCCAGCCGCTGGCCACACAGACCAGCTCGACGCCGCGCCCGGTCCATTCCTGCTGCAGTTCCTCCAGCAGTTGCTTGATGGTGTCCACGCCCAGGCTGTCGTCGAACAGCACGCGCATGTCGCGCACCTGCATCGGCTGCTGGGCGCAGATCAGCGCCGTTTCCAGTACACGCTTGGCTTCCGTTGTATTCATGTCTCTTCGAATCCGGGCTATGCATCTAACCGATGCAGGATGAGAGGGGTCTGTAGGAGAGTGGGCCTGCGGATCATCACGATCCCGGACCAGGGGCACCCGGATGTCGCACGGGGCCGGGGCACGTTCTTCACAGAACGTCCTGCTGGGCATTGTAGCCCACACCCCAGTCGGCCAGGGCCTCGCGCATGTCCTGCGGCAGGGCGGCCTTGAAGACCAGCTCGCGCCCGCTCACGGGATGGGTGAAGGCCAGGCGCCAGGCGTGCAGGGCCTGGCGCGACATGCCGGCGCCCGGCGCGCCGCCGTACAGGGTGTCGGCCAGCAGCGGATGGCCGATGGAGGCCGCGTGCACGCGGATCTGGTGGGTGCGCCCCGTGTGCAGGGTGCAGCGCAGCCAGCAGCCCTGCGCGGCGTTGTACAGCAGCTCGAACGTGGTTTTCGCCGGTTTGCCCGGCTGGCGCAACAGGTCCACCACGGCCATGCGCAGGCGGTTGCGCGGGTCGCGCCCGATGGCGGCCTCCACGTCGCGCCGCGCCGGGCCGCTCCAGGGCTGCTGTGCCAGCGCCAGGTACTGGCGGCTGACCTCGCGCGCCGCGATCAGCTTGACCAGCGCATCCATGGTGGTGCGCGTGCGCGCCACCACCATCAGGCCGCTGGTGTCCTTGTCCAGGCGGTGCACGATGCCCGCGCGCGGCAGCTGTGCCGCCTTGGCGTCGTGCGCCAGCAGGCCGTTGAGCAGGGTGCCGCGCCAGTTGCCCGGCGCCGGGTGCACCACCAGGCCGGCGGGCTTGTTGAGCACCAGCAGGTGCTCGTCCCCGTAGACGATGTCCAGCGCCATGGCCTCGGGCAGGAAGGCCTGGCTCTGCGGCGTGGGCCGCAATTCGATCGAACCCTGCTCGCCGGCCCGCACCTTGTGCGCGGGCTTGCGCAGGGTCAGCTCGCCCTGGGTCACGGCGCCCGCCTCGATCAGCTGCTGCAGGTAGCTGCGCGAAAACTCGGGCACCAGCGCGCTCAGGGCGCGGTCCAGGCGCAGGCCATGCTGGTCCGTGCCGATGGTCCAGGGCCGCAGCTCGACCTCGGAAGCGCCCTCGGCCGCCTCGTCAAAGTCCTCGTTCACGGGGTCGGTCGATATAATTGATGCTTGTTGTTTCAACGAGTACGCCTCTGATGCCCAGCGCCAAATTATCGGTCGTCTCCGCCCTGCTCCTGGCCGCCGCGGCGTTGCTGGCCGGCTGCTCCACCAAACCGGTCGATCTGACCGCCAAGATGACACCGGAAGAAATCCTCGCGGAAGCGCGCGAGGAGGTCTACAACCTGCAGTACAGCAAGGCCATCGGACTGTTCGAAAAACTCGAAGGCCGCGCCGCCGGTACGCCGCTGGCGCAGCAGGCCCAGCTTGAAAAGGCCCACGCCCACTACAAGAACGAGGAGCCGGCCCAGGCCATCGCCACGCTGGACCGCTTCATCCGCCTGCACCCGGCCAGCCCGGCCCTGGACTACGCGCTGTACTTCAAGGGCGTGGTCAACTTCAACGAGAACCTGGGCGTCTTCTCCTCGCTGACACGCCAGGACCTGGCCGAGCGCGACCAGCAGGCCGCCAAGGAGTCCTTCGCCTCCTTCAAGGAACTGGTCACGCGTTTCCCCGACTCGCGCTACACGCCCGATGCGCGGGCGCGCATGACCCACATCGTCAACTCGCTGGCCAAGTACGAAGTGCACGTGGCACGTTATTACTTCAGCCGCGGCGCCCACCTGGCGGCCATCAACCGCGCCCAGCAGGCCATCGCCGACTACCGCGATGCGCCGGCGCTGGAAGAAGCCCTCTACATCCTGATGCAGTCCTACGACGCCCTGCAGATGCCCCAGCTGCGCGACGACGCGCGCCGCGTGCTGCAGACCAACTACCCCCAAAGCCGCTACATCGGGGGCAGCGGCGGCGAAGAAGCCCCCACCACCACGGTCAGACAGGGCCCGTGGTGGAAGCTGTGGTGAGCTCCAGCAAGCGCTGATCGAGCTCGGCCTCATTGGCCAGCCGCCGCATCGGCGGCAAGGCCGCCAGCAGGCGGCGACCATAACCCATGCTCGCCAGGCGCGTATCGCAGATCACCAGCACGCCCTGGTCCGACACCCGGCGGATCAGCCGCCCCGCCCCCTGTTTGAGCGCCACGGCCGCCTCGGGCACGTGGTAGTCGTTGAAGGGGCTGCGCCCGGCCGCTTCGAGCCGGCGGCTGCGCGCCTGCACCAGCGGGTCGCCCGGCGGCGGAAAAGGCAGCTTGTCGATCACCACCAGCTGCAGCGCTTCACCCGGAATGTCCACCCCCTCCCAGAACGAGGCCGACGCCACCAGCACGCAACCGGGCTGGCCCGGCAACACGCCCTCGCGGAAACGGTCGAGCAGTTCGCGCTTGGGCAATTGCCCCTGGCTCAGCACCTGGATGCCGCGGTCCGGCGGCAGCAGCTGCGGCAGGCCGGCGCTGATGCTGCGCAGCGCGCGCAAGGTCGTCGTCAGCACCAGGGTGCGACCGCCCAGCACCGGGGCCAGCCGCGCCACCAGGGCCGCCACCTCGTCGCTGTGCCGTGAATCGTTGGGCTTGGACAGCTGGCGCGGCACGTAGACGGCGGCCTGACGCGCGTAGTCGAAGGGGCTGTCCACGCGCAGCACGCGCGCGTCGCCCAGGCCGCAGGGTTCGGTGAACCAGCTCAGGCGCTCGTCGTCACCCAGCGTGGCCGAGGTGAAGATCCAGCTGCGTGAGGAGGCCTCGCCCTCCCGCGGCGCCAGCAGCCGTGTCTGCACCGCATCGGCGATGTCCAGTGGCGACTCCACCAGGCGCAGCTGTTGCGACACCTCCAGCCAGCGCACCGCCTCGGGCGCGCGTTCGGCCAGGAAGAAGTCCGCCAGCGCCGCCAGGGCGCGGGCACGCTCGGCCAGGCGCGCAAAGTCCGGCCCCAGCTCGTCCATGTGCTCCAGCGCGGCGCGTGCCTCGCCGCAGGCACGCTGCAGCGCGCCCAGGGCCAGCACCCAGCTGTCGGCAGCGATGTGTTCGGGGGCGGCGCCATCCCAGGCATGGCGGCTGCCGCCGGCCGGCGCCCGCCCGGCGCACAGGCGCAGGTCACGCGCGGCGCGCTCCACATCGGCGGTCAGCTGCTGCCAGTCGGCCAAGCCGCGCGCCTGCTGCAGCCCACAGGCCAGCAGGTCGCGGCAGAAGTCCAGCACCTGCGCGGTGGAGAGCTGGCGGCCCAGGAACTGCACGCCCGTCTCGTTGAGCGTGTGCGCCTCGTCGAAGATCACCGTGCTCACGCTGGGCAGCAGCTCGGCCATGCCCGATTCACGCACCGCGAGATCCGCGAAGAACAGATGGTGGTTGATGACCACCACGTCGGCCGCCAGCGCCTCGCGCCGCGCCAGGTTCACGTGGCACTCGCGGTAGCGCGGGCAGTTGCTGCCCAGGCAGTTGTCGCGGGTGGATGTGACCAAAGGTATCACCGGTGAGCGTTCGTCCAGCCCCGGCAGTTCGGACAGGTCGCCGCTGCGGGTCTGCTGGGCCCAGCGTTCCACGCGGGCCAGGGCAAAAGCGGCCTGCGGCGCCGCCATCGCACCCTCCTGCCGGGCCAGTTCCATGCGGTGCAGGCAGAGGTAACTCGCACGCCCCTTGAGCAGGGCCGCACGCAGCGGCAGGCCCAGCGCCTCGATCAGGCGCGGCAGGTCGCGGCCGTAGAGCTGGTCCTGCAGGGTCTTGGTGGCGGTGGACAGCAGCACGCGTTCGCCGCTGAGCAGGGCCGGCACCAGGTAGGCGTAGGTCTTGCCCACGCCGGTGCCGGCCTCGGCCACCAGCACGCTGCGCTGCTCGATGGCCTCGGCCACGGCCAGCGCCATGTCGGTCTGCCCGCTGCGGGGGTGGAATTCGTCCACGGTGCGCGCCAGCACGCCCTCGGGCGCGAAGGCTGCGCGCACGGCGTCATGCAGGTTCATCGGGCGTGAGTTCGTGTTCGAGCCGGGCGATCTCGTCGCGCAGGACCAGCCGGCGCTTCTTCAGCCGGCGCATCATCAGCTCGTCGAGCACGGCTTCGTGGCTCGTGCGGTCGATCAGGGCGTCGAGGTCGGCGTGCTCCATGCGCAGCTCGATCAGGCGGCGCTGCGGGGAATGCAGGTTGGAATCCAAAAATCAGGCCCGGTGGGAAAACAGCCAAAGCGGGAATACTTGTCAGCTATGCTTTCAGGAATGGTTTGATAATACGACTTTCATCCAGCCCTCACGGGCCGGATCCAGGGGACACAGCGGATACAAATCAATGAGCAAAGGCTACCGACTCACCGCAGCGACCGGCATCCACAAGGGCGATCGCGAATACCAGCAGGACCAGGTGGCGGTATTCACCCACCCGCGCCACATCGGCTGCATGCTGGCTGTGGTGGCGGACGGCATGGGCGGGCGCAGCGGCGGCCGCAAGGCCTCCGACCAAGTCATGCTCACCGCCCAGCAGCTCTTCGAGCGCTACGCCCCCGAGACCGACGACGCCTCCGCCATGCTGTCGCAGATGGTGCAGGAAGCGCACATCGTCATCAAGCTGACCGCCATTTCCGCCGAACAGGAGCCGCACAGCACCCTGGCCGCCTTCCTGATCAATCCGGGCGGGGACTGCCACTGGATTCACGCCGGCGACTCGCGCATCTACCACTTCCACGCCAACCAGATGGTGCGCCGTACCCTGGACCACTCCTATGTGCAGTCCCTGGTCAACCGCGGGGAGCTGACCGAAGAGGAAGCCGCCGTGCATCCGCAGTCCAACATCCTGATGGGCTGCCTGGGCACCGAGAGCGATCCGCCCCAGGAAACCCATTTCATCCCGCAGCTGCGCCCGGGCGACACGCTCATGGCCTGCAGCGACGGCGTCTGGCACTACTTCAACAACGACGAACTGGGTTCGGTGCTCTCCAGCCTCTCGGCGCGCGAAGCCTCCGAGTTCCTGATCGAGAAGGCGCGTTCACGTGCCAACGGCGGCGGCGACAACCTGTCGCTGGTGATCGTCAAGCTCGAACCGCTGAACGACAAACGCTGAGCCTCAGCGCCTGTCAGGGGCTCTCAGGGAGGCACCGGCAAGGGCCGGCTGGTGCTCGGCGCCTTCCCGGACTGGGCGCGCTCGCGCTCCTTGCGGCGTTCCTCGGCCTGGCGCTGTCTTTCCTCGTAGGCCCGCTGCATGGCGGCACGCTGGGCCGCCTCGGTGGCGGCACTGGCAGCAGCAGCGGGCCGGGTCGGCGCCGAGGCGGCCGCAGCCGGCCCTGGCGCGCTCTGCGTCGCCTGCTTCTGGCGTGCACGCTGCTGGCGCTCCTGGTCGGCCTTCTGGGCTGCTTCGCGCTGTTCCTGTGCGAGCGCGCTGTCGCGTTCGGCGGCCTGCGCCTCGGTGCGGCGGATCTTCTCGGCCGCAGCGGCGGCACGGCGCTCATCACCCAGGATGATTTCCTGGCGACGCAACTCCTCCATCGTGACACGACGGCGCTTGCGCATCTGGCTCAGGCAATCGTTCACGGCAAAACGCTGGTAACAGTCGGCCTCTTCCTGGCCATAACGCTCCAGCGCCTGGCGGCGTTCGGTCGCGATGCGGGCGGCCTCGCGCTCCGCGGCCTGCGGGTCATAGGAAGTCGACTGCTGTGCCAGGGCCAGCACCAGGGTGCCCAGGCCGGCCAGCAGGGTCAGGAAACGTTTCATGTGAGGCTGGTATCGACCACACGACGTTCCGATTCGAGGAACTCGCGTGACTGCATTTCGTTCAGTCGTGACACTGTACGCGGAAATTCGTGCACCAGGGGCCCCTCGGTGTAGAGCTGCTCCGGCGGCACGGCAGCCGACAGGATGAGCTTGACCCGGCGGTCGTACAGCACGTCCACCAGCCAGGTGAAACGCCGTGCCTCGGAGGCCATGCGCACCGGCATGTGCGGCACGTCGCTCAGGAACACGGTATGAAACTGGGTGGCGATTTCCAGGTAGTCGTTCTGCGAACGCGGCCCCCCGCAGAGGGTCCTGAAGTCGAACCACACCACACCACCGGCCTTGCGCCGGGCCTGGATCTGACGCGCCTCGATGTGCAGCACCGGGTCCTCGTCGTGCGCTTCGGCCAGGCGGTCGAAGGCCTGCGACATGGCGGCATCGGCCTGCGGGCCCAGCGGCGTGTGATAAAGCTGCACCTGTTCCATGGTGCGGCGGCGATAGTCGGTGCCGTTGTCGACGTTGACCAGCTCCATGGTCTGGTTCAGCAAGGCGATGGCCGGCAGGATGCGATCGCGGTGCAGACCGTTGGGATACAGGTCGTCGGGCTTGAAGTTGGACGTCGCCACCAGGCCCACGCCGTTCCTGAACAGGGCCGCCAGCAGGCGATGCAGGATCATGGCGTCGGTGATGTCGGCGACATGAAACTCGTCGAAGCAGATCAGCTTGAACTTGTCGGCCATGCGCTCGGCCAGCGCATCCAGCGGGTTGACGGTGCCCTGCAACTCGGCCAGCTCGCGGTGCACCTCGCGCATGAATTCATGGAAGTGCAGGCGCGTCTTGCGCTTGAGCGGCACGGCATTGAAGAAGCAGTCCATCAGGAAGCTCTTGCCCCGCCCCACCCCGCCGTGCATGTAAACGCCCCGGGGAATATCGGGATGGTTGATGAGCTTCTTCAGCGCGTTGGAGCGTTTTTCCTTGTAGTGGGACCACTCGGTGGCGCAGCGCTCCAGCGCCTCGACCGCACGCAGCTGCGCGGGGTCACTCGCGTAACCCCGCGTCTTGAGCTCGGCTTCGTAGGCTTCGCGGACGGACGCCAAAACCCGGACCCTGCGAACTTAGAAGTTCAGCGTGCGCTTGTCCACGGCCAGCGCGGCTTCCTTGGTCGCCTCGCTGAGCGACGGGTGCGCGTGGCAGATGCGGGCGATGTCCTCGGCGCTGGCCTTGAACTCCATGGCCACCACGGCCTCGGAAATCAGCTCGCTCACCTGCGGTCCCACCATGTGCACGCCCAGGATCTCGTCGGTCTTGGCGTCGGCCAGGAACTTCACCATGCCGGTCGTGTCGCCCAGTGCACGCGCGCGGCCGTTGGCCAGGAAGGGGAAGGTGCCGGCCTTGTAGGCCACGCCGTCCGCCTTGAGCTGCTGCTCGGTGCGGCCCACCCAGGCGATCTCGGGGCTGGTGTAGATGACCCAGGGAATGGTGTTGAAGTTCACGTGCCCGTGCTGGCCGGCCATGCGCTCGGCCACGGCCACGCCCTCTTCTTCCGCCTTGTGCGCCAGCATGGGGCCGCGCACCACGTCACCCACGGCCCACACGCCCGGCAGGCTGGTCTTGCAGTCGCCGTCGACCACGATGGCGCCGCGCTCGTCCAGCTTCAGGCCCACGGCCTCGGCATTCAGGCCGATGGTGTTGGGCACACGGCCGATGGAGACGATGAGCTTGTCCACCTCCAGCGTCTGGGCTTCACCCTTGGCGTTGGTGTAGGCGATGCTCACGCCCTTCTTGCCGTTCTTGATCTCGCCGACCTTCACGCCCAGCTCGATCTTCAGGCCCTGCTTGTCGAAGGCCTTCTTGGCTTCCTTGGCGATCTGATCGTCCACTGCGCCCAGGAAGGTCGGCAGACCTTCGAGGATGGTGACCTCGGCGCCCAGTCGGCGCCAGACCGAACCCATCTCCAGGCCGATCACGCCCGAGCCGATCAGGCCCAGCTTCTTCGGGGTGGCGCCCAGGCGCAGCGCACCGTCGTTGGACAGCACATTGACCTCGTCAAACGGCGTGCCCGGCAGCGCACGGGCGTTGGAGCCGGTCGCCACGATGACCTGCCTGGCCACCAGGCTTTCCTCGGCCGCACCTGCCACCTTGATCTCGTAGCCGCCGTCGACCGCTTTCACGAAAGAGCCGCGGCCGTGGAAGAAGGTGACCTTGTTCTTCTTGAACAGGTAGAGGATGCCGTCGTTGTTCTGCTTCACCACGGCGTCCTTGCGGCCGATCATCCTGGCCACGTCCATCTTGACGTCGCTGGCCGTGATGCCGTGCTCGGCAAAGTGCTTGTTGGCGTGCTCGAAGTGCTCGGACGACTGCAGCAGCGCCTTGGACGGGATGCAGCCCACGTTGGTGCAGGTGCCGCCCGGGGCCGGGCCGCCCTTCTCGTTCTTCCACTCGTCGATGCAGGCCACGTTCATGCCCAGCTGGGCGGCGCGGATGGCGGCAATGTAGCCGCCGGGGCCGCCACCGATGACGACCACGTCGAATTTTTTGCTCATAGTACTTTCCTTGAAATTCGTCCCATCGCTGCGGCTCCAGCTTGTTTGGCCAGGGCTCCCGCGGAACTGGCTGTGCCAGGCCGCTGGGAGCGCCCCCTTGAGGGGGGATGCGAGCTACACGCAGTGAGCGAGAGTCGGGGGTGGATCAGATATCAAACAACAGACGCGCCGGATCTTCCAGCGCCTCTTTCATCGCCACCAGGCCCAGCACGGCTTCGCGGCCGTCGATGATGCGGTGGTCGTAGCTCATGGCCAGGTAGTTGATCGGACGGATCACGATCTGCCCGTTCTCCACCACGGCGCGGTCCTTGGTGGCGTGCACGCCCAGGATGGCCGACTGCGGCGGGTTGATGATGGGGGTGGACAGCATGGAGCCGAACACACCGCCGTTGGAGATGGAGAAGGTGCCACCGGTCATCTCCTCGATGCCCAGCTTGCCGTCACGCGCCTTGGCGCCGTACTCGGCAATCTTCTTCTCGATGTCGGCAAAGCTCATCTGGTCGGCGTTGCGCAGGATGGGCACCACCAGGCCGCGCGGCGAACCGACGGCGATGCCGATGTCGAAGTAGCCGTGGTAGACGATGTCGTTGCCGTCCACCGAGGCGTTGAGCACCGGGTACTTCTTAAGAGCATGCACGGCGGCCTTCACGAAGAAGGACATGAAGCCGATCTTGACGCCGTGTTCCTTCTCGAACTTCTCCTGGAAACGCTTGCGCATCTCCATCACCGGGGCCATGTTGACCTCGTTGAAGGTGGTCAGGATGGCGTTGGTGGACTGCGACTGCAGCAGGCGCTCGGCCACGCGCGCGCGCAGGCGCGTCATGGGCACGCGCTGCTCGGGGCGCTCGCCCAGGTTCTGCGGACGGGGCGCGGCCACCTGCGGCAGGGCCGAGGTCGGGGCACCGGTGGGAATGGCAGCGGGCTTGGCACCGCCACCGGCCACGGCGGCCAGCACGTCACCCTTGGTCACGCGGCCGTCCTTGCCCGTGCCGGGCACGGAGCCGGCAGCCAGGCTGTTGTCGGCCATCAGCTTGGCGGCAGCGGGCATGGCCACGCCGGCCTTGGAGGCGGAGACCGTGGCCGTGGCCACGGCAGGTGCTGCGGCCGCAGCGGCTGCGGGCGCGGCAGCAGGCGCCGCGGCACCGGCCTTGCCTTCGGTGTCGATGCGGGCGATGACCTGGCCGGCCACCACGGTGCCACCGTCAGCCACCACGATCTCGGCCAGCACGCCGGCCGACGGGGCCGGCACTTCCAGCACGACCTTGTCGGTCTCGATATCGATCAGGATTTCGTCGGCAGCGACAGCCTCGCCGGCCTTTTTCTTCCATTGCAGCATGGTGGCTTCTGCCACCGATTCGGACAGCTGCGGGACCTTGACTTCTACGATAGCCATTTGATTCTTTCCGTATCTTTTTGAGTGTTGCGGGGCGCGCCTTCAGCGGCGCCCCGCATTTCTTGAAAAACCGTTCCGCCTTATTTGGTCAGCACGAAGCCCTTGAGCTTGGCGAAGGCCGCTTCGACCAGCGCCTTCTGCTGCTCCTGGTGCAGGTGGGCATAACCCACCGCCGGCGAGGCCGAGGCCGCGCGGCCGGCGTAACCCAGCTTCTGGCCATCGAGCATGTTTTCGTGGATGTAGTGCTGCACGAAGAACCAGGCGCCCTGGTTCTGCGGCTCGTCCTGGCACCAGACGATGTCGGTGGCGTTCGGGTACTTCTTGAGCTCGGTAGCGAAGACCTTGTGCGGGAAGGGATAGAGCTGCTCGACGCGCAGGATGGCCACGTCGTCCAGGCCCTTCTCCTCGCGCTTCTTGACCAGGTCGTAATAGACCTTGCCGGAGCAGGCGATCACGCGCTTGACGTTCTTCTCGTCCTTGATGGCCTTCTGCTCGGGGATGATGGTCTGGAAGCCGCCCTTGGTGAACTCGGACAGCGGCGAAGTCGCGTCCTTGTTGCGCAGCAGGGACTTGGGCGTCATGAT
Organism: Hylemonella sp. GW821-FHT12C09; assembly: GCF_058807395.1. Taxonomy (NCBI): domain Bacteria; kingdom Pseudomonadati; phylum Pseudomonadota; class Betaproteobacteria; order Burkholderiales; family Comamonadaceae; genus Hylemonella; species Hylemonella sp. GW821-FHT12C09. The sequence continues at coordinate 253,311 of NZ_JBXAQQ010000005.1, read as the reverse complement.
GATCAGCGGCTTGCGCAGATTGCGAATCATCTGGCGGCGCAGCACGTGGAAGATCTGGCTGGCCGTGGTCGGCTGCACGATCTGCATGTTCGTGTCGGCGGCCAGCTGCATGAAACGCTCCAGGCGGGCCGAGCTGTGCTCGGGGCCCTGGCCTTCGTAGCCGTGCGGCAGCATCAGCGTGATGCCGTTCACGCGGCCCCACTTCACCTCACCGGAAGCGATGAACTGGTCGATGACCACCTGGGCGCCGTTGGCGAAGTCGCCGAACTGGGCTTCCCAGACCACCAGGGTGTTGGGGTCGTTGGAGGCGTAACCGTACTCGAAGCCCAGCACCGCCTCTTCGGACAGGATGGAGTCGATCACGACGAAGGGTGCCTGGCCTTCGCTCACGTTCTCCAGCGGCACATAGGTGCCCACGTCCCACTTCTCGCGGTTCTGGTCATGGATGACCGAGTGGCGGTGGGTGAAGGTACCGCGGCCGCAGTCCTCACCCGACAGGCGCACCGGGTAGCCGCTGGCCACCAGCGAGGCGAAAGCCATGTGCTCGCCCATGCCCCAGTCCACCGGGATCTCGCCGCGGCCCATGGCGGCGCGGTCGTCATAGACCTTCTTCACCAGCTGGTGCGGCGTGACCGTCGCGGGAATGGTCGTGATCTTGTCGGCCAGACGCTTCCACTCCGTCAGCGGAATGGCGGTCTCGGCCGCGTCCGTCCACTTCTTGCTCAGGTAGGGCGACCAGTCCACCGCGAACTTGCTCTTGAAGTTCGTCAGCACCGGGTCCACCGTGTGGCGGCCGGCGTCCATGGCGGCGCGGTAGGCCTTGACCATTTCATCGGGGCCCTCGCCCGTCAGCACGCCCTGGGTGACCAGCTTGTCGCCGTAGAGCTTGCGCGTGCCGGGGTGGGCCGCGATCTTCTTGTACATCAGCGGCTGGGTCAGGCTCGGGGTGTCCTGCTCGTTGTGGCCCAGCTTGCGGAAGCAGGTGATGTCCACCACCACGTCCTGGCGGAACTCCATGCGGAACTCCAGCGCCAGCTGCGTGGCCAGCACCACGGCCTCCGGGTCGTCGCCGTTGACGTGCAGCACCGGCGCCTCGACCATCTTGACGATGTCGGTGCAATACACGGTGGAGCGCATGTCGCGCGGGTCGGAGGTGGTGAAACCGATCTGGTTGTTGATGATGATGTGCACCGTGCCGCCCGTGGAGTAACCACGGGTCTGGGCCAGCGCCAGGGTTTCCTGGTTCACGCCCTGGCCGCCGAAGGCGGCGTCGCCGTGCACCAGCACCGGCAGCACCTGCTTGCCGTGCGGGTCGCCGCGGCGATCCATGCGGGCACGCACCGAGCCTTCGACCACCGGGTTCACGATTTCCAGGTGCGAGGGGTTGAACGCCAGGCTCAGGTGCACCGGGCCACCCGCAGTGGACACGTCGGAGCTGAAACCCTGGTGGTATTTCACGTCACCGGCCGGCAGGTCTTCCGGCGCGGTGTGGTCGAACTCGGCGAACAGGTCTGCGGGCATCTTGCCCAGGGAGTTCACCAGCACGTTCAGTCGGCCGCGGTGGGCCATGCCGATCACGATCTCCTGCACGCCCTTGGCGCCGGCGAGCTGGATCAGCTCGTCCATGGCGGCAATGAAGCTCTCGCCGCCTTCGAGCGAGAAACGCTTCTGACCGACGTATTTGGTGTGCAGGAAACGCTCCAGACCCTCGGCCGCGGTGAGGCGGTCCAGGATCTGCTTCTTCTTTTCAGCGCCGTAGTTCGGCTTGCTGCGGATGCTCTCCAGCTTCTGCTGCCACCAGCGCTTCTGCGCCTGGTCGGTGGTGTGCATGAACTCGGCGCCCAGGGTGCCGCAGTAGGTCTCGCGCAGCGCATTGAGCAGCTCGCGCAGGGACATGCTGTCCTTGCCGAAGAAGGTGTTGCTGATGTTGAACACCGTTTCCTGGTCGGCGTCGCTGAAGCCGTAGAAGGAAGGCTCCAGCTCGGGGATCGCGGGGCGCTCGGTGCGCTTGAGGGGGTCCAGGTCGGCCCAGCGCTGGCCCACGTTGCGGTAGGCGGCAATCAGCTGCTGGGTGGCCACGCGCTTGCGACCCATCTCGGAGTCGGCGCCGGTGGCCATGACCACCTGGGTCACGCCCTGCTTGGCGCGCTCGGCAAACGCGTTGACGACCGGCAGGTGGGGAATGTCCTTGGCGTTCGTACCGTCGACGGCAGGCACGTGCTGCAGGGCGTCGAAGTAATCGCGCCAGTTGTCGGGGACGCTGCCGGGGTTGGCGAGGTAGTTCTCGTACATCTCTTCGACGTACGGAGCATTGCCCCCGAACAGATAGGTGTTGTCGCTGTACGTCTGATAGACGGACGCGGGCTTGGAACCCTGAGATTGGGATTCGCTCATATTGCGCTGACCTCCGTTTCCCTGAAGGAAACTTTGACTGGTTGGAAAAACCTTCCGCGGCACGGCTGGACCGGTTGGCGGATGCGACTGTGGCAGGAAGGAGCCTTAGTACAGGGGCGATTGTGCCACCGAATGACCGGTGGCGTCATGCAACTTATGAATACAAGCGCTATTTCTTATGCTTTGGCCGCGCCGGCCACCAGCTCGCGCACCTGCTGCAGCGCAGCCGGGTCGTCCATGGTGGTCAGGTCGCCCGGGTCGCGGCCCTCGGCCACGGCCTGCAGCGCGCGGCGCAGCAGCTTGCCGCTGCGCGTCTTGGGCAGCAGGTTGACGAAGAACACGCGCGAAGGCCGCGCCACGGCGCCCAGCTGGCTGTCCACCAGCTTCATCACCTCGCCCTCCAGCTTCAGGCGCGCCGCGTCGCTGGTCAGCCCGCTGGCGTCCTTGGCCACGGCAAAGGCCATGGCCACCTGGCCCTTGAGCTGGTCGGCCACGCCCACCACGGCCACCTCGGCCACATTCGGGTGCCCGGAGATGCATTCCTCGATCTCGCGCGTGCCCAGGCGATGGCCGGCCACGTTGATCACGTCGTCGGTGCGGCCCAGAATGAAGAAATAACCGTCCTTGTCGCGGATGCCCCAGTCGAAGGTGCTGTAGACCAGCTTGCCCGGGATGCTCTTCCAGTAGGTGTTCACAAAACGCGCGTCGTCGCGCCATACCGTCTGCATGCAGCCCGGCGGCAGCGGGCCTTCGATGGCCACCACGCCCTTCTGGTCGGGCCCGGTGAGTTCCTCGCCCGTGGCCTCGCTGATGAGCTTCACGTCAAAGCCATACATGGGCACGCCCGGGCTGCCGAACTTGCTGGGTGCCTTCTCCACGCCGTTGGCTATGGTCAGGATGGGCCAGCCGGTCTCGGTCTGCCAGTAGTTGTCGATGATGGGCACGCCCAGGCCCTCGCTGATCCACTGCGCCGTGGGCTCGTCCAGCGGCTCGCCTGCCAGGTACAGCGCTTTCAGGCTGGAGAGGTCGTATTTCTTGAGGAAGGCCGGGTCCTGTTTCTTGAGCACGCGTACCGCCGTCGGCGCCGAGAACATGCGCGTGACCTTGTACTTCTCCACCAGCTGCCACCAGATGCCGGCGTCCGGCCGGATGGGCAGGCCTTCGTACATGATGGTCGCCATGCCGGCGATCAGCGGGCCGTAGATGATGTAGCTGTGCCCCACCACCCAGCCGATGTCGCTGGTGGAGAAATAGGTCTCGCCCGGTTTGCCTTCGAAGATGTACTTCATGCTGGCCGCCAGCGCCACGGCGTAGCCGCCGGTGTCGCGCTGCACACCCTTGGGCTTCCCGGTGGTGCCCGAGGTGTAGAGCGTGTAGCTGATGTGGGTGGCATCCACCCACTCGCAGGGCACCTTGGCATTCAGGTGTTTTTCGCGCAGCGGACCCCACAGATGGTCGCGCCCGGCCGTCAGCTCCATGGGCGACAGCCCGCGGTCCGCCAGCAGCACAGCCGAGGGTTTGTGGTGGGACAGGCGGATGGCCTCGTCCAGCAGCGGCTTGTAGGCCACCACCTTGCCGCCGCGCGAGCCCGCGTCCGCACTGACCACCACCTTGGGCTCGGCGTCCTCGATGCGCGAGGCCAGCGAACCCGAGGCAAAACCGCCGAACACCACCGAATGAATCGCCCCGATACGCGCGCAGGCCAGCATGGCAAACGCCGCCTCGGCGATCATGGGCATGTAGATCAGCACACGGTCGCCCTTTTGCACACCCAGCTCCAGCAGGCTGGCTGCCATGCGCTGTACCTCGGCGTGCAGCTCGCGGAAGCTGTAGGTTTTTTCCTGGTCGGTTTCGGTGCTGACGTAGATCAGCGCGGCCTGGTCGGCGCGGTCCTTCAGGTGCCGGTCCACCGCGTTGTGGCAGAGGTTGGTGCTGCCGCCCACGTACCAGCGCGCAAAGGGTGGCTTGCTGTAGTCGCAGATCTGCTTCGGGGCCTGCTGCCAGTCGATCAATTGGGCCTGCTCGGCCCAGAAGGCCTCACGGTCGGTGATGGAACGGCGGTGAAACTCGGCGTAGCGACTCATCCAGGCTCTCCTCGGTTTATCTGTCTTGGAACTGAATTCATAATTATGAGCATCGATCTTGCAGCAAACTGACGCTCGGCGGCCATCCCGGGGCCGCAAAATGACCTAAATCAAGGCTTGCGCCTGGCCGGCCGGCGCCAGGACCGCGGCGGCCAGCGCCGCCACAGCCATAGCACACCCAGACCGAACAGGGTGTAGGCCAGCCCGAAGACCCAGGGCGGCGCGTCGTAATACAGCAGGCGCTGCACCCAGTGTTCGATGAAACTCCTCTCGTACCCCGCGTTGCGGGCCTGCCGGCGCAGCCAGACTTCCAACAACGTCAGCGGACAGGCCGCCCCCAGCCAGGTCTGCAGCACCACGAAACCGATGGCCCCCAGATGCGCCCAGCGCAAGAGCGGCGCGCGCACCCAGGCCCAGCCCGCGGGTCCGCCCAGCAGCACCACCAGCGCCCCGCCCAGCACAAAGGCCACCACCGCGAAATGCAGGGTAAGCACCGCATCGGCCAGCAGTTGCCAGAGCTGCAGGGTGTCCATGATGGTCGCATGTTAAGCGTGGGCAGCGGCGCGGCCGACTGTCGGTTTCCCCTACACTCGCTTTCATGCTGCACAGCCCCATCAAACACTGCAAGAACTGCGGCGTGGCCGTGGTCTACCGCATCCCCGACGACGGCGACACGCGCGAGCGCGCCATCTGTCCCGCCTGCAGCACCGTCCACTACGAAAACCCGCTCAATGTGGTGGGCACCGTGCCCCACTGGGGCGACAAGGTGCTGTTGTGCAAGCGCAATATCGAGCCGCGCAAGGGCAAATGGACGCTGCCGGCCGGCTTCCTGGAGCTGGGCGAAAGCACGGCCCAGGGCGCGGCCCGCGAGACGGACGAGGAAGCCGGCGCCCAGATCGAGATGGAAGGCCTGTTCACCATCATCAGCGTGGCGCGTGTGGGCCAGGTGCACCTCTTCTACCGCGCCAAACTGCTGAGCGACCAGTTCGCCCCCGGCACCGAGACCATGGAAGCCCAGCTCTACGCCGAGCACGAAATCCCCTGGGACGAGATCGCCTTTCGCACCGTCAAGGAAACGCTGGAGCGCTACTTTGCCGACCGCAAGGCCGGCCACTACCAGGTGCACGACGTCGACCTGGTCTAGCCGCCCCGCCCCGCCCTGGCCGGCGGCGACATATACCCTTACATCTCCCCGCTATTCCGGCTTTCAGAAGCCCGGGATTGGGGGTACATTCGCTTGCAGCATGCGCAAAGTGTGAACTTCGTCACACAGCACACGACCACACGACGGCAGAGACATGAAACGGCAAGAGCATTTTTGGAACGTCGACCTACGGGAAGTCTTCAGGGAATGGCTCTCCCAGTTGTGGACTTTTTTCCTGACCTTGCTGACTTTCATCGGCATCGGCCTGCCCGTTCTCATCTCGATCTTCGTCCTGTGGTATCTTGCAGGCTTCCCCCGTATCTCCTGGTAAGTCCCGAGGCGGTGGCCCCCTGACACTTGCACGGCGGCCCGCCCGTTTCCCGTGCAAGAGCCACCCCAAGTGAAAAACGAATCCGACTACCTGCATGCCACGCAGGACCAGCCAGCCGGCCGCCCTGTGGCGCCGGCCGTCGCCGAACCCATCGTCGTCCATCTGCCCCTGTACCGCCCTGGTTCGCACGTGGGCTATCAGGGCCGCGACTACACCGTGGGCCATGTCGTCATCAGCCGCAGCGTGCTGCAGGTCTACCTGCAGGAGCTGGGCAGCTCGGTGAACGCCGAGAAACTTCAAGTCTCCCCCACGCGCCTGGTGCTGCAGCGCAGCTGACAGCGCATGACCCGGCACGCCCAGGCCTTGGGCGGCCTGCCGGTTGAAATATGCGTCTGGGATTGGCCAGCCCGGAGGGGATCGAACCCCCGACCCACAGCTTAGAAGGCTGTTGCTCTATCCAACTGAGCTACGGGCTGACGAGAAGAAATGTGGGTGGCGGATCATACCGCCCTGGCGCGCCCGCGCTGGCGCTGCCTTTACTCTGGGCTGCTTGTCCAGATCGTCCGCCTCAACTTGATGTCACCGTTTGTGATGTCAAGTCCATGAACGCATCCTGGCCCAGCTGAAATCACTTGAGGTCGCAAATTGCGACCTCAAGTGTCTAGCGCCATTATGGCGCATAATGCGCCAATCAGGAGCCGTACCATGACCACGCCCACCACCGGTTTTGCCTCTGTCAAACTCCCCGCCGCCCTGGTCGACCAGGCGCGCGAGGCCGCGCAGCCGCTGCGCCGCTCCGTGGCGGGCCAAGTGGAGTACTGGGCCACGCTGGGCCGCATCGTGGAGCACAGCGGGCTCACCGCGCAGGAGGCGCAGGCCGCCATTGCCCAGTACGAAGCCCGCCTGCATGACAGCCCCGCGCAGCGCCCGCGTGCCGTCGCCCCAAAAGCCAAGCCCGCCGGCTCGCAGGCCGACGCCCTGCTCGCCCGCTTCATGAGTGCCGAAGACGACGGCAGCCTGGCCCAGCGCGTGCGCGAGGTGGTGGCCGGCAACCGCCGCAAGGCCACCCCAGCCCGCAAAGCCAGCGCCTGACATGGCAACGGCCCGCGCCAGCGGCCCGCGGCGCAGCAAGAACAAACCCGTCTTCTACCTGCTGGCCGGCCCCAACGGCGCCGGCAAGACCACCCTGTACCACGCACTGGTACTGGCTGGTGTCATCCCCGCCGAGGCCGAGTTCGTCAACGCCGACCTCTACGAAGCCACCCATCTGCAGCACATCAGCGATGCGCAGTCGCGCTCCCGAGAAGCGCAGCGCTGGGCCGAGGCCCGGCGCGCCGAGCTGCTGCAAGCCGGCCACTCCTTTGTCAGCGAAACCGTGTTCTCGCACGAGTCCAAGTTGGCACTGATCGCCGAGGCCCAGGCGCAGGGTTTTTTCGTCATGCTGCTGGTGGTGGCGCTGGACGAGCCCGAGCGCCTGCTGGAGCGCGTGGCCCAGCGTGTGCGCGAAGGCGGCCACACCGTGCCGCCCACGCGCATCCTGGCGCGCTACCCGCGTACCCTCGGCCACCTGGTGCAGGCCGTGCGCACGGCCGACGCCGCCGTGCTCTACGACAGCCAGGACGTCACGCCCGGCACGCACACCGCCGTGGCCCTGTGCAAGAAGGACTGGACGCAAGAACTGGTGCAGCCCCTGCCCGCCTGGGCCCAGCGCGTGCTTTGGGGGCATTAAAGCCCCCTGCGCCCTCATCTCTCAACTCAATCTTCTCGGCACACAGGCACCTCTGCAATCCCGTGGCTACACGCGCCACGCGCTGGCGGGGTCGATGTGTTCGGCACGGGATTTCCGCCTCGTTCATGAATTTTTCAAGACATAGCGGCCAGTCTTGTTGCCGCCCACCTTCTCCACCACACCCGCGTCCAGCAAGGGGCGCAGCAAGTCCATCGCGCCTTGCCTGGAAACGCCAAGCGCCGCCCAGATGTCAGCGGGCGCCATACCACCGTGATCGCGCAGCAGATGCAAAAGCTGCTCCTGCCGGGGGCGCAACACCAGTTTCTCGGTGGACTTGACCTGCAAGGTCTGTATCCGCAGCCAGGCTCGCTCCAACGTTTGCCGCAAGCCAGCCGCACAGTATTCGAGCCAGGCGCTCATGTCCTCGCCGGCCTCGCGCACGCTTTGCAGTGCCGCGTAATAGGCGGGCCGGTCTTCCCAGTAATATTCGTCTACTGAAAAAATGTGGTGTGTGTCAAAGCCGCGCCGGTACAGCTCCCACAAAGCCAGCGCCCGGCCAGTACGGCCGTTGCCGTCGGCAAACGGGTGGATGGCCTCGAAGCGGTAATGCAGGATGGCCGAGCTAAGCACCGGTGACAGCTTCTTGGCTGCCGTGTTCCACCACTCCAGCAGCTCGAACATCAGACCCGACACGGCATCCGCCGGCGGCGGGCGGTAGGCCCCCACCCGCACGGCGATCATGCGGTACTTGCCGGCCTCACCCTGGTCCATCACTTGACCAGCCAGGATGCGATGCAGCTCCAGCACGTCCGCATGGCCTATCTTCTTTTTGGCTGCATGCTTTTCCACGTAGCGCAGCCCGGCAAAGTAGTTGAGGACCTCGCGCTTGGCCCGCACGCCAGGCGTGGAAAGCTCGCGCCCCTCCTCCAGTGCGCGCACCTGCTCCAGCGTCAGCGGGTTGCCCTCGATGGCTGTGGAGGCGTGCACATTGCGTGTGCGGGTGTCCTTCTGCAGGGCCGGCACCCAGGCCAGATCCACCACCGCGCCCTGTATCCGCTCACGCAAGGCTGCCACCTGCTCGACCTCAGTCAGCAGCGCCGGGGTGATGGTGAATTGCGGGACATACGCCATGGCCGCAGGCTAAATGACTGTCAAGCATAAGTCAAGTTATGCGTCAAGCCAGCCTGGATGCGGGTGAGGACGTGTCGATTTTTCCGCATTTCATCGACACGTTGCAGCGATATGTCGATGGCTTCGACACGCTCAGCCCGAACGGAACAGCGGGCTTGGCGGCCACAAGCAAAAGGCGGGCACTCAGCCCGCCTTCTGTTCAGAGGAACGCCCGCTCAGTTCGCCACCAAGAACCCCGCAAAAAAGGCCGCCAGCTCCTGGTGCGCATCCAGCGGCAGCACGTGGGCCACGTACTGGTCGGGGCGCACCACCACCATGCAGCCCTGATCGCGGTTGATGCCGCGCATGTCGAAAATGTCGCCGAGGCCCTTGTGGTCCACGCAGAAGACTTTTTCGTGGTCTTGCAGGCCCAGCTGGCCGGTCCTGGGCTTGAGCAGGGACGGCATCTTCTCGTAGGCCAGCTGGTCGAAGGTCTGCTGGAACACGGCGCGGAAGTCGATCACCGCGTCGATGTCTTCACCCTTGCGTGTGTGCCTGACCACCGGGGAATCGGCCCCGGTCTCCAGCCAATCCGCGAGCTTGTGGATGGCCGAGACGGTATCGGTACCGTCCGCCTTGCCGGCAAAGGCGTAGATGCGCCAGCGCGCATCGGCTTCGGCCACATGGCCCAGCTGCATCTGCATGGCGTCCGACACGCGCACCACGGGCGCCGAGTGGAAGCGGCGGCCAATCTCCTCCCCGGTCGCGAGCGACTGATGCTTGCCGGCCGCGAACAGCGAGGACGGGTCGTACTTCACCGCGATGCCGCCCGTGAACGGCAGGTTCTCCTTGAACTGGCGAATGATGCGCGGCTCCTCAAGCCCTTCCCGCTCGGCCTGGGTGGTGGGGGCCGACATGACCCGCGCCCACTTGTGGTCCGTCTCCACCAGACGCTTGGCCTCGGTCAGCCGCTCTTTGGAATAGCTGCGCAGCAGGCTGGGGGCGGAGCGGCCCTGCAGCACGTGCACCAGCTTCCAGCCCAGGTTGAAGGTGTCCTGCATCGAGACGTTCATGCCCTGCCCCGCCTTGGGGCTGTGGGTGTGGCAGGCGTCCCCCGCGGTGAACACGCGCGGGTTGCGGTCCACACCCGCGGGTACGTCATCGAACTTGTCGGTGATGGCGTGGCCGATGTCGTAGATGGACCACCAGACGATCTCCTTCACCTCGATGGTGTAGGGCTGCAGGATGCGGTTGGCCGCCGCAATCATGTCGTGCTGCGTGAGCTTGCGCTGCGCGGCCTTCTCGTCGGGCCGCAGCTTGTCCATCTCCACGTACATGCGGAACAGGTAGCTGCCCTCGCGCGGCAGGATCAACAGATTGCCTTCGTTGGCCGAAGAGATCAGGCACTTCTGCCGCACGTCCGGGAAATCGGTGTTGGCCAGGATGTCCATCACGCCCCAGGCTTGGTGCGCGGCGTCCCCCTTCAGCTCACCGCCGATGGCCTTGCGCACGGCCGAATGCGCGCCGTCGCAGCCCACCACGTAGTTGGCCCGCACGGTGCGGGTGCCCCCCCAGTTCAAGCCACTGGCGTCTTTCAGGGTCACGGTCACGGGGTGGTCATCGGTGGTGCTGTCCACCGTCAGGCCCACGATCTCCCAGCTGTAGTCCGGCTCCAGGCGCGACGGAGAGTTTTTCATGACCTCCAGAAACAGCTCGTGCAGCCGCGCCTGGTTGATCAAGATGTGCGGCATCTCCGAGCTGTCGTCGGCCACGTCCTGCACCCGGCCCACGCGCCGGATGTGGGCGGGGTTCTTCGGGTCCGGCATCCAGAAATTGGTCTGGTTGACCCAGTAGGTCTCGCGCTTGACCTTGTCGGCAAAGCCGAAGGCCTGGAACATCTCCATGGAGCGCGTGTTGATGCCGTCGGCCTTGCCCTTGATGATGTTGCTGGGCATGCGCTCGACGATCATCGTCTCGATCTCCGGGAACTGCGCCAGCTGAGCCGCCAGGCACAGCCCCGCCGGGCCGGTGCCGGCAATCAGCACATCCACCTTTTCCGGCAACGGCTCGTTGAGGCCCCGGTTACGCCGGTTCGGCGCGGCGGGCTTGACGTCGGGGTTGCCACCCCGGAAGCCATTCTTATAAAACTGCATCGTTATCTCCAAAAACTGAACAAGAGTACCGACGATTCGGCTTGCGTTCGACAGGCTCTATTTGAGTCGCCGAATTCAATAATAGTAAGTATGCATACTAATTTGATGGACGTCAACCCAGTCATGAATTCGGGTTTACCCGCAGCGGAATATGGCGTAAAGCCTGCGACGGCCAAGTCGCTCGATAGAATGAAACAAACACGGGCCGGCGCCGATCTGACACACGCATCGAGCCCTACCGGCCATAGCGCCGAACACAGGGAGTGTGCAAAACCATGGCCATCTTTCCCCAGGGCCTCACCAACATCGACAGGCGCTGCGCCAACGCCGGCGAACGCGCCGTGCTGCACCAACTCAAGCGCTGCCTGTCGGATGACTACATGGTCTGGCACAACGTGCCCATCGGCCCCAAGGCCCGGCAGCCCGACTTCGTCATCCTCAGCCCACGCCGTGGTCTGCTGATCCTGGAAGTCAAGCACTGGGCTTGGGGCACCTTGCTCGGCTTCAACCGCGACAGCGTCGAACTCAGGCTGGAAGACGGCCCCAGGACTATACCCCACCCCCTGTCCCAAGCCCGCGGCTACGCCATGGAACTCAACAACGTGCTGGAGGCTGACCCTGCGCTGCAGCAAGAGCAAGACCCCTTCAAAGGCAAATCACGTGTGCCCTATGGCTGGGGTTGTGTGCTCTCCAACATCCGACACAAGCAGATCGAGAGCCTGGACTTCGCCGATGTCTTCCCCGAGGCCAAGACCTTGCTACGCGACGACTTGGCTGAAGACATCCTCCCTGAGGAATTTGAGCAAATGCTTTGGGGCATGTACGCCGGCTGGTCCTCGCAGCCCCTCACCCTGCCCCAACGCGACCGCGTGCGCTGGCACCTCTTCCCCGAGGTGCGGGTGCAACAAGGCACCTTGTTCAACGGCAAGGACAGCCCGCAAGGCGCCCAGCTCCCCGATCTGCTGCAAGTGATGGACCTTCAGCAGGAGCAGATCGCCCGAACCCTGGGCGAAGGCCACCGGGTGATCCACGGCGTGGCCGGCTCTGGCAAAACCATGATCCTGGTCTTCCGCGCCCAACAACTGGCTGCCGCTGCGCGGCCCGACCAGCCCATCCTGGTGCTCTGCTACAACCGCACGCTGGCCCAGCGCATCACCACGCTGCTGCGCGAACGAGGTGTCGACGAAAACCTTGTTGTGGTCCGTACCTTCCACGCGTGGTGCCAGGACATGGTCCGCGCCTATCAGCTGGACGCACCCACGGACTTGCAAGGAGACGCCTATTGGCAAGCCCTGGTCCACGCCGTCAATCGTGCCGTCCAAACCGGCCTGGTCCCCGGCGGCCAGTACCTGGCCCTACTGATCGACGAAGCGCATGACTTTGACGAGACTTGGCTGCAGATGGCCGCCCGCATGGTCAACCCCGCCAGCAATTCCCTGCTGGTGCTCTATGACGACGCCCAGTCGATCTACCAGAGGCAACGCCGCAAGTTCAGCTTTGCCAGCGTGGGCATTCAGGCCCAGGGGCGCACCAGCGTGCTCAAGCTCAACTACCGCAACACCGCCGAAGTCTTGGCCCTGGCCATGCAGTGCGCGGCCCATCTGGTGGCCGAGCGGCCGGAATCCGAAGACACCGTCCAGACCGTGCACCCCGCCACGGCCGGCCGGCGCGGCCCCTTGCCAGTCTTGATCGAGGCTGCCAACTCAGCCGAAGAAGCTGAGCTCATTGCCGAGCGGATTGCCAAGGCTGTAGCTGAAGGCAAGTCGCTGAACGACATCGCCGTGCTCTTTCGTACCCGCATCCGCATCGACGGCGTCGGCCGTGCCCTGCAGCGCAAAGGCATCGCCGTTCAGGCCATGCAGGCGCAAGGCGCCACACGTTTTGACTGGTCCAGGCCCAGCGTGAAGCTCATCACCATGCACAGCGCCAAGGGCTTGGAGTTCCCCCTGGTCTTCATCGCTGGGCTCGACAGCATGCCCTGGAAAGACGAGCCGCTGGAGGAAGAGGTACGCCTGCTCTACGTGGGCATGACCCGATCGACGCATGAACTTGTGCTGACGACCGCAGGCCACTCGCCCATCGTGCAGCGCGTGAAAAACTCGCTCGAAGCCGTGTCGCAGCAATTCGCCCACACTTGAGGCCGCACACCGCTCAATCGTCGGCTGCTTCCGGCTGCAGATCGCTGGCAATCAGCTTGAATTGCTCCAGCGCCGCCTGCAGATCCTCCACGATCTCCTGCGCAATCACCTCCGGCGGTGGCAGGTTGTCGCTGTCGGCGAGTGATTCGTCCTTGAGCCAGAAGATGTCCAGGCTGGCCTTGTCGCGCGCCACCAGCTCGTCGTAGCTGTAGGCGCGCCAGCGCCCTTCCGGGTTCTCTGCATTCCAGGTCGGCTTGCGTTTCTGGCGCTGGCTCACCTTGTACAGCTCCACAAACTCGTCCAGGTCTGCGCGCTGCAGTGGGTTGGTCTTCAGCGTGAAATGCTTGTTGGTCCGCAGGTCGTAAATCCAGAGCTGCTTGGTCCATGGCGTTTCGCTCGCCGGCTTCTTGTCGAAGAACAGCACATTGGCCTTCACACCCTGGGCGTAGAACAGGCCCGTGGGCAGGCGCAGCAGGGTATGCAGATCGCATTCATGCAGCAGCTTGCGGCGAATGGTCTCACCCGCCCCGCCTTCAAACAGCACGTTGTCCGGCAACACCACGGCCGCGCGGCCATGGGTGGCCAGCAGGGTCTTGTGTGCTGTACAAAGTTGAGTTGCTTGTTGCTGGTGGTAGCCCAGAAGTCGTCACGCTCGATGGTGTCCTTCTCGGTGCTGGTGCGGCCGTCTTCGCCCACAATCACCGTGCTGCTCTTCTTGCCAAAGGGCGGGTTGGCCAGCACCACCTCAAAGCGCTCGCCCGGGTCAGCCGCCAGCGCATCGCCCACCACCACCGGCACCGATTTCTCGGAGCCAATGCCGTGCAGCAGCAAGTTCATGGCGCACACCCGCGCCGTGGCGTGCACCAGTTCGTAACCGGTGAAGGCTTTTTCCTTCAAGTGCTTGAGCTGGTCACGCGTGAGGTTCTTGTTGTGCGCCACCATGTAGTTGTGCGCCGCAAACAGAAAGCCGCCCGTGCCGCAGGCCGGGTCGGTGATGCGCTCGCCCGGCTGCGGCGCAATGCAGTCCACCATGGCCTGGATCAGCGCGCGCGGCGTGAAGTACTGGCCGGCGCCGCTCTTGGTGTCTTGCGCGTTTTTCTCCAGCAGGCCCTCGTAGGCATCGCCCTTCACGTCGGCGCCCAGGATGGTCCAGGTCTCGGCGTCGATCAGGTCCACGATTACGCGGCGCAGCTTGGCCGGGTCCTGGAACTTGTTTTGCGCCTTGCCGAAGATCAGGCCCAGCGTGCCCTTCTGCTGGCCCAGCGCCTCCAGCACGTGGCGGTAATGGTCAAACAGCGCATCGCCGTCCTTGGCCAGCAAAGAGGGCCAGGAGTAGGCCCCGGGCACGATGCTGGCCTGGTTGTGCGGCGGCTGGGCGCGCTCGTCGGCCATCTTGAGGAACAGCAGATAGGTCAGCTGCTCCACGTAGTCGCCATAGCTCATGCCGTCGTCGCGCAGCACATTGCAGTAGTTCCAGAGTTTCTGGACGAGGGTGTTGGTCGTGGCGTTCATAGTGTTCTCAGTTCGGCGAATTGTTGCAATCGCGCGCGCACCAGCGGCTCGCGGTTGGGCTGACTCAAGAGGCCGCCCAGTGCGTTGCCGAAATCCGGGTGGTCGAAAAGTCTGAGGACACATGCCGCCACATGACTGCGAACATCCTCAGCTGAAGCAGATAGCTCCGCGACCAGCTCCGCTCTTCCTTCCACCACGGTGAGTATGTCTTCCAGATCGTGGCTGGCATACACGTCATTGTTGCCGCGGTCGTTAAAGGCTTCAAACTTGGTTGCCAAGAAGTAGGGAGCTGCGAGGTGCCGCAGCTTCATTCCCGGCGCAAGCTCGGCTTGTACAGCGGCGTCGAACCCTGGGCGGTACCAGCGGTTGGCGAAGCCCAGCACTTTTTCATCCAGCGGCACCAGGTCCAGCTGCATGCGGTTCCAGTACCAGCGAAATGGCGGTGTGTTGTCTGCCATCGTTTGTTTGAAGCCGCGCTGCATCAACTCTTCTGCCAAGGCGTGGTAGCCCACCAGTGTCGCAACCTCCACGATTGCGTCTACATCTTCTGTGGCTCGCACATTGAGTAGCGCAGGATCATTTATCAACAAACCCGTGGCACAGCCCCCCACAAAAACCACCCGATCACACAGCGGCCCCAAGGCCTGTGCCATGCCCATCAACATGGCAAGGTTCGGATTAGCCATACACGGGGCCCTTTACCTTTTTTGGTGTCGACGGATCGATGAGCGCCTGCAGTCGCTCCAGCGCCATGCCGCGCTCACGGGCGCGGCCTACGCGAATGGCATCAAACAAGGCCAGCATTTCGTAGAGCCTCGCGTCCTGCATGGCGGCAAAGGGCACGCTGGGGTGCAACGGTTCTACCCCAACGCCCCGCACAGTGCCATTGGGGTGCGGCCATACGTAGTCCTCCGAGCCCGGCGCGAATACACCCGCAAAGGCAGGCGCACTGTGGCTGGTAGGCACCCCTATGGTCGATGGCGTTTTGTCTGCGGCGAAGGCGTACCTGGCACCGTGCAGCGCAAACTCCGCCAACTGCTTTGAATGAGGGCGTACCGGGTTGTCAGCCGTGGCAGGTTTACCCTGCGCAACTTGGCTGCGTGTAGCCGCGACACTCGAGCGCTTTTGCCGGGCAACGCGGTAAATGGCTGTTGGCTCTTGCACGGCGAGAGCGGCCGGTGCCGAGTCCAATGCCTGGTAGTTATGCACCAGCAGCCCCGCCTGCAGGCCCCTCTTGACGCAGGCGTGCGCCTCCGAGGCGCTCAGGCCCAATTCCTGCGCCAGCCGCGCATACGTCCAGCGCAGATCGCCCCAGGCAACAAGCTTGAGGGCGACCAGGAAGTCTTGAGGTTTGAGCTGCATTTACATTCAATATTCGCAAATCGCGAATGTTGAATGTAAATCAAATCAACCCATCTTGCAAGCAGATCCGGCGAACTTTGCTCATTTGCGCAACTCACCCAGCGGCACCCAGGCGGCGCCCTTCTTGTAGTGCCAGAAACGCCAACCGTTGGCGGCGCGGCCCACCACGGCCTTGGCAGCGGCGGAAGGCGAGGCATGGAGTTCGCCGCCGTAGGACACATAACCGTCCTTGCGCAGCGAAGCCAGGTAGAGCTGGCCCTTGTAGTCAGCCCGCAGCCGGATCAGCCGGTCCACGGAACCCGCCAGCACCACCGAACCTTTGGCCGAGGCCGCCTTCTTGCGCCGGCGGTTGCGGGCCAGCACACCGCCCGGCAGGCGGGCGCGTTCGTCGGCCTGTTGCTCGGACACCTGGCGGTTCAGTTCCTTCTTCAGGTCCTGCGCACCCGGCAGCTTGCCCTGCACCCGGTTGCCCTTGGGGTTGATGATGCGCAGCAACAGCGACTCGAAGGGCTTGATGTGCTCACCCTTGCTGGTGAGATAGACGCTGAAGCGGTTCCACTTGCCAGCGTGGCGGTCTTTCAAGTGATGGTTGACCCGCCCCATCAGGTTGGAGGCCAAACCCACGTAGTACAGGCTCTCGTTCTTGTACAGCGCATAGACACCGGCATGCCCCTTGATCATGCCGCGCACGATGGCGCGGAAATGTTCGCTGGCGAGGACATCGCCACCGACGCGTTCCAAGTACTCACTGACCAGTTTGTCTTTTGCGCTCTTCATGTCTCCTCCAATTTCTGAGGGGCCGACAACGGAAAAAGCTGATTCACCAGATCCGCCACAATTTCAAACGTCCCCAGCACTGCGGCATGAAGACTGGAGCTGCCGTGCGCGTATGTATTTCGAATATAGGGCAACGTTTCTTCAAGAACCTTCAGCGCGTCATGCACGTAGTCTTCAGGAATGGTTTTGATGTCAGAAAGGTCGTACTCCATCTCCGACAGACCGCGAGCCTCCATCTCTCGGCTAACGTCCATCGAGACCCGCTGACGAGCACGCACAAGCGCCGCGCGCTCATACGAGCGCAAGCCATCGTTAGAGAGCAGTTGCTCAGCTTTGGCCTTCTGAATCAACACCAGCAAACCAGGCGAACGATTTCGGTCGGGGCCAAACATCTGCGGAAACCCAGGCTTCAAGCGCTCGCACAGGGCAAACTCCAATGTGATCAGGGCATATTGCTCAGCAACTGGAAAAAACCGATAGACAAACCATGCATAGAGATACAGGTTTCTCGCCGTCTCAAAGTGCACGCGAACGTCATATGGCACCGACTCCTCAAGCGAGAACTCACCAATAGACTGATAGCGCTCTTCGAGCGTGACCATCGAAACTGAACCATCTGATCGGAAGACGGAAGTCGTAGCAGTTCTACGATCCGGCAGCAGCGCTTCATGCGGCTTTCGTAACAGGTCGGCACCGCTAACTTGCTGATGCCCCTTCATGCTGAAAGAGTTCATTTATTCCTTGACCTCCGGTGCGTACGCACCATCCGGTGGCAAGTTTGCAAGTAGATCTACATTCGTGACACCAAATGGAATCAGTATCGATGGCACTGCCTGCGACGCTGGCTCAAGATGAGAAATCTGGTCATCAAAGAAAATGTGTGGCTTGAGGACTTCAAGGACTCTCTTCTTCTCTATTCCGCCCATCAAGAACAATTCGGCGGCATTCATCCCCCAAGAATTCAGAGTCGTGACGACTCGCTCATTTGATGGTGCATTTCTTGCCGTTACGATCGCGACCCTCAATGCGGGCTTGTAGCCGGGCTGGGCCGCTTCACGCTGAGCTTCCAGCTTCTGGAAAAATCCAATTTTTGTGAACAGGTCCTTCAATGGGCCAGGTTCATGCGGCAAATTGACGTTCTCTGCCTCATGCTGATGGAATAGGTCTAGGCTCTTGTGCTCTTGATAGACCTTCTCTGATTTGTCATCAGCCAACACCCCGTCGAAGTCAAAAGCAATTCGCAACTCATGATCAGTCTCATCATCCACAGCGCTTGTGGGCATGATCAACCCTGCCGGCAATCCAGCCCTGACTGCATTGACAACATCTGGACGATGCGCGCTCAAGAAAATGGACGCGTTGAATGCATCTATATAGGGGTAGGGGCTTTGCCCAGACAAGAAAGCCCCCCGCGAAATATCCAGTCCATAGTGCTTGCAAGACCGAAAGAACCTCTGCCCAGCGTCTGCACTACTGCGCGAAAGAACTACGACCTCTACAGGGATCTGTTTGGGATAGAGTTCATTTAACCTGAGCAAACGGCTGACAAAAGGGAAAGCGACTCCTTTTGCGAGTGGCTCGTCAAGACGTTCCATCTGATACTGACGATAAGCCTCAGTTCCTTTGGAATCGAAAATCTCGTTGGCCTCCTCCAAATGGAAGACCGCGCGGCTTGAAACCGCAACGACAAGCTTCTTCTCAATTGGGTAAGGCATAGACGTCTATCAGACAGAAAAGCTTTTGCTCAATACGGCTTGCCGTAGTGCTTGCGCACGCCGGAGGTTGGCATCGACCTCGACTTCTACTCCACGGACGATGGACAGGCGCCGATCGACTTCGGCAACGATGCGGACTTGCTCTGCCTGCGGGGGCAATCCAAAAGTGATCGCCGAAATTGTGGGGGCATTCAAATTCTGCCGGCCAACACCTGCCCCGCCCCCGGTGAGTCTTGCTTGTCCCTCTGGGCTCTTTAAAAACATGAGCAAGAACTTTCTTGAATACTCATCAAGGCGCAGTCGAATCTGAATCAGATAGGCACCTGGGATTGCATCCACATCGTCTTCAAATAGCGCAACTGTTCCCAAGCTACCAGTACGTGTCACTAGTAAATCTCCAAGAGCAACGCGATACTTTTCCAAGTCTTTAGCGAAGAGATCAATTCTCGGAGCCGTACTGGTGTCTACACGACCTGACTCATCGATATCCGTTGTTCGCAAAACAAAAACGCCTGTGTCTGAATACGCGTCGCTGGAAAAGCGAGGTCCATAAAATGAGAACTCAGAGATTCGACCAATTGAAGTTTTAGCCCAACCCTCCGGGCAATCGGCCTGTTCACTCGAGGTAGGCGACCTGTTCTTAGTGGTTTCGATCGACGACTCGCTTCCGAGAATCCGCAGCAAAAGCTGCTCGCCAGTCTCGTAGCTGCGGCCTTCCCGGCGGGCGAGTTCGGCTTCGGTTTCGACGAGGCGGCCTTCGACGGCGGCTTTGAGGATGGCGGCTTTGTAGCGTTTGAGGTTGGCTTTGACGCGCTGGAGGTTGGCAACGGCTTCGTCGAGGCGGGAGAACTGCTTCTCGATTTCGGCGACGATGCGCCGCTGCTCATCAATGCTTGGAACGGGAAGGTCAAACGCCCTAACGTCCTTCGGACGAACCGCGGGATACAAGGCTCCTTGCACCACCGCCGACATTTCCTCGATAAACCGGCGAGTCTGTACACCGTAAAACATCCATTTAGGAAGTGCATCTCCTTTAGAGCGGAGTACGTGAAATCCCGTTGAACCGATTGCGCCATCCAATTCATCGGGGACAAGCGCAACAGCATTCAAATTCGGGCGAGTCATTGACACCAGAACGTCACCGGAGCGCAGCCGCTGCTTTGCCCGACTTGGCGCCTCAGCTACAGGCAACCGCTTCGGAACAACTATCCGCTTAGACTGGTTGTCGATGCTGCCGATATCGACGTAAATGAACTCTCCAGGAGCATTGGGGCCTCCCTGCTCGACCTTATCGTGTGTCAAACCGCCGAGCGCAGTCACGCCGCCAACTCCCGATTCAATTCCTCAATCACCTTGGGCAACTGCGCGCCAAAGAGCTGATGCACCTTGCCCAGCCCGCCTTCCTGTGCGAACTTGCCCAACTCAAAATCTTCCATTTCGATTCCAAGATTGGCCGCAATGTGGTCGGCGATCAACTCCAGCCAGTGCTGTTGTTCAGCCGTAAAGGGCTTGCCGCTAGCCTGTTGTTGCTGCGCCAGCCAAGCCTTGAAGTTGGCCTGCACGCGCTCGGGGTAAGGCACCAATTCGTTGTCTTGCTGCATGGCAAAGCGCACCAGGCTCACCAGGTCCGTCAGCAACCTTCTCTGGCTGGCGCCCTTGACCTTGCTCTTGTTGATGGCCGCGTAGGCCTGCCAGAGGGCGCTTTCGTCCAGCAGGTGCGGCGGGGCGTGCAGGGCATCGGCCAGGGCCTTGATGTCTTCAAACTTCAAGGGTGCGCGCGTGGGCCGGTTGTAGAGGATTTGCAGGGCGGTGATTTCGTCTTTGTGTTGCGCGATGAAGGCCTCGAAGCTCTGCACCAGATCTTTGGCGCGGTCTGAGCCTTCGGCAAAACCCGCAGAGATCAGGCTGTCGCTCGTGACCGTGTCTACCACGAGGTCGGCCTTTTGCCGCAGTTGCAAGATGAGCTCGCGCAGCTTGGGGTTGCTGAAAGGTTTAGCGGCTTGGTGCAGGCGCTCTTCGGCCTCGGCGGGCGGCATGTCTAAGGTGGGGTCGATGTTGAGCGCGGCCACGATGCCGCGCGCCAGGCTCTGCAGGGTGTGGCCGCCGCTGGCCTCATGGATCTTGGCGTGGTCGGCCTCGCCCAGGTCGCGGTCCAGCCGGGCCAGGCGCGCGGCCACGCTGCTGAGCACTTCGTCTTCCACGTTCCCTAAGGCCACGGCCTGCAAGAGCTTGTCCAGCGGCACGCTCTTTTTCTGGTCCATGGGGCGGCTGTCGGTCTTGTCGCGTTCGCACACGCCCACGGCGTCGACGATGACGAAATGGTCTTTGCGCACGCCATTGCCGGGGTTCACGGCGGCCAGGTCGGTGGGGTTGCAGATGCGCACACCCCGGCCTTTCATCTGCTCGAAGAAGCTGCGGCTTTTGACGCTGCGCATGAAGACGACAATTTCCACGGGCTTG
This sequence comes from Hylemonella sp. GW821-FHT12C09, assembly GCF_058807395.1. Taxonomy (NCBI): domain Bacteria; kingdom Pseudomonadati; phylum Pseudomonadota; class Betaproteobacteria; order Burkholderiales; family Comamonadaceae; genus Hylemonella; species Hylemonella sp. GW821-FHT12C09. Next base: position 232,402 of record NZ_JBXAQQ010000005.1, on the reverse strand, counting down.
ATGTCGGTGCCGGTGGCGATCATGTCCACGGTGACGGCCACGCGCGGGTAGTAGGCGGTGCGAAAGTCCTTGATGAGCTGCTCGGGCGTGGTGCCCGTCGTGCGGTAGGTGATCTTCTGCGCAAACTCGTTGCCGCGGCCAAACTCTTCGCGCAGGATCTGCACAATGGCTTCGGCGTGGTTGTCGTCCTTGGCGAAGACCAGGGTCTTGGGCAGCTCTTCGCGCTGAGGGAACAGGTCCACACGCCATTGGTCGCGCAGGGTGCGCACCACGGTGCGGATCTGGTCGGGCGTTTGCACGGCGCGGTCCAGCTCGGCGGGGTCGTATTCAAAGTCTTCGTCCAGCTGCCAGGCAGCGCGGCGGCGGGTGGCGCGGTCCATGGTTTCGAGCCAGTAACCTTTGTCCACCTTGGCACCCTGCTCGCCCACCTCGGTCTTGATGCGGTAGACGTTGTAGTTGACGTTCACGCCGTCGGCCACGGCCTGGGCGTGGCCGTATTCCATGACGAGGTTCTGATTGAAGAAGCCGAAGGTCTGCTTGTTGGGCGTAGCGGTGAGGCCGATGAGGTGGGCGTCGAAGTACTCCAGCACCTGACGCCAGAGGTTGTAGATGCTGCGATGGGCTTCGTCGGTGACGACGATGTCAAAAGTCTCGATGGGGATACGCGGGTTGTAGCGGATGGGCTCGGGGTCTTTGAACAGCTCTTCCAGGCCGGCGGTGCTTTCTTCGTCGGCGGCTTCGTCGAGCGGGCGGCCTTTGAGCATGCTGAACATGCGCTGGATGGTGCAGATGACCACGCGCGCGCTGTTGTCGAGCTGGTTGCTTTGCAGGTGCTGGACGATGTATTCCTCGCCGAACTTGAAGTTGTTGTGCGGCGAGGCGTAGGCGTCAAACTCTTTTTTGGTCTGGCGCGCCAGGTTGCCACGGTCCACCAGAAAGAGCACGCGCCGCGCGCCGGCAAACTTGATGAGGCGGTAGATGAAGCTGATGCTGGTGAAGGTCTTGCCGCTGCCGGTGGCCATCTGGATCAGGGCGCGCGGCTTGTTGGCGGCCAGGCTTTTTTCCAGATTGGTGACGGCCTGGATCTGCGCGGGCCAGAGCTGGTAGTGCGCGCCACCGGCGCCCCACTCTGTCACCAGCGGGGGCATGTGCTGCAGGCGGGCGAGGAAGGTGCCGGGCTCTTCTTGCACCGATCCGGAAGCCGCCTGCGCCGGCAAATAGCTCAACCACTGGGCCAGCAGCTCGGGGCGATAGAAGGCAAAGATGCCACGGGCGCGGGGCTGCGGGTCCAGGCCGTTGGTGAAATGGGTTTCGACGCCCGTGGATTCAAAGAGAAAGGGCAAGGGCCTGCGCCAGGCCGGCAGCGCAGCCGGCAGGCCCTGCGCATAGCGGGCGGACTGCACTTCCACGCCCGTGAGGGTGGCGCCCTCTTTCTTGGCCTCGATGACGCCGCAGGCCTTGCCGTTCACATAGAGCAGGTAGTCAGCAAAGCCGTGGCCGGTGTTGAGGGGGAATTCGCGAATCGCGACGCCGGAGGTGGCGTGGATGTCTGCGTCGGCTATGCCGCAGACGTGCCAGCCGGCTGCAGTGAGCAGCGCGTCGATGTTCTGGCGGGCGCGGGCTTCTGGCGTCATTGTTCTCCTCTGTGGCGCATTCTAGGGGCAGCGACCCAAAAGAAAAACGCCGCCAGTGTTTCCACTAGCGGCGTTTCCATTTATCGATTGGTCGGTGTGAAAGGATTCGAACCTTCGACCCCTTGCACCCCATGCAAGTGCGCTACCAGGCTGCGCCACACACCGATCGAGCCTTGAATTATACCCGGAGAAAACGGGCTTCCCGCCCTGCCCGGCTCAGAAACTGCCGGCGAGCAGGTCGCGGATTTCGGTGAGTTCGCGTTTGACCAGGTGCAGCTTGTCGTTGGCGGCGGGGTCTTCGTCTTCCACCAGCTGGCTCTCGCTGAAGTCGTCCAGGTCGGCCGGTTCGTTCATCTCCAGCACTTCCACGCCGTCGAGCATGACCTCGCCGGCGCGCTTCTTGTCGCGTTCGGCGTGCAGCAGTTCCTGCATCTTGTTGCGGGCGCCGCTGATGGTGAAGCCCTGGTCGTAGAGCAGGTCGCGGATGCGGCGGATCATCAGCACCTCGTGGTGCTGGTAATAACGGCGGTTGCCGCGCCGCTTCATGGGGCGCAGCTGGGTGAACTCCTGCTCCCAATACCGTAGCACGTGAGGCTTGACGCCACACAGGTCGCCGACCTCACCGATGGTGAAGTAGCGTTTGGCAGGGATGGGTGGAAGCGCTTTCTCCATTGAAATCAATGTGATAGGAGAGAAAGCTGCAAGGTTACTCTAAGTGGTGGACAGATGCAAAGCCTGTCGGCTGTTTTTTCGAAAAACAGCGCTTTTCGGGGTTTCGGGGTGCAGGAAAGCTGCGGTTTGTGCACCGCAACAGGGCTGCGGCAGCGGTTTGGCACCGCTGAAAACCGGGGGCGGTATGGGAGCCTGATCTGTTCACGACAGGCTCAGCCCGAACGGAGAAAACAGGACTCAGGCGGCGGCGCGGGCCGGCTGGCCGCCTTGCTCCTGGATCTGTTCCTTGAGCTTGTGGCTGGCGTGGAAGGTGACGACGCGGCGCGCCTCGATGGGGATGGCTTCGCCGGTGCGCGGGTTGCGGCCGGGGCGCGGGGCCTTGGTGCGGATCTGGAAGTTGCCGAAGCCCGAGATCTTGACGTCGTTGCCATTGACCAGGCTGTCGGCGATCAGGTCGAAGAAGGCGTCGATCATGTCCTTGGACTCGCGCTTGTTCAGACCGATCTGCTCGAACAGCAGTTCAGCCAGCTGCGCCTTGGTCAGCGCGGGGGTTTCCAGACTTTCGACCGTGATTTCCATAGTGATTCCGCCGTCTCGATTGTTTTCGTGTTCTCGCGTATCCCGTTCAGGCCCGCAGGCGCGCGGCAACCTGCTTCTGCAGGGTGGCCAGCACGGCCTGCACGGCCGACTCGATCTGCTCTTCGGTCAGCGTGGCCTCGTCGCTGTTGAGGGTGAGGCGCACGGCCAGGCTCTTATCGCCCTCGGCCAGGCCGGCCGAGGCTGCCCCCGGCTTGGCCCGGTAGACGTCAAACAATACCGCATTTCGCAGCAGGCCCTGGGTGGGGGCAACCCCGATAGCCTGCATCAGCGCCGCGTGGGTCACGCCCTCGGCCACGATGACGGCCAGGTCGCGCTCCACCGCCTGGAACTTGCTCATGGCGCGCAGGGCCGGCACTTCGCGGGCCAGCACGGCGTCGAGTTCCAGCTCGAACAGCACCGGGGCCTGGGCCAGCTCGTAGCCCTGGCGCCAGCGCGGGTGCAGCTCGCCCACATAGCCGATGGGCTTGCCGTCCAGCAGCACACGGGCGCAGCGGCCGGGGTGCATGGCCGGGTGCTCGGCGGCTTCAAACACGGGCTGGCGCGGGGCCAGCAGGGCTTGCACGTCGCCCTTGGCATCAAAAAAGTCGACGTTGCGGTCTTTGCCGCCCCACTGCAGGGTGTCCACGCCGCCCAGGGCCAGGCCGGCCACGCGCATGGGCTGGGCAAAACCGGCCACGCTGCTGTCGCTGTCGGGCACGCTGGCATCACGCAGGAAGACGCGGCCCAGCTCGAACACACGCACGCGCTCGGCCTTGCGGTCCAGGTTGAACTTGAGCACCTGCAGCAGCGAGCCCAGCAGCGTGGAGCGCATCACGCCCATCTGGCTGGCGATGGGGTTCATGAGCTTGATGGGCCTGGGGTTGCCGGCCAGCTCGTGTTCCCAGCGTTCGTCCACGAAGCTGTAGTTGATGGTTTCCTGGTAACCCAGCGCGGCCAGCTGGCGGCGCACGGCATAGGGGCTGCGCTGCGACTCACTGCGCAGCTTGGGCACCACGGGGGCCAGCGGCGGGGTGTGGGGCAGATGGTCGTAGCCCACCAGGCGCGCCACTTCTTCGATGAGGTCTTCTTCGATCTGCAGGTCGAAGCGGTACAGCGGCGGCATCACTGTGAGGGTCCCCTGCCCCTCCGTGACGGGCAGGCCGAGGCGCTTGAGCGCATCGGCGCACTGCGCCTGCGTGAGCGGCATGCCAATGACCTTGGCCGCACGCGCCACGCGCAGCGTCACGCTCTGACTCACGGGCATCTTGACTTGGTGGTCGTCGATGGGGCCACAGGCGGTGGCCGGCGTGCCGCAGATGTCGACGATGAGCTGGGTGATGCGCTCGATGTGCTCCACGGTCAGCTCGGGGTTCACACCACGCTCGAAGCGGTGGCCGGCGTCGGTGGCGAAGTTGTAGCGGCGCGAACGGCCGGCAATGGCGCGGGGCCACCAGAAGGCGGCTTCCACATACACGTGCTGGGTGTCGTCGGACACGGCAGTGGCGTCGCCGCCCATGATGCCGGCCAGGGACTCCAGCGCCTGGTCGTCGGCGATCACGCCGACTTCACCGTCCACGGTGACGGTGTTGCCGTTGAGCAGCTTGAGCTGTTCGCCCGGCTGGCCCCAGCGCACGTCCAGCGTGCCGTGGATCTTGTCCAGGTCGAAGATGTGGCTCGGGCGGCCGAACTCGAACATCACGTAGTTGGAGATGTCCACCAGCGCGGTCACGCTGCGCTGGCCGCAGCGGGCCAGGCGGTCCACCATCCACTGCGGGGTGGCGGCTTTGGTGTTGACGTTGCGCACGATGCGGCCGGAGAAGCGGCCGCAGAGGTCGGGCGCGCTGATCTTCACGGGCTGCTTGTCGGCCAACTTGGCGGCCACGGGCGGGAAGGCCGGGGCCTGGAGGGGCGCGCCGGTGAGCGCGGCCACTTCACGCGCCACGCCGTAGACGGACAGGCAGTGCGCGAGGTTGGGCGTGAGCTTCAAGGTGAAAAGCGTGTCGTCCAGGTTCAGCACCTGGCGGATGTCCTGGCCGATGGGCGCGTCGGCCGCCAGCTCCAACAGGCCGCCGTGGTCTTCGGACAGTTTCAGCTCGCGGGCCGAGCACAGCATGCCCTGGCTTTCCACGCCGCGCAGCTTGCCCAGCTTGATGAGGAAAGGTTTGCCATCTTCACCGGGCGGCAGCTCGGCACCCACCAGGGCGCAGGGCACCCGGATGCCCACGCGCGCATTGGGTGCGCCGCAGACGATGTTGAGCAAGGCGCCCTGCCCCACGTCCACCTGGCACACGCGCAGGCGGTCGGCGTTGGGGTGTTGCACGGCCTCCTTGATTTCACCGACGACGATCTTGGTGAAAGGCGGTGCCACGGGGCGCAGCTCTTCCACCTCCAGACCGGCCATGGTCAGCGTGTCGGCCAGTTGCTGGGTGGAGAGCGGCGGGTTGCAGAATTCGCGCAGCCAGGATTCGGGGAATTGCATCTTCTTGTTCTCGGCTGAATTACTTGAACTGGCTCAGGAAACGGATGTCGCCGTCGAAGAACAGGCGCAGGTCGTTGACGCCATAGCGCAGCATGGTGAAGCGGTCCATGCCCATGCCGAAGGCGAAGCCTATGTATTTCTCGGGGTCCAGGCCCATATTGCGCACCACGTTCGGGTGCACCTGGCCGGAGCCGGCCACTTCCAGCCAGCGGCCGGCCAGCGGGCCGCTCTGGAACCGGATGTCGATCTCGGCGCTGGGCTCGGTGAAGGGGAAGAAGCTGGGGCGGAAGCGCAGCACCAGGTCGTCGCTCTCGAAGAAGGTGCGGCAGAACTCGGTGAAGACGTACTTGAGGTCCTTGAAGCTCACGTTCTCGCCGATCCACAGGCCTTCGCACTGGTGGAACATGGGCGAGTGGGTGGCGTCGCTGTCCACACGGTAGGTACGGCCGGGGCAAATGACGCGTATCTCGGGCATACCATCAAGGCCCCCACGCTCCCCCGCTGCGCGTGGGTCGCTGCCCCCCGAGGGGGCGCTCGCCACTTGGGGCGGCCCGGCGTGGCTCAGCCCAGCGTCCATCAGCGCTTTGTAACGCTTGACGTGCTGCAGCGCATGGCGCACCTGCACCGGGCTGGTGTGCGTGCGCAGCAGGTTGGGCGCCTTGGCGGAACCACCTTCCACGTAGAAGGTGTCGTGCATGGAGCGGGCGGGATGGTCTTCAGGCGTGTTGAGCGCGGTGAAGTTGTACCAGTCGGCCTCGATCTCGGGGCCCTGGGCCACTTCGAAACCCATGGAGCCGAAGATGGACTCGATGCGCTCCATGGTCAGGCTCACGGGGTGCAGGCCGCCGTTGCCGCGGATGCGGCCGGGCAAGGACACGTCCAAGGCCTCGGACTGCAGCTGCTTGTTCAGCTCGGCATCGGCCAGGGCCTGGCGGCGCGCGTTGAGCGCGGCCTCGACGGCCTGCTTGGCCACGTTGATGGCGGCGCCGCGGCTCTTCTTTTCTTCCACGCTCAGCGCGGCCATGCCCTTCATGAGCTCGGTGATGCTGCCGGTCTTGCCCAGGAAGCGCGCCTTGGCGTTTTCCAGGTCGGCCGGGGTGGCGGCCTGGTCGAAGGCGGTCTTGGCGCTGGTGACGATGGCGTCCAACTCGTTCATGTGTTCTTGTCCGTTGGGTACAAAGTGATCGGGGCAGCGCAGCCCGGCAATGGCTTTTGGCTGCGCTCTCCGGATCGCCCTGTGCAATGAAAAAGGGCCAAAGCTCTATGCAAGCTTCGGCCCTCTTGTCTTGTGCATGAGGCCTGCCACTTTGGGCAGCGGGCCCGGCGTGAAGATCAGGCAGCCAGCTTGGCCTTGACTTTCTCCACGATGCCGGCAAAAGCCGTCATGTCGTGCACGGCGATGTCGGCCAGCACCTTGCGATCGATCTCGATCTGGGCCTTCTTCAGGCCGTTGGCGAACTGGCTGTAGGTCATGCCGCACTGACGGGCTGCCGCGTTGATACGGGCAATCCACAGCTGACGGAAGACACGCTTCTTGGTACGGCGGTCACGGTAGGCATATTGCCCGGCCTTCATCACCGCTTCTTTGGCGATGCGGAAGACGTTACCGCGGCGACCGCGGAAGCCCTTGGCGAGGGCGAGAACTTTTTTATGGCGGGCGCGAGCCGTTACACCACGTTTGACGCGAGGCATGTGATTACTCCTTGTTCGTCGTTAATTAAATGCCTTGGCCGGGCAGCATCTGTGCCATGTGACCCATATTGGTCGCATGCACAGCGGTGGAACCCCGCAGGTGGCGTTTGTTCTTGGTGGTCTTCTTGGTCAGGATGTGACGCTTGAAGGCTTGGCCGCGCTTGACGGTACCACCGGGACGAACGCGGAAGCGTTTCTTCGCCGCGCTCTTGGTCTTCATCTTGGGCATATTCATGCTCCTATTACTTGTGCTCGTGAGGCGTCTGGAAACCTTTTCCAGCCTTGTAGGCCCCGAGCCACTTCTTGAAGTGGCGAGTTCAAAACCCGCCACTTGTCGGGCCAAGGGTTGCCCCTCTGCCCTCGCCGCGGGTGTGACCCCGCTGCGTTTCGGGAAAGCTTGCACCTTCCCGGCATTTCCTGCCGGTTCTGCAACCCGCAGGAAAAAACTTAACCCTGTGCTGCCTCGGTGGCAGCCTTGGGCGCCGCAGCGCCACCGGCCTTTTTCTTGCCCGGCGCGATCATCATGATCATCTGCCGGCCTTCCAGCTTGGGGAACTGCTCGACCACGATCAGATCCGCCAGATCGGCGCGCATGCGGTCCAGCATGGCCATGCCGATCTCCTGGTGCGTGATCTCGCGACCACGGAAGCGCAAGGTAATCTTGCACTTGTCACCTTCTTCCAAGAAGCGCTTGATGTTGCGCAACTTGATGTTGTAGTCACCATCGTCGGTACCGGGCCGGAACTTGATTTCCTTGACCTCGATGACCTTCTGCTTCGATTTCGCCTCGGCAGCCTTCTTCTGTTCCTGGAACTTGAACTTGCCGTAGTCCATCAGGCGGCAGACGGGAGGATTCGCAGTGGCCACTGTTTCGATCAGGTCCACATCCATCTCGCCTGCCAAACGCAGGGCCTCCGTCAGGCTCACCACCCCCATGGGCTCGTTCTCAGGGCCGGAAATCCGGACCTCGGTGGCCATGATTTCACGGTTCAGGCGGTGCTTGCGCTCTTCGCGCTGGCGACGATCACGAAATTCAGTAGCGATGGTTCAATTCCTTAAAACTTTGCCCTCACAGGGCTGAGACCGCCAGGGTACGCGCCAAAAGCCCGACTCACTGCCCCTGCGGGGCCGTTTCGACTGACTTGTGAGCGATGTCGTCCGCGATGATTTGCACAAAGGCTTCGAGGGACATCACACCGAGGTCTTTGTTACCCCGGGCACGCACTGCGACGGCACCGGCTGCTTTCTCCTTGTCGCCCGCGACGAGGATGTAAGGCAGCTTCTGCATCGAATGCTCGCGTATTTTATACGTAATTTTCTCGTTGCGCAGGTCTGTCTGGACCCTAAGTTCTTGATTTGGCAACGATTTCTTCAGTTTTTGGGCGATTTCCAGGCAGTAATCGGCCTGCGCGTCGGTGATATTGAGCACCGAAACCTGCACCGGGGCCAGCCAGGTGGGCAGTGCGCCGGCGTGTTCCTCGACCAGAATCCCGATGAAACGCTCCAGGCTGCCCAGGATGGCGCGGTGCAGCATGACGGGGCGGTGGCGGTTGCCGTCCTCCCCCACGTACTCGGCGTCCAGGCGCTCGGGCATGGAGAAATCGACCTGGATGGTGCCGCACTGCCAGTGGCGGCCGATGGCGTCCTTCAGGGTGTACTCGATCTTGGGGCCGTAGAAGGCACCGTCACCCGGGGAGATCTCGAAGTCGCAGTTGGCGGCCTTCAGGCTCTCCATCAAGGCGGCCTCGGCCTTGTCCCACAAGGCGTCGGCACCGATGCGCTGGGCCGGGCGGGTGGCGACCTTGTAGATGATGTCGGTGAAGCCGAAGTCCTTGTAGACCTTCTGCAGCAGGGCCGTGAAGTTGACGCACTCGACCAGGATCTGGTCTTCGGTGCAGAAGATGTGGCCGTCGTCCTGCGTGAAGCCGCGCACGCGCATGATGCCGTGCAGGCCGCCGGTGGGTTCGTTGCGGTGGCACTGGCCGAATTCGCCGAAGCGCAAGGGCAGCTCGCGGTAGCTCTTGATGCCCTGCTTGAAGATCAGGATGTGGCCCGGGCAGTTCATGGGCTTCAGGGCGTAGTCGCGCTTTTCACTCTCGGTGGTGAACATGTTCTCGCGGTACTTGTCCCAGTGGCCGGTCTTCTCCCACAGGGCCTTGTCCAGGATCTGCGGGCCCTTGACTTCCTGGTAGCCGTTGTCGCGGTAGACGCGGCGCATGTACTGCTCCACCTCCTGCCAGACCGTCCAGCCCTTGGGGTGCCAGAACACGGTGCCGGGCGAATGCTCGTCCAGGTGGAACAGGTCGAGTTCGCGGCCGAGTTTGCGGTGGTCGCGCTTTTCGGCCTCTTCGAGCATGGTGAGGTACTGCTGCAGCTCTTCCTTGCTGGCCCAGGCGGTGCCGTAGACGCGTTGCAGCATCTCGTTGCGGTGGTCGCCGCGCCAGTAGGCCCCGGCCACCTTCATGAGCTTGAAGTGCTTGAGCTTGCCGGTGCTGGGCACGTGCGGGCCGCGGCAAAGGTCTTCGAACTTGCCTTCGCGGTAGAGGCTGACGTCTTCATTGGCCGGGATGCTGGCGATGATCTCGGCCTTGTAGTGCTCGCCCAGGCCCTTGAAGTAGGCCACGGCCTCGTCGCGGGGCAGCACGCGGCGCACCACGGGCTCGTCCTTGGCGGCGAGTTCGGCCATCTTCTTCTCGATGGCGGCCAGGTCTTCCGGCGTGAAGGGACGCTTGTAGGAGAAGTCGTAGAAGAAGCCGTGCTCGATGACCGGGCCGATGGTGACCTGGGCATCGGGGAACAGCTCCTTGACGGCATAGGCCAGCAGGTGGGCGGTGGAGTGGCGGATGACTTCCAGGCCATCGGCGTCCTTGGCGGTGATGATGGACAGGGGACTGTCGGCGGTGATCTGGTAGCTGGTGTCCACCACCTTGCCGTTGACCTTGCCCGCCAGTGCGGCCTTGGCCAGGCCGGCGCCGATGGAGGCCGCCACTTCGGCCACGGTGACCGGGCCGGGGAAATCGCGTTTGGAACCGTCGGGTAGCGTGATCTGAACCATATCTCTCACTCGCAGAAAATGAAAAAGGCGCGGTAGTGACCGCGCCTTGTTTTGAATGTGACAGCACCTGCGCCCGGGGGCGCGCGGACTAGCAACCCCTGTGGCGTTTCTCGCTGGCGGTGGTAGTTCGCGGTGTCATAACCAGGGTGCCTTTCTCGCTCTTGTGAACGGACGCTGGGTCCACAGCCCTCATTCTAACCGAGGCCTCAGACGACAACGCCAGGGGGCTCGCCCCCTGGCGTTGCGCAACCGTCGGGAAACAGAGGCCGAGGCGACCCCGCCGCTCAGGCGGCGACCGCCTCAGCCGCTTTTTTTGCGGCGGCCGCCTTGCGGTTGCGGTCCAGCCAGCCGTTGACCACCTTGACGGTCTCGTTGACGGAGTCGTTGCTCAGGCCCTGCTGCTCGGCCACCAGCTTGACCAGCAGGTCGATGCGCTCGATGTCGGTGGCACCGGCCGCCAGGGCGCGGGCACCCGAGGACGGCTTGAGCAGGCCCTGGCCGGCAGCGGCGTATTTGTCGAAAGGCACCATGTCGTCGGGCTGGGCACCCAGCTGGACGCACAGGTCCACCACCCAGGCGTAGACCTGGCGCGACTGCTCGAGGTTGCCATGCACGGCGTCCTTGATGGCGCGCATGCCGTCGGCCTGCACGCAGCGGTAGTTGCCGGTGAGCAGCATGGCCCACTTGGCCAGCGGCACGAAGATGGAGTCATGCACCTTGAGCTTGACCGGGATGTCCAGCACTTCGCCGTCCACGGTCAGGCGGGCGGCGGTGATGTCGGCTTCCATCTGCTCGAGCATGGCGGTGTGCGCCGGGTTCTCGAAACGGGCGGCCTTGAAGTTGGTGGGCAGGCCGACCTGCAGCACGTTGGGCTGCTCTTCCGGCGGACGGAAGGCTTGCGGATCGGGGCTGCACAGGGTCATGAGGCCGGGCTCGAAATCCTCCCAGACGCTGGCGTCGTGGTAGCAGGCGCGCAAGGCGCTGGCGTCCAGGCCGGGGATGCGGGCCAGATAAGGCAGCGGGGGCATGTTCATGATGGACATGCAGGGCACCTTGGCCAGGGCGATGGCCTTCATCAACTCACGCATGCCGGGGGCGCTGTACTGCGGCTCCTGCATGGCCAGGCAGACCAGGTCGTACTGCTCGGCCTTGGCCTGCGAGGGAGAGACCGCGTCGAGCTTGCCGGGCAGCTGGCGCGAGTCGATCTCGACCAGGCCTTCGCGGCCCTTGACCGGCATGCGCACGCGGGTGCCTTCGCGGTTGATCAGCTCGGCGGTCTCGCGACGGCACACCAGACTGACCGAGTGCCCTGCCATGAGCAGCTTGCTGGCGAGCAAGGAGCCATAAGAGGCGCCCAGGATCAGGATGTTGTATTTCTTGCTCATGATGATTGATGCCCTTGCGGGTCCGTAGTTTTAGAAATCGTTTCAGCAGGGGCTGCCTGAGGGGGAGAGCCAGGCAACCGGCTTGGTATGGCGCAAATATATAAACAGCCACTAATAAGGTAAATTCATTTTTTATGCTGTCACAGAATAAAACTTCTTATTAATTTTATTGAATGACGTCATTTCCAAAAGTAATCAAAATCGTCCCGGAAATTGCACGGGGCTGACGGACCTGCGAAAACGCAGGCGCGTCAGCCCCGTTGGCCGGTGAAGTTACTCAGTGCTTAGTGGAACTGCTCTTCCTCGGTCGAGCCGGTCAGCGCGGTGACGCTGGACTTGCCGCCCTGGATGACGGTGGTGACATCGTCGAAGTAGCCGGTGCCGACTTCCTGCTGGTGGGACACGAAGGTGTAACCACGGTCGCGGGCGGCGAATTCGGGTTCCTGCACGCGCTCGACGTAGGCGGTCATGCCGCGCTTCACGTAGTCCTGCGAGAGGTCGAACATGTTGTACCACATGGAGTGGATGCCCGCGAGCGTGATGAACTGGTACTTGTAGCCCATGGCGCCGAGCTCGCGCTGGAACTTGGCGATGGTGGCGTCGTCCAGGTTCTTCTTCCAGTTGAAGGAAGGCGAGCAGTTGTAGGCCAGCATCTTGCCCGGGTGGACCTTGTGCACGGCGTCGGCGAACTTCTTGGCGAAGTCGAGGTCGGGCGTGCCGGTCTCGCACCACACCAGGTCGGCGTAGCGGGCGTAGGCGTTGGCCCGGGCGACGGCCTGGTCCAGGCCCTTGCGGGTCTTGTAGAAACCTTCAGCGGTGCGCTCGCCGGTCAGGAAGGGCTTGTCGATCTCGTCGTAGTCGGAGGTCAGCAGGTCGGCGGCCTCGGCGTCGGTACGGGCGATCACCAGGGTGGGCACGCCCATGACGTCGGCGGCCATGCGCGCGGCGATCAGCTTCTGGCAGGACTCGCGGGTGGGCAGCAGCACCTTGCCGCCCATATGGCCGCACTTCTTGACGGAGGCCAGCTGGTCTTCCCAGTGCACGCCACCGGCGCCGGCGCGGATCATGGCCTTCATCAGCTCGAAGGCGTTGAGCACGCCGCCGAAACCGGCTTCGGCATCGGCCACGATCGGGGCGAAGTAGTCGATGTAGTCCTTGTGGCCGGCGTCGATGCCCTTGGCGTGCTGGATCTCGTCAGCGCGGCGGAAGGTATTGTTGATGGTTTCCACGACCTTGGGCACCGAGTCCACCGGGTACAGGGACTGGTCCGGGTACATGGACGAGTAGGTGTTGTTGTCGGCGGCGACCTGCCAGCCCGACAGGTAGATGGCCTTCACGCCGGCCTTGACCTGCTGCATGGCCTGGCCACCGGTCAGTGCGCCCAGGCAGTTGACGTAGGGCTCGGTGTGCAGCATGTCCCACAGCTTCTCGGCGGTGCGGCGGGCGATGGTGTGCTCGATGGGGAAGGAACCACGCAGGCGCACCACGTCGGCCGCGCTGTAGCCGCGCTCGACACCCTTCCAGCGGGGGTTGGTGGCCCAGTCCTTTTCCAGGGCGGCGATCTGTTGCTCACGGCTGAGTTGTTCGGTCAGGGTTTGCGGCATGGTGTAACTCCTAAAGCAGGTGGATGAAACCGTTCGATTACCGGGCGGCGATGCGGCCTGGCTCGATGGGTCTACTTTAAGTCTTGTATAAGACTTTGAAAACCTCTTGTGTCTTATACAAGACATTTTTTATTTCATTACGAATCAATAACTTACGTTATTCGATTTGCAATGTGAAATTCAATATCTCGTATTGAGAAAATTTGCTGCGATGCGTCAACGGGTAATTTCAAATTGTGAAACTAGATAGGCTGGTTTTGAAATGCAGCCACGACAGCCCCTAGCGCACCGACGCCGCCATGCCGCAGACCGGGCGCGGCAGGCAAAAACCGGTCTCAGTGGCGCTGCAACCAGTCGCCCGTGGTGATGCGCGGCCAGCCGCGTACGCGCTGCGGGTCGATTTCATAGACCAGGCAGCGCAGGGACCGGCCGTCGAGAAGGAGTTCGACGTAGCGGCGCGTGTACTCGCCGCTGGGCACGGGCGCCACCTCCTCGATCACGTCGAGCTGCCGCTCCAGCTCGGGAGCCATGGCATAGACCTCGCCGAGCACCGGCTCCGTGCCGCCCAGGACCAGGCCGGGATAGGGCCCGAGGTCGTAGAGCAAGCCGCCCATGCGCGCCTGCCCCAGGCCGGCTGCAGACGGTTGATGTCGTTGGCTTCGCCGCGGCGCAGCGTGCCATAGACGAAAACATGGCGTTCGGGCAGGGTAGGCATGGGCGGCGTCCTGGGGCAGCTCCTGAGGGCGTTCAAGCGGCTCGACGAGCCTCTTCTGACGAGAGCGTAGCGGACCGCAGGGGTGCGCACGGCGTGGCCAGCCGGAGCAGTGCGCACCGGACGCGCAGCTGGCCGACGCCGTCGGCCCTGCGCCGCCCCGAGGATCACTCGCGAAAAGCCCCGCTTTCAGAGGAGAAAGCGGGGCTGCGCAGGGGTGTGCGCAAGGCGATTTTCCTCCCGCTGCAGAGCGTGATCTGCACCCCGGAGCAAGACCTCCAGAGGAGAAAAAGCGTTTTTCAGAGGGGCGCCGCCTGAAAATCGCGATGCAAAAAACAACATCCCAGAGGGAGAAAACACACTTTTCGCTTGGAGATGCGTTTTTTCTCCTATAGCATCCGCAATACCAGAGAGGAAGCAGTTCCCTCTGGTGATTAATCAACTTCTAGAAGAGGAATTCAATCATGGCAACTGCAAAGAAGAAGGCTCCGGCCAAGAAAGCTCCGGCCAAGAAGGTCGCTGCGAAAAAGGCTCCCGCTAAAAAGGCGGTAGCGAAGAAGGCTCCGGCGAAGAAGGCCGCTGCCAAGAAGGCTCCGGCCAAGAAGCCGGCTGCGAAGAAGGCTCCGGCCAAAAAGGCCGCTGCCAAGAAGGCTCCGGCCAAGAAGGCCGCTGCGAAGAAAAAGGCTCCGGCCAAGAAGCGCACCCCCAACGCAGCGTTCATGAAGCCGCTGACCCCCAGCCCGGCCCTGGCCGCAGTGGTGGGTTCCGCTGGCCTGCCGCGTACGGAAGTCGTGAGCAAGCTGTGGGCTTACATCAAGAAGAACAAGCTGCAGGACAACGTCAACAAGCGCAACATCAACGCTGACGACAAGCTGAAGGCGATCTTCGGCAAGGCGCAAGTCTCGATGTTCGAGATGGCTGCCCTGATCGGCAAGCACCTCAAGTAATCGGCTCACCCCGTTTACGAAAAAGCCGGCGGTGACGCCGGCTTTTTTTATGCACGGTCGCGGCGGTCGCCGCGGCCTGCCCTCCCCTCAGCCCTTGGCCTGGCGCGCCAGCGCCGCCTGCGTGATGGCGCCCAGGGTGCCGCGCGTGGTGATGACCTCTGGATCGAGCATGACCTCGATCAGGGTGCCTTCGGGCCGGGCCACCGCGGCTTTCAGCTCCGCCTCGAACTCGGCCGTGCGCGTGACGCGCGCGCCGGCGTAGCCGTAGGCGCGGGCCAGGGCCACGAAATCCGGGTTCTGCAGCTGCGAGCCGCTGATGTGCTGCGGGTACTCGCGCTCCTGGTGCATGCGGATGGTGCCGTACATGCCGTTGTTGAGCAGCACGATGAGGGTCTTGGCGCCATGCTGCACGGCGGTGGCCAGCTCCTGGCCGTTCATGAGGAAGTCGCCGTCGCCGGCGATGGTGAAGGCCATGCGCCCCTGGGTGATGGCCACGGCAATGCCCGCCGGCACGCCATAACCCATGGCCCCGCTGGTCGGCGCCAGCTGGGTCTTGTCGCCATGGGCCAGGCCTCGGTAGCGCCAGAAACGGTGCACCCAGCTCGCAAAGTTGCCGGCACCGTTGGTGACCACGGTATCGGCCGGCAGGTGCTTTTGCACCAGGGCCACGATGGCGGGCATGTCGATCTCGCCGGGCAGGGCTTGCGGCTGCAGGTTGGCGAGGTAGTCGGCGTTGGCCGCCTGGGTCCAGGCTTCCCAGGGCAGGCTGGGCGGCGCCGTGAGCACCTCCAGCGAGCGCGCGGCGGCGTTCATGGTGGCGTGGATGGCCAGATCAGCCTGGTAGACGCGGTTGAGTTCCTCGGCGCTGCTGTGGATGTGCACCAGCTTCTGTTTCGGTTTGGGCACTTCCAGCAGGGTGTAGCCGCCCGTGGTCATCTCGCCCAGGCGCGGGCCGATGGCAAGGATGAGGTCGCTGTCCTGGATGCGTTTGGCCAGCCTGGGGTTGGGCGCAATGCCCATGTCGCCCGCGTACTGCGGATGCTGGTTGTCGAAAGTGTCCTGGAAGCGGAAGGCATTGCTCACGGGCAGCTTCCAGTTCTCGGCAAAACGCTGCAGGGCCTGGGCCGCCTGCGGCGTCCAGCCGCCGCCGCCGGCCACGACCAGGGGGCGCTGGGCCTGCAGCAGCATCTCGCGCAGGCTGCGCAGGGAACCGGGATCGCTCCAGGCCTGCACCGCCTCCACGCGTGGCAGCGGCGCCACGTCCACCTCCTGCACCAGCATGTCCTCGGGCAGCACCAGCACCACGGGGCCGGGGCGGCCGTTCATGGCGGTGGCGAAGGCGCGGGCGATGTACTCGGGGATACGGCGCGCGTCGTCGATGCGCTCGACGCGCTTGGCAAAGCCCTTGGTGCTGGGGCCGAAGAAGGATTCGTAGTTGACCTCCTGGAAGGCTTCGCGGTCGCGCATGTCACTGGCCACGTCGCCGACGAAGAGCACCATGGGCGTGGAATCCTGGAAGGCCGTGTGCACGCCAATGGAAGCATTGGTGGCCCCTGGCCCGCGCGTGACGAAACACACGCCAGGGCGGCCGGTGAGCTTGCCGTGGGCCTCGGCCATGAAGGCGGCCCCGCCCTCCTGCCGGTTGATGACGAACTGGATCTGCTCGCGGTAGGCGTGGAAGCCGTCGAGCACGGCCAGGAAGCTTTCGCCCGGCACGCCGAAGGCATGGGTCACGCCCTGGGCCACGAGGCATTCAACGAGGAGGTGTCCGGCAATTTGGGTTTTCATGTCGCCATTTTGCCCGGCGCCGAACGGCCGTTCATTCAGTGCCTTACGAGACGCCCCACCCCAACCGCGGTGAACACGCTCAGCAGCAGGATTGCCGCTGCGACGAAAAAGGTCGCATTGAAATGGCCGCGGTCCATCAGGGCGCCGAACATCAGCGGTGCCACGGCAAAGCCGACGTCGAACCCCGAGTACACGGTGCCGTAGACGCGGCCGGTGGCGCCCCGGGGGGTGGCCTTCTTGACCATCATGTCGCGCGAGGGGGTGCCGATGCCGATCGCAAAACCGGTGGCAGCGAGCGCGACCATGGTGCCCGTGGCGCCCAGCCAGCCGCTGCCGCACAGCGCGATGAGCAGTGCCCCGCCTCCCATGCACCAGGCCACCACGCGGTCGCTGTGGGCGGCCTGGCGGGCTACGACGAAACCGCCGACAAGGATACCGGCCGCAGCGCAGAGCATGTAGGCCGTCAGCGTCAGCGTTGCCGTTTCCATGCTGACGCCATGCAAGGCCTGCAACAGGGACACGGCGTAGTTCTGCACCAGGGCCAGCGTCATGGTCGAAAGCATGAAGAACCCGAAACACCACCAGACCACCGGCAACTTGAGAAAGGCCAGGTCGCTGCCTTCAGCGTGCTGGGGCTGGCGCACCATGACCTCGGTGCGCAGCTTGTCGCGCTGCAAGACCAGCAGGACGAGGATGACGGCGTACATCAGGGCGGCAGACACATAAGCGCTGCGCCAGCCGGCGACGCTACCGATGCCCACCAGGAACACGGGCGCCACGGCCCAGCCCAGGTTGCCGGTCAGGCCGTGTGCGCTGAAGGCATGGCCGAGGCGCGGCACCGAAACGCGCTGGTTCAGGATGGTGAAGTCCACCGGGTGGAAAGGCGCGTTGCCCAGACCAGCCAGCACGGCCACGGCCAGCAAGCCGCTGTATCCCTGCACCAGCGAGGCCCCGAGACAGGCCGCGATGAACAGCGCCTCAGCGGCGAACAGCACACGGCGAGCCCCAAAGCGGTCCACCACGAAGCCGGCCCCAGCCTGGCCCAGGCCGGAGACGACGAAAAAGACCGACATCAGCAGACCCAGCTCGGAATAGCTCAAGCCGAACTCGCGCATGAAAACCGGAAACAGCAGGGGCAGCAGCAGGTGCGAGAAGTGGGAACTCGCATGGGCCAGGCCGACGAGGCCGATGATGGTGGCGTCCTGGCGCAGGGGGGCGGAGGGGGTAACAAGGCTCGCAGTGCTCATGGCGCCATGGTAATGCAGGCCCCAACGCGCTGCCTGGCAAGCTTCTCGGGTGGCGCAGCGTGAACTATTGCACGCGATGCGCGGCGAACTGCTGCATCGCAACAAGCACCCGCCACTTCCGTGAACTTGTCCCTCGCCAGATGTGCGGGCCGGGACAAGAATCCCCTCGAACAGCACATCTTTGCCGTATCAAAAAACGCGAGGGGAGTCCCAACATGATCATCCTGCCCATTGGCCCGGAATCGGAACCTGAACGCACGGCGGCCCCGGCCTCGCGGCCCGCTCCGCTGCAAAGCACGCTGCGGGTCCTGGTCTACGGCTTCACGCCCTCCGAACGGGAGCTGATCCAGGGCATCGTGGCGCTGTCGCAGCGCCGCCCGCTGCGGCTGGAGCTGACCCGCTCCGATGACGCCGACACCGCCGACGTCATCCTGCTTGACGGTGCGGACGCCAAGGTCATGGCCTGGGCCGCCAAGGCCAGCATGCTGGTGGGCAAGACTGTCATCCAGGTCGATGGCCAGAGCGCTCCCCACGGCGCCACCCACCTGCAGCGCCCCATCCAGTGGCCCAAGCTGCCCTCGCTGCTGCTGCAAGCCCTGGATCCCAACTCCCCCTTGCTCAGCACGCGCCAGTCGCTGATTTCCACTTTCTAACCCCCCCGGCGCGGGCGGGTCGTGCCGGCGCGGGCATACTGGGGGCATGGCCCACGAGCACTCGCACGACCACTCCCACGACGCGCACGACCACGCTGCGGCTCACGCACACGCCGGTCATCAGCACCCCGCCCCGGCCAACTTCAACCGCGCATTTGCCATCGGCATCGCGCTCAACGCCGGCTTCGTGGCGGTAGAAGCCTGGTACGGCTGGCAAGTCAACTCCCTGGCCCTGCTGGCCGACGCCGGCCACAACCTGAGCGACGTGGCTGGCCTGCTGCTGGCCTGGATGGCCGCCCTGGCCGCGCGCCTGCAGCCCGATGCACGTCACACCTACGGCTGGCAACGTGCCTCCATCCTGGCGGCGTTCACCAATGCCGTGCTGCTGCTGGTGGCCATGGGCTCGCTGGGCCTGGAGGCCTTCCAGCGCCTGGGCTCGCCCGAGCCCACGCAGGGCTGGACCATCATCACCGTGGCGGCCATGGGCATCGTGGTCAACACCGCCACCGCCCTGCTCTTCCTGCGCGGCGGCGAACACGACCTCAACGTACGCGGCGCCTTCCTGCACATGGCGGCCGATGCCCTGGTCTCGCTGGGCGTGGTGATAGGCGGTGCGCTCTACCTCTGGCAGGGCTGGGCCTGGCTGGACCCGGTCATGAGCCTGGCGATCGCCGCCATCATCGTCGCCGGCACCTGGGGCCTGCTGCGCCAGTCCCTGCACCTGCTGTTCGACGGCGTGCCCGAGCACGTGGACCTGCCCGCCGTGCAGGCCTGGCTGGAGGCACAAGCCGGCGTGGCACGCGTGGATGACCTGCACGTCTGGGCCATGAGCACCACGCGGGTCGCCCTGACCGCCCACCTGGTGATGCCGCAGGGCCACCCGGGCGATGACTTCCTGCGCGAGGTGAGCGAAGGGCTGCACCAGCGCTTCGGCATCGCCCATACCACGCTGCAGACCGTGACAGCACCGATGCTGCAGCACTGCCACGATCCGGACCGAAGACGCTCCGCTTGATCTTTCTCGGCGAAACCCGAATGCTATTTTTTTGATAGCAAACGAATCGAAAAATCAGCCCTTATTGAAGCGCTTGCGCATCAGCGTTACCATCAGGCTGTTGATACCCTGCCGGGTTGTCAAAAGGAGGGACTATGGACTTTCTCGATTGGGTCCGCGGGCCGCTGCTGGCCGTCGCGCTGCTGGTGTTCGTGCTCGGTGTGGCGTGGCGCTTGTGGGTTCTGTGGCGCCTGCCGGCCAGCACGCAGCCACAAGCCCCCGCCCGCCAGCCCTTCGGCACGGCCGATGCGCTCTCCGCCAGTCTGGGCCGCATGCTGCCGCACCGCGGTTTCCACCCCAGCGCCACACTGGTCACCCTCAACCCCTATGTGTTCCATATCGGGCTGGCGCTGGTGTTCTTCGCTTATGCGCCGCACATCGCCTTCATCCAGCGCCTGACCGGCCTGGGCTGGCCTGCCCTGCCGGACATGGTGATGTATCTGGCCGCGGCGGCCACCATGGTCTCGCTGCTGCTGGCCATCGTGTTTCGCCTCTCCGACCCGGTGCTGCGCAGGATTTCGCGCGCCGACGACCACATCACCTGGGCGCTGACGCTGTTGCCGCTGATCACCGGCATGGGCGTGGTGGGCGAGCCGTCCAGCGCACTGCTGGCGCACGCCAGCCCGGTCTACCGTGATCCTCTGGCCATCCACCTGCTGAGCCTGGAGCTGCTGCTGGTCTGGTTCCCCTTCGGCAAGCTGATGCACGCCTTTCTGGTCCTGCCCAACCGCATGCAGCTGGCCCGCTTCCTGGGCCGCCGGGGAGTACGCACATGATCGACATGACCGTTTTCAGGCAGTTCCAGGAAGCGATCCGCCACCTGGGCGAGATGGCGCAGCCCGAGGCGCTGGGCGACGAAGAGCGGCTGGCCCGCGCCAAGGCCGTGATGCACGACAAGACCGACCGCGCGCTGGCCCTCGACCTGGAATCCTGCGTCAACTGCGGCTACTGCTCCGAGGCCTGCCACTTCTACCAGAGCACGCAGGACCCGAAGTACACCCCCACGCGCAAGCTCGACCTGCTGCGACGCGTGCACATGCGCGAGACCTCGGCCTTCGCCCCGCTGCGGCGCCTCTACACGAAGGACATCACGGTCGACGAGCTGCGCGAGTGGCAGGAACTGGTCTACGACAGCTGCACCGAATGCGGACGCTGCAGCATGGCCTGCCCCATGGGCATCAACATTGCGCGCGGCGTCAACGTCATGCGCGAGGCGCTGTCGCAGGCCGGCCTGGTGCCCCTGGAACTGATGGCCGTGGCGCAGGAACAGGCCGGCCGCGGCACGGTGTTCGGCGTGGGCCCGAAAGAGCTGGCCGGCTGTGTGCAAGCCCTGCGCGCGCAGGGCCTCACGATCCCGCTGGACGAGCCGCAGGCCGACGTGATGCTGGTCACCACGGTGATCGACGTGCTGCTGTTCCAGGACGCGCTGGCCGCGACGGCCCGCATCCTCAACCACCTGGGCGTGAAGTGGACACTGCGCAGCGCCGGCTTCGAGGCCGCCAACTTCGGCCTGCTCTCGGGCAACGAGGCGCTGCAAAAGGCCGCCAGCAAGCGCCTGGTGGACGAGGCGCTGGCCATCGGTGCGCGCACCCTCATCCTGCCCGAATGCGGCCATGCCTATCCGGCCCTGCGCTGGGAGGGACGGCTGGCCGACGGCAGCCCCCTGCCCTTCGAAGTGCTGGCCGCGTCCGAGTTCGTCGGCCGAGAAATCCAGGCCGGGCGCCTGCAGCTGCAGGCCGGTGACGGCAGCGCCAAGCTGACCTACCACGATGCCTGCAAGCTGGCGCGCCACGGCGGCGTGATCGACGAACCACGTGCGGCACTCCGTGCGCTCGGTGCCGATTTCCGCGAAAGCACGCCCACGGCCGAACTCAACTGGTGCTGCGGCGGCGGTGCCGGCGCGTTCCTGATCAACCGCGCCGCGCCGCTGCGGCACAAGGCCTGGGAAATCAAGCGCGAGCAGATCGAAGCCACCGGGGCCGACACCGTGGTGCTGTCCTGCGCCAGCTGCCGCCTGAACTTCATGGAAGCCGCCGAGATCGACCAGTGGCCCACGCGCATCGCCAGCCTGGTCGAGCTGGTGGCCGAGAAGCTGCCTTCCCGGCCCTGAGTTCAGGCAGCCAGGGTCGCTGGTGCCGATCCGGGAAGTGAGGTCCTGGCGCTGTGACCGGCGGCAAGACCTGCACGCGCAGGCGGCTTGGGCTACAGTGGGCGTCGCTTCTCACTCCCCACCCATCCGCCATGAAAAAACTCGCCGACTTCCCCATCACCCGCAAATGGCCCGCCCGGCACCCGGAGCGCCTGCAGCTCTACTCGCTGCCCACGCCCAACGGCGTGAAGGTGTCCATCATGCTGGAGGAGACTGGCCTGCCCTACGAGGTACATCTGGTGAACTTCGGCTCGAACGACCAGCTCTCGCCGGAGTTCATGAGCCTGAACCCCAACAACAAGATCCCGGCCATCATCGACCCGAACGGCCCGGGCGGCAAACCGCTGGCGTTGTTCGAATCCGGCGCCATCCTGGTCTACCTGGCGGCCAAGACCGGCC
Organism: Hylemonella sp. GW821-FHT12C09; assembly: GCF_058807395.1. Lineage (NCBI taxonomy): Bacteria > Pseudomonadati > Pseudomonadota > Betaproteobacteria > Burkholderiales > Comamonadaceae > Hylemonella > Hylemonella sp. GW821-FHT12C09. The sequence continues at coordinate 210,353 of NZ_JBXAQQ010000005.1, read as the reverse complement.
AGCTGATGCCGGCCGACGACGCGGGAAAATACGAGACGCTGCAGTGGCTGATGTTCCAGATGGGCGGCATCGGCCCCATGTTCGGGCAGCTCGGCTTCTTCCACAAGTTCGCCGGCAAGGACTACGAAGACAAGCGTCCGCGCGACCGCTACGTGGCCGAATCGCGCCGCCTGCTCAATGTGCTGAACCAGCACCTCAAGGGCCGCGACTGGATCATGGGCCGGCAGTACACCATTGCCGACATCGCCACCTTCCCGTGGGTGCGCAACCTGCTCGGTTTCTACGAGGCGGGCGATCTGGTGGGTGCCAAGGACTTCCCCGAAGTCGCGCGCGTGCTGGCGGCCTTCGTGGCACGGCCGGCGGTGCAGCGCGGCCTGAACATTCCCAAGCGCGACTGAGCGGCCACCATGTCACGCGAAAGCGAATTCCAGGCGGTGGCCCGCGAGCTGGGTTACGACTTCAATGGCGAACTCCAGAAAGGTGGCAACTACGCACCGTTCGTGCGCCACGGCGGCCAGGTCTTTGTCAGCGGCCAGGTGCCGCGCGTGGGCAGCGAGATCGTGGTGACGGGGCGCGTGGGCGGCGATGTGTCGCTGGAGCGCGCCGAGCGTGCCGCCAAGGTGTGTGTGATGCGCGCGCTGGCCCTGCTGCGCCAGGCCCTGGGCTCGCTCGACGCGGTGGGCCGCGTGCTGCGCGTGACGGTGTTCGTGCAGGCGGCCGACGGTTTCTCGCAGCTCAGCGAAGTCGCCGATGGCGCCTCCGAGGTGCTGATCCGCGTGCTCGGCGAGGCCGGCGTGCACACGCGCACCTCGGTCGGGGTGGCACAGCTGCCCAAGAACGCGGCGGTGGAGCTGGACCTGATCGCCGCCGAAAACCAGCCCTGAATCAGCGCGCCAGCCAGCCCAGCCCGTGCGCGTGCAGGCTTTGCACGTACAGACGGTCCCTGGTTTCCGTGAGACTCGTGACCTCGGGGTAGGCCCCGCTGGGGTCTTGCAGATCCATCACCACCTGGCCCGCCTCGTTGAAGGCGAAGACATGGCCATAGGTCCTGGGGATGGGCCACAGGGCGCGCGGCAGGCGTAGCGTCAGGCTGCGCAGCCAGGGCTTTTGCGCCAGCTGGTCCACCTTGGGGTTACGCGGCTTGACCAGTCCCACCCAGATGCGGCCGTCCAGGCCGCGCATCAGGTTGTCGGGGTAACCGGGCAGGTTGTCGAACAGCACAGCGGCCTCGGCGCTGCCGGCCTTGGGCCAGTTGGCCAGGTCCAGATTCTGCGCAGCCACGGCCACCTTCCAGATGCGGTAGCGGCCCGTTTCGTTCACGAACAGCGTGCGCTCGTCCTGGCTCAGCGCCACGCCATTGGCAAAGCTCAGGCCCCGGGCCACGACGCGGGTGGCCCGGGTAGCGGGGTCGTACTCCAGCACGCGGCCCGTACCGGCCTGCTCCAGGATGTCGAGTACGCTGGCCTCGAAGGTGCCGCCCCAGTCCCTGGGGGAAAAACGCCCGGAGGCATCGCTCAGGTAGATCTTGCCGCTCTTGGCCACCACCACCGAGTTGGCATAGAGAATCGGCGTATCGCCTGCCTTGTCGGTGAGCAGCGCGACCTTGCCGTCGAGGGTGATGGACAGCAGGCCCTTCATGGCATCGGCAGCGATGAGGTTGCCCTGCGCGTCGAAATCAAAACCCAGCACACGCCCGCCGGTGTTGGCAAACACCTGCTGCTGGTTGCCGTCGGCGTCCATGCGCAGGATGTTGCCGCTCGCCACCGTGGTGTAGAGCTTGCCGTCCCTGCCGAACACGATGTGCTCAGGCCCCACCTCGCCCTTGAGGTCGATCAACTGCAGCTTGGCCAGCCGGGTGTTGACCGCATGCGGGCCGGTGTACCCCGGCTCCGCTGGCGCTTCCCAGGCCACGGGCCGGATGGGCACCGGCCAGGCCGCGAGGTAGAGCACGGCAGCGCCCAGCAGCCCTGCCGTGGCCAGACCGATCTTCTTGATGTTGCCTGTACGCATGGGGCTCCTCCTCTTGTATTGCTTATAGTGCAGCGCCCGGCTGCCCCAGCGCAGCCGGCGCCCGCCGCCGGATCAGCGGCCCATCAACGCCTGCACGTGCGCGGCCGTACCGCTGGCCAGGCCCTCCAGGCTGTAGCCACCTTCGAGCACCGAAACCACACGGCCCTGGGCCGTCTCGTCGGCCACTTTCATCAATTCGCGCGTGATCCAGTGGTAGTCCTCGTCGGTGAACTTCAGGCCACCCAGCGGGTCCAGGTGGTGGGCGTCGAAGCCGGCCGAGATGATGAGCAGCTCGGGCGCGAACTCGCGCAGCGCGGGCAGCAGCACGTCGGTCATAGCCGCGCGGAAGGCGGCCGAGCCCGTGCCGCGCGGGAACGGCACGTTGACGATGTTGTGAGCCACGCCCGTCTCATGCCGCGCGCCCGTGCCCGGGTAGAACTGCCCCTGGTGGCAGGAGCCGTAGAACAGGTCCGGGTCGTCATAAAAAGAATTCTGCGTACCGTTGCCGTGGTGCACGTCGAAGTCCACCACCGCCACACGCTGCAGGCCATGCTGCTCGCGCGCGTGCAGCGCGGCAATGGCCGCCTGGTTGAACACGCAGAAGCCCATGGCCTCACCCGCTTCGGCATGGTGGCCGCAGGGGCGCGTGGCGCAGAAGACGTTTTTCGCCTCCTTATTCACCACGTCGTCCACGCCGGCGCAGGCCGCGCCCACACAGCGCAGCACCGCCTCCAGCGTGCCGGGCGACATGATGGTGTCACCCCCATCCAGAGCCCGGTAGCCCTGCTCCGGCGCCATGTCCTTCACGGCCTCCACGTAGTCAGGCGTGTGGATGTGCAGCACCTGCTCGAAGGTGCCCAGCGGCGCATCGCGCCAGACGGCGTCGGCAAAGGCCGGGGTCTTCAGGGCGGCCAGCACGGCTTCCAGTCGTTCGGGGGATTCGGGATGGTGTGGGCCGGGCTTGTGGTTGAAGCAGGCTTCGTGGGTGTAGATCAGGGTGCTCATGGGTGCTCGTCTTCCTCTCGATTCTGGAAATCATCGCCGCCCCGGGGCGGGCGTTATCGCTGCTGGCGTCAATTCTCAATGAACCCGGCCTATCTTGCACTGTGCGCCGCTCGGCCGCAATCGTAGAAACCGCAAGACCAGTACTGCACCCCAGAGGTAGAGGAACATGATGAAAGCGATGAATCCGTGCGCAGGGCCAGGCGCAAACCACAGCCCTAGCCTTCGCTATGGCGAGGATTTGCAACGCGGCCATGCGCGCGAAGGCGCGCTTTCATGTTTCGATACTTCTGGGGCGCAGTGCCAAGCCTGCCCGGCTCTCCTCGCCAGGCAATACGCCCCATCCGGCCGGTGCCGCTCGGCGACGCGCCGGCCTGCACCTCGGATGGCAACGGTCAGGCGGTTTGCCATTGCAAAACGGTATATACGGTTTATATTGAATCCTGTCCCGTAAACCGCATGGAGTTGCCCCGCATGTCACCCGAGGTCAATTTGTGGTGGACGCTGCTCATCGGCGTCAGTTGTATCAATCTCCTGGCGTGGTCCTGGGCGGCGCATGCACTACACCAGCGTCAGCGTGCGCTGCCGGAGCCGGTGTACGCCTCGCGCAGGTTACAGCTCTTCTTTTCGGCCGGCTATGTGCTGGGCTGTGCCTATCGTTCGGCCCTGCCGGTCTTCGATGTGCAGCGCATCTGCCTGGTGGACAGCTGGTTTTCCAGCGTCATCGTGGGTCGCAGCGTGGCGACGATCGCCGAGCTGTGCTTCGTGGCGCAGTGGGCGCTGCTACAGAGGGAGATTGCCCAGACCACGGGCAGCAAGACGGGGCGTCTCATCGCAATGGCTGTCGTGCCGCTGATCGCGATCGCCGAGACCTGTTCCTGGTATTCGGTGCTGACCACGTCCAACCTCGGCCACGTGATCGAGGAGTCGCTCTGGGGCATCACGGCTGCGCTGCTGGTGGCCAACCTCTTGGTCAACCAGGAGCGGCTGGCGCCTTCGGTGCGCCCCTACCTGCGTGCGGTGTGCCTCGTCGGCGTCGCTTACGTGCTCTTCATGTTCTCAGTGGACGTCCCGATGTACTGGGAGCGCTGGGTGTCGGACGAAGGGATGGGGCGCCAATACCTGGGCCTGAGTCAGGGCGTCGCGGATGCCTCCGGGCGCTGGGTCGTCTCACACGACTGGGGCATCTGGAAATCCGAAGTGACATGGATGACGCTGTATTTCAGCGTGGCGGTGTGGCTGAGCATTGCCATGGTGCATGCGCCCATCCCCAGGCGGCATACGGCGCTGGCGCAGCCCGCTTGATGGCGTCATGCCAGCATGGCGGGCTCATCCGTCCAGGTCACCCCAGCCGCTGACCTTGCTGAACAGGACTTCGCCGGTCGGAACATGGATGACGCGCACGACACCGCCCGGCGGGTCCGTGATGCTCTTGGCGGCCAGGGACACGGCCAGGTCCAGGTTCGACAGCACGGCGCCATCCCGGACCTGGGTGCGAGGCAGCGATGCGACGATGGGGGCCGTGCTTTCGATCTTGTAGGCCGGGATGTTCATGGGCGCCTCTCCTTGCGAGATTCCTGCTTGAGAAAGGTAGCTTCTCACGCCAGTTTTACAAGCGTATGGGAAAGCGCCAAAAACTTCTGATCAAGATGTAAGTCCTGAGACGAATTGCCTATCGCCCGCCATGGCGCTGACACCTGGTCGTTACGCCTGGATGCATCAAAAAACCCGCTCCTGCTTGCGCAAGAGGCGGGTTTTGCTTCTCCGCTCCGGTCGCCAGGCTACCGGGCTTCAAACCTTCTCGAAACTGAACTGGCCCGGGTTCTTGATGGGATCCACGTCCACGGCGATCACGTCCTTGGGCGCGAAGCGGCCCTCGAGCAACAGTTTCGAGAGCGGGTTCTCGATGCGCTGCTGGATCGCGCGCTTGAGCGGCCGCGCGCCGAACACGGGGTCGAAGCCGACCTTGGCCAGTTCGGCCAGCGCCTTGTCGGACACCTGCAGTGCCAGCTCCATCTTGCCCAGGCGGTCCTGCAGGGCCTGCAGCTGGATGCCGGCGATGCTGGTGATGTGCTCGGCGTCCAGCGCGTGGAAGACCACGGTCTCGTCGATGCGGTTGAGGAACTCGGGGCGGAAGTGGTTCTTGAGCTCACCCCACACCGCGTCCTTCACGTCCTCATAAGGCTCGCCCACCATGGCCTGGATCAGGTGCGAGCCGATGTTGCTGGTCATCACGATCACTGTGTTCTTGAAGTCCACGGTACGGCCCTGGCCGTCGGTCAGGCGGCCATCGTCCAGTACCTGCAGCAGCACGTTGAACACATCGGGGTGGGCCTTCTCGACCTCGTCGAGCAGCAGCACGCTGTAGGGCTTGCGGCGCACGGCTTCGGTCAGGTAACCGCCCTCTTCGTAACCCACGTAGCCGGGCGGCGCGCCGATCAGGCGGGCCACGGAGTGTTTCTCCATGAACTCGCTCATATCGATGCGCACCAGATGGTCCACGCTGTCGAACAGGAAGCCGGCCAGCGCCTTGCACAGCTCGGTCTTACCGACGCCCGTGGGGCCGAGGAAGAGGAAGGAGCCCGTGGGGCGGTTCGGGTCGCTCAAGCCCGAGCGTGAACGACGGATGGCGTTGGCCACGGCCGAGATGGCTTCGTCCTGGCCCACCACGCGCTCGTGCAGCCTGGTTTCCATCTGCAGCAGCTTGTCTTTCTCGCCCTGCATCATCTTGGCCACGGGAATGCCGGTGGCGCGTGACACCACTTCGGCAATTTCTTCAGCACCTACCTGGGTGCGCAGCAGGCGCGGCGCACTGCCCTCGCCCTGGCCCTGTTCACGGGCCTGGGCTTCCTTGAGCAGCTTTTCCAGCTCGGGCAGCTTGCCGTACTGCAGTTCGGAGACCTTGGCGAAATCGCCCTTGCGGGTCAGCTCGGCGATCTGTGCCTTGAGCTTCTCGATGTCTTCGCGCACGTGCTGGCTGCCCTGGGCCTGGGCTTTCTCGGCCTTCCAGATTTCGTCGTAGTCGGCAATCTCTTTCTGCAGCTTGGCGATCTCTTCCTGGATCAGTTCCAGGCGCTTTTGCGAAGCCTCGTCCTTTTCCTTCTTCATGGCCTCGCGCTCGATCTGCAGTTGGATCAGCCGGCGGTCGAGCTTGTCCATGACCTCGGGCTTGGAATCGATCTCGATCTTGATCTTGGCGGCGGCTTCGTCGATCAGATCGATCGCCTTGTCCGGCAGGAAGCGGTCGGTGATGTAGCGGTGGCTGAGCTCGGCCGCGGCCACGATGGCCGGGTCGGTGATGTCCACGCCGTGGTGCACTTCGTATTTCTCCTGCAGGCCGCGCAGGATGGCAATGGTCTGTTCCACGGTGGGCTCACCCACCAGCACCTTCTGGAAGCGGCGCTCCAGCGCCGCGTCCTTCTCGATGTACTTGCGGTATTCGTCCAGGGTAGTGGCGCCGATGCAATGCAGTTCACCACGCGCCAGCGCCGGCTTGAGCATGTTGCCGGCGTCGATCGCGCCTTCGGCCTTGCCGGCGCCCACCATGGTGTGCAATTCGTCGATAAAGAGGATGATGCGGCCTTCGTCCTGCGCCACTTCCTTCAGCACGGCCTTCAGGCGCTCCTCGAACTCGCCGCGGTACTTGGCGCCGGCCAGCAGGCCCGCCATGTCCAGCACCAGCACGCGCTTGTCGCGCAGGGTCTCGGGCACCTCGCCGTTGACGATGCGCTGGGCCAGGCCCTCGACGATGGCGGTCTTGCCCACGCCGGGCTCACCGATGAGCACAGGGTTGTTCTTGCTGCGACGCTGGAGCACCTGGATGGCGCGGCGGATTTCGTCGTCGCGGCCGATCACCGGGTCCAGCTTGCCCAGACGGGCGCGTTCGGTCAGGTCCAGGGTGTATTTCTTCAGGGCTTCGCGCTGGCCCTCGGCCTCCGGGTTGTCTACCGACTGCCCGCCACGCACGGCGTCCACGGCAGCCTCCAGCGCCTTGCGGGTCAGACCGTTGGCCTTGGCCAGGTGGCCGATGTCGCCCTTGTGGTCGGCGGCGGCCAGCAGGAAGAGTTCGCTGGCAACGTATTGGTCGCCGCGCTTGATGGACTCTTTCTCGGCGGCCTGTAGCAGGCTGACCAGGTCGCGCCCGACCTGCACCTGTTCCTGGCCTTCGACCTGGGGCAGCTTCTTGACGGCGGCCTCGGCCCCGGCCAGCAGGCCCGCCACGTTGACGCCCGCGCGCTGCAAGAGGGCCTTGGGGCCGTCCTGCTGGCGCAGCATGGCCACCAGCAGGTGGGCCGGCTCGATGTAGGCGTGGTCCTGTCCCAGGGCCAGCGTCTGTGCTTCGCCCAGGGCTTCCTGGAATTTGGTGGTGAGTTTGTCGATCCGCATGAAATCCTCCGGTTGCAGCCCAGCTTTGGGTGCATAGACTGAATTTCAAGGGCTGGGGCCCGGAATGATTTTGACGGATATCAAAACCACGCCGAACAAAACCGCGCCGGGCGCCGCAAAACCTTGGCCTAGAATGACCCCGCGACGTTTCCCCGGCTTCGTTGATCCATGGTACGGACCAGGATGTCGCACTTCATACAAGCGCCGCGGCCTGCGCCAGCGGAAACAGAATACGGTGAAGGGAGGCAACATGTCTGGATCGAAATTCGCGCGCGCGCTCGCGCTGGTGGGCCTGGTGGTAATCGGGCTCGCTGCCTGCAACCGGGGCCCGGGCGCCTCCCTCAAGATCACCCCCCAAGACCCGGCCTGGAGCCGGATCATCAACTCGCACAGCGCCGGCCTGCTTTCGCGCAAGGACAAGATCCGTGTGGTCTTCTCGGGCGACGTGGTCTCGGCGGACCGGGTCGGGCAGAGCGCCAACCGGCACCTGGCGGCCTATCCGGCCATCCAGGGCAGCGTGGTCTTCGCCAGCACGCGCGAAATCGTGCTGGCGCCTGAACAGGACCTGGAGTCGGGCCGGGACTACCGCCTCACGGTCAAGCCGGCCGGCCTGCAGGGCGTAGACGCCGATGTAAAGGACTACGAGTTCGTGGTGCAGACCCAGCCGCGCCGCTTCGAGGTGCAGGTGGCCGGCCTGGCCACCGACCAGAAGCATGAGGGCCGCATGCAGCTGCGTGGCGCCGTGCTGACCGCCGACGTGGAAGCGGCGGCCGACGTGCAGAAGGTGCTCAAGGCACGCTTCCAGGGCCAGCCGCTGGCCGTGGAGTGGCAGCCCGCCCCGGATGCGCGGCGGCACGAGTTCACCGTCACCGGCATCGAACGGCAGCAGACCGCGCATGAGCTCTCCATCGAATGGGCCGGCCAGAGCCTGGCGCAGAACACCACGGGCCAGAGCCAGATCGAGATTCCGGCGCGCAACCAGTTCAAGGTGCTGCAGGCGCGCGCCGTGCAGAACGACAACGAACAGTACGTGCAGCTCACCTTCTCCGAGCCGCTGGACGCGCGCCAGAACCTGCGCGGCCTGGTGGAGCTGAGTTCCGGCCGGTCGACCCACCGTGTCGAGAACAACGTCATCAAGGTGTATCCGGACGGCGGCGCCGAAGGCGAGGTGCAGGTGACGGTGGCCGCCGGCCTGCGCACGGCCCGGGGCGACCGGCTGCTCTCCGGCTTCCAGCAGGCTGTAACCTTTGCCAGCATCAAGCCGCAGGTGCGCTTTGTGGGCAAGGGCGTGATCCTGCCCGAGAACAAGGTGCTGAGCGTGCCGATCGAGGCGGTGAACGCGCGCTCGGTACGCGTGACGGCCTTCCGCATCTACGACAACAACGTGGGCCAGTTCCTGCAGGTCAACAAGCTCGACGGCCAGCAGGAGCTCGGCCGCGTGGGCCGCTACCTCTGGCGCAAGACCATCACGCTGCCCGCCACGCAGGCCAACCGCTGGAACCGCTACGCGCTGGACGTGACCGAGCTCTTCGACAAGAACCCGGGCGGGCTGTTCCGCCTGACGGTCTCGATCAGCCGCGCCGACGCCACCTACGCCTGCCCCGGCACCGACGCCGAGGAAGCGACCATGGAGTCGCCGCTGGTGAACGAGGAGGACTTCGGTCAGCGCGAAGCCAGCAGCTGGGATTTTGCCGAGCAGTACTACGGCGAGGGCGAACAGGAGGGCTGGCACGAGCGCGAGAACCCCTGCAAGAAGAGCTACTACCGTTTCTCGGAGCGCACGCGCGCCGCACGCAACCTGCTGGCATCCAACATCGGCCTGCTGGCCAAGCGCGACCAGAACGGCAAGATGCTGGTGGTGACCACCGACCTGCGCACGGCCCAGCCGCTGGCGGGCGTGAAGGTCACGGCCATGAACTTCCAGAACCAGCCGGTGCTGAGCGAGGTGTCCAACGGCGAAGGCCTGATCCACTTCAACCTCAAGACCGCCCCCTTCTTCCTGCTGGCCGACAAGGGCGGGCAGAAGGGTTACCTCAAGGTGGCGCAGGGCACGGCCCTGCCGACCAGCCACTTCGACGTGGGCGGCGAGAAGGTCAGCGCCGGCCTGAAGGGCCATATCTATGGCGAGCGCGGCGTCTGGCGCCCGGGCGACGACATCTACCTCACCTTCGTGCTGCAGGACAGCCACAAGACCCTGCCGCCCAACCACCCGGTGACCATGGAGCTGCGCAACCCGCAGGGCCAGCTGGTGCAGACGCTGACCAACACCACCCCGGTGGGCGGTTTCTACAAATTCGCCATGAAAACGGCCGACGGCGCACCCACCGGCGACTGGACGGCCAAGGCCATCCTGGGCGGCACCAGCTTCAGCCGCAGCGTGAAGATCGAGACGGTGATGCCCAACCGGCTCAAGATCGACCTGGACGTGGGGGCCGGCAAGCTGGCGGGCAGCGCGCCCCTGAAGGGCCAGCTGGCCGCCCAGTGGCTGACCGGCGCCACGGCCGCCGGGCTGAAGGCCGAGGTGAAGATGCGCCTGAACCGCACGGCCACGCGCTTCGAGCGCTACGCCGACTTCGCCTTCGACGACCCGGCACGCGAATTCAACGCCGAGCCCGAATCCATCTTCGAGGGTGAACTCGACAACGACGGCAAGGCCAAGTTCGAACACGCCGGCAGTTCTGCCAAGGAGGCGCCTGGCATGCTCAGCGCCACGCTGACCACACGCGTGTTCGAGCCCGGCGGCGCCTTCAGCATCAACCGGCAGACGGCGCCCTACTCGCCCTTCGACCGCTACATCGGCATCAAGCTGCCCAAGGGCGACGTGGCGCGCAACATGCTGCTGACCGACAAGCAGCACACGGTGGAGATCGCCAGCGTGCTGGCCGACGGCAAGCCGGCCGCGGTGCGCAACATCGAGGTCACGCTCTACAAGGTGGAGTGGAAGTGGTGGTGGGACAAATCCGGCGATTCGCTGGCGCAGTACGCCTCGGCCTCCAGCAACCGGGTGCTCAAGAAGGACACCATCACCACCGCGGCCAACGGCCAGGGCAGCTGGAACTTCGAGATCAAGTACCCGCAGTGGGGCCGTTACCTGGTGCGCGCCTGCGACCTGGACGGCGGCCATTGCACCGGGCAGACCTTCTACATCGACTGGCCGGCCTGGGCTGGCCGCGCCCAGGAGCAGTCCGGGCCGGGCGCCAGCGTGCTGACCTTCAATGCCGACAAGGAACAGTACGTGGTGGGCGACAAGGCGGTGGTCCAGCTGCCCGAGGCCAGCCAGGGCCGCGCGCTGGTGACGGTGGAGAGCGGCAGCGCCATCATCGAGGCGCGCTGGATCGAGTTCCAGAAGGGGGCGACGCGCTTCGAGGTGCCGATCACCCGCGCGATGGCACCCAATGTCTACGTCAGCGTGACGCTGATCCAGCCGCACGCGGAGAAAAAGAACGACCGGCCGATCCGCCTGTACGGCGTGATCCCGCTGCTGGTGACGGACCCGCAGACCCGGATCAAGCCGCAGATCGCGGCGGCCGAGGAATGGAAACCCGAATCCCGCGTGGCGGTGGATGTCTCCGAGGCCTCGGGCCGCGAGATGACCTACACCCTGGCCGTGGTGGACGAGGGCCTGCTGGGCCTGACCAACTTCAAGACGCCCGAGCTGCACGAGCAGTTCTACAAGCGCGAAGCGCTGGGTGTGACGACCTGGGACCTGTTCGACGACGTGGCTGGCGCCTACGGCGCCGAGCTGGAGCGCCTGCTGGCCCTGGGCGGCAGCGATGCCGGCAAGGCCGAGGAAGCCAAGAACCGCAAGCGCTTCCCGCCGGTGGTCAAGTACCTCGGGCCGTTCAGGCTCAAGGCCGGCGAGAAACGCCGCCATGAGCTGACCTTGCCGCCCTATGTGGGCGCGGTGCGCGCCATGGTGGTGGCTGGCGAGGCCGGGGCCTATGGCTCGGCCGAGAAGTCGGTCTACGTGCGCCAGCCGCTCATGCTGCTGCCCACGCTGCCACGCGTCGTGGGGCCGTGGGAGGACATCACGGTGCCGGTGTCGGTCTTCGCCATGGACCCGTCGATCAAGGAGGTCACGCTCAGGCTGGAGGCCGACTCGCGCTTCCAGCTGATCGGGGGCGACACGGTCAAGATCCTGTTCACCCGGCCCGAGGAGAAGCTGGGCCAGCTGCGCATCAAGACCCAGCCGCGCCTGGGCAAGGGACGGTTGCGCTTCATCGCCACCAGCGGCGCGCACCGCGCGCAGGCGGACGTGTACCTGGAGGTGCGCAGCCCCAACCCGGCCACGACGCGTGCGCAGACGAAGATGATCGCCCCGGGCGAGACCTGGGAGAAGATCGTCGCCCCGCACGGCCTGCCGGGCACCAACACGGTGACGCTGGAGATGTCGGCGGTGCCGCCGCTGAACCTGGAGCAGCGGCTGAACTACCTGATCCGCTACCCGCACGGCTGCATCGAGCAGATCACCTCGGCGGCCTTCCCGCAGCTCTTCCTGCCCTCGCTGCTCAAGCTGGAGGATGGGCGCAAGAAGGAAATCGAGGCCAATGTGCTGGCTGCGATCGACCGGCTGCGCGGCTTCCAGCTGCCCAACGGCTCCTTCGCCTACTGGCCGGGTGACTTCGGCGGCTTCAGCGGCTTCGATACGCGCAACGCCTGGTCCACCAACTACGCGGGCCACTTCCTGGTGGAAGCCGGCAAGCAGGGTTACACGGTGCCTTCATCCATGCAGAGCGAATGGGTGCGCTTCCAGAAACAGGCCGCGCAGACCTGGAGCGGCAGCAGCGGAACGCCCGCGCTCGACCAGGCCTATCGCCTCTACACCCTGGCCCTGGCCGGCCAGCCCGAAGTAGGCGCCATGAACCGCCTGCGCGAATCGGCCAACCTGCCCTCGACGACGCTCTGGATGCTGGCCGCGGCCTACAAGCTGGCCGGCATGACCGACGCGGCCAACGACATCGTCAAGGCCGACCGACTGATGCTGCAGGATTACGCCGCGCCCGACGGCACCTTCGGCTCGCGCCTGCGTGACAGCGCCATCGTGCTGACCGGCATGGTGACGCTGGGCCAGAGCGAACGCGCCCGCCCGCTGGTGGACGACATCTCGGCCCAGCTGAGCAACGACAGCTGGCACAGCACGCAGTCGGTGGCCTACGCACTGATGGCCATGTCGCGCTACGTGGGCGGCGCCAAGGTGGGCGAGTACAGCTACGAGCGCTCGACCGGCGGGCGCACGGAGCGCCTGCGCGCGGGCGCGCCCGTGGACACGACCGAGCTCAAGGACTTCCCCCTGCAGGGTGCGCCGGTGCGCGTGAAGAACACCTCGGACCGGCCGCTGTTCGCCACCCTGCTGGTGCGCGGCACGCCCAAGCCCGGCACCGACGAGGCGGCCTCGTCCGGCCTGGCGCTGGAAGTCGACTACCGCACGGCCGACGGTGGCCCGATCAACCTGGACAAGCTGCCCCAGGGCCAGGACATCGTGGCCGAGGTCACGGTGCGCAACACCACGGCACAGCGCATCGACAACATCGCGCTGACGCAGATGGTGGCGGCGGGCTACGAGATCCACAACGAGCGCATGGACGGCGCGGACACTGCGGGCACGCGCAGCAAGCCGGCCCAGCGCAGCAGCCCCTTCTTCCTCGGCTCGCGGGCCGAGACCACGGGGCGTGTCGAGCACCTGGACATCCGTGACGACCGCGTGCTGCGCTACTTCGGCCTGAAGCCCGGCGAGAGCATCAGCTTCAAGACCCGGCTGACCGCCGCCTACCTGGGCCGCTTCTACCTGCCCAGCCAGACCGTGGAGGCCATGTACGACGCGACCAAGCATGCGCGCACCCAGGGCCAGTGGGTGGAGGTCGTGCCGGCGAAATGAAAGCCTGGCTGTGGCGCCACCGGCGCCGGACTCTGGGCGTGCTGGCCGCCCTGGCGATCGCGCTGGGCGTCTGGCGCAGCCTGCCCGCCCCCTTGTTCGAGCAGCCGCTGTCCAGCGTGCTGCAGGCGCGCGACGGCACGCTGCTGGGTGCGCGCATCGCCGATGACGGGCAGTGGCGCTTCCCCCCGACGGATCAGATACCGCAGAAGTTCCGGCGCGCGCTGATCACCTTCGAGGACAAGCGTTTCGAGCAGCACCCGGGCGTCGACCCGCTGGCGCTGGCGCGGGCCGTGCGGCTCAACCTGCAGCAGGGCCGCGTCGTCAGCGGCGGCAGCACGCTGAGCATGCAGGTGATCCGCCTGGCACGCGGGGAGCGCCAGCGCGGCTACCTCGAGAAGCTGGTCGAGTCCCTGCTCGCCCTGCGGCTGGAGCTGGGGTACAGCAAGGACGAGATCCTGGCGCTGTACGCGGGGCATGCGCCCTTCGGCGGCAACGTGATCGGGCTGGAGGCCGCCGCCTGGCGCTATTTCGGCCGGGCGCCAGACCAGCTCTCCTGGGCCGAGGCCAGCACGCTGGCCGTGCTGCCCAACAGCCCGGCGCTGATCCACCCCGGGCGCAACCGCGACAAGCTCCAGGCCAAGCGCGACCGCCTGCTGCACCAGCTGCAGGCCCAGGGCGCCCTGGGTGAGATGGACCTGGCCCTGGCCCTGCGCGAACCGCTGCCGGCCGAGCCGCTGCCCCTGCCGCAACAGGCCCCGCACCTGCTGGAGACGCTGCGTGCCCAGCACCCGGGCACCTACCGCTTCCGCAGCACGCTGGACGCGCGGCTGCAGGCCGCCGCGACGAGCCTGGTGCGCGAGCGCGCCACCGCCCTGGCGCGGCAGGACATCCACAACGCGGCGGCGCTGATCGTGGACCACCACAGCTTCGAGGTGCTGGCCTACGTGGGCAACAACGAGTGGGCGGTGCACAACGAACGCGGCCACGCGGTGGACCTGATCCGTCGCCCGCGCAGCACCGGCAGCATCCTCAAGCCCTTCCTCTACGCAGCCATGCTGGACGCCGGCGAGATCCTGCCCGGCACGCTGGTGGCCGACGTGCCCACGCAGTACGGCGGCTACATGCCGGAGAACTTCGACCACGGCTACCGCGGCGCGGTGGCGGCCGAGGTGGCACTGGCGCAGTCGCTCAACGTGCCCTCGGTGCGCATGCTCAAGCAGCACGGCGTGCAGCGTTTCTACGAATACCTGCGCCAGTTCGGCATGAGCACCCTCACCCGCAAGCCCGACGACTACGGCCTGACGCTGATCCTGGGCGGGGCCGAGGCCACGCTGCGCGACGTGGCGGCCATGTACGCCAACATGGCCGACATCGCGCGCAAGGACGGCCCGGCTGCGCCCCTCCACTACCGCCGGCTCAAGCTGCTGACCGACGGCGACGGCACCGGCGGCAAGGTCGCCGAGATCAGCCCCGGTGCGGCCTGGCTGACGCTGCGCGCCCTGCTCGAGGTGGCGCGCCCCAACGAGGAAGGCTACTGGAAGAGTTTTGCCAGCAGCCGGCGCATTGCCTGGAAGACCGGCACCAGCTGGGGCCTGCGCGATGCCTGGGCCGTGGGCAACACGACACGCCACACCGTGGCCGTCTGGGCCGGCAATGCCAGCGGCGAAGGCCGCCCGGGCCTGACCGGGGCTACGGCAGCGGCCCCCATCCTGTTCGACCTCTTCAACCGCCTGGAGCCGGCCGGCTGGTTCAACCCGCCCGCGCAGCATCTCAAGGAGGTGGAGGTCTGCGCCAACGACGGCTACCTGGCCAACGGCAATTGCGAGGTCGAGCGGCAATGGGCGCCGCGCGACAGCCACTTCGACCAGCTCAGCCCGCACAACATTCGCGTGCACCTGGACCGCACGCGCCGCCAGCGTGTGGACAGCGGCTGCGAGCGCGTGGCCCACATGGTGCAGGCCAGCTGGTTCGTGCTCCCGCCGGGACCGGAGTTCTTCTACCGCCGGCACCATGGCGACTACAAGGTGCTTCCGCCCTACCGCAGCGACTGCGCGGGCAGCGGCCCTTCACGCGCGCCGATCGAATTCCTCTACCCCACGGCAGGCACGCGCATCTACATCCCGATGGACCTGGCCGAGACGAAAAGCCGGGTCGTGTTCGAGGCCGTGCACCGCGAGCGCGAGACCACGCTGCACTGGCACCTGGACGATAGCTACATCGGCAGCACGCGCACCTTCCACCAGCGCGCGCTAGACATCCCGGTGGGCACGCACAGCGTGACGGTGGTGGACCCGCAGGGCAACCGCCTGTCGCGCCAGTTCGAGGTGCTGGCGCAGGAGCGCTAGCGCGGCGCTTTCAGCGCATCCTGCGAGAAGCCGGCGATGCGCTTGTAGTTCTCCGAGATCTGGCGCAGTTCTTCCTGGCTGATGAGGTCGTCGATGTGGCGAAAGGGCTTGCCCCCGCTGAGCTCATCGACCTTGATGTTGATGAGATCGGGCGGCGCCGTCCGGTTGGTACGGACCACCCGCGCCGTGGCTTCCACGCGGGCCTGGTCGTAGATCTGCAAGGCGGCCTGCGGGTCGGGGGTGACCGCCAGCAGCTCGGCAAGCGTGCGCGCGTCGATCAGGCCCTGGGCGGCGCCGTTGGAGCCGCGCGGGTACATGGGATGGGCCGCGTCGCCCATGAAGGTCACGCGGCCGAAGGTCCAGCGCGCCACCGGGTCCTTGTCGACCATGGGGTACTCGAGGATGTGCTCGGCGTTGGCGATCAGGGCGGGCACGTCGAGCCAGTCGAACTTCCAGTCGGCGTAGATGGCCTCGAAGTCGGCCCTGTTGCCGGGACGGTTCCAGTCGTTCATGGACTCGCCCTCGTGCTGGATCTCGGCCATCCAGTTGATGAGCTGCTTGCCCTGCCCGTCCACGTTGTCGACGATGGGGTAGATCACCATCTTGCCGGTATGGATGGAGCCCACGCGCATATAACTCTTGCCCGTCAGGATAGGCTTGTGCACGGTGACACCGCGCCAGGTGTTGATGCCGGCGAAGGCCACTTTCTCGCCCGGGTAGAACTGGCGGCGGATGGTGGAGTTGACGCCGTCACAGGCGATCACGATGTCGGCCCGCACGCTGGGGCGCTTGTTCCCCCTGGCATCGACGAAAAACACGGTGGCACCCAGTGCATCCTGCTCCACCCCCGTGCAGCGGTGGTCGGTATGGATATGCTGCGGGCCGATCTGCTGCAGCGCCTCCTCGTACAGGATGCGGTGCAGCTTGCCGCGGTGGATGCCGACCTCCGGGTGGGGATAACCGGCGTGCCGCCCGCGCGGCTCCTTGTAGATGTACTGGCCGTAGCGGTTGAAGAACACGCTCTCCAGGTTCTCGATGCCCGCGGCTTCGAGCTTGCCCTGCACGCCCAGCGCGGCCAGCTCGCGCATGGCGTGCGGCAGCAGGGTGATGCCCACGCCCAGCTCCTTGACCTCGGGCACGGCCTCGTACACATCGCAGGCGATGCCGCGCTGGTGCAGGGAAAGCGCCAGGCCAAGACCGGCAACGCCCCCGCCCACGACGGCGATGCGGGTGCCCTGATGCAACTCGCCCATGGACTTACTCCGCCTTGATGCCGTTGCGCCGGATCACCGCGCCCCAGCGCGGGTAGTCCTTGTTCACGATGGTCATGAGCTCATTCGGTGTGGACGAGGCCGCGTCCAGGCCGGCCTTGCCCAGCACCTCGCGCACCTCGGGCAACTTGAGGATGGCGGCGATCTCGCCGTTCAGGCGCTGCTGTACGGCCGCTGGGGTTTTGCTCGGCACGAAAAAGGCGTACCAGAGGTCCACGTCCACGCCCTTGGCGCCCAGTTCCTCGAAGGTGGCCACGTTGGGCGACACCGGGTGGCGCTTGGGGCTGCCCACGGCCAGGGCGTTGAGCCTCCCGCTGTTGACGAAGCCCTGCGCCACGTGCACTGGCAGGAAGCCGACGTTGAGCTCACCCGCGAGCAGGTCGGTGGTATAGCCGGCCGTGCCGCGGTAGGGCACGTGCAGCATGAAGGTCTGCGTCTGCACCTTGAAGAGTTCCATGGCCATGTGGTGCGGCGTGCCGACACCGGGCGAGCCGTAACTGATGCTGCCGGGACGCGCACGCGCCTTGTCCAGCAGGTCCTGCAGGGACGTGATGCCGGTCTTGGGGTTGGCCACCAGCATCAGCGTGCCCCAGGCCGCCATGGAGACGGGGGCGAAGTCCTTCACCGGGTCGAAGGGCACGTTCCTGTAGAGTTGCGAGGCCATGAGCATGGTGTTCGCACCCATGAGCACGGTGTAACCGTCGGGGCTGCTCTTGGCCACCTGGTCCGCGCCGATGTTGCCGCTGGCGCCCGGCGCATTGGCCACCACCACAGGCTGGCCCAGGCGTTCGGACAGGCGCGGCGCCACGGTGCGGGCGATGGTGTCCATGCCGGTGCCCGGCGTGAAGGGCACGATGATGCGCACGGGCTGGGCCGGCCAGATCTGGGCGCCGGCAGCGCCGGCCAGCAGGAGCAACCCTGCGAACAGATGCTTGATCGTCTTCATCTCGGTCTCCTCGTCTCGTGGATTACTTCAGCTTGAACACGGTTTCGGCATTGGTCTGGAAGAACTGGCGCTTGTGCTCCAGCGGCATGTCCATGGCGTCGAGCAGGTTCACTTCATCGGGCGCGTACTGGTAGGGATAGTCCATGGCGTACATCACACGGTCCGTGCCCATGAAATCCTGCGTGAACTTGATGGCCTGCTCCCAGGCCACGCCGCTGTTGGTGATGTAGAAATGCTCGCGCAGGTACGCGCTGGGGCGCTTGCGAATGGGCTGGACGCTCGGGTAGCGCCTGGACTTCACCGTGGCCTGGTGCATGTAGTCCAGGCGGTAGGCCCAGAACGGCAGCGCCTCGCCCATGTGGCCCAGGATCATGCGCAGTTTCGGAAACCGGTCGAACACGCCAGAAGTGATGATGCGCATGGCGTGC
This sequence comes from Hylemonella sp. GW821-FHT12C09, assembly GCF_058807395.1. Classification (NCBI taxonomy): domain Bacteria; kingdom Pseudomonadati; phylum Pseudomonadota; class Betaproteobacteria; order Burkholderiales; family Comamonadaceae; genus Hylemonella; species Hylemonella sp. GW821-FHT12C09. Next base: position 192,090 of record NZ_JBXAQQ010000005.1, on the reverse strand, counting down.
AGGCCGGTCTCCACGCCAAAGCCGTAGATGGCGCCGTCCAGGCCGCACTCCTGGAAGGGCTGCAGCATGCCTGGCGGCAGCGCATTGGGGTGCAGGTAGATGGGCGCGTCGTTCGCTTCGGCGGCGGCGAAGATGTCCCAGAACTTGGGATCGGAAAGGTACTCGCCCTGGGTGTGCGAGTTGATGATGACCGAGTGCATGCCCAGCTTGCTCACGCCACGCTCGATCTCCCTGGCGGCGGCGGCCGGGTCCTGCGGGGCGATGGCAATCATGCCGGCCAGGCGCGTGGGGTGGCGGCGCACGGCTTCGGCCAGCTGGTCATTGGCGGTTTGCACGAAGGACACGGCGGTGGCCTTGTCCATGACCTGCGCGGCCGGCGAGGTCAAGGCCAGCACGGCCATGTCCACACCCGCTGCGTCCATGTGCTGCAGGCGCAGCTGGTCCAGGTCCAGCAGGCCGCGCATGATGTGCTGCGCCCGCTCGCTGGGGCTGCTCATGTAGAAGCCCATCAGGCCGCGAAAGCCAGGGTCGGCGTCGCCGCGTGCCAGGATCTTCTTGTAGATGTCGATCATCTCCTGCGTGGCAAACGCCTCTTCGGTGGCGATGCGCAGGTAGGGTGCCTTTTGCGGAGGGGCCGGGTTGGCCAGATTGGGGAGCTTGATCTCCATGCGGTCGATCCTGGGTATTGATAAGAACTCTTACCATCCTAAGGTCAGGACCGACCCACCGACACTGAGGTTTCTACTGATGGCTCCGGGAGCAGCGGGCGCCGGGCCCGGGGCTCAGATGGCCGAGTTGCCGGAGGCGATGCCCCACTTGGCCAGGGCCTGGTCGTCGCTGACGCGGGCGTCGACCCAGCGCGCGCCCTCGGGCGTCTGTTCCTTCTTCCAGAACGGGGCCTGGGTCTTGAGGTAGTCCATCAGGAACTCGCAGGCCTGGAAGCTCTCGCCGCGGTGCGCCGAGGTGACCACCACCAGCACGATCTGGTCCAGCGGCTTGAGCGGGCCCACGCGGTGGATCACGCGCGCGGCATAGATGTCGAACCGCAGGAAGGCCGCATCGATCATGTCCTCGATGGACTTCTCGGTCATGCCGGGGTAGTGCTCCAGCTCCATGGTGCTCACCGACTGGCCGTCGTTGCGGTCGCGCACGGTCCCGATGAAGCTGCACACCGCACCCACGCGTTTGTCCTGCGCGCGCAGGGCCGCGATCTCGGCACCGACGTCGAAGTCCTGAGACTGGATCGTGACGCGGGCGGTCATGGCATCAGCCCCCTGTCACCGGCGGGAAGAAGGCCACTTCGCAGCCCTCGGTCAGCGCGGCGTCCTCGCCACTCATGACCTGGTTGAGTGCCACGCGCACGGCACGGCCGCGTGCCAGGCTCTGGGCATGGGCGCCGCCGCGGGCGATCAACTCGTCGCGCAGCGCGCCCAGCGTAGCGGCTGTCGTCTGCAGCGGCTCGCTGCCCGTGCCCACGCTCTCGCGGATGGAAGCAAAGTATTTGACGTTGACTTTCATGCCATCAATTCTGCAAAGGCCAGGAACTGGACGGTATCGCCTTGGGCGATCGTCGTGTTCGCGGGGTTGTCGACCAGGCCATCGCCCCAGGCGGCCGAGGTCAGCACGCCCGAACTCTGGTTGGGAAACAGGTCCAGGCCACCAGCGGCGTTGCGGCGCACACGCAGGAACTCGCGGCGCTTGTCACCGCGCGGCAGGTCGAAGTGCGCCGGCAAGGCCATGCGCACCGGCGCTACATCGGCCACACCCTGCAGGCGCAGCAGGAAAGGCCGCACCAGCAGCATGAAGGTGACGTAGCTGGAGACCGGGTTGCCCGGCAGGCCCATGAAGTAACACTTCGAAGTCGCGGCCCCCTCCGCTGCCGGGCGGGGGAGGGTTAGGGAGGGGGCGCCAACATTCAGCGCCTCGGGCTGGCTCGATTGCCGTGCAATCGAGCCAAACGCGAAAGGTTTGCCCGGCTTCATGGAGATCTGCCAAAGGTCGAGTTCGCCGAGCTGCTGCACCGAGGGCTTGATGTGGTCTTCCTCGCCCACGGAAACGCCGCCGCTCGTGAGCACGAGGTCGTGGCCTTTTGCCGCATCGCGCAACGCAGCCAATGTGGCGTCGCGCTGGTCGGGCACGATGCCGCAGTCGGTCACCTCGCAGCCCAGGCGCAGCAAGAGCGCACGCAGGAAGAATCGGTTGGAGTTGTAGATGGCACCCGGCGGCATCTTCTCAGGAGGCAGCTCGCCGGGCATGACGAGTTCGTCGCCCGTGGAGAACAAGGCCACGCGCGGGCGGCGCACCACGGGCAGCTGGCTCAGGCCGATGCCGGCGGCCATGCCCAGGGCAGCGGGGCCCAGGCGCTGGCCACGCGCCAGCACCACGGCGCCGCGCGTGACGTCTTCGCCGGCCCGGCGGATCCACTGGCCGCTCCGGGGCATGGTGTTCACGCGCACGCCCCCCTCGCCCACGGGTTCGCAGTCTTCCTGCATGACGATGGCATCGGCCCCGGGCGGCACCGGCGCGCCGGTGAAGATGCGCGCGGCGGCTTGCGGCTCCAGGGCGTGGCCATGGTGGCCGGCCGGGATGCGTTGCGTGACCTGCAGCACGGTGCCCGCAACAGGCACGTCGGCACAGCGCAGGGCATAACCGTCCATGGCGCTGTTGTCCTGCGGCGGCACGTGCAGGGCCGAAACCAGGTCCTGGGCGAGCACGCGGCCGTCGGCATCAAAGGTGCTGACCGTCTCTGTGCCCACCAACGGCGCAGCCTGCGCCAGCAGCGCAACCCACGCCTCATCCAGCGACTTCAGCGGAGCACGGGGTGCATTCATGCGGTGTAGACCTCGGGGCTGTATTCGAAACGCTCGCCATGGGCCACCAGCCAAGCGGCAACGGCGTCGGGGTCGTTGAGGTCCAGCAGGTCCAGGCCCGTGGGCACCGGCAGCCGGCTGGCATCGTCTGTGGCAACGGCGGCGATGAAGGCGTCGTCGGGGTAACGCACCGGCTTGCCGACCTCGGCGCGCCAGACCTCGACCTTGAGCAGGTCGCTGTTCTTGAAACCTTCGACCAGCACCCAGTCCACGCCGTCGTAGAGCTCGGCGATCAGCTCGTGCACCTTGGGCTCGTGCTGCTGCTCGAACTCGCGCATCAGGGCGAGGCGGCGATTGGAGGCGATCACCACCTCGAAAGCCCCGGCCTCGCGGTGCCGCCAGCTGTCCTTGCCCGGGTGGTCGATGTCGAACTTGTGGTGGGCGTGCTTGACCACGGACACGCGCACGCCGCGCAGCTTGAGCGCGGGGATGAGCTGCTCGACCAGTGTGGTCTTGCCCGAGCCGGAGTAACCGGCGAAACCCACCACTTTCATGAAACGATCACTCCAAAGCTATGTTTTTGATAGCACATAAATTGACCCCGGAGCGAAACGGCAACTCAGGCGCAGTGCTGCACGATGTAGTCCTTGACCACCTGCACGTCGGCAGCGATCACCGCCACCCGCTTGGGCAAGGCTTCGATGCCTTCGAACTTGGCCGGACGCTCGGGCTCGCACCCCAGCGCCTCGACGATGGTCGCCGCGAACTTGATCGGCAGCGCCGTCTCCAGCACGATCATGGGCACACCTGCTTGCAAGTGCTCGCGCGCGACCTTGACGCCGTCGGCGGTGTGCGTGTCGATCATCATGCCGAAACGCTCCCAGGTGTCACGGATGGTAGCGAGCCGGTTGGCATGCGTGCTCTTGCCGCTGACAAAACCATACCGGCTGCGGGCCAAAGCGAAGGCCGGATCGGCGCTGAGGTCGAAACGGCCGCTCTTGCCGAGCTGTTCGCCAAACAGGGCCTTGACCTTGGCGCCGTCGCGCCCCAGCAGGTCAAACACGAAGCGCTCGAAGTTCGAGGCCTTGGAGATGTCCATGGACGGGCTGGAGGTCTCGTGCGTATCGGCGCTGCCGCGCACGCGGTAGACGCCGGTGCGGAAGAACTCGTCGAGCACGTCGTTCTCGTTGGTCGCGACCACGAGGCGCTCGATGGGCAGGCCCATCATGCGCGCCACATGGCCGGCGCAGACGTTGCCGAAGTTGCCCGAGGGCACGGTGAAGCTGACGCGCTCGGTGTTGCTCTTCGTTGCCTGGAAATAGCCGGCGAAGTAGTACACCACCTGCGCCACCAGACGGGCCCAGTTGATGGAGTTGACGGTGCCGATCTTGTACTGGCGCTTGAAGTCCAGGTCGTTGGAGACGGCCTTGACGATGTCCTGGCAGTCGTCGAACACGCCCTTGACGGCGAGGTTGTGGATGTTGGCGTCCTGCAGGCTGAACATCTGCGCCTGCTGGAAGGGGCTCATGCGGCCGTGCGGGCTGGTCATGAAGACACGCACGCCCTGCTTGCCGCGCATGGCGTACTCGGCCGCGCTGCCGGTGTCGCCGCTGGTGGCACCCAGGATGTTGAGCTGTTCGCCGCGGCGGGCCAGTTCGTACTCGAACAGGTTACCCAGCAGCTGCATGGCCATGTCCTTGAAGGCCAGCGTGGGGCCGTTGGACAGGGCTTCGAGCTGGACACCGTTCTCCAGCGGCTTCAGCGGCACGATCTCCCGGGTACCGAACACCGCCTCGGTGTAGGTCTTGCGGCAGATGGCGCGCAGGTCGGCGGCCGGGATGTCGTCGATGTAGAGCGAGAGGATCTCGAAGGCCAGGTCGGCATAAGGCAAGCCGCGCCATTGGGCGAGCGTGGCCTCGTCTACCTGAGGGTAGGACTCAGGCAGATAGAGGCCGCCATCGGGCGCCAGGCCCTCGAGCAGGATTTCGCAGAAGCGCTTGCGTTCCGGTGCGCCCCGGGTGCTGAGGTATTTCATTGCTCGCCCGGCCGCCCGAAGGGCAATGAACGCCCCCTCGGGGGGCAGAGAACGAAGTGAACGTGGGGGCTCATAGTCTTATCCGGCCAGCTCTTCCTTGCGGATGCGAACGATGGGCGCCAGCACGGTCGGCAGCGCCTGCAGCCTGGCCAGGGCATCGTTCATGGTGCCCTCACGCGCGTCGTGCGTGAGGATGATGAGGTCGGTCTGGGTGGAACCTTCTCCGCCCACTTCGTCGGCTTCGCGCTGCAGCACGGCGTCGATGCTGATGCCGGCCTCGGCCAGGATGCCGGTGACCTTGGCCAGCACGCCGGCCTGGTCGGCCACGCGCAGGCGCAGGTAATAACTGGTCACCACCTCGCTCATGGGCAGCACCGGCACATTGCTCATCGCGTCGGGCTGGAAGGCCAGGTGCGGCACGCGGTTGAGCGGGTCGGCGGTGTGCAGGCGGGCGATGTCCACCAGATCGGCAATCACGGCGCTGGCCGTGGGCTCGGAGCCGGCGCCCTTGCCGTAATAGAGCGTGGTGCCCACTGCGTCGCCGTTGACCACCACGGCGTTCATGGCGCCTTCCACATTGGCCAGCAGGCGTTTGCTCGGCACCAGGCTGGGGTGCACGCGCAGCTCGATGCCCTTGGCCGTGCGCTTGGTGATGCCCAGCAGCTTGATGCGATAACCCAGCTGCTCCGCATAGCGGATGTCCTGCGCGGCCAGCCTGGTGATGCCTTCCACATGGGCCTTGTCGAACTGCACCGGAACACCAAAGGCGATGGAGCACAGGATGGTGGCCTTGTGTGCGGCGTCCACACCCTCGATGTCGAAGGTGGGGTCGGCTTCGGCGTAACCCAGGCGCTGCGCCTCCTTGAGCACCACGTCGAAATCCAGCCCTTTGTCGCGCATCTCGGACAGGATGAAGTTGGTGGTGCCGTTGATGATGCCGGCGATCCACTGGATGCGGTTGGCGGTGAGGCCTTCGCGCAGGGCCTTGATGATGGGAATGCCACCGGCCACCGCGGCTTCAAAAGCCACCATCACGCCCTTGGCCGAGGCCGCCGCGAAGATCTCGGTGCCGTGCACGGCCAGCAGGGCCTTGTTGGCCGTGACCACATGCTTGCCCGCCGCGATAGCTTCGAGCACCAGCTGCCTGGCAATGCCGTAGCCGCCGATGAGTTCGACGACGATATCGATCTCGGGGTTGGCGATGACGGCACGCGCATCGTTGACCACCTTGATGCCAGGCCCCACGAGGGACCGGGCACGGGCGACGTCGAGGTCGGCCACCATGGTGATCTCGATGCCGCGGCCGGCGCGGCGCTTGATCTCTTCCTGGTTGCGCTGGAGCACGTTGTACGTGCCCGAGCCGACGGTGCCGATGCCCAGCAGGCCTACTTGTATAGCTTTCATCTTTGACTCAGTCCATGGCGCCATACTGGCGCCTTCTTGCAGATTTCAGGCGTGCGCTTGGCGCTTGCGGTAGCTCTCGAGGAACTTGGCGACACGGCCGATGGCCTCGCGCAGATCGTCCTCGTGCGGCAGGAAAACGATGCGGAAATGCTGGTTGTCCGGGTAGTTGAAGCCCGAACCCTGCACCAGCAGCACACGCGTCTCCTCCAGCAGCTCCAGGATGAACTGCTTGTCGTCCTCGATCGGATAGACCTTGGGGTCGAGCCGGGGGAACATGTACAAGGCAGCCTGCGGCTTGACACAGGAAACACCCGGGATGGCGGTGATCAGCTCGTACGCGATGTCGCGCTGGCGGCGCAGGCGGCCACCCTCGTGCACCAGGTCGTTGATGGTCTGGTAGCCGCCCAGCGCGGTCTGGATGGCAGACTGTCCCGGCACATTGGCACACAGGCGCATCGAGGACAGCATGTTCAGCCCCTCGATGTAGTCCTTGGCCGGCTTCTTGTCGCCCGAGACCACCATCCAGCCGGCGCGGTAGCCGCAGGAGCGATAGCTCTTGGAGAGCGAGTTGAAGGTCAGCGTGAGCACATCGTCCGACAGGCTGCCCAGGGCGGTGTGCTTGACGCCATCGTAGAGCACCTTGTCGTAGACCTCGTCGGCCATGATGACCAGGTTGTGCTCGCGGGCGATCTCGACGATGCCTTTGAGCAGCTCGTCGGAGTACAAGGCACCGGTCGGGTTGTTCGGGTTGATGACCACGATGCCCTTGGTGCGCGGCGTGATCTTGGCACGGATGTCGGCCAGGTTGGGCATCCAGCCATTGGCCTCGTCGCACTGGTAGTGCACGGGTGTGCCGCCCGAGAGGCTGACCGCCGCCGTCCACAGGGGATAGTCAGGCGCGGGCAGCAACATCTCGTCGCCGTCATTGAGCAGGCCATTGGTGGCCATGACAATGAGCTCGCTGGCGCCGTTGCCCAGGTAGATGTCATCGAGCGTAACGCCCTTGATGCCCTGCTCCTGGGTGTACTGCATCACCGCCTTGCGTGCGACGAAGATGCCCTTGCTGTCAGAGTAGGCTGCCGCATTGGGCAGGTTGCGGATCATGTCCTGGCGGATTTCCTCAGGCGAATCAAAACCGAACACGGCCAGGTTGCCGATGTTGAGCTTGATGATGCTGTGGCCCTCCTCCTCCATCTGCTTGGCGCGCTCCATGATGGGGCCGCGGATGTCGTAGCAGACGTTGGCCAGCTTTTCCGATTTGCGTATGGTCTTCAAAGTCCCTCCGGGATACACAGGATGGCCTGCAACAGCCAGCCTTTAGACGAGGCGAAACCTATAATTTGACCACAGTTCACACCGGGAATGCTCTGCACTGCTTTCGCCATACGCGTTCGAGTCCAAAACGGGATGATTTGGCCGCCAATACCACGCAGCGTGTGCTACAGCACACGCAAGGGGTTTGGTGGGCAAAGGGCCCGTTTTGGTTCGAACCCGAAGGGGCGTGGTTTTGCGGGCGATCCGCGGCGTTGCAAAACCAGGCAAGCCGTTCAGGCTTGCCTTGGGTTTTGCGCCTTGCGGCTCATCCCGCAAAATCCACGCCGCGTGCGGCGAAAGTAGTGCAAAGCATTCCCTATGAAACTCCAGCCTGATAAACCCACGGTCCAGACCATCAACGGCTACGGTCCGGGCTGGATTGCCGTGGATGCTGAAAAATTCAGCACCAGCCTCGTGCTCGGTTCGCGCGGCGAACGTCAGGTCTGGGAATGCCGCCGCTACGAAGACCTGCAGGGCACGCACTTCGCCACACTGGCCGAACTGCGCCCGGAACTGGTGCTCTTTGGCAGCGGCGCACGCCTGCGCTTCCCCCGCCCCGAATGGCTGCAGACCCTGGTGGCCCTGGGCATCGGGCTGGAGACCATGGACACGGCAGCGGCCTGCCGCACCTACAACATCCTCGCTGGCGAAGGCCGGCACGTGGTGGCCGCGCTGTTACTGGAAACTCCCTAGCCCTGGCCCGCACCAGGAGGTGGATTTCAGGGTAAAATCTCGGGATTGAGTCGGACCTCGAGCCCCGCTGTCACGGCAAGCATTCCGACCCTTCTCCGACAGCTGCTGTCACACAAGATTTGAGTCATATGGCGATTGTTGTCAACAAACCGATTCCGGAATTCGAAGCCAACGCCACCAGTGGCATCCGGGTTTCCAACACCTCCCATCTCGGTCAGACCCTGGTCCTGTATTTCTATCCCAAGGACAACACCCCGGGCTGCACGACCGAAGCCATGCAGTTCCGCGACAAGTACAAGGATTTCGTCAAGGCCGGCGCCATGGTATTTGGCGTTTCGCGCGACAACATGAAGTCGCACGACGAATTCAAGTCCAAGCTCGAACTGCCCTTCGAGCTGATCGCCGACACCGAAGAGAAGATGTGCCACATGTTCGGCGTGGTCAAGAACAAGATCATGTACGGCAAGAAGGTCAAGGGCATCGAGCGAAGCACCTTCCTGATCGGCGCCGATGGCATCCTCAAGCAGGAATGGCGCGGCCTCAAGGTCCCCGGCCACGTGGACGAAGTCCTCAAGGCCGTCAAGGCGCTCAAGAAGGCCGCTGCTGCTGCTACCGCCTGAGCCTGACCGGCCCTGATGCTTTTGAGCAACAGGGGCATGTACTTTCAGACGGCTCATGCATAATGAATTCATGCCGTTGAGGTTTGCAACCGCTCACGCCAAACGAAGCCGCCCAGGTTTACCGGGCGGCTTTTTTGTTTTCCGCACGGCAACCGCCCCACTCTCCTCCAGCTCCACCACCCATGCCCCTGCCTCCCGCCCCCACCAAGCGCGCTGCTCTCCTCACTCCTGAAGCCTTCGAAGCCCCGGCCCGAGGCAAGCCACGCAGCGGCCGCAAGACCTCGGCCTCCTTCGACGCCCCCGAATCCCTGAACAAGGTTCAGGCGCGCGACCTGTTCGAGCATGGCGCGAGCCTGGGAAGCGACGCCCAGGGCCCGGCCATCCAGGTCGAGACCCGGCGCACCCCACCCCGCCCCGCCCCCGGCACCCAGGAAAAGCAGCAGGACCGGCCGCGTTCGAAAAAGACGGCCCCGACCGGTCCGGCCAAGCTGTTCGTGCTCGACACCAATGTGCTGATGCACGACCCCATGTGCCTGTTCCGCTTCGAGGAACACGACATCTTCCTGCCCATGATCGTGCTGGAGGAACTCGACGGCCACAAGAAGGGCATGACCGAGGTGGCACGCAACGCGCGCCAGACCAGCCGCACGCTGGATGCGCTGGCCGGCGCCCAGGGCGCCGACATCACCACCGGCCTCAAGCTCGACAGCACCGGCCACCGCGAGGCTGGCGGCAAGCTCTTCTTCCAGACGCAACCGCTCAACTACACCCTGCCCACCAGCCTGCCCCAGGGCAAGGCCGACAACCAGATCCTGGGCGTGGTGGAGGCGCTGCGCGTGCAGTACGCCCCGCGCGAGGTCGTGCTGGTGTCCAAGGACATCAATATGCGCGTCAAGGCACGCGCGCTGGGCCTGGCGACCGACGATTACCAGAACGACAAGACCCTGGAAGATGGCGACCTGCTCTATTCCGGCTCGCTGGCCTTGCCACCCGATTTCTGGACCACCGAAGGCCAGAGCGTGGAGAGCTGGCAGCAGGGCCAGCACACCTTCTATCGCATCACCGGGCCCATCGTGCCCAACCTGCACATCAACCAGTTCGTCTACTTCGAGGCCCCGGGCGAGCCGAGCTTTTATGCACGTGTGACCGAGATCCGGGGCAAAAGCGCCGTGCTCAAGACGCTCAAGGACTACACCCACCTCAAGCATGCGGTCTGGGGCGTGGCCACGCGCAATCGTGAGCAGAACTTCGCCATGAACCTGCTCATGGACCCGGAGGTGGACTTCGTCACCCTGACCGGCACGGCCGGCACCGGCAAGACCCTGATGGCCCTGGCCGCCGGCCTGACCCAGGTGCTGGACGACCGGCGCTACACCGAGATCATCGTGACCCGCGCCACCGTGAGCGTGGGCGAGGACATCGGTTTCCTGCCCGGCACGGAAGAGGAAAAGATGGGCCCCTGGATGGGCGCGCTGGACGACAACCTCGAAGTGCTGTCCAAGACCGACACCGGCGCCGGCGAATGGGGGCGCGCGGCCACCAGCGAGCTGATCCGCAGCCGCATCAAGATCAAGAGCATGAACTTCATGCGCGGGCGCACCTTCCTCAACAAGTACGTCATCATCGACGAGGCGCAGAACCTGACCCCGAAGCAGATGAAGACGCTGATCACGCGCGCCGGCCCGGGCACCAAGATCATCTGCATGGGCAACCTGGCCCAGATCGACACGCCCTACCTGACCGAAGGCTCCTCGGGCCTGACTTTCGCGGTCGACAAGTTCAAGGGCTGGCCGCACGGCGGGCACATCACGCTGGCACGCGGCGAACGCTCACGCCTGGCAGACTTCGCAAGCGAGGTGCTCTAGCCCCTTGGAGTGAGACCAACCACGGATCACGCCGGCCACAACACCCAAATCACCGGCGATGACCCGCGATCTTTGGCTCGCCCGCACCATCCTTCAACCAATCCTCAAACACACCGAGGGCAGAATTAAGGTGTTCTTTCGAAGTACCACGTGATGTTTCACATTTAGCTTCCCATTGTGGACCAAGAGCTTGTTTCATTTGCTCTGCGAGGAAATCCCAAACAATGAGATGTGACCTGTAATCATCTTCACTCTTCTGCAAGAACACATGCAAAAGTTTTATGGGCGTTCTTACTTCTGTGCGCCCAAGATACGCCCAATACTTAGCTAGGTTCGTTACGCCACCAGCTGACTCGACTTCAACGACAACTGTGTACTCCGGAAGTTCAACTCGCAAGTCACCAAACTGAAAGTACACATTTTTCTTATCAAGGGGCAATCGGTTATTTTTCCCTTGGCCAGTTCTAGTTTTGTCATCCAGCCCAAATTGTCTAGTCAGCTCGATAAACGGGGCAAGAGCAATTGCTTCAGTTTTCTGACGAATCATGGGAAGTAATAATGATGCAGGACAATTCTGACAAGGAACAAATGCCTGATCAAAAATCCCCGCTGCTGTAGCCGACGGCCAAGTTTTCGAAGCGCGTCAGGTTCTTGAGGAAGGTTAGCTTGACCACGCCGGTCGGGCCGTTACGCTGCTTGGCGATGATGATCTCGGCCACACCCGGCTCCTTGCAGGCTTCCTTGGTGTAGTACTCGTCGCGGTAGATGAACATGATGATGTCCGCGTCCTGCTCGATGGCGCCGGACTCGCGCAGGTCGCTCATCATGGGGCGCTTGTCGGGGCGGGTCTCCACACTGCGGTTGAGCTGCGAGAGCGCGATCAGGGGGCAGCCCAGCTCCTTGGCCAGCATCTTCATGCCGCGCGAGATTTCGCCGAGTTCGGTGGCGCGGTTCTCGTCGTTGCCCGACGAGCCGCTCATGAGCTGCAGGTAGTCGACCACGATGAGGCCGAGCTTGCCGCCGCACTGGCGCGCCAGGCGACGTGCGTTGGCGCGCAGTTCGCTGGCGGTCAGGCCGGCGGTCTCGTCGATGTGCAGGGAAATGGTGCGCAGCTTCTCGATGGCCTCGGTCAGGCGCGGCCACTCTTCATCCGTCAGCTTGCCGGTACGCAAATGGCCCTGGTCGATGCGGCCGATGGAACCCACGATACGCACCGCCAGCTGGGCGGCACCCATTTCCATGGAGAACACCGCCACCGGCAGCTGCTCGTTGAGCGCCACGTGCTCGGCGATGTTGATGGCAAAGGCCGTCTTGCCCATGGAGGGGCGTGCGGCCAGCACGATCATGTCGCCCGGCTGCAGGCCGGAAGTCATGCGGTCCAGGTCGTAGAAGCCGGTGGGCACGCCCGTGATGTCGTTGGGGTTGTCGGCCATCTCCTGCACACGGTCCAGCAGGTCCACCACCAGGGTATCCATGGACTGGAAGCCGCGTTTCATGCGCGAGCCTTCCTCGCCGATGTTGAAGATCTTCTGCTCGGACTCGTCCAGGATGGTCGCCACCGGCCGGCCCTGGGGGTTGAAGGCGTTGGTGGCAATCTCGTCGCTGGCCGCCACCAGCTTGCGCAGGATGCCGCGCTCGCGCACGATTTCGGCGTAACGGCGGATGTTGCCGGCGCTGGGCACGTACTGCGCCAAGGCGTTCAGGTAGGCCAGGCCGCCGGTTTCCTCGGCCTTGCCCTGGCTTTGCAGCTGCTCGAAGACGGTGATCACGTCGGCCGGGCGACTGCCGTTGATCAGCTGGCCGATGGCGCCGTAGATCAGCCGGTGCTCGTAACGGTAGAAGTCACCCTCGCCCAGCAGGTCGTTGACGCGGTCCCAGGCGGCGTTGTCCAGCAACAGCCCCCCCAGCACGCTGGACTCGGCCTCGATGGAGTGCGGCGGGACACGCAGTTGCGCGATCTGGCGGTCCGGGCCGTAGTTGTCGTCTACGGCGGTCAATACGGCTGACATTCAGTGGTGTTCCTTGTGGTTTTCTATCCTACGACGCAGCGCGCCCAGCGTCGAGTGAAATGCTGTGGACAACCCATTGAATAACTGTGGGCAGGCTGTGGACTTGCAAGTACAACTTGATCGGCCATGAAAAAAGCCGCCAGGCCCAGAGCCCGGCGGCTTTTCAGGAGATCAGCCGGGTCAGGCGGTTTCGCCGTACACGGAGATGGTGATCTCGACGACCACGTCGGTGTGCAGGGCCACGCTGACCGTGCTGTCGCCGACCATCTTGATCGGGCCGTTGGGCATGCGCACCTGGGCCTTGCTCACCTTGTAACCGGTCTTGACCAGTTCTTCGGCGATGTCGAAGTTGGTGACGGAGCCGAACAGGCGACCGTCCACGCCGGCCTTCTGGGTCAGCTTGAGGGTGGTGCCGGCCAGCTTCTCGCCCAGGGCCTGGGATTCGGCCAGCTTGGCGGCGGCTGCCTTTTCCAGTTCGGCGCGGCGGATTTCGAAGTCCTTCTTGGCCGCTTCGGTGGCGCGACGGGCGCGGCCGGAGGGGATCAGGAAGTTGCGGGCGTAGCCGTCTTTCACCTTGACGATTTCGCCGAGGTTACCCAGGTTCACGACCTTGTCGAGCAGAATGATTTGCATGGTCTGTTCTTCCTTAGATGCGGTGCTGGTCGCTGTACGGCAGCATCGCCAGGAAGCGAGCGCGCTTGATAGCGGTGTTGAGCTGGCGCTGGTAGATGGCGCGGGTGCCGGTCAGGCGAGCCGGGATGATCTTGCCGTTTTCGGCGACGAAATCACGCAGCGTGTCGATGTCCTTGTAGTCGATTTCCTCGACGCCAGCGACGGTGAAGCGGCAGAAACGCTTGCGCTTGAACAGCAGCGACTGGGTGTTGCGCTTGGGGCGCTTGTCTTTGTTGAATTTCTTGAACGTGGCCATGGGGCCTCCTGTTTAATCTTGACTGAAATCTTGGATGTGAAATACCAGGTTCTTGCCGTTGCGGGGAGTGGCGACAAAGCCTTGGAACCTCCAGTTGCTGCCGACCGCCTGCTTGGCAAGCCGTTCAGCCAGCGCGCCAAAGGCGACTGCCTTGACGCTCGCCTTCACCTGCCGTTCCTGTCCTGCTTCCTGGCGCAGCGACTCGTGTTCGAGCCTCAGATCCAGGGCCGGCACTCCGGCCGGCGTGTATCGCATGGCGTTGAGCTCTGCGATCGAAGCATTCAGGTCCAGCTGGTTGGCGCCGGGGTTCACTCCTCGCTAACGATCAGGCCTGGAATTCAGCCTGCTGGGCCTTGCGGGCGTCTTCACGCTCGACGGTCTTCATCATGGAAGAAGGACCGGTCTCGGCCTTCTTCTTCAGAACCGTCAGGTGACGCAGCACGGCGTCGTTGAACTTGAAGGCATGCTCCAGTTCAGCCATCACAGCCTGGTCGGCTTCGATGTTCAGGCACAGGTAGTGGGCCTTGGCCAGCTTGTTGATCATGTAGACCATCTGGCGACGGCCCCAGTCTTCAACGCGGTGGATCTTGCCGCCGCCGGTGGTGATCATGCCCTTGTAACGCTCGAGCATGGCGGGGACCTGCTCGCTCTGATCCGGATGGATCATGAGGACGATTTCGTAATGACGCATTGATACTCCTTGTGGATGGAAGCCATCCCCGGCGTCTACTGGGGTACGGCAAGGTGGGAACCGAGCATTATAGCCCAACCAGGCCACCGTGGCCAGCTGGCCTTGGGATGGCCGTCAGGCGCGGGCAATCCAGCCCTGCTGGCGGGCCAGGCGCTGCACCCCGCGCCAGTCGGCACACTGGGCCGCCACGCGCGGCCAGACGCGCAGCAGCAGCTCGCATTCAGCCAGGGTGTCGGCAGCGGCCTGGTGGCGCACCGCGCACTCGATGCCGAAGTGCCGCATCCACTCGTCCAGGGAACGGGCCCGTACCTTTTCGTGCGTGACGGCGCACAGGTGCTCGATGTCCACCCAGGGGTTGGGCAGCGTGCGCGCCAGGTACAGGCGCATGTGACGCGTGATCATGGCCTCATCGAAGGCCGCATGGAAGGCCAGCAGGGGCGACTGCCCGACAAAACCGGCAAAGGCTTCCAGGGCCGCCCCGGGGGCCATGCCTTCGCGCTGGCGCTGCACGCCGATGCCATGCAGCAGGATGTTGTCCTTGGCGGCCGTGACCTGCTCCTGGCGCAGCACCACCTCGAAGCTGTCGCCCAGGTCCACGCTCAGGCGACGGCGCCCCCAATCCACGCGCAGGGCGATGGCGGCGATGGCCAGCAGGCGATCGTGGTGCGGATCCAGCCCGCTGGTTTCCACGTCCAGCATGACCCAGCGCTCCTCGTTCACCGGGGTACGGGCCCGCGCTCCAGGCAGCCAGTCCAGCAGGCTCATCGCTCGTAGTCCAGCTGGATGCGCTGCTGCAGGGTGCGCGCCACACGGAAGGCTTCCTTCAGGATGCGCCGGTCGATGTCGTTGAGGCTGTCGACCCGGATGTGGTTGGGCTGGTCGCCCGTGGCCGTGCCCTCCAGCTGGATCTGCAGGCGCAACATCTGCAGGAACTCGAATCCGCGCACCCAGGCCTCGTACTCCGCGGCCTCCACACCCAGCACCGGCCCCACGGCCTCCAGTCGTTCGCGCGTGGCAGTGGCCGCCAGCCCCTGGGCCAGGCCATAGAGGCGCGCTGCATCGACGAACAGGGCCGTGCCCTGCAGCTTCAGGTCGATCAGGCCCTGATCGTCGGCTGCGAGGCCGCCCACCCAGCTCAGGGGCGGCGTGCGTGTGAGCGCGTTGAGCGCCATCTGCTTGAGGAAGCGCGGCACCAGCTGTGCCGACCGGTCGACTTCCGATCGCAGGGTCTGGGCCAGCGTGACGTCGCCCGCCAGCGGCCGGAAGTCGAAATAGATGCTGGCATTGAGCAGGTCCTGCGGGGCGCCGTGTTCGATCCAGTGCGAAAAACGCTCGCGCCACTCGCGCAGCGTCAGGCAGCATTCCGGGTTGCCGGCCATGATGCCGCCCTTGCACAGCGGATAGCCGCACGCGTCCAGCGCCTGGTTGACATCGCGCGCAAAGGCCAGCGCCTGCTGGCGCTGCGCGGGCGTGCTGTCGTCGGGGAGGATCAGGGCGTTGTCCTGGTCGGTGGCGATGGTCTGCTCGCTGCGCCCCTCTGAACCCAGCGCCAGCCAGCACAGGCGACCCAGTTCGACACCGTGCTGCGCCGCCTTGAGCTCCAGCAGGCGTTCGGTCAGCACATCGTTGAGGTGACTGATGAGGGCCGTGAGCTGGCGCGCCTGCACGCCCTGGCTCAGCAGGCTGCGCGCAAAGCGACGGATGTCCTGCGCCACCAGCTTGAGCGTGTCCACATCGGCGGCACCGCGGATCGAGGTGCTGACGTGCTTGAGGCTCAGGCGCTGCATGGCAAATAGATCCCGCTCCGAAACGATGCCCACCACCACGCCGTCACGTGTGATGGGCACATGGCGGATGGTGTGACGGCTCATCAGCAGGGCCGCGTCTTCGGCCGTGTGTTCTTGCGTCAGATGGTGCACCGGCTGCGCCATGACATCGCCGATCGGCGTCTCCAGCGGCACCTCCTGCAGCGTCACCCGCCCCAGTATGTCGTCACGCGAGAGGATGCCCAGCGGCTCGCCGCGCTCGCTGGTCACGAGCATGGAGCCGATGCGGCGCTGGTGCATCTCGGTCAGCGCCTCGCGCAGCGGCGTATGGGGCCGGCAGGTGACGGGCGTACGCGGCGTCAAATCGCCCAGACGCGTCTCCAGGGACTGCTCGGCCAGGGTGCGCGAGGAGTAGGCCACCTGCAGGGCCTGGCGCGAAAGTTCGAGAAACTTGAGCACGCGCCGGTTGAGGAAATCAGCGAAGGGCACACTCTTGAGCGCCAGCGCCTGCATGGCATCGGCGGGAAGCGCAAGCACAAAGGTATCGGCCGTGGCCTCGTAGCTGGCCGTCACGGCGCGCTTGGCGATCGCCGCGCTGATCGGGAACAGGTCCCCGGCCTCGAACTGGAAGGCGCCGCCCGAGAGATCGGCCAGGCCACGCTTGCCGGTGACCGCCCCCTGGCGTATGAAAAAGAGTTGGGTGACCTCGCCGCTGGCGGGCTCGATCAGCGTCTCGCCGGGCGCGAAGTAGAGCTGCTCGGCATGGGCCAGGAAAAAATCAAGTTCCGGCGCAGCCATCTGCGAAAACGGCGTGTAGCGTGCCAGTTCCTGACGCAGGTTCGCAAGCAGGCTGCCCGAAGGTACCTGGGCGGCCACTGAAGTGGTGGCGCCGGAACTCGCCGGAGTCGTCATGTTGGGTGCTGCCATGGGTGGCTGTCTCCTCACAAGCCAGCTTAGAGCTTAGCGTAAACACCATGAAAAAAGCCCGGCAACCTGCGTTGCCGGGCTTCAAGTCCTGACGTGGGTCAGGTTGTCATCAAGCCTTGCTGCCACCCAGGTTCGGGTAGCGGACGTGGTCGACCAGTTCCTGAACCTTCTGGCTCGGGGCCGGCGTCACCAGGCTGACCAGGATGATCACGGCAAAACCCACCGGAACACCGAACAGACCGGCCGAGATCGGCTGGATGTCCCACCAGAGCTGAACCGGCGAGGTGACACCGAAGACGCCGCGCAGCCAGGGCTGGGTCGTGACCATGTAGTAGAAGGTCGTGCCCAGGCCGGCGATCATGCCCAGCGAGGCCCCGATGTTGCTGGCGCGCTTCCAGAAGATGCCCAGGACCAGCACCGGGAAGAACGCCGCCGCCGCGAACGAGAACGCTGCGGAGACCAGGAACAGGATGTCGGCCGGCTTCTGCGCCGCCACGTAGGCGGCACACAGGGCCACAACCAGCAGCAGGACCTTGGAGATGGTCACGCGGCGGGCGGTGGAAGCGTTCGGATCGATCATCTTGTAGTACAGGTCGTGCGACAGCGCGTTGGCGATGGTCAGCAGCAGGCCGTCGGCAGTCGACAGCGCCGCGGCCAGGCCACCGGCAGCCACCAGGCCGGAGATCACATAGGGCAGACCACCGATGGCGGGAGCCGCCAGCACGATGATGTCGCCGCCGATGCTCATCTCGTTGAGCTGCAGGATGCCGTCCTTGTTGATGTCAGTCACCGACAGCAGGGACGGGTCGACCTTGTTCCATTCCGCGATCCAGAACGGCAACTGGTCAAACGGCGTGCCGATCAGCACCGTGAACACCTCGAACTTCACCAGCACGGCCAGGGCCGGCGCCGTGAAGTACAGCAGGAAGATGAAGAACAGCGACCAGGTCACCGACTCACGGGCTTCGCGCACGCTGGGCACGGTGTAGTAGCGCATCAGGATGTGCGGCAGCGCGGCCGTCCCCACCATCAGGCAGAAGATCAGCGCCAGGAAGTTACGGCGCGAAACGTCGTAAGCCTTCTGTGCCGCGGCATCACCATTGGGGTCTCCCGAGAACTGGGCCGCGTGGGGCGGCATGTTGTTCAGCGGCCTGGACTTGGCGTCCGCACCAGCCTTCGCAGCCGTCCAGGCCTTCTTGGCAGCATCGGCGTCCTTGGGCAGGGCAGCCAGGGCCTTCTCGGCAGCCGTGATGTCGGCCCCGGAGGCATTGGCGGCCTTCAGTTCAGCCACTTTCTGCGCAGCAGCGGCCTTGTCGGCGGCCAGCGCCGCAGCGGGATCCTTGAGCTTCTCGGCCAGGGTCGCGGAGCGCTGCTTGAAGATCTCGCGCACTTCCAGTTCCTTGGGGTCGTTGCTCAGGCGCTTTTCCTGGGCTGTGACCTTCTCGAGCTGGTAGCCGTAAACAGCCTGCGGGATCGGCACGTTGGTCTGCTTCACGGACATCCACACCACCGGGATCATGTAGGCCACGATCAGGATGATGTACTGCGCCACCTGGGTCCAGGTCACGGCGCGCATGCCGCCGAGGAAGGAACACACCAGGATACCGCCGAGGCCCAGGAAAATCCCGATCTCGAACGCCACACCGGTCAGGCGGGCGGTGATCAGGCCCACGCCGTAGATCTGCGCCACCACGTAGGTGAAGGAACAGAGGATGGCGGCCAGGATGCCGAGGAAGCGCGGCAGGTTGCCGCCATAGCGCTCGCCCAGGAAGTCAGGGATGGTGAACTGGCCGAACTTGCGCATATAGGGCGCCAGGAACAGGGCCACCAGGCAGTAGCCACCGGTCCAGCCCATGATGAAGGCCAGGCCCGCATAGCCGGTCAGGTACAGGGTACCCGCCATACCGATGAAGGAGGCCGCCGACATCCAGTCCGCGCCCGTGGCCATGCCGTTGTACACCGCAGGCACACGACGACCGGCCACGTAGTATTCCGCGGCGTCGGTGGTGCGGCTCATGATGCCGATGCCGGCATACAGGCCGATGGTGGCGAGCAGGAAGATGAAGCCGATCCAGCTGCGCGGCAGGCCCATCTGCTCGAGGATGGCCAGGGCCACCACGAAGATCAGGAAACCACCGGTATACCACTTGTAAACCTTGTTCAGGTTTTGCTTGAACGCCTTGTTGGCGGCCGCCCCCGTCGGGCCGCCGGCGTCAGAACCAAACATTCCAGCCATGATTATTCCTCCCCTTCATGAACATCGTGCTCGATGTCCAGTTTGTTCATGTAACGGGCGTAGTAGCCGATGATCAGCACATAGATGATCAGCGACCCCTGCGCGCCCATCCAGAAACTGAACGGCCAGCCGAAGAAGTTGAAATTCAGGTCGCGGGCGAAATAACTCACGACAAAGGTCACGACGAACCAGATCGCCAGCAGGATGCCGGTGATATTGAGGTTCTTACGCCAATACTGGCGGTGGCTTTCGGTCAACTGCATGTTTACCTACCTCCAACAAAGTCACCCTCTCGGGCATTTCGCGATCACCACGTGTCTCACGTCGTGGCCTGCAGGCCGGATCGCGGCTTATCGTTATCTGGCCGCGGCTTGCACCGGGGCCATCAAGTACCCGCTCAGCTGGTCTGCGTAGCCGGGTTGGCTCGCAACCCGGTCTCGCGTTCCAGCTGGGCGGCCACTTTCGGCTCGAAACCCTTGAGATGGCGAATGATCTTCACCGCCTCGTCGGGCTCGTGCCTGTCAACATGAACCCGGGCCAGCTGGTACCAGCCGAACGGGCTCATGGGCTGCAGTTCTGTATTGGTCTTGAGGGCCGCGACGGCTTCGTCGAAGCGACGCACCTGGATCAGGACCAGGGCCAGGCCATACCAGGCGCGGTCCATCTTGGGATCGAGTTCGATGACACGGCGAAAGGCGACTTCGGCACGCGCATGCTGGCCGGCTTCCTCGAGCATGTAACCCAGGTTGAACCAGGCCGCCAGGTTGTCCGCATGGCGTGCCACGAGTTGTTCCTGCGCAGCCAGGGCCTGGGCCTTCTCGCCCAGCTGGGCCAGCACGTGGGCCCGGCTGGCCAGGGCGTAGAAGTCATCGGGGCGCAGCACCAGCATCTGCTCGAAACGATCGAGCGCCGGCACCTTCTGGTTGAACACCAGCAGCACGATGGCCTGCAGCTTGAGGGCGAGGTAATTCAGGGTGGTGTTCATTTGCACAACTCCACGCCGATCTGCAGGCAGGTCTGAATCTTGTAGATCGTGGCCCCCAGCCAGATGAAGAGCAGCAGCAGGAAGGCCACCAGGGGCACGTGGCGGTCCAGCACCAGCTTGGGCGTCAGCAGGCGCGCCACGCTCACGAAGGGCCGGGTCATGATCTGCAGGATTTGATAGAACAGGTTCTGCTCTTTCCTGGCGCCGGCCAGCAGGCCCAGCAGCCACTGGCCCAGCAGGGCCAGGAGGGCGATTTCAGCAATCAGTTTGATGGTGGACGCGACAGCTAGCATGGGAACCTATCAATGCGGTTCAGGGCATTGTTGGCTTCACGCTTACGCCCTTCTTACAGGACTGACCTGAGGCTGACTTTCTGCGGTCAATCCCTGACAGGGTTTACCCGAAACCGCATGAAAAAACGGGCCGCCCCGTGGGAGCGGCCCGTTTTCAGGTCCTTACCTTATGAATCGCCGCGAGGGGCGCCGGCCTTATTTCGCCAGCTTCTGCCAGGTCTCGACCACCGAATCGGGGTTCAGCGAGAGCGAGGTGATGCCCTGATCGACCAGCCACCTGGCGAAGTCCGGGTGGTCGCTGGGGCCCTGGCCGCAGATGCCGACGTACTTGTTCTGCTTGCGGCAGGCCGTGATGGCGCGCGCCACCATGGCTTCCACGGCCGGGTCGCGTTCGTCGAAATCGGCCGCCAGCAACTCCATGCCGGAGTCGCGGTCCAGGCCCAGGGTGAGCTGGGTCAGGTCGTTGGAGCCGATGGAGAAGCCGTCGAAGAATTCGAGGAACTCGTCGGCCAGGATGGCGTTGCTCGGCACCTCGCACATCATGATGATCTTCAGGCCGTTCTCGCCACGCTTCAAGCCATGCTTGCCCAGCAGGTCGATCACCTTCTTGGCCTGGCCCAGGGTGCGCACAAAGGGCACCATGAGCTCGACGTTGCTCAGGCCCATCTCCTCGCGCACACGCTTCATCGCTTCGCACTCCATGGCGAAGGACTCGGCGAAATCAGCGGAAAGATAGCGCGCCGCGCCGCGGAAACCCAGCATGGGGTTCTCTTCCTCGGGCTCGTAGCGGCTGCCGCCGATGAGCTTGCGGTACTCATTGCTCTTGAAGTCCGACAGGCGCACGATGACCGGCTTGGGCCAGAAGGCCGCGGCGATGGTGGCCACGCCCTCGGCCACCTTGTCGACGTAGAAGGCGCGCGGCGAGGCATGGCCGCGGGCCACGGACTCGACGGCCTTCTTCAGGTCGGCGTCGATGTTCGGGTAGTCGAGGATGGCCTTGGGGTGCACGCCGATGTTGTTGTTGATGATGAACTCCAGGCGCGCCAGGCCCACGCCATGGTTGGGCAGCTGGGCAAAGTCGAAGGCCAGCTGCGGGTTGCCGATGTTCATCGTGATCTTGACGTCGATCTCGGGCATGGTGCCGCGCTGGACTTCGGTCACTTCCATCTCGAGCAGGCCGTCGTAGATGTGGCCGGTGTCCCCCTCGGAGCAGCTCACGGTCACCAGGGTGCCGTCCTTGAGGCGCTCGGTGGCGTCACCGCAACCCACCACGGCAGGGATGCCCAGTTCGCGCGCGATGATGGCCGCATGGCAGGTGCGCCCGCCGCGGTTGGTCACGATGGCGCTGGCGCGCTTCATCACCGGCTCCCAGTTCGGATCGGTCATGTCGGTGACCAGCACGTCACCGGGCTGGACCTTGTCCATCTCGCTGATGTTGTGCACCAGGCGCACGGGGCCGGTACCGATCTTCTGGCCGATGGCACGGCCCTCGGCCAGCACGGCGCTCTGGCCCTTGAGCTTGTAGCGCATCTCGGCGGTGCCGGCCGCCTGGCTCTTCACGGTCTCGGGGCGGGCCTGCAGGATGTAGAGCAGGCCGTCGGTACCGTCCTTGCCCCATTCGATGTCCATCGGGCGGCCGTAGTGCTGCTCGATCACCAGGGCGTATTTGGCCAGCTGCTCGACGTCGGCATCGGTCAGGGAATAGCGGTTGCGCTGCTCGGTGGGCACGTCGATGGTCTTGACCAGCTTGCCACCGGCCTTCTTCTCCTCGGGGGTGGAGAAGACCATCTGGATCAGCTTGGAGCCAAGGTTGCGGCGCACCACGGCTTTTTTGCCGGCCTGGAGCATGGGCTTGTGCACATAGAACTCGTCGGGGTTCACGGCGCCCTGCACCACTGTCTCGCCCAGGCCGTAGCTGGAGGTGATGAAGACCACGTCCTCGAAGCCGGACTCGGTGTCGATGGTGAACATCACGCCGGCAGCGCCCAGGTCGGAGCGCACCATGCGCTGCACGCCGGCCGACAGGGCCACGTCGGCGTGGGCAAAGCCCTTGTGCACGCGGTAGCTGATGGCGCGGTCGTTGTAGAGGGAGGCGAAGACCTCCTTCATCTTGTGCAGCACTTCCTCGATGCCGTGCACGTTCAGGAAGGTTTCCTGCTGGCCCGCAAAGGACGCGTCGGGCAGGTCTTCGGCGGTGGCCGAGGAGCGCACGGCAAACGTGGCCTGGGGGTTGCCGGCGGACAGCTTGGCAAAGTCCTCGCGGATGGCCTTTTCAAGGTCGGCCGGGAAAGGCTGGGCCTCGACCATGGCGCGGATCTCGGCGCCCACGGTGGCCAGTGCACGCACGTCCTCGGTGTCCAGGGCGTCGAGCTTGGCGTTGATGCGCTCGGCCAGGCCGCCGTGCTTCAGGAACTCGCGGAAGGCGTGGGCCGTGGTGGCAAAGCCCGTGGGCACGCGCACGCCCTGGGGCAGTTGCGAGATCATTTCGCCGAGGCTGGCGTTCTTGCCGCCTACCGCCTCGACGTCGGTCATCCTCAGGTTTTCAAACGGTACGACCAGGGCGGTCGGGCTGAAAAGTGCAGACATGGGAAAGCTCCAGAGTTTAAAAACCGGGGTGCACAAGCCGGCGCGATGCCGCCTGCGCCCATGCCAACGGCCAGCCTTTGCTCTTTTTCTGGTCGGGCGTTGCGTTGCATGGAAGAATCTATGGGTGAATCCGCAATTTTATTCCCACCCGGGGTAAACCATGCTGTTTTTGCATGTAACTCGATAACAATTTTCATACACCAGCGTCCACCGCCATGCCCAACCGCACCGTCTTTTTCATTTCAGATGGCACCGGCATCACGGCCGAAACCTTCGGCAATGCCATCCTGGCCCAGTTCGAGGTCGACCTGCACCACGTGCGCCTGCCCTTCATCGACACCGTGGACAAGGCGCACCAGGCGGTGCGCCAGATCAATCACACCGGCGAGGTGGAAGGTAAAAAGCCCATCGTCTTCACCACCCTGGCCAACGAAGAGGTGCACCAGATCATCAACGAGGGCTGCAAGGGCATGTTGCTGGACATGTTCGGCACCTTCGTGAACCCGCTGGAGGAAGAACTGGGCATCAAGTCCCACCACCGCATCGGCCGCTTCAGCGACGTCAGCAAGAGCCAGGCGTACCACGACCGCATCGAGGCCATCAACTTCTCGCTCGCGCACGACGACGGCCAGTCCAACCGCGACCTGGCCAGCTCGGACGTGATCCTGGTCGGCGTGAGCCGTAGCGGCAAGACGCCGACCTCGCTGTATCTGGCCATGCAGTACGGGCTGAAGGCCTCCAACTACCCGCTGATCCCGGAAGACTTCGAGCGCCAGCACCTGCCCCCGGCCCTGGTGCCCCACAAGGCCAAGATCTTCGGCCTGACCATCAACCCCGATCGGCTGAGCGAGATCCGTAATGAGCGGCGCCCCAACTCCAAATACGCCTCGCTGGAGAACTGTCGCATGGAAGTGTCCGCCGCCGAGTCCATGATGCGGCGCGCCGGCATCCGCTGGCTCTCGACCACCACCAAGTCGATCGAAGAGATCGCCACCACCATCCTGCAGGAGATCCGGCCCGAGCGGCTGAGCTACTAGTGCTGCAACCCAGAGGTAGAGGAACATGATGAAAGCGATGGATTCGTGGGCAGGGCCAGGCGCAAACCACAGCCATAGCGTTCGCTATGGCGAGGATTTGCAACGCGGCCCTGCGCGCGAAGGCGCGCTTTCATGTTTCGATACTTCTGGGGCGCAGTACTAGGGCCTTCCCGTCCCGACAACCGGCCGGCATCCCTGCCCGGCCGGTTTTTTTACGTCAACCGCAATAAACGTAATGCGAATGATTTGTATTTGTGTATACTTCCGTAAATCTTGTGTAGCAAGCCACGCCACCGGCCCCCAGGGCCAGGGACGGTTGTAGCCAGCCATCGCTTCTTCAACCCACCGGCGCTACCACCATGACCTCACGGCCACACCACCTCAAGAAAACCCTCCCCGCCCACGAACCGCGGGCCACCCCGTCCCTGCCCCTGGCATCGTCCGCACTGCTGCCGCTGGGCGCCATGCTGCTGGCAGGCTCCATGAGCGCGCTGGCCCAGACGGCCGAGACCGATGGCAGCAAGACCCTGGGTACCGTGGTCGTCAAGGAACAGGCCGAAGCACCGGAGGGCAAGGACGCCTACCGCGCCACCGAGACCGGCATCGGCAAGGGCCGGCAGCAGCTGCGCGACATCCCGCAGTCGGTGACGGTGGTGACCGAAAAGCTCATCGACGACCGCAACCTCGACACCCTGAAGGAAGCCCTGAAGAACACCGCCGGCATCAGCTTCCAGGCCGCAGAAGGTGGCGAGGAAGACATCCGCCTGCGCGGTTTTTCCCTGGCCACCACGGGCGATATCTACATCGACGGCATGCGCGACCCGGCCTTCTACGACCGCGACACCTTCCATCTGGACCGCCTGGAACTGCTGCGCGGCTCGGCCTCCATGCTGTTCGGCCGCGGCTCCACGGGCGGCGCCGTCAACCAGGTCAGCAAGGTGCCGCGCTTGATCGACGAACACCAGGTCGACGTCACGGTGGGCAGCTACAACTACCGCCGCGTGGTAGGCGACTTCAACCTCAAGACCGACGACAGTGCGGCACTGCGCCTGAACGTGATGGACACCAAGGCCGACAACAACGGCGCAGGCAGCAGCATCGACAAATACGGTGTGGCCGGCACCTATCGCTGGGGCATCGGCGAGCGCAACGAATACTCGGTGAGCCTGTACAACCTGGTCAACAACAACGGCATCAACTACGGCATGCCGTGGATACGCCCTTATGCCGGTGCCCCCGCCTCCGAAACGACCACGCTGCCGGTCAATCCGAACAGCTACTACGGCGCGGCCAGCGACTACAACAAGGGCACGGCCAACAGCCTGACCTTGTCGCACCTGCACCGCTACGATGACGGCTCCGAACTCAAGACCCAGGTGCGACGCGGCGTCTACACGCGCGACCAGCGCGCCAGCACCGTTCGGTTTGCGGCAGCCGGCCTGCAGCCGGGTGGTGTGACACCAGACCTCAACACCTTCAACGACAGCACCGTGCTCACGCGCGGCACCCAGAACAAGATCCAGGACCTGAACAACGTCGTGGCCCAGAGCGACTACAGCACCAAGTTCGAAGCCCTGGGCTTCAAGCATGAACTGCTCACCGGCGTCGACACGGTCATGGACACCAAGACCGTCTACGCGGCCCGCTCGGCCACGCAGGGTGGCGTCACGCTGACCAAGCCCACCACCACGGCCGGCTCGCCGGATGACGGCGCCACGGTCAACGAGGCCTCGCGCGTGCTGCGCATCAACAACCAGTACGACTCCGTGGGCTGGGGTGCCTATGTGCAGGACCTGGTCCAGGTCGCGCCGAAGTGGAAGCTGCTGGGCGGCCTGCGTTACGACCACATGATCGGCAACTATGTCACCTACGCCATCCCCACCAATGCCGCGGGCCCGGAAACCGCCACGAACTACCAGATGACCGTGGCCGGCTGGAGCCAGCGCCTGGGCGCCCTGTTCCAGCCCAATGCGCTGGACTCCTACCATGTCTCCGCCGGCTCGTCCTTCAACACCTCAGGCGACACCTACTCGCTGAGCGCACAGAATGTGGACACGGCACCCGAGCAGAGCTACAACCTCGAGCTCGGCGCCAAGCTGGACTCGTCCGACAAGCGCTACACCACGCGCCTGGCGGCCTTCCACACCGTCAAGTTCAACGAGCGCAACACCGACCCGCTGCTCAATATCGCGGTCCTTTCCGGGCGTCGCCACGTCTCCGGCCTGGAGGCCGACGTGACGGGCCGGCCCGTGCCGAAGTGGGAGGTCTTCGGCTCCTTCATGTGGCTGCCCGACGCCATGATCGACGTGGGCGCCCAGGGCGCCGAGGGCCAGGGCCAGCGTCCCTCGCTCACGCCCATCTACTCCGGCACGCTGTGGAACACCTACCAGATCACCCAGCCCCTGCGCCTGGGGGCCGGCGTGAACTTCCGCGGCGAACAGACGCCGCTGCGCAACCCGGGCTGGAAAGTACCGGCCTATGCCACGCTGGACCTGATGGCCGAATACAGATTCAGCGAACGCTACAGCCTGAAAGGCAACATCAGCAACGTCACCGACCGCCTGTATGCCGACCAGCTGTACGACGGCCACTACATCCCCGGTGCCGGCCGCATGGTGCAACTGACCCTGTCCGCCAAGCTCTGAGATCCCCCTGACCTGCGACTGCCATGCTGCTGCACATCCCCGACATCCTGAACGCCGACGAGCTCCAGCGCGCCCGCGCGCTGCTGGCCGACGCGCCCTGGACCGACGGCAGGCACAGCGCCGGGACGCAGGCCGCGCAGGTGAAGAACAACGAACAGCTGCCGCACGACTGCGAGGCGGCGCGCCAGATCCGTGCCATGGTGCTGCGTGGTCTGGACCGCAGCCCGCAGTTCTTCTCGGCCGCCCTGCCCAAGAAGGTCTTCACGCCACGCATCAACCGCTACGGCGGCGACACCAACCACTACGGCAAGCACATCGACAACGCCATCCGCGCGCTGCCCGACAGCGGCCAGCGCGTGCGCACCGACGTCTCCTGCACCGTCTTCCTGGCCGAACCGCACGAGTACGAGGGCGGCGAGTTGTGCATCGCCGACACCATGGTGCCCCCACGCTCGCTCACTGCGTGTAGCTCGCTGCCCCCCGAGGGGGGCCACCTTGCCTTGGGAGCGGCCCGGCGGCAAGGTGACGGCGAACTGGCCGTCAAACTGCCGGCCGGCCACATGGTGCTCTACCCCGGCACCAGCCTGCACCAGGTGCGCCCCGTCACGCGCGGCCACCGCCTGGCCTGCTTCTTCTGGATCGAAAGCATGGTGCGCAGCGACGAGCAGCGCCGCCTGCTCCACGAACTCGACATGAACCTGCTGCGCCTGCGCCAGCAGCACGGCGAAGGGGCCGAAACCACCGCGCTGACCGGTACGTACCACAACCTGTTGCGCATGTGGGCCGACACATGACAGGGGCACCCTCACTGGACGACCTGCCCGCCGGGCTCGTCAACCTGGCCGACCACGAGGCCCACGCCCGCACGCGGCTGGACGACAAGGCCTGGGCCTATTTCAGCGGCGGCGCGGCCGACGAGCTCACGCTGGCGGCCAACCGCCGCGGCTGGGACACGCTGCAACTGCTGCCGCGCGTGCTGCAGCCCCTGAGCGGCGGCCACACCCGCGTGCAACTGCTGGGCCACACCCTGGCCCACCCCATCCTGCTGGCGCCAGTGGCCTTCCAGCGCCTGGCGCACCCGGACGGGGAACTCGCCACGGCCCACGCCGCGGCCGCGCTCGGGGCCGGCCTGGTCCTCAGCACGCAGGCCAGTATCCCGCTGGAAACCGTGGCCCGCGCTGTGCGGGACGACGCCAGCCGCGGCCCGCTCTGGTTCCAGCTCTACCTGCAGGACGACCGTGGCTGTACGCGTGAACTGGTGCAGCGTGCCGAAACCGCAGGTTACGAAGCCCTGGTGCTCACCGCGGACGCGCCGGTGCACGGCGCGCGTGACCGCGAACGCCGCGCCGGCTTTGCCCTGCCCCCCGGTGTGAGCGCCGTCAACCTCGACGGCCATCCCTCGGCCACGCTGCCCCGGCTCATGCCGGGCCAGAGCGCCCTCTTCGATGGCCTGCTGCGCCGGGCCCCGACCTGGGATGACCTGGCCTGGCTGCAGACGCAGACGCGCCTGCCCATCCTGCTCAAGGGCGTGCTCCATCCGGACGACGCGCGCCAGGCCGCTGGCCTGAACGTCGCCGGTCTGGTGGTGTCCAACCATGGCGGCCGCACGCTGGACACCTCGCCGACCACAGCGGCCGTGCTGCCGCGCATCGCCGACGCGCTGGGCGGCACGCTGCCCTTGCTGGTCGATGGCGGCATCCGGCGCGGCACCGATGTGCTCAAGGCCCTGGCGCTCGGCGCCTCGGCCGTCCTCGTCGGCCGGCCGTACGTCTACGGCCTAGCCAACGCCGGCGCCCTGGGCGTGGCCCACGTGCTGCGCCTGCTGCGCGACGAACTCGAAGTGGCCATGGCCCTGTGCGGCTGCAGGACACTGGAGCAGATCCCGCCCGACCTGCTCTGGCCATCAGCATGAAAAGTGTTGTCATCTCATTGGATACGAATAATTCTCATTTATAATCGAAGACATCATGTCCACCCTGATCCTTATTGGCAGCCTCGCCTTGGTCACGCTGGCCAGCGGCTGGATCTTCCGGAAGTAGGCCGGGACGAAGCCCGACAATATGAACCTTGCCCAGCCCGCACTTTTCCAGCCAACCATGAACCGACGCCTGCTCATCGCCGCCAGCGTGCTGCTGCTGCACGTGGGCGTGCTGTGGGCCCTGCAAAGCGGCCTGATGCGCCGCGCCGTCGAGGTCATCATCCCCGGCGAAATCCTCAGCGAATTCATCAGCCCCCCCGCCCCCGAGGCCCAGAAACCGCAGACACCGGCCCCGCCGCGCAAACCCGAACCGGCCCAACCCAAAGCACAGGTGCAGCCGCCGACGCCCCAGCCCGTGGCGACCATGGCGCCTTCGCCCGCGGTGGCACAAGCCGCGCCCGCGGCAGCCGCGCCGGCGGCCATCGAGGCCAGCACCGTGGCAGCGGCGCCGGCCGCCCCGCCAGCGCCGGCACGCATCGAGCTGCCGTCCAGCGACGCGGCCTATCTGAACAATCCCAAGCCGTCCTACCCGCCACTGAGCCGCCGCCTGGGCGAACAGGGCAAGGTGGTGGTGCGGGTGCTGATCGGTGTGGACGGCACGGCCCAGCAGGCCGAGATCCGCAGCTCCAGCGGCTACGACCGCCTGGACCAGGCCGCGCTGGCCACGGTGCGCAGCTGGCGCTACACGCCAGGCCGGCGCAATGGCGTGGCCGAAGCCATGTGGTTCAACGTGCCCATCAATTTCGTCCTCGAATAATTCTTGTTTTCCGGAGTCTCTTATGGAATCGCAATTCGGTCTGTTCAACGTCTGGGCCCAGGGTGACTGGGTCACGCGCGGCGTCGCCCTGCTGCTGCTGGGCATGTCCCTGGCCTCGTGGATGGTGATCCTGTTCAAGGCCATGGACCTCATCCGCTACAAGAAGCTGGCACGCCAGGCCGAAGGCTTCTGGCACAGCGCTGACTTTGCCGAAGGCCTGAACCGCCTGGGCCCACAGGAAGACAACCCCTTCCGCAATCTCGCCGAGGAAGGCCGCGAAGCCGCGGCGCACCACCGCAACACCCGGGCGCAACTGCACGACGCCCTGGACATCAGCGACTGGGTCACGCGCTGCCTGCGCAACAGCATCGACAACGCCACCGCACGCCTGCAGGCCGGCCTGGCCGTGCTGGCCTCGGTCGGCTCCACCGCGCCCTTCGTCGGCCTCTTCGGCACGGTCTGGGGCATCTACCACGCGCTGCTGAGCATCGGCGTGGCCGGGCAGGCCACCATCGACAAGGTGGCTGGCCCCATTGGCGAGGCGCTGATCATGACGGCCCTGGGCCTGGCCGTGGCCATCCCCGCGGTGCTGGGCTACAACGCACTGGTACGCGGCAACAAATCCGTCCAGGGCAAGCTCAACAGCTTCGCCCACGACCTGCACGCCTACTTCGTCACCGGCGCCCGCGTCGGCGGCGGCGAGGCCAAGGTCGTGCCCATGAAGAAAGCCTGATGCCATGGCCTTCGGAACCCAGGACGACACCGACGAGGTGATGAACGAGATCAACATGACGCCGCTGGTCGACGTCATGCTGGTGCTGCTCATCATCTTCATCATCACCGTGCCGGTGATGAAACACGCCGTCAACGTGGACCTGCCGCAGGCCACGAGCCAGCGCGAGGAGATCAAGCCGGAAACGCTGCGCCTGTCGGTCGATGCCGCCGGCGCCTACTACCTCAACGGCAATGCCGTCAGCGAAGAAGCCCTGCCGGCGCTGCTGCAGGCCGAGGGCGCGCGCACCCCGCAGCCCGAACTGCACATCAACGGTGACAAGGCCGTGCGCTACGAGCGCGTGGCGCAGGCCATGGCCATGGCGCACCAGGCCGGGCTGCGCAAGATCGGCTTCGTCTCCGAGCCCAAGCGCTGACATCGGCATGACGGCCGCGATGAACCACGCCCCTGCCCCGCTCGCGCCTGCCGGCCGGGACGCGGACAGGGAAGCCACCGTGCGCCAACCGCCCGACCTGCTGCTGGACAGCGCCACCCTGCTGCAAGGCGGCAAGGCGGTCACGATCCGCCACAACGGCGAGTTCTACCGCCTGCAGGCCACACGCCAGGGCAAGCTGATCCTCACCAAATGACAAGGGGCCCGAATGGGCCCCTTGCTCCTGATAGCGAGCGCTTTTACAGGCCGATGGCGGCAATGCCGGCGCGCGCAATCTGCGCGTCTTCCACCGACTTCACGCCGCTGACACCCACGGCGCCCAGGCACTGGCCGTCCTTCATGATCGGCACGCCGCCTTCGAGCAGGCCGTCCAGGCCCGGGGCGCTGAGGAAAGACACGCGGCCGCCGTTGATCATCTCTTCGTAGATGCGGCTTTCGCGGCGGCCCAGGGCCGAGGTGCGCGCCTTGGCCGGTGCGATCTGCGCGGAAATCGGGGCGGCGCCATCGAGGCGCTGCAGCCACAGCAGGTGCCCGCCATCGTCGACGATGGAGATGCTGACGGCCCAGTTGTTCTTCAGGGCCTCGGCCTCGGCGGCGGCGGCGATTTTCTTGAGGTCTGCGAGCTGGAGGATGGATTTGGTTTGCATGGTGGGAAATGGCAAGGAAATGACAGCCGCAAGCATAGCCCCAGAACCCGGGGTTGCAGCAGCCTCGCGTCGCAAAACTGCCATGACAAATACACAGGGTGTGTATGGATTGCAGCGGGCGACTTGAATCCGCCTAGAATGACCGCAACTGGGTGACCTCTGTTCCCAGGCTTACAAGGAGATGACGACATGAGCGAGCAAGTTCAAACTCTCGACCCCACCAGCTACGGCCAGGTGCTCTCGCCGAGCGAACGCAACAAGGTGCTGCGCAACACCTACTGGCTGCTGGCCCTGAGCCTGCTGCCCACCGTGCTGGGCGCCTGGATCGGCGTGGCCACCGGCATCACTGCCGCCCTGACCGGCTTTGTCGGCCTGATCGTCTTCCTGGGCGGCGCCTTCGGCTTCATCTACGCCATCGAGAAGACCAAGAACTCGGCCGCCGGCGTACCGGTGCTGCTGGGCTTCACCTTCTTCATGGGCCTGATGCTCTCGCGCCTGATCGCCATGGTGCTGGGCTTCAAGAACGGCAGCGACCTGGTCATGACCGCCTTCGCGGGCACCGCCGGCGTGTTTTTCGTCATGGCCAGCCTGGCCACGGTGATCAAGCGTGACCTGTCGGGCATGGGCAAATGGCTGTTCGTCGGCGCCATCGTGCTGATGGTGGGCGGCATCATCAACGTCTTTGTCGGTTCGAGCACCGGCATGATCGTGATCTCCATGCTGGCCATCGGCATCTTCAGCGCCTACATGCTCTACGACA
Organism: Hylemonella sp. GW821-FHT12C09; assembly: GCF_058807395.1. Classification (NCBI taxonomy): domain Bacteria; kingdom Pseudomonadati; phylum Pseudomonadota; class Betaproteobacteria; order Burkholderiales; family Comamonadaceae; genus Hylemonella; species Hylemonella sp. GW821-FHT12C09. The sequence goes on along the minus strand of NZ_JBXAQQ010000005.1, from coordinate 159,938 downwards.
TCAAGCAGATCATCGACGGCGGCGAAACCAACTACATCAGCGCCACGCTGGCCCTTTACCTGGACATCGTCAACGTGTTCCAGAGCCTGCTGGCCCTGCTGGGCATCTTTGGCGGCGAACGCGAATAAGGGCAGAACAGCCCCCGGAAAAGGCCCTGCGGGGCCTTTTTTTCATCCCGCCTGCCATGCGACACTCAACCTGCCCCCTGAAATGCCGATAAGGTCAGTACGCTCTCCTGCAAACCCATGACGCTGCGCCTCCTGCTCATCCCCGCCCTCGCCCTGCTGCTGGCCGCCTGCGACATCCCCGGGCTGGGTCCGGACCCGCGCATTGCGCAGCGTGAGGCCGAAGGCAAGGCCATCGGCGGCGCCTGCCGTTACGCGGTGCGCGGCATCGAGGAGTGCTACCTGCTCAACCCCAAGGCCCTGAAGACCGCCGTCTTCGAAGGCTGGCGCGAGATGGATCAGTACATGCGGGAAAACAAAATCGAAGGCCAGCCTACGCCCGAGGCCAAGGAAGAGGCTGAAGACAAGAAGCCGACCACCGCCGAGAAAAAGCCGGCCCCGGCCCTCAAGCCGGCCGCGACCGACAAAAAAGCCTCCTGACCCGCAGGGCCGCTCAGGCCCGCTCGAACACCGCCATGCTCTCGACGTGCGCGGTGTGCGGGAACATGTTCACCACCCCTGCCGCCGTACAGCGGTAACCCGCCTGGTGCACCAGCAGGCCCGCGTCGCGCGCCAGCGTGGCCGGGTTACAGCTTACGTAAACGATGCGCTGCGGTGGTGTCCAGCCCTGCGCCCCCGGCGTGGCCGGGTGGTTGGCGGGATCCACGTTCTGCTGGTGCAGGTCGGCCAGGGTCTTGGCCAGGGCGAAGGCGCCCTCGCGCGGCGGATCGACCAGCCACTTGTCGGCATGGCCATCCTGGATCAGCAGCTCGGGGGTCATCTCGAACAGATTACGTGCCACGAAAGCCGTCGGCGCCAGGGCCTGGGCGGCCGGTCGACTGGCCTGGTTCCCTGTGTAGTTCTCGCGTGAGCGCGCCACCAGCGTCTCGCTGCCCTCGATGCCCAGCACCTCGCGTGCCTGGGTGGCGATGGGCAGGGTGAAGTTGCCCAGGCCGCAGAACCAGTCGATCACCCGCTCGTCCTTGCGGGCATCCAGCAGGCGCAGCGCGCGCGCGACCAGCACGCGGTTGATGTGCGGATTGACCTGGGTGAAATCGGTGGGCTTGAAAGGCATGGTGATGCCGAACTCTGGCAGCGCGTAGCTCAGCACCTGCGCATCCGGCCCGTCATCCAGCAGATGCACGGTGTCTGGCCCCTTGGGCTGCAGCCACCACTGCACAACCGGGTTCTGCTCTGCAAAGGCCCGCAGCTTGGCCAGGTCCCCCGCGCTCAGCGGCTCCAGATGGCGCAGCACCAGCGCCGTGACCGCATCGCCGCAGGCCAGCTCGATCTGCGGGCAGGTCTCGATGGCGTCGAGCGAGCCGATCAGGGCGCGCAGCGGCATCAGCATGGCGCTCACGTGCGGCGGCAGCACCGGGCAGATCTCCATGTCGGCCACGTAGCGGCTCTTGCGCTCGTGAAAGCCCACCAGCACCGTGCCCTTCTTGCGCACATGCCGTACCGACAGACGGGCGCGGTAGCGGTAGCCCCAGGCCGGCCCTTCGATAGGGCGCAGCACCGTCTCGGCGCGCACCTTGCCCAGATGCCAGAGGTTGTCTTCCAGCACGCGCTGCTTCACGGCCACCTGGGCGCCCGGATGCAGGTGCTGCATCTTGCAGCCGCCGCAGGCCCCGGCATGCAGGCCGAAATGCGGGCAGCCGGGCCGCACGCGCTGGGACGACTCCTGGTGGATGGCCGTGACGGTGGCCTGCTCCCAGTTGTTCTTGCTGCGGTTGACGCTGGCGCTGACCACTTCGAAGGGCAGCGCCCCCTCGACGAACACGACTTTGCCGTCGGGCCGGTGGGCGATGCCCTGGGCTTCGATGTCGAGCGATTCGATCAACAGCCCGTTCGGTGGGATATTCACGTTGTTTCTGGTTTCTTCCGTCATGCCGCTATTGTCCCCGAGGTTAAACTGCAAATCAGCAGGCAGTCGCTGCCTCATCCACCACAGGACATGGCCGCGGAGCAGGCTTGAAGACCCTACAGAACCTCCCTTTTGCATTCAAGCTGCTGGGCACCGCCACGCTCTACGGCGCGCTGGCCCAGCTGTCCCTGAAATTTTTTTCGCTTGCCGGGACCATCGGCACGTTCTGGCCCGCCAGCGGCTTGGGCCTGGCTGTCCTGCTCCTTGGCGGCAACCGCTTGGCCTGGGGAATCTTCGCGGGGGCGCTGGCCTCGGAATTGATGCTGGACCTTGCCTTGCCTGCCGCCGTGACGAGTGCGGGCGGGGCCACGCTGGGTGCGCTGCTGGGAAGTTGGCTGCTGCGGCGTGATGCCAAATTCAACCGGGACCTCGACAGACTCGGCGACTTTGCCCGCCTTATCGTGTGGGCGGCCATTCCGGCCAGCGTGCTCAGCGCCCTGTTCGGTGTCGGCAGCATGACCGCCACGGGCAACCTGTCGCCCGACGATCTGGGCAGAAACGTGGTGCAGTGGGTGATCGGAGATGCACTCGGTATCCTTCTGGTCACCCCCTTGATCCTGATATGGCGACAGGTCCCGGGCGAGTTGAAGCATCGTCCGTACTGGACTGAAGCGGCCCTGCTCCTGGGGCTGACCTTGCTCGCGGGCCAGATCGTATTTCGGGGCTGGCTTTCCCAGGAACTCTCCAATTTTGTACCCAAGGGCTACTGGCTGCTGCCCATGGCATTCTGGGCGGCCGCCCGGTTGGGATTGCATGGTGCCATCCTCGTCCTGTGCACGATCAGCGTGCAAGCCATGCTGGGCATCCATGAGAACACAGGGTTCATGGCCCATCCGGACGCCCAAACCCGGCTGATCGATGGCTGGTTCTTCATCACCTTCAGCTGGCTGATGATCATGTTTCTGGCCCTGCACATCAAGGGCTACAGACGCGCCGAGTCCGACCTGCGCATCGCCGCCACGGCATTCGAGTGCCAGGAGGGCATGATCATCACCGACGCCAACATGCGCATCCTGCGCACCAACCGGAGCTTCACGCGAATCATGGGCTACAGCCAGGAAGAAGTGGTGGGCCAGCCCACCACCTTCATGCGCTCCGACCGCCATCCGGCCAGCTTTTACGAGAACGCCTGGCGCTCCGGGCGAGAACACGGGGTCTGGAATGACGAGGTCTGGCACCGGCGCAAGAGTGGCGAGATTTTCCCCCAATGGCTGACCTGTACGGCCGTGAAGAACAAAGACGGTGTCATCACCAACTACGTCGTCACCCACACGGACATCACCGTCCAGAAGCAGCAGGAGGCCAAGCGCCTGGCCGATGAAACCGCTCACCGGAACGCGCTGGTGCGAGAGGTTCACCATCGCATCAAGAACAACCTGCAGGGCATTTCCGGCCTGCTTCGCCTGTTTGCGCAAGAGAACCCGCAGACGACCGAGGCCATCAACCAGGTCATGAGCCAGATCCGCAGCATTGCCGTGCTGCACGGCCTGCAGGGCCACGCCTCCCTGGACACCGTGCGCCTGTGTGAACTGACCAGCGCCATCGCCACCGATGTCCAGTCCGTCTGGCAGACCCCTATTGCCGTGGACATCCCTGCCCTCTGGACACCCGGCATCATTGCCGAAAAAGAGGCCGTCCCGATCGCCCTGGTACTCAACGAACTGCTGGTCAACGCCGTCAAGCATGGCGGCAAGGCCCACGGGCATGTCAGCGTGACGCTGCGAAAAGGCGCCGGCCTTGAGGACATCCAGGTAACCATCCGCAACTCGGGCTATCTGCGCGCCAACACCGATCGTCCGACCGCGCACCACGCCGGCTTGCAGCTGATCGCCTCGCTGATGCCACGCGAGGGCGCCAGGCTGACCCGGGAACAGCTCGAGAACGAGGTTCTCACCCGGCTGGAAATCTCCCCCCCGGTCGTTCACCTGGAAAATCAACCGGCATGAATACGCCAGACCAGACCACGCCCACCCATCTCCTGCTGGTTGACGATGACCGGCTCGTGATTGCAACGCTGAGCACGGGCCTGCAGCATGCGGGTTACCGCGTCAGCACGGCTGAATCCTCCGAAGAAGCCGAAGTGATGCTGGCCGGCGGCATGCGCCCCGACCTGGCCATCGTGGACATCCGCATGAGCGGGCAGGACGGCCTGTACCTGGCGCGGCGCCTGCGTGAACTGGACCACGTCCCCTTTGTCGTGCTCAGCGCCTACAGCGAAGAGCACATGATCGGCCAGGCCAGCCAGCTTGGCGCCCTGGGCTACCTGGTCAAACCACTGGACACCTCACAGCTCATGCCCGCCATCCAGGCGGCCCTCGCACGCGCCAACGAACTGCAGGGCCTGCGGGAAACGCGGGCCCAGTTGCAGGCCGCATTGGACGCCGAGCGCGACATCAGCGTCGCCGTCGGCATCACCATGGCGCAGCAAGGGCTACCGCGCCAGGAAGCCTTCGAACTGCTGCGCAAGGCGGCACGCACCCAGCGCCGCAAGCTGGCCGAACTGGCGGCCGAGATCATCCGTGGTTAATAAGCACGGAACCGGCACCACTCCATCGTTTCTGATTGATATCGATCAAGGTATCGTGCTATAAAAAGCGGATCGGACTGGCTGCATCAGCGGCCAGTCTGCCCATGAGGCCCTGAACCTGCCTTGTTGAACCGTCATCCGGCGCACCCGCGCGGCTTGGTTATTGACGCTCAGGCATCAGTTCGAGGAACCTCATGCGCACGAACCTACCGGTCACCCAGCGGGAATACGAGTTCCCCGGCAACGAAACACTGCTGTCGGCCACCGACACCTCCAGCCACATCCAGTACGCCAATGCGGCCTTCATCCGCACCAGCGGCTACCGCGTCGATGAGCTGATCGGCCAGCCCCACAACCTGGTGCGCCACCCCGACATGCCAGTCGAAGCGTTTGCCGACATGTGGCGCACCCTCAAGGAAGGCCAGTCCTGGACCGCCCTGGTCAAGAACCGGCGCAAGGATGGCGACCACTACTGGGTCCGCGCCAACGCCGCGCCCATGCGCCGCAACGGCGAGGTGGTGGGCTACCTGTCGGTACGCACCAAGCCAGGTCGGGAGGAGATACAGGCCGCCGAGGACTTGTACCGGCGCTTTCGCGAGGGCAAGGCCGCCGGTCTGGCCTTCCATCGCGGTCTGGTGGTGCGCACCGGCTGGCTGCGCTGGATGAGCACCTTGCAACTGCTGCCCACGGCCTGGCGCGTGCGCCTGCCGCTGCTGGCGCTGACCGCGCTCCTGGTTCCCCGGCTGGTCGCAGCGGGTCAGGCCGGCCTGGGTGCCGGGCTGGCGCTTGGCCTGCTGCTGGCAGATCTCTTCATCGAAGCGCAGGTCACCGGCCCGCTGGCGCGCGTGCGCTGCACGGCCCAGCAGGTGGCCAGCGGGGAGGCGGCCAGCGACCTGAGCCTGGACCGCTGTGACGACATCGGCCTGCTGGCACGCGCCATCACCCAAGCCGGGCTGAACCTGCAGTCGCTGGTGTCCGACGTCAACGAGCAGGTCTCCGGCCTGCATGTGGCCAGCCAGGAAATCGCCACCGCCAACAACGACCTGTCCAGTCGCACCGAACAAACCGCTTCCAGCCTGGAAGAGACTGCCGCGGCCATGGAAGAGCAGACCGCTACCGTGCGACAGAACTCCGACACCGCCCAGCAGGCCAGCCAGCTCGCCGGCACCACCAGCGAGGCTGCCAGCCGCGGCGGCCAGGCTGTCGCCAACTTGATCTCCACCATGGATCTGATCTCCGACGCCAGCCGCCGCATCGCCGACATCATCGGCGCGATCGACGGCATCGCCTTCCAGACCAACATCCTCGCCCTCAACGCCGCCGTGGAAGCCGCGCGCGCCGGCGAACAGGGCCGTGGCTTTGCCGTCGTGGCGGCCGAGGTCCGCTCACTCGCAGGTCGCAGCGCCGAAGCGGCCAAGGAGATCAAGGCCCTGATCGCCGACTCGGTCAGCAAGGTCGATACCGGCTCCCAGCAGGTGGCCCAGGCGGGACAGACCATCAACGAAGTGGTGGGCCAGGTGCGGCGCGTCAATGACCTGATCGCCGAGATCACCGCCGCCTCCAAAGAGCAGGCCATCGGCATCTCGCAGGTGGGACAGGCCGTGTCCCAGCTCGACGAGATGACGCAGCAGAACGCCGCCATGGTGGAACAAAGCAGTGCCGCGGCCGGCAGCATGCGCGAGCAGGCCCAGCGCCTGATGGAAGCCATTCGCGTCTTCTCCGTCTGAGTCAGCCGACATGAACACGCCGCAAACGCCCTCGATACCGCCCCAGAAACTGGACGAAATGATCCAGGCCATGCAACTGGCCCGTGACGAACTGCTCAAGGCGTCCTTGCTGCTGCGCGACCACCTGTACGAGACCGACGTCGCGAGTCGCGAACAGGCGCGCCTGGCCGCCGAGGCACTGATCCTGCAGTGCAAACCCGACTGAAACGCCGCCACCGAATGCCGCGATGACCGCCTCCCAAGCCCTGCAACCCCACCGTCACCCCTACCAGTTCAGCATCGGCGTGGGCCTGCTGGTGCTTTCCATACCGCTGATGCTGGCCTTGTCGCAACACGATCTTTCGCGGGCACCGACCGGCATAGGGCTGCCCTACTGGCGGGTGGGGGCCGATCTGCTCAAGGTGGTGGTCGCCATACTGATCTTCATCACCGGTTACCGCGCCATCCTGTCACCCCGCAAGGGCGCGGTGGTCTGGCTGGGCATTGCCTTCCTCGGTGTCGGGGTTCTGGGTTTCCTGCATCTGCTCACCCACGGGGAACTGCACGGCGACATGACGCCACCCGGCGAACAGCTCTCCCTCGGGTTCAGTCTGGGCGCCCGCCTGCTGGCCGCCGTTGCCCTGCTGATGTATGCCGCCATGCCTGCCGTACCGGACGTGCCCAGGTTCCGCAAGCGACTGGCTATCGGCATCATGCTGGCATGGGTCCTCATCCCCGGGTATCTGGTACTGACCCACCCCGTGCTGCTGCCCACCCTGCTCGGTGAGCAAGGCAGCCGGACGGCCATTTTCTGGGTTCTGCAGGGCGCCATACCCGTCTTGAATCTGGTCACCCTGGCCATCTTCTGGCAACGCCGCCAGGCGCTCGAACAGGAATGCCTGATGGCCCTGATCTTCGCGGCAGCCCTGTCCGCCGTCGGGGGGGTCTTCTTCGGCAGCTCGTTCGGTGCGCAGGAAAGCATTCCTCACGCGGTGGCACATGTCTACCAGGTAGCGTCCTACCTCTTCCTGTTCCACGCCACCTTCAACGAAGCGCTGCGGCGCCCACTGGAACATCTGGAGATGCTGTACCAGCGCGAGAATGCCACGCTCACGGCCGCGCCCGACGGCGTACTCTGGGTGGACCGGCAAGGGCAGATCGTGCTGGCCAACCCGGCCATGCAGATCCTCAGCGGCTACTCGCCCAGGGAGTTGCTGGGGCAGAACGTAGCCATCTTCCTGCCGCCGCACCTGCGCGAGCGCCATGCGCAGTCCATGCTCGACTACTTCCACGCGCCGCAAAGCCGCCCCATGGGCGTGATGGACCTGAAGCTGCACCGCAAGGACGGCGGCCAGCAGCCCGTGGACATTTCGCTGGGCTATTGGGAAGTCGATGGCGCCCCGCACGCGATTGCCTATATCCGCAACCTGACGGAACGCAAGAAGCTGGAAGAATCATTGCGTCATCAGGCGACGCACGACGAACTGACCGGCCTGCCCAACCGCTGGCTGTTTCAGCTGCAGCTGCGGCAGGCCTTGCTGCTGGCAGAGCGATCGGAAAAGCAGGTGACCGTGCTGTTTGTCGACCTGGACCACTTCAAGGCCGTCAACGACACCTTCGGCCATGCTTCGGGCGACGCCCTCCTGGTGCAGGCCAGCCGACGCATCCAGAGCGTGCTGCGCGCCAGCGACACGCTGGCACGCATGGGCGGTGACGAATTTGCCATCCTGCTGCCCGAGATCAACCTGGCAGACGAGGCGGTCAGCGTGGCGGTGAAGGTCCTGTCGTGCCTGCAGGAGGCCTTCGTGCTGCCGGACCAGCAGGTCTACAGCGGCGCCAGCATCGGCCTGGCCTACTACCCCGACGATGCGCGCGACAGCGACACACTCCTGCGCTACGCCGACATGGCCATGTACCAGGCCAAGCAGGCCGGGCGCGGAGCCTACGCCTGCTACTCACAGGACATGGACCGCCGCACCCACGAGGACATGCAGCTGAACGCACGGCTCAAGACCGCCATCAGCGAGCAGTTGCTGCACCTGCATTTCCAGCCTCAGGTCGATCTGCGCGATGGCCGCCTGGAGGGTGCCGAGGCCCTGCTGCGCTGGCACGACCCGGTACTGGGCCAGGTCAGGCCGGACCGCTTCATCCCCCTGGCCGAGGCCAACGGGCTGATCCTGCCGCTGTCGGACTGGGTGCTGGAGACCGCGTGCCAGCAGATCGCTGCGTGGCAGCGCGCCGGCACGCCACTGCGCCTGTCCGTCAACGTCTCGGCCCACCAGCTGCACCAGGGACAGCTGGCCGACAAGGTGCGCGCCACCCTGGCGAGTACCGGCGCCCACGCCCGCTGGCTCGAGCTGGAGATCACGGAAAGCGTGGCCATGACCCAGCCGCGTCAGGCGCTGGAGCAGCTCAATGCGCTGATTGAGCTGGGCTGCACGGTCTCGCTGGACGATTTCGGCACCGGCTACTCCTCGCTGGCCTATTTGAAGACCCTGCCCGTGAGCAAGCTCAAGATCGACCAGAGTTTTGTACGCGATATCACCGACGACCCGAACGACGACGTCATCGTGCAGACCATCATCGGCATGGCACGCAACCTGGGCCTGGACGTGATCGCAGAAGGCGTGGAAACCGAGGCGCAGCGCGACCGCCTGACGCTCTATGGCTGCAATAGCGGCCAGGGCTATCTGTTCCACCGGCCACTGCCACTGAACGAGTTCAGTGGCCTGCTGAGCAGACATTTCAGTCAACAGAAATCCGATTCGCCTCAGGAGGAGAAAACATGAACCAGTTCAAGATATCCACGCGACTGATCATCCTGATCGGCCTGATGTCGGCCATCCTTGTCGGCATCGGACTGCTGGGCCTGTTGGGCATCGGCCAGTCCAACGCAGCGCTCAAGACGGTGTACGAGGACCGTACCGTGCACACTGGCCAGATTGCCGACATCAACCGTTTGAACTTGCGCAACCGGCTGGCCATTGCCAACAGCCTGGCCTTTCCGGCCCCCGAGGAAATCGCCAGGAACACCACCGAGGTTGAGGCCAACATCAGCGCGATAGGCAAGATCTGGGAGGCCTACATGGCCACCACCCTGACCACCGAAGAAGCCCGGCTTGCCAGGAAATTTTCCGAGGATCGCGCCCGATTCGTGCAGGAAGGCCTCAGACCCGCCGTCACGGCGCTGCGAGCCAATGACCTGGAGGGTGCCAAACGGATCGTGGTAGAAAAAGTCCGCCCGTTGTACACCCCCGTGCGGGAAGGGGTGGATGCCCTGATGAAGCTGCAGCTCGATGTGGCCAAGGGAGAATACGATGCGGCCGTGGCGCGCTATGAAACCATCCGCCTGATCGCCATCGCCGCCATAGTTGCCGGCCTCCTGTTTTCCGTGCTGTTCGGCATGGTCCTGGTGCGTGGCATCACGCGCTCGCTGGACGAGGCCATCACGGCGGCCGATGCCGTGGCGCAAGGCGACCTGAGCCACCGCTTCCAGGTGCAGGGGCAGGACGAAGTGGCGAAACTGCTGCAGGCCCTCGCGGCCATGCAGGACAGCCTGGTCAAGGTGGTCAGCACCGTGCGCCAGGGCTCGGAGTCCGTGGCTACCGCCAGCGCCCAGATCGTCCAGGGCAACCAGGACCTGTCGGCTCGCACCGAAAGCCAGGCCAGCGCGCTGGAAGAGACGGCCGCCTCGATGGAGGAGTTGGGCTCCACCGTCAAGCAGAACGCTGACAACGCCCGCCAAGCCAATCAGCTCGCGCAAAGTGCGTCCACGGTGGCGGTCAAGGGCGGTGAGGTGGTGGCCCAGGTGGTCGACACCATGAAGGGCATCAATGATTCGAGCAAGAAGATCGCCGACATCATCAGCGTGATCGACGGCATCGCCTTCCAGACCAACATCCTGGCGCTCAATGCCGCCGTGGAAGCCGCCCGCGCGGGCGAACAAGGCCGCGGTTTTGCCGTGGTGGCCAGCGAGGTGCGCAGTCTGGCCGGCCGCAGCGCCGAGGCCGCCAAGGAGATCAAGACACTCATCACCGACAGCGTGGGCCGGGTGGAACAGGGCACGGCCCTGGTGGATCAGGCCGGCGCCACCATGGCGGAAGTCGTCGGCAGCATCCGCCGGGTGACCGACATCATGGGCGAGATCAGCGCGGCCAGTGTGGAGCAGAGCGCCGGCGTATCGCAAGTCGGCGAAGCGGTGATGCAGATGGACCAGGCCACACAGCAGAACGCGGCGCTGGTGGAGGAGATGGCGGCGGCGGCTGGCAGCCTGAACGGTCAGGCCCAGGAACTTGTGCAGGTGGTGGCCGTGTTCAAGCTGGATCAGCAGGCCACTCGGCCGCAGGCCGTGCTCGCTGCGGCCACCCTGCCGGCAGCCGCTGCCCTGCGCGCGAACAGTTCACCTTCACCCAGCCACAAAGGCCCGGGGCAACACACGACAACCCCTCTGAAAAAGAGCGAGATCGCGCGTCTCGATGCGCCCAAGCCGGTGACACCCGTCAAGCCGGCGACACCGCCGGCAGACAGCGGCGACTGGGAGTCATTCTGAGCACCTGATGCCGGGACGGCCGCGCTCGCGGCCTTACCTCAGACCCAGGCCTTGAGGTACTCGTCCCAGTGCGGCTCGGCCTGCGCCAGCTGGCCCAGCGTTTCCCTGACCAGCGCGATCTCGCGGTCGTACTCGGCCTCCAGCAGACCGCCGCGCATCTTCTGGAAACGGCAGTAGAGCAGGTAGGTGTTCATCACATCGGTCTCGCAGTAGCGGCGGATGTCTTCCAGCTTGCCGTCCAGATAGGCCGGGTAGACGGCCGAGCCGTCCATGCCCAGCTTGCCGGGGAAGCCGCAGAGCTTGGCCATGGCGTCCAGCGGCGCATTGTTCTTGGGCTGGTACATGGCCAGCAGGTCCATCAGGTCCAGATGGCGCATGTGGTAACGGCTGATGTAGTTGTTCCACTTGAAGTCGCGGTCGTCCTCGCCCTGGTCCCAATACTTGTCGGCCACCACCCCATGCTGCAGGCCGCGGTAGTGCAGCACCGGCAGGTCGAAGCCGCCACCGTTCCAGCTGACCAGCTGGGGCACGTGTTTTTCCAGCGTATTGAAGAAGGTCTGGATGACCTTGCCCTCGCTCCTGCCGTCACGGTCGACGAAGGAATGGATGCGCAGGCCCTCGGCGTTGCGAAACACGGCGCTGATGACCAGGATGCGCTGCAGGTGCAGGGGCATGAAATCGCTCTGCCCTTTTTCCTTGCGCTCGGCCAGCCAGGCCGCGTAGACCTGCTCGTCCGGACTGTCGGCGGGCATGTCGCGCAGGGCACGCAGACCGGCGATGTCGGGGATGGATTCGATGTCGAAGACAAGTACAGGGCTGGTCATGGCCGGACTTTACCAGTCCGACCATGACCAGCCCTGCGGGCGTATCAGGACCCCCCACCCTGCCCTCCCCCGAGGGGGAGGGTTGGAATAATCAGAGCAGGGCTTCGCGCGTGATGCCGCGGCGGGCCAGGTGGCGCTTGAGCTTGAACAGGGCCTCGTTCTGTACCTGGCGCACGCGCTCGCGCGTCAGGCCCAGGCGCTGGCTCAGCACGTCCAGGGTCTCGGGCTCGTGGTCGTGCAGACCGTAGCGCCCTTCCAGCACCTCGCGCTCGCGTTCCGACAGGCTCATCAGCCAGTCCTCCAGCAGGCGCTCGACCTCGTGCGCCTGCGTGATGCCGCTGGGATCGATGGCCAGCTCGTCCACCACGGTGTCGCCCAGGGTCTGTTCGCCATCCATGCGATCCAGCGCCGCATCGAGCGAGCGCGGCGTCTCGGCCAGGGCCAGCAACTCGGCCACCTCATGGACGTCGCGCCGCAGGAAATCCGCCACGTCCTCGACCCGCACCCCCTCCGGGCGACGCGCCGCGAAAGCAGCGTCGTTCTCGAGTTCGCGGCGCGCACGCAGCACCTGTTGCAGTTCGCGCACCACGTTGACGGGCAGCCGGATCATCCGCCCCTGCTGCATCAGCGCGCGCTCCACCGACTGCCGTATCCACCAGGTGGCGTAGGTGGAGAAGCGGAAACCGCGCTCGGGTTCGAATTTCTCGATCGCATGCATGAGGCCGAGGTTGCCCTCCTCGATCAGGTCCGACAGCGGCACGCCGCGCCCCAGGTAGAGCTTGGCGATGCTGACCACCAGGCGCAGGTTGTGCTCGATCATGCTCTGGCGGGCGGCAAAGTCGCCGGCCCGCGCACGCACGGCCGTCTCGTACTCCTGCTCGGGGGTGAAAAGCTCGGTGCGACGCACATGGCGCAGATAGGCGGTGAGTGCATCGCCCGAATCGGCAGCCAGTTCGCCCACGATCGGCGTGGGCGCGTCGGCGTCGGCCGCAGTGGCTGCTGCACGGCCCTCCAGCGACAAGGTTTTACGCGCGTCGTCTTGGCCGTGGAGGGAGCGTCGGGGCATGGCTGTTCCTCACGGCATGCGGTGCGCCCCTAGCGCGGCGGCAGGTACTTGAGCGGGTCGACCGGCTTGCCCTGGCGCCGCACCTCGAAGTGCAGCTTCACGCGGTCGGCATCGCTGTTGCCCATCTCGGCGATCTTCTGGCCCTTGCGCACGGCCTGGTCTTCCTTGACCAGCAGCGTCTTGTTGTGGGCGTAGGCCGTCAGGTAGGTGTTGTTGTGCTTGAGGATGATGAGGTTGCCGTAACCGCGCAGGCCGGCACCGACATAGACCACACGCCCTTCGGCCGCGGCCAGCACCGGCTCGCCTGCTGCGCCCCCCAGGTCGAGGCCCTTGTTCTTCAGTTCGTCAAAGCCCGCCAGCACCGGGCCGGGCACGGGCCAGATCCAGCTCAGACCGGATTCGGTGGCCGCTGCAGGCTCCGCTGCGGTGGCCGCGGCGGCCGGCTTGGCCGCGGCGCTCGATGCCTGGCCAGGCTGGACCTGGCTCGATGCGATGCTGGAGGAACTGATGGGCCGGGTCACGACACCGTTGCTCTCTGCGGCGGCCACGGTCGTGGTCGGCGGGGTCACGCGCAGGACCTGCCCCACCTCGATCTGGTTGGGCTGCGCCAGGTTGTTCCAGGCCGCAATGTCTTTCCAGTTCTGCCCGGTTTCCAGCCCGATGCGGATCAGCGTCTCGCCGGGCTTGACGGTGTAGTAGCCAACCTTGCCGGCGTTCTCGAAGCCCGGTGGCTGCTTGACCGCCACGGTGTTGGGATCCATTGCCGGTCTGGAAACAGCGGTGCGCCGCTCCTCGACCGGGGCGCGGCTGGTCGGGCTCGTGCCGCACGCCACCAGGAGCAGCGTGCCAGCCACCAGCAAACCCAACGACCCTGCTCGTCGCGTATAGACCGTCATAGATGATTCCTTCATGCGATGCCCGATTTTAGGGGGACAAAGTGCACCGCCTCAAGCAGGGTGTGCTGAACCCCGGCTGCGGTCTTGTCCAGCACCAGCAAGGCCTGGGCGCCACCCGCTGCACTGGCCACCGGCGCCACCAGGCGCCCGCCCACACCGAGCTGCTCGATCCAGGCCTGCGGCACCGCTTCGCCACCCGCCGCCGCGATGATGCCGGCATAGGGCGCCCCCTGGGCGAAGCCGGCCATGCCGTCGCCGAAGAGCAGGTGCACATTGGGCAGGCGTAGCGGGCGCAGGTTCTCGCGAGCCTTGTCGTGCAGGCCGCGCAATCGCTCGATGCTATAGACCTCTTTCACCAGCAGGCTCAGCACGGCGGCCTGGTAACCGCAGCCCGTGCCGATCTCCAGCACGCGCCCCATGGGTTCCGTGCGACCGGCGAGCAACAACTCGATCATGCGCGCCACGACATTGGGCTTGGAGATGGTCTGGCCCAGGCCGATGGGCAGGCTGGTGTCTTCATAAGCCTGCGTGGCCAGCGCGGTGTCGACGAAACGATGCCGCTCCACACGGCCCATGGCTTCAAGCACCCGCGCATCCTTGATGCCCTGTGCGGCCAGCTTCTTCACCATGGCCAGACGTACCGCCTGGGAGTCCAGGCCCAGGCCCTGCGGCGTGGGGGCCACCCGTCCAGGGCGCTGCAGACCGGCGGACGCCAGCGATGCCGGCGCACTGCGCTGCGCCGCCGGCAAGGCGGGGCGCACAGCGGCGTCAGCCGGTCGATCCAGCCGCACCGGGAAGGCGGGGCGCGGACGCGAATTCATGATGGCGCCCTGCCCGTGCGCTGTGCCATGGACTGCGCCCAGTAACCCAGACGCTCGTGGTCGGACAAGTCCACCTTGAGCGGCGTCACCGAGACGTGGCCCTGGGCGGTGGCGTGAAAGTCGGTGCCCTCGCTCTCGTCCATGGCAGGACCGGCCGCACCGATCCAGTACATGGTCTCGCCGCGCGGACTGGTCTGGGTGATGACCGGTTCGGCCGCATGGCGCCGCCCCAGGCGGCAGACCTTGACGGACTTGAGTTGCGCCTGCGGCAGGCAGGGGATATTGACGTTGAGCAGCCAGGGCTGCGCGTCCCCGGTGCGGTGACGGATCATCTGCTCGACCAGTTCACGCGCCCGGACGGCCGCGGCGTCCAGGTGCTTCCAGCCTTTGTCGGTCTGCGAGAAGGCGATGGCCGGGATGCCGAAGAGATAGCCCTCCATGGCCGCCCCGACCGTGCCGGAATAGATGGTGTCGTCGCCCATGTTGGCGCCGTTGTTGATGCCCGAGACCACCAGGTCGGGCCGGTAGCCCAGCAGGCCGGTCAGGGCGATGTGCACGCAGTCGGCCGGTGTGCCATTGACGTAGCGAAAACCGTTGGCCGCGCGGTGCACGTAGAGCGGGGAATGCAGGGTCAGCGCGTTGGATTTGGCACTGTTGTTGTGCTCGGGCGCCACCACCTCGACCTCGGCCACCTCCTTCAGCGCCTCGTACAAGGCCACGATGCCGGGCGCCTGGTAGCCATCGTCGTTGGAGATCAGGATTTTCATGGTTGGCATGTCTGCGCCTATTGTAGGTGGCCGGCCTCTGTGCCTTGACTTGCGTCACGCGTGGGACAAGAGGGGAAACAGCCTTGCCCGTATCATGCCCGACGCACCTCAGCACGAAAACAGGAGACACGGAATGCACGCATGGTTTTGTACCGACCCAACCGGAGTGGACGCCCTCGAGTGGAAGGAACAAGCCACCCCGCAGCCCGGTCCCGGCCAGGTGCTGGTGGCGATCATGGCCGCCAGCCTGAACTTCCCCGACCTGCTGATCGTGCAGAACAAGTACCAGATCAAGCCGCCTCTGCCCTTCGTGCCGGGCGCCGAGTACGCTGGCGTGGTCGAAGCCCTGGGCGAGGGTGTGACGAACCTGAAGGTAGGCCAGCACGTGGCCTGCCTCTCGGGCACTGGCGGCTTCGGCACCCACACCCTGGCGACGGCCGCCCTGTGCCTGCCGCTGCCCGCGGGTTTCCCCTTCACCGATGCGGCGGCCTTCATCATGACCTACGCCACCTCGCACCACGCGCTGGTCGATCGCGCCCAGCTCCAGGCCGGCGAGACGGTGCTGGTGCTGGGTGCGGCCGGCGGCGTGGGCACCGCCGCCATCCAGATTGCCAAGGCCATGGGGGCACGCGTGATCGCCGCGGCCTCCAGCGATGACAAGTGCGCCGTGTGCAAGGCCATCGGCGCCGACGAGACCATCAACTACAGCACGCAGGACCTGCGCGAACAGCTCAAGGCCCTGACCGGTGGCAAGGGCCCCGACGTGGTCTACGACCCCGTGGGCGGCGACCTGGCCGAGCCGGCGCTGCGCTCGATCGCCTGGCGCGGCCGTTATCTGGTGGTGGGTTTTGCCGCCGGCCCCATCCCCGCGCTGCCGCTGAACCTGCCCCTGCTCAAGGGCGCCTCCATCGTCGGTGTGTTCTGGGGCGAGTTCGCGCGCCGTGAACCGCAGGCCAACGCCGCCATGATGATGGCGCTGGCCCAGTGGTACGGGCGAGGCCTGGTCAAACCTGTGATCGACAGCACCCTGCCCATGGGCGAACTCAAGGCCGCTTACGCGCGCATGGGCGCGCGCGATGTGAAGGGCAAGCTCGTGCTCGTGAATTGAGGGGGGCGCTGCAGCCCGCCCCTTCGCTGCAACATGTCTTTCGACCCGTTGCAAAAAATCTTCATGTCCGCTGTCTAGAATCCCGGGCGCCATTCGTCGTGCTTGATGACACACCAGCACGGAAAGCCCATGCCCCCGACACTCTCGACCTCCCCTGAAGCCGCACCACCCCTGGCTGGCCGGCGCGAATGGATCGGCCTGGCGCTGATCGCCCTGCCCTGCGCCGTCTATGCCATGGACCTCACGGTGCTCAACCTGGCCCTGCCGGCCATCAGCGCCGACCTGCAGCCCACGCCTTCGCAACTGCTGTGGATCGTGGACATCTACGGCTTCCTGGTCGCGGGTTTCCTCATCACCATGGGCACGCTGGGCGACCGCATCGGCCGCCGCCGCCTGCTGCTGATCGGCGCGGCGGCCTTTGCGGCCGCCAGCACCCTGGCTGCCTTCGTGCACAGCGCCGAGGCCCTGATCGCCCTGCGCGCCCTGCTGGGCGTGGCCGGGGCCACGCTGGCGCCCTCGACGCTCTCGCTGATCCGCAACATGTTCCACGACGAGCGGCAGCGCCAGTTCGCGATCGGCATCTGGATCACCGCCTTCTCGGTGGGCAGCGCCATCGGGCCGCTGGCCGGCGGCCTGCTGCTGCAGTGGTTCCCCTGGGGCTCCGTCTTCCTGGCCGCGGTGCCGGTCATGCTGCTGCTCCTGCTGCTGGGCCCATCCCTGCTGCCCGAGTACCGTGACCCGCAGGCCGGGCACCTGGATCTGGCCAGCGTAGCGTTGTCGCTGGCCGCGGTGCTGCCCCTGATCTGGGGTCTGAAGCAGTTGGCCGAAGCCGGTCCGCATGTGGCCGCCTTCGCGGCACTGATGGGTGGCCTGAGCCTGGGTGCCGTGTTCGTGCGGCGCCAGTCGCGGCTGGCCTACCCGCTGCTCGACCTGGGCCTGTTCCGCCGACCGGCTTTCGCCGCGGCACTCACCATCTATGCCCTGTCCAGCCTGGCCATGTTCGGGGTCTACATCTTCCTCACGCAGTACCTGCAGGGTGTACTGGGCCTGAGCCCGCTGGCCGCGGGCCTGGCCACCGTGCCCTGGGCCCTGAGCTTCGTCGTTGGCTCCTTGCTGGCGCCCCGGCTGGCGCAGCACTGGCCACCGCACCAGTTGCTGGCAGCGGCGCTGCTGATGGCTGCGTCTGGTTTTGCCCTGCTGCTGGCCACCCATGACCTGGCCACCTTGCCGGTGCTGATCGTGGCCACCGTGGTCATGAGCCTGGGAATGGCACCGGTCTTCACCATCGGCACGGAGATCGTCGTGACCTCGGCGCCGCCGGAGCGCGCCGGGGCCGCCTCCGCCATGGCCGAAACCGCTTCCGAGTTCAGCGGTGCCTGCGGCATCGCGATCTTCGGCAGCCTGGGCACCTGGCTCTACCGCGAACGCCTGCTGGCGACACTGCCTGCCGATGTGCCAGCCGACAGTGTGGCAGCCGCCGGCGCCACCCTGGGCGGCGCACTGGCTGCTGCCGCAGCCCTGCCGGAGGCGACGGGGTCCCTGCTGCGCGAGGCTGCACGCCTGGCCTTCACCGACGCACTGCATGCCACGGCGGCGGCCGGTACGCTCCTGCTGCTGCTGGCGGCCGTGCTGGTGCGGCGCATGCTGACGCCGCAAGCGCAGCCCTGAAACGAATCAAGGCCCCGCAGGGCCTTGATTCAATGTGATGGGATGGGGTGGCTGATGGGACTCGAACCCACGACGACAGGAATCACAATCCTGGACTCTACCAACTGAGCTACAGCCACCGCAAGGCTGAAATTATAACCTCAGTCGCTCAGGAGGCGCCGCGCGCCGCAGGCAGGGCATTCGCGGGGCGCGGCACCTTGATCTGCACCTTGAGGCGTTCCTGCAGCAATTGATAGTAGGCCTGGCCTTCGGCCTGCATCCACCACTGGGCGTACTGGGCGCGGTCCTGACGCTGGGCATCGGCCGCGGCGGCGGGGCGCTCGACGCGCTTGATGATGCGGGCCACGACGTAACCCTGGGCACCGAGATCGACCCCCACCCACTGCGGCAGCTGGGCCGCATCGGCGCGCAGCACCGCATCGACCACGGCCGCCGGCAGGTTCTGCGTCTGGTCACGCGACACGACCTGGGTGGTGGCCCCCGCAAGGGCGCCCGCAGGGCTGGCCTTCCAGGCCGCCAGTTTCTGCTGGCCTTCCTGGCGCGCCAGTTCGGCAGCACGTAGCTGAACGATACGCTCGCGAACGACGGTGCGCACCTCGGCCAGCGGCAGCGTGCGCGCCGGCGTGTGGCGGGTGATGCGCGCGGACGCCAGCTGGCTGGGAGCGATCTCCACCGCTTCGGTGTTGCGCTTGTTGTTCACGCTGTCGGGACTGAAAACGGCCTCCAGGAACTTGGCGCTGGCCAGCACCCCCTTGGCACCGGGCACCGGCTCGCGCAGCAGGCCGTTGGCCGTCTGGATCTCGAGCTTGAGCTTGTCGGCCACGGGCTTGAGGCTGTCGGACTGTTCGTAGACACCGTTGGTGAAGGCTTCGGCAGCCTCGGCGTAGCGGGCACGCGCCTGCTGGTTTTTCAGGTCCTCTTCCAGGCTGGCACGCAGTTCGGCAAAGCTCTTCTGCTTGGGCGCCTTGATGTCGGTCAACCGGATGACGTGAAAGCCGAAGTCGGATTCGACCACGTCGCTGATCTCGCCCTTCTTCAGCGCAAAAGCAGCGTCCTCGAAAGGCTTGACCATGGCGCCGCGCGGGAAGAAGTCGAGGTCACCGCCATTGGGGGCCGAACCCGGATCCTGTGAGTGCTTGCGCGCCAGCTGAGCAAAGGTGTCGGGCGCCTTGCGCGCCTGAGCCAGCAGCTCCTGCGCGCGCTCGCGCGCCTTCTGGCGCTCGGCTGCGGAAGCATCCTTGGCCGCGGAGATCAGGATGTGGCTGGCACGACGCTCCTCGGGGCCGCTCAGGCGCGCGGCGTTCTGCTCGTAATAGCTGCGCACGTCCTGCTCATTGAGCTTGATCGTCTTGCGCACGGCATCGATGTCCAGCACGATGTACTCGATGCTGGCCTGCTCGGGCGCCTGGAACAGGGCCTGGTTGGCCTGGTAGAAGGCCTCCAGTTCGCTGTCTTCGGGTTTGACACGTGCGGCGAAATCGGCCACGGCAAAACGTGCCACTTGCACTTCACGCCGCTCGAAGTAGGCGTTCAGCGCCAGATCAGCGGGCACGGCCTGGATGAAGGCGGTCTGAGCCACGCCGGCCTGCACCTGGCGTGCTGCCAGGTCGCTGCGCATGCGGGCTTCGAACATCTCGGGGCTCATGCCCTGGCGGCCCAGCAGCTGGCGATAACGCTCCATGTCGAGCGTGCCATCGGGGCGGCGCAGCTCGGCAATGGCGGGGATGGATTGCAGTTCGCGCGCCAGGCGTGCGTCGCTGGTGCCCAGATGGGCCGCCTGCGCAGCCTGCACCAGCACGCGCTCGCGCACCAGACGCTCCAGCGTGCCGTAGCGCGCCTGCTCGGAGTCGAGCAGCTTGGCATCGATGGTGGGCATCAGCTGGCGCACGCGCTCGATCTCTTCGCGGTGTGCCGCTTCCCATTCGCCACGGGTGATCTCGACGCGGCCGATGCGGGCCACCGTCTGGTCCTGTTCGCGGAAACGGGTGTAGCCATCAATGCCGACCAGCACGAAAGACGGGATGATCACCAGGAACAGGACGACCATCATGATCTTGGTGTGCTTGCGTACGTAGTCAAACATGGGAACGCTCTCCATCGAAAAAACAAAAAGGCGAACACATCGTTCGCCTTTGCCTGGGTTGGTGGGTGCTGACGGGGTCGAACCGCCGACCTACTCCGTGTAAAGGAGCCGCTCTGCCAACTGAGCTAAGCACCCCACCGAAACAGATCAGGTCAGTTCAGTGCATCCTTCAGGGCTTTGCCCGGACGGAACTTCGGCACCTTGGCTGCCTTGATTTTAATCGCTGCGCCGGTGCGGGGATTGCGGCCGGTGCGGGCGGCACGCTTGCCGACGGCGAAGGTACCAAAACCCACGAGGGAAACGGAGCCACCCTTTTTCAGCGTGGTCTTGACGGCACCAATGGTGGACTCCAGAGCGCGGGTCGCGGCGGCCTTGGAGATGTCGGCATGCTTGGCGATGTGCTCGATCAGTTCGGTCTTGTTCACAAATATCCCCTTGTATGGAAACTGCGTTGGTCAGTGTGTCTTGTCAGAAATTTTGGCTTGCCGGTCCGGTCGGGCGAACCGGTGTCGGGTGGCTGGGCCTGCAGCTTGCACTGCTGCATGCGATTAGAGCGAGGGATGATACCCGTGTCAACATGGCATGCGGCATTACAACAGCGCGGGGGCGAATTCTAGACGTATTTTTCATGCGCATCCCCGCTGATCTTCACAAATAAATTTTTCTTGTCCGTAGCGTCAACACTTTTCACCGCAGAGACAGGGGGGCGGTAGTTGCCGCTCACCCGCATGAGTGGATGGCGCACCACATCAGCGCGCTGGCCGCACCACCAGGCTCACGCCCACGGCCGTCAGTACCGTCCCCGTGATGGTCAGCAGGGTGATCGGCTCATTGAACAGCAGCCAGGCCATCAGGGCCGTGGTCGGGGGCACCAGGTAGAGCAGGCTGGTGACGCCGGTGGCGGCGCCACGCTGTATCAAAAGGTAGAGCAGTGAACTGCCGCCCAGCGTCAGCCCCAGGACCGACCAGGCCATGGCGGCGACCAGCTCCCAGTTCACGGCGCCGGTCATGGCGGTCCAGTGCAGGGTTTCGGTCTCGAGCAGGGCCAGCGGCAGCGTGACCACGAGTGCCGCGATGAGCTGTACCGCATTGGCGCTGCGCACATCGCAAGGCGCAACAAAATGTTTCTGATAGAGCGTGCCGGTGGTGATGCTCAGCAGCGCCAGCACCGCCAGCGAGAGATTGAACAGGTCGGCTTCGCCGCCTTGCCCGAACTTGCGCGCCACCACCAGCGCCAGCCCGGCGAAGCCCAGTGCGAGGCCGGCCCACTGCCGCCGCGTCACGGACGAACCGCGCGCCGACAGCCAGATGGCGGTGAGCACCGGCTGCAGGCCCACGATCAGGGCCACCAGCCCGGAGCCCATGCCCGCCTTCACCGCCGCCCACACCCCTCCCAGATAACCGGCATGCATGAGCACCCCTGTCACCGAGAGATGCAGCCATTGCGTGCGCGTGGCCGGCCAGGCCACACGGGCCAGCAGGACCCAGGGCAGAAAACAGAGGATGGACAGCACATAGCGCCAGGCCAGAAAACCCAGTGGCGGCGCATGGGGCATGCCGTAGCGCGCCACGATGAAGCCGGTGCTCCAGATCAGCACGAAGACCAGGGGCATGGCCCGCAGCAGGGCTTCACTGTCGCTGCGGTGACTCATCGGGTCCAGGCTTCATTTCACGCGGGCACGGATTTCCGGCAGGGCTTTCTGCAGGTAATAGACCATGGACCAGACGGTCAGCACGGCGGCGACCCAGATCAGGCCGGTGCCCCACAGATGGGTATCGATCAGGCCAAACAGCGAGCCGTCGAACAGCAGGAAGGGAATGGCCACCATCTGCACCGTGGTCTTCACCTTGCCCAGCATGTGCACAGCCACACTGCGGCTGGCGCCGATCTGTGCCATCCACTCGCGCAGGGCCGAGATCGCGATCTCGCGGCCGATGATGATGAGGCCCACAAAGACGTCAGCGCGCTGCAGGTGCACCAGCACCAGCAGGCTGGCGCAGACCAGGAACTTGTCGGCCACCGGATCGAGGAAGGCGCCGAAGGATGAAATCTGGTTGAGCTTGCGCGCGAGGTAGCCGTCGAGCCAGTCGGTCAGGGCGAACACCACGAACATCACCGTGGCAATCAGGTTGCGTGTGGCGGGCTCCAGGGGCAGGTAGAACACCCCCACGATCAGAGGGATCGCGACGATGCGCGTCCAGGTCATGAGGGTGGGAATGGTGAAAAACATGGGCCTGATTGTGGCATGGCCCGCAGACCCGCCCGCGATCGCCCGGCGCTTCAGTGCAAGGCGCGGTAAATGGCCTCAGCCAGTTCGTGCGAAATGCCGTCCACCGAGGCCAGGTCCTCGACACTGGCAGACGCCACGCCGCGCGCACCGCCAAAGCGCTGCAGCAGCCTGGCGCGCCGCTTGGGACCGACACCGGGGATCTCCTCGATCTTGCTGCCGCCGGTGCGCACCTTGGCACGCGCGGCGCGCATGCCGGTGATGGCAAAGCGGTGCGCCTCGTCGCGGATCTGCGCCACCAGCATCAGGGCCGCCGAGTCCTTGCCCAGGTAGACCTTCTCACGCCCGTCGGCAAACACCAGCTCCTCCAGGCCGACCTTGCGCCCTTCGCCCTTTTCCACGCCGACGATGAGCCCCAGGTCCAGGCCCAGCTGCTCGAACACCTCGCGGGCCATCGCCACCTGGCCCTTGCCACCGTCGACCAGCACCAGGTCGGGCAGGCGGTCGGTGCCCTCGGTGGCCATGCCGCCCTCGCCTTCGCCCCCTTCTCGCAAGGCCTGGGCCAGGCGGGCGTAACGGCGCGTCAGCACCTGGCGCATGGCCGCGTAATCATCCCCCGGCGTGATGCCGTCGATCTTGTAGCGCCGGTACTCGCTGTTCTGCATCTTGTGGTGGTGGAACACCACGCAGGAGGCCTGGGTGGACTCGCCCGCCGTGTGGGAGATGTCGAAACACTCGATCCGCAGTTCGTCCAGCCGATCCTGCGGCAAGGCCAGTGCCTCGGCCAGCGCACGTGTACGGGCCTGCTGCGAGCCCTCCTCGGCCAGCAGACGGGCCAGCTGCAGGGCCGCGTTGGTCTGCGCCATCTCCAGCCAGCTGCGGCGCAACTCGCGCGGCTGATGCACGGCGCGGATCCGGATGCCGGTCTGCTCCGACAGGGCCTCGATCAGGCCCTTGCTCACCGGTTCGCTGGTGATCAGCGTGGGCACGGCCGGCACCTCCACATAGTGCTGGGCAACGAAGGCTTCCAGCACCTGCACCTCGACCGGCACGGCGCCGCTGTCGTCCTCGCTGGCCAGCAAGGCCGCATCCTCGACGTGCACGGGGAAATAGGCACGGTCGCCCAGGTGGCGGCCGCCACGCACCATGGCCAGGTTGACGCAGGCACGACCGCCCTGCACCTTGACGGCCAGGATGTCCACATCGCGGTCGTCCACGTTGTCCATGGACTGCTGGTGCAGCACATTGGAAAGCGCGGCCACCTGATCGCGCAGTTCGGCCGCCTGCTCGAACTCCAGCCGCTCGGAATGCGCCATCATGCGGGCTTCGAGCTGCTGCAGCACCTGCTGCGTCTCGCCATGGAGAAAACCTTCGGCATGTGCCACGTCCTGCGCATAGGCCTCGGGTGTGACGAGGCCCACGCAGGGACCGGAGCACCGCTTGATCTGGTAAAGCAGGCAGGGCCGCGTGCGGTTGGCAAACACCGTGTCTTCGCAGGTGCGCAGGCGGAACACCTTCTGCAGCAGCAGGATGCCCTCCTTCACGGCCCAGGCGCTGGGGTAAGGCCCGAAGTAGTGGTGCTTTTTCTCCACTGCGCCGCGGTAGTAGGCCACGCGCGGCCAGGCCAGGGCGGCCTGGTGATCGGCCGCCTGGGCCACGGTGATCTTCAGGTAGGGATAACTCTTGTCGTCGCGAAACAGGATGTTGTAGCGCGGGTGCTGCGTCTTGATCAGGTTGTTTTCCAGCAGCAGGGCTTCGGCCTCGGAGCGCACCACCGTGGTCTCCAGGCGCACGATCTTGCCCACCATGTGGCCGATGCGCGTGCCGTCATGACTCTTCTGAAAGTAGTTGGCCACGCGCTTCTTGAGGTTGCGCGCCTTGCCCACGTAAAGCAGGCCGCCCTCGGCGTCGAAGTAGCGGTAGACACCAGGCAGCGACGGCAGGGCCGCCACCTGCGCCAGCAGCTCCGCGCTATGCACGCTGACCGGCCCCGCCTCTTCTTCCTTGATCTTCTCGTTTGCCATGACCTGTATTGTGGACAATCCCGGCATGGCCTCTCCTCGCCTCTGGGATATTTTCTGCAAGGTCATCGACAACTACGGTGACATCGGTGTCTGCTGGCGCCTGGCGCGCCAGCTCGCCGGTCATGGCCAGGCCGTGCGGCTGTGGGTGGACGATGCCAGCGCCCTGCGCTGGATGGCGCCCCAGGGCTGTCCCGGCGTGGAGGTGCGCGCCTGGTCCGAGTCGCTGGCCCCGAGCGATCTACGCCCGGGCGCAGTGCTGGTTGAGGCCTTCGGCTGCGAGATCCCGGACGCATTCGTGGCACGTTACGTGGCCTGGCGCGCGGCCGACGGCCGGCCGGCGGCCTGGATCGACCTCGAATACCTCTCGGCTGAAAGTTATGTGGAGCGTAGCCACGGCCTGCCCTCCCCTGTGATGAGCGGCGCGGGTCGCGGACTCAGCAAACGCTTCTTCTACCCCGGCTTCACGCCGCGCACCGGCGGCCTGCTGCGCGAACCCGATCTGCAGCAGCGCCGGGCCAGTTTGGACCGCAGCGCCTGGCTGGAACGGCAGGGCGTGGCGCCGAACCCCGCAGGGCAACGGGTCTCGCTGTTCTGCTACGAACCGGCCGCGCTGCCCGATCTGCTGGACCTGCTGGCACGCCAGCCGGCGCCCGTGCAGTTGCTGGTGACCGCTGGCCGCGCCACGGCGGCGGTGCAAGCCTGCGCCCTGCCGCCCGGCCTCCCGGTGCACTACCTGCCGCACCTCACACAGGACGATTACGACCACCTGCTGTGGAGCTGCGACCTGAACTTCGTGCGCGGGGAAGATTCACTGGTACGCGCCCTCTGGGCCGGCCAACCCTTCGTCTGGCAGATCTACCCGCAGCACGACAACGCCCACCACACCAAGCTGGAAGCCTTTCTGGCGCAGGCCGGGGCCCCGGCCCCCCTGCGGGCCTGGCACCGGACCTGGAACGGCCTGGACCGCCATGCCTTGCCCGCCCTGGACCTGCCAGGCTGGGCCCAGGCCCTGGCTGGCATCCGCGCCGGTCTGCTGGAACAGAGCGACCTGCTCAGCCGCCTGCTTGAATTTGTCGGCAGCGAGCCCAACTGACGCCCACAGGCCTGAAAAAACGTTAAAATTCAAGGCTTTGCGGAATCCAGCCGGCCCCAGCCTGCGGGATTCCCCTTACCTGCCGCACGAACACCGGTTTACTCGGGGCATTGAGCGGCCAACTCATTGGAAAACTTATGAAAATCGCTCAGGAAATCCGCGCCGGCAACGTGATCATGCACGGCAAGGACCCGATGGTCGTGCTCAAGACCGAATACAGCCGCGGCGGCCGCAACTCCGCCACCGTGCGCATGAAGCTCAAGAGCCTGATCGCCAACTTCGGTACCGAAGTCGTGTTCAAGGCCGACGACAAGATGGACCAGGTCATCCTGGACAAGAAGGACTGCACCTACTCCTACTTCGCCGACCCGATGTATGTCTGCATGGACGCCGACTACAACCAGTACGAAGTCGAAGCCGAGAACATGGGCGACTCCCTGAACTACCTCGAAGACGGCATGCCGGTCGAAGTGGTGTTCTACGACGGCAAGGCCATCTCGGTCGAACTGCCCACCAGCGTGGTGCGCGAGATCACCTGGACCGAACCCGCCGTCAAGGGCGACACCTCGGGCAAGGTGCTCAAGCCGGCCAAGATCGCCACCGGTTTCGAAGTGCCGGTGCCGCTGTTCGTGAGCCAGGGCGACAAGGTCGAGATCGACACCCGCACCGGCGAATACCGCAAGCGCGTCTGAGCCTTCCGGACTCTGCCCCCACAAGGCTCCCTCGGGAGCCTTTTGTTTTTCCAGCACCGGATTCGGTGTAGGCTATCCGCATGAACGAAGCTGAGAACACGACCGGCGCCATCGGCCCGGGGACCGGCGGTGAGCCGTCGCGCCTGGCCCTGCGCCGCGTGCTGATCGATACCTACCACGAGAACGTGGCCTACATGCACCGCGACTGCGAGGTCTACCGGGCCGAGGGCTTCAAGGCCCTGTCCAAGGTCGAGGTACGCACCAACGGCCACAGCATCCTGGCCACGCTCAACGTGGTCGACGACGCTTCCATCGTGTCTTGCGGCGAGCTCGGCCTGTCCAAGGCTGCGTTCGAACAACTCGCCGTGGAAAACGGTCACACTGTCACCGTCGCCCAGGCCGAACCGCCCGAATCGATGGGCGCCCTGCACCGCAAACTGGCCGGCGAGCGCCTGACACAGGACGACTTCCGTGCCATCGTGCGCGACATCACCGAGCACCACTATTCCAAGATCGAACTCACGGCCTTCGTGGTGGCGGCCAACCGCGACGAGCTCGACCGCGAAGAGGTGCTGTTCCTGACCGAAGCCATGGTCGAGGCCGGCCGCCGGCTCGACTGGCAGGAGCCGCTGGTCGTGGACAAGCATTGCATCGGCGGCATCCCCGGCAACCGAACCTCCATGCTGGTGGTGCCCATCGTGGCCGCACACGGCATGCTCTGCCCCAAGACCTCCTCGCGCGCCATCACCTCGCCGGCGGGCACCGCTGACACCATGGAGGTGCTCGCGCAAGTGGAACTGCCGGTCGAGCAATTGCAGCAGATCGTGCGAGAACACCGCGGCTGCCTGGCCTGGGGCGGCACGGCTAACCTCTCGCCCGCCGACGACGTGCTGATCTCGGTCGAGCGGCCGCTGGCGCTCGATTCGCCGGGGCAGATGGTGGCCTCCATCCTGTCCAAGAAGATCGCCGCCGGCTCCAGCCACCTGGTGCTGGACATCCCCATCGGCCCCACGGCCAAGGTGCGCTCCATGCCCGAGGCACAGCGCCTGCGCCGCCTCTTCGAGTACGTGGCGCGGCGCATGAAACTCTCGCTCGACGTGGTCATCACCGACGGGCGCCAGCCCGTCGGCTACGGCATCGGCCCGGTGCTGGAGGCCCGCGACGTCATGCGTGTGCTGGAGAACGACCCGCGCGCTCCCATGGACCTGCGCCAGAAGGCGCTGCGCCTGGCCGGGCGCATGCTGGAGGCCGACCCCGATGTGCGCGGCGGCGACGGCTTTGCCATCGCGCGCGACATCCTGGACTCCGGCCGCGCACTCAAGAAGATGAACGACCTCATCGAAGCCCAGGGCAGCCACCACTTCGACCCCAACCATCCGCAGCTGGGCCGGCTCAGCCTCGATATCCGGGCGCATGGCGCCGGCGTGGTCAGCGGCATCGACAACCTGCAGCTGGCCCGCATCGCACGCTTTGCCGGCGCGCCGAAGGTGAAGGAAGCCGGCGTCGACCTGCTGCGCAAACTGGGCGATGAGGTGCAGGATGGCGACGTGCTCTATCGCGTGCACGCCAGCTACCCGGCCGACCTGGAGTTCGCGCGCCAGGCCTGCGCGCGCGCCAGCGGCTACCACATCGGCCGGCCCGAAGACGTGCCGCACGTGTTCGTGGAGTTCTGAGCATGCGTCCCGCCCTGCTGCTGCATTTCGACGACGAGACCGAGAGCGCTGCGCGCATCGCCGCCGCGGCCGGCATCCCGCACGCCAGCATTGCTCGCCACCGCTTCCCCGATGGCGAATTGAAGCTGCGCCTGCCGGCCACGCTGCCGGCACAAGTGGTGCTCCTGCGCACGCTGGCCCAGCCCAATGAAAAGCTGGTCGAGTTGCTGCTCGCCGCGCAGACGGCCCGCACGCTGGGCGCCACGCAGCTGACCCTGGTCGCTCCCTACCTGGCCTATATGCGGCAGGACATCGCCTTCACACCCGGCGAGGCCGTGAGCCAGCGCATCGTGGGCCGCTTCCTGGCCGGCCTGTTCGATGCGGTCATCACCGTGGACCCGCATCTGCACCGCGTGGCCACGCTAGAGGAGGCCGTGCCGGTGCCGCGCACCGTGTTGCTCAGCGGCGCCCCGCTGCTGGCCGACCTGATCGCCCGGCAACGCCCGGGCGCGCTGCTGATCGGCCCCGACGAAGAAGCGGCCCAATGGGTGGCGCAAGCCGCGGCACGCCATGGTTTCGAGAACGCCGTCTGCCGCAAGGTGCGGCATGGTGACCGCCATGTCGAAATCGCCCTGCCGGCGCTGGACGTGCGCGGCCGCGCCATCGTGCTGCTCGACGACGTTGCCAGCAGCGGCCATACCCTGGCCCAGGCCGCACGCGGCCTGCTGGCCGCCGGTGCTGCCTCGGTCGACGTGGCCGTCACGCATGCCCTTTTTGCCGGCGATGCCGGAGCCTTGCTCTGGAGCGCCGGCATCCGCCAGGTCTGGAGCACGGACTGCATTGACCACCCCAGCAATACGGTGAGCATGGCCCCGGCCATCGCCGCCGCCCTCCAGTGAGTTGCCCATGAAGACCCCGCACGATCTCAGCACCCGCACCCTGGCCGATGCCTGGGCCGACCTGAAGGCCCACGCCGACGCCGGTATTCCCCTGCAGGCCGATGCCTACCGTCTGGCCTTTGCCGACCCCGAATTCCTGCTGCGGCGTGAAACACGCGGCATACGTTTCCAGCTGGAGATGCTCAAACCCGACCTGGAACAGCAGGAACAGGGCGTGACCAACACCATCGTGGTCTTCGGCAGCGCACGGTTTCCCTCGCCCGAGACGGCGCAGGCCCGGCTGGACGCGGCACGCGCCAGCGGGGACGCCACGGCCCTGCAAGACGCCGAACGCGACATGCGCAACGCCCAGCGCTACGACCAGGCCCGCCAGTTCGGTCGCCTGGTCGCGGAACACAGCAAGCACCTGTCGCACAGCGATCGCCTCTACATCTGCACCGGCGGCGGCCCGGGCATCATGGAAGCGGCCAACCGCGGCGCGCATGAAGCCGGCGCCCTCAACGTGGGCCTGAACATCGCCCTGCCACACGAACAGTCGGGCAACCCCTACATCTCGCCCAGCCTGTGCTTCAAGTTCCACTACTTCGCGCTGCGCAAGATGCACTTCATGATGCGCGCCAAGGCGCTGGTGGCCTTCCCCGGCGGCTTCGGCACGCTCGATGAGCTGTTCGAAATCCTCACGCTGGTGCAGACCGGCAAGTCCGAGCCGGTGCCCGTGGTACTCCATGGCAGCAGCTTCTGGAAACGGCTCATCAATTTCGACCTGCTGATCGAGGAAGGCGTGATCTCGCCCGCGGACACCAGGCTGTTCAGCTTCGTCGATACCCCTGAAGCCGCCTGGGAGGCGATCCAGTCCTTCTATCGGCTGGAAGATGAGCTGAAGAACTGAGGCGTCGCCGGCCACGCCTGGTGGCCAGGCTCACATGGCGTGCGGCTGCGAGGGCGCCCTCAGCTTCCAGGCCGTGTGGCTGCCCAGGCCCACCACGGCCCCCACCACCCAGAACACCAGCGATACCCCGACCACGGCCCCGATGCTGCCGAAGAGCAGCGGCATGACCACGCTGGAGCCGTTGAGCGACATCAGGCGCAGGCCCAGCGCCTCGCCGTGCCGGTCGGCCGGTGTGATCTGGTGCAGGGTGCTCATGATCATGGGCTGCACCGACCCCAGCACCAGGCCCAGCAGCACCGAGCACACGCCCATGCCCAGCGCGCTGGGCATGAACGGGTAGACGCTAAACAGCACGGCCGTGGCCAGCATGGCGCCGCTGATCACCAGCCACTCACGCAGATGCTCGGCCAGCCAGGGCATGGCCAGGCGCACCAGGGTGGCGGCGAGTGCAAACGAGCCCAGCAGCATGCCGATGGTCGAGGCGCTGTAGCCGCGCTCGTGGCCCAGCACCGGCAGCACGAAGGTGTGCACGTCCCAGCACGATGAGAGAAACCAGTTCACCAGCAGCAGACGACGCATCATGGGATCGCGCAGCAGGTCCCAGGCCCGGCGCTTGCCGTGCTCGGCCGGGCTGGCCGCCGATGGCAAGTCCGGCGTACGCCGCACCCACCACCAGGTCAGCAGGGGCAACATCGCCATCAGCAGGAAGGCGATGCGGTAGCCGTTCAGGTCACCCGCCTCGCCGCCCAGCCAGACGCCGGCATGGTCGATCAGCAGGCCGGCGGCCAGCGGCCCCAGGAAATTGGAGGTGGCCGGCCCGATGGACAGCCAGCTGAACACCTGCTTGAGCTCGGTGGCATCGCGCGCCGCACGGCCCACGTGGCGCTGCAGTGCAATCGACGCGGCGCCTGTGGCGCCACCGCTGAGCAGTGCGGCCAGGCAGAGCATGGGAAACACGGGGAACAGGGCGGCGAGAGCCGTGCCCGCCGTCGCAGCGATCACGCTGAAGGCGATGGGCCGGCGCAAGCCGTGGCGGTCGGCATAACGACCGGCCGGCAAGGCCAGAAAGACCTGGGTCAGCGCAAACAGGGCCATCAGCACGCCCACCGCCATCGCGCTGTAGCCCTGCTTGAGCGCCAGCAGCGGTGCCGCCATGCGCAGGCCCGCCATGCAGGCGTGCAGGCAGATGTGTCCGCCGATCAGGCGCGCCAGCGGGAAACGGGGCGTCGTCGTCGTGCTGCTCACCCCTCGTCAGCCTCTTTGTCCACCGGCAGCAGGGCCTGCGCCTGGGTCTCGGGCAAGGCCTCGACCTGGCGCAGCGCACGCTTCATGACATTGCTGCGGGTTTCGGCCTGCTGCAGCGTATTGAGCACGGTCTCGGTCTGCGACTTGACCTTGGCCAGCACGTCGCCGAACTTGCCGAACTCGGTCTTGACAGCGCCCAGCACCTGCCAGACCTCGCTGGAACGTTTCTCCAGCGCCAGCGTGCGAAAGCCCATCTGCAGCGAGCTGAGCATGGCCAGCAGTGTGGTGGGGCCGGCCAGCGTGATGCGGTGCTCGCGCTGCAAGGCCTCCATCAGGCCGGGCCGGCGCAGCACCTCGGCGTACAGGCCTTCGGTGGGCAGGAAGAGGATGGCGAAATCCGTGGTGTAGGGCGGCTCGATGTACTTGTCGGCAATCGACCTGGCTTCGAGCCGGATGCGCGCCTCCAGGGCCTTGGCGGCGGCCTCGGCCGCCAAGGCATCGGCACGCTGCTGCGCGTCGAGCAGGCGCTCGTAGTCCTCGTTCGGAAACTTGGCATCGATGGGCAGCCACAGCGGCGAGCCGTCGTCCGACTTGCCCGGCAGCCTGATGGCGAAGTCCACCACGTTCTTGCTGCCCGGGCGCGTGGCGATCTGCGCGGCGTACTGGTCGGGCACGAAGACCTGCTCCAGCAGGCCGGCCAGCTGCGCCTCGCCGAACATGCCGCGCGTCTTGACGTTGGTCAGCAGGTGCTTGAGGTCACCGACGCCGGCGGCCAGGGTCTGCATCTCACCCAGGCCCTTGTGCACCTGCTCCAGGCGCTCGGCCACCTGCTTGAAGCTCTCGCCCAGGCGCGCGTGCAAGGTGGTCTGCAGCTTCTCGTCTACCGTGGCGCGCATCTCGTCGAGCTTGGCGATATTGGTCTGCTGCAGCTGGGCCAGCTGGGCTTCCAGCGTGGCGCGCACTTCGGACATGCGCCGGGCGTTGGATTCGCTGAGGGCTTCCAGGCGTTGCGCCAAGGTGTCCGACAAGGTCTTCTGCAGCAGCGCCAGCTGCTGGCCGAAGGCGTCGATCTGGGTGTTCTGCGTGCGGGTGGCCTCGGCGCCCTGCTGCACCAGCGTCTGCTGGAAGGTCGCCAGGTTCTGCGTCAGCTCCTGGCGCGAGGCGCGCGCCGATTCGCTGATCTCCTGGCGCAGCGCGCGCGACAGCTGTTCGGCGGCCTGCGCCGACTTTGCGTCCTCGCGGCGCAGCACGAGGGCCAGCAGCAGCACCAGATTCAAGACGCCCAGCACCAGCAGGGCCCAGAACACGACTGAGTTCAAACCGTTTTCCTCCTAGCCCCTATTGTGATTGATGACGCACCGCAGGATCACCCGCCGTGCGCAAGGGACTACCCCTCAATGCATTTGTACAAATATAATAAACCGCATGACGACATCACGCTCCGGGCGCCCGGCCCAGCTGGCCACGTCCGCGGTCCGCGCGGACACCGACCCGGCGGTCCAGGCGCTGCGCCGCTTCCGCCAGATCTTCGCCGCGGTACGCACGCATTTCCGCCAGGTCGAACAGATCACCGGCACCGGTGCAGCACAGCTGCGTGCCCTGAGCCTGCTGCGCGAGCAGCCAGGCCTGCGCATCAGCGCGCTGGCGCAAGCCATGGACGTCCACCAGTCCACCGCCAGCAACCTCGTCAAGACCCTGGTCGAACGCAAGCTGGTCGTCGGCGCACGCAGTGGCAGTGATGCCCGCGTGCTGCACCTCAGCCTGCTGCCCGCCGGCGAAAAAGTACTGCACCGCCTGCAGGGGCATTACATCGGCGTGCTGCCGCAGGCCCTGCAGACCCTGCCCCCGGCCGTGCTCAGACGCCTGAACAACGACCTGGATCTCTTGCTGGCTGCCATGCAGGCCGATGACACTGCGGCCCAATCCCCGTTGGCTTCGCTCTGACGCCCGGCATTGCTGCCGGGCGCATAAAAAAGGAGAGTCGATGATCGATCTGATGCTCAACTGGTCCGAGTGGATCAAGCCTTCGGCCGGCCTGCCCACCGTGCAGTGGGCGCTGCTGCTGGCCCTGGCCGCCGCGGCCGGACACCTGCTGCAGCGTTACCGGGGCCTGCCCAAGGTGCTGGGCTATTCAGCCGTGGGCGCCCTGGCCGGCTTCTCCGGCTACACCACGGCCAGCTGGCCGCTGGACGGCATTGCGCAGTTCATGGTGGAACTCGGCCTGTCCATCGTGCTGTTCGAGGCCGGTGGGCGGCTGTCGCTGCGCTGGTTGCGCCACAACCCCATGCTGCTGGCCCAGAGCCTGGGCGAAGCCCTGGCCACCTACCTCGCGGCCTGGTGGGTGCTGGGGCTTTTTGGCGTCGATGAAGCGTTGCATGTCCCGCTGGCACTGCTGATGGTCGCCACCTCGCCGACCGTGCTGATGCGGGTGGCCAGCGATTTGCGCGCCAGCGGTCCTGTCACCGACCGCGTCATCACCCTGGCCGCCCTCAACACCTTCTATGTGCTGGCCCTGGGCGGTGTGATGGCGCGCCTGCTGGGCCGTTCGGAAGCGACCCTGGCCGATGCCATCTATCCGGTGATCCTGCTGGTCGTAGCCTCGGTGCTGGTGGGTGCCTTGCTGGCCTACGCCCTGCGCAAGGCGCTGCAACTCATGAGTCCGACCAGCGAGAACACCGCCGTGCTGCAACTCTCGCTGATCGTCGCCGGCACAGCCCTGGCCGCGCACTTCGGCGGCTCCGCACCGCTGGCCGCCCTGCTGGCCGGCGTCCTGCTCAAGACCCTGCACCAGCGCCCCTGGTCCTGGCCGCGCCAGTTCGGCACGGCTTCGGCCATCCTGACCATCCTGATGTTCGTGCTGGTCTCCATGGCCGCTGCCCAGGCGCCCTGGAACTGGGAGGCCTGGAGCCTGATCGCCGCCCTGGTGCTGGCGCGCGCCCTGGCCAAGCTGGCGGCCATCGCCCTGGCGGGTTTCGGCAGCGGCGCCAGCCCGAGGCAGGCCTTGTGGACGGCCAGCGCCCTGTGGCCCATGTCGGCCGTGGCCTTGCTGCTGGTGTCCCAGTTTTCCGAATTTGCACCCGCCATCGGGCAGCCGGTGGCCGCCATCGCCATGCCGCTGATCCTGTTCATGGAAGTGCTGGGCGCACTCATGGCCATGCTGGCCATGCAACGTGCCGGCGAAGCCGGACGCCCGCCAGCCATCCGGCGCGTCAAGCCCGAGGGAGAGAACAACGATGCCGCTTGAAGCCTTCAACCATTCCGAGGCCCTGACCCTGGGCGTGGAGCTGGAACTGCAGCTCGTCAACACGCACGACTACGACCTCGCACCCTACGCCGACGACATGCTGCGCCTGATGGCCAAACGCAAACTACCCGGCAGCGTGGTGCCGGAGATGACCTCGAGCATGATCGAGATCTCCACCGGCATCTGCCACTCGCCCTCGCACGTGCAGGAGGAACTGGGCCAGATCCGCGACGCGCTGGTGCAATGCGCCGACAAGCTGAACATCGCCGTGGTCGGCGGCGGCACCCACCCCTTCCAGCAGTGGCACGAGCGGCGCATCTACGACAAGCCGCGCTTCCGCCAGCTGTCCGAGCTCTACGGTTACCTGTCCAAGCAGTTCACCATCTTCGGCCAGCACGTGCATGTGGGCTGCCCGGACGCCGACAGCGCCCTGCGCATGCTGCACCGCATGTCGCGTTACATCCCGCACTTCATTGCCCTGTCGGCCTCCTCGCCCTACGTGCAGGGACACGACACGGCTTTTGATTCGGCCCGCCTGAACTCGGTGTTCGCCTTCCCGCTGTCGGGGCGTGCGCCCTTCGTGCTGAACTGGGATGACTTCAACGCCTACTTCGACAAGATGACGCGCACCGGCGTGGTCCGCAGCATGAAGGACTTCTACTGGGACATCCGCCCCAAGCCGGAGTACGGCACCATCGAGATCCGCGTCTTCGATACACCGCTCTCCATCGAGCGCGCCGCCGCGCTGGCCGGCTACGTGCAGGCCCTGGCCGCCTGGTTCCTGAAGGAAGCGCCGTTCGAGCCGGTGGAAGACGATTACCTGGTCTACACCTACAACCGCTTCCAGGCCTGCCGCTTCGGGCTGGACGCGGTCTACGTGGACCCGGCCAGCGGGACCCACCTGCCGCTCAAGGAGCACATCCTGGCCACGCTGGACCGGGTGCAGCCCTACGCCATCACGCCGGGCTCGGGAGCTGCGCTCGAACTGCTGCGCCACAGCACCGAGCGCGGACTCAACGATGCCCGCTGGCTGCGCGATGCGCAGGCCAACGAACAGCTGCTGGGCGAGGTCACGCGGCAGGCCGGCCTGCAGTTCCGCAAGACCGGCACGCGCGTGGCCTGAATCAGGCCTTGAGCACCTGGGGGTTGAGGGGCGTCAGGCCCTTGCCCTTGCTGAAGAACTCGATCAGGTTGTCGGCCGCCAGCTTGGCCATGGCCTTGCGCGTGGGCACGCTGGAACTGGCAATGTGCGGGGTCAGCACCACATTGGGAACGGTCAGCAGGTCCGGATGCACCTTGGGCTCGCCCTCGAACACGTCCAGGCCGGCCGCGGCGATGCGCTTGTCACGCAGCGCCTGCGCCAGCGCTGCGTCGTCAACGATGCCGCCGCGCGCGATGTTGACCAGCGTCGCCGTGGGTTTCATCTGCGCCAGCTCGGCCGCGCCGATGGCGTGGTGCGAGGCGGCCGAGTACGGCAGCACCAGCACCAGATGGTCGGCGGTCTTCAGCAGCTCTTCCTTGCTGACGTAACGGGCCTTGCACTCGGCCTCCGTCGCCGCATCCAGGCGCGAACGGTTGTGGTAGATCACGTTCATGCCGAAGCCCAGCGCACCGCGTTTGGCAATGCCCTGGCCGATGCGCCCCATGCCGAGGATGCCCAGCGTCGCACCGTGGATGTCGGAGCCAGCGAACATGTCGTAGCGCCACTTGTTCCATTTGCCTTCGCGCAGGTAGATCTCGCTTTCGGTGATGCGACGGGCGGTGGCCATCATCAACGCAAAACCGAAATCGGCCGTGGTCTCGGTCAGCACGTCGGGGGTGTTGGTGCCCAGCACGCCGCGCGCGGTCATGGCATCGACATCGAAGTTGTTGTAGCCCACGGCCATGTTGGCGCAGATCCTGAGCTTCGGACAAGCCGCCAGCACCTCGGCATCGATGCGCACGCTGCCGGTGGTGAAGGCGCCATCCTTGTCGCGCAAATGCTCGATCAGCTGCGCGCCGGTCCAGGCCTCATCGGAGGGGTTGGCTTCGACGTCGAAATGCTGCGAGAGATAGGCGATGGTTTCGGGAAAAACGGCACGGGCGACAAGGATCTTCGGTTTCATGGTGCAGGTCTCGGGGAGTGAGCGATGTGGTTGGGGAAGGCGATGTCAGTGCATCAGATGGTATTCGGCGATGTAGAACAAGGCGCCGGCCAGGTAGCCGATCAGGGCCAGGCCGCTGATTTTTCGCACGTACCAGAAGAAGTCGATCTTCTCCAGGCCCATGGCGGCCACGCCGGCGGCCGAGCCGATGATCAGGATGGAGCCGCCGGTGCCGGCGCAATAGGCCAGGAACTCCCAGAGGAAACTGTCCACCGGGTAATGCTGCAGGCTGTACATGCCAATGGAGGCCGCGACCAGCGGAACGTTGTCCACCACGGCGCTGACCAGGCCGATCAGCATGACGATGATGTCCTGGCGGCCCACGCGCTGGTCCAGCCACTGGGCGATGGACGACAGGACGTGGGTGTGCTCCAGCACCGCCACCGCCAGCAGGATGCCGATGAAGAAGACGATGGAGCTCATGTCGATGCGGGTCAGCGCACGCGCCAGCGTCAGGCGCTGCTTGGCCAGATCGTCTTCCTTGTTCCGGTGCACGAGGTCGCCGACCAGCCAAAGGATCCCCAGGCCGAACAGGATGCCCATGAAGGGTGGCAGGTGCGTCACGGTCTTGAACACCGGCACCGCGACCAGGATGCCCAGGCCCATGAAAAACATCAGGTTGCGCTCGAAGGCGGTGGTCTCGGGCCCCTCTGCCGCATCGGCGCGTTTCGGTGCAATCACCGGACGTGAGCCCAGCATGAAGCTGGTCACGGCCAGCGGCACCAGCAGATTGATCAGCGAGGGGATGAACAAGCCCTTCATGATTTCCACTGCCGTGATCTGCCCGCCGATCCACAGCATGGTGGTGGTCACGTCGCCGATCGGCGTCCAGGCCCCGCCCGCGTTGGCCGCGATGACGATGATGCCGGCAAAGAACAGACGGTCCTCACGCTGGTCCAGCAGTTTCTTCATCAGCGAGACCATGACGATGGTGGTGGTCAGGTTGTCCAGGATGGCACTGAGAAAGAAACTGACAAACCCGACCATCCACATCAGGGTGGAAAGCTTCTGGGTCTTGATGCGCCGGGTGATGACCTCGAAGCCGTTGTGCGCGTCAACCACTTCGACAATCGTCATGGCCCCCATCAGGAAAAAGACGATCTGCGCGGTGCCCATGAGCGACTCACTCAATTCTCCGCCGACCTTGGTGGCGTCCCCGGCGGCCAGGGCATAGATCGTCCACAGCAAGCCGGCCCCCAGCAAGGCCGAGGCCGACTTGTTGATCTTCAGGGGGTGTTCCAGCGCAATGGCCGCATAGGCCAGCACGAAAACGATGACCAGCAGGGTCAGCATGTGATGTCTCCTCTTGTTCGCATCAGGTTTGGGGGTAGTCCGTCCGTCCGGAAACTCAGTCCAGCCAGTGCGTGAACGAACTGGCCGGTTCACGCGGTGTATGGAAACCGTTGACGATAGCAGAGCCGTCGGCATACCCCAGCGCCATGCCGCAGACCAGCATCTCGTCGGGCCCTGCCCCGATGTGCGGCAGGATGATCTTCGCAAAACCGTTCCACGCGGCCTGCGGACAGGTGTGCAGGCCGCGCGCGCGCGCAAGCAGCATGATGTTTTCCAGGAACATGCCGTAATCCACCAGGGACCCCCGCCCCATGACGCGGTCCAGCGTGAACATCAGGCCCACCGGCGCATCGAAGAACCGGAAATTGCGCTGGTGCTGGGCGTGCATCCTGTCCTTGTCGCCCTTGGTGATGCCCAGCAGACCGTACAGGCCCCAGCCGTTCTCGCGCCGGCGGTCGATGTAGGGGCTGACCCATTTCTCCGGGTAGTAGTCGTATTCCTCGCGGTACTCGGCCGCCAGCGAGGGATCGGCACGCAGTGCGTCGTGCGCGGCACACACCTTCTCCACCAGGCTGTCGCGGCTGGCACCCCGCAGCACGTAGACCTTCCAGGGCTGGGTATTGGTACCGGAAGGTGCACGGCTGGCCAGTTGCAGGATGTCCTGGATGGTTTCAGGCGCCACAGCTTGCGGCGTGAAGGCGCGCGCGGACATGCGCGTCTGGATGGCTTCATCAACGGTCATGGGTTCAGGTCAGGGTCTCAAGAACAGCCCGCAAGGGGTCGGGTAAGGCAACGGGACGACGCGTCTGCCGGTCCACATAGACATGGACGAAATGGCCCTGCGCCGCCGCCAGCTCTTCACCCTGCGCATACAGGCCCACCTCATAGCGCACGCTGGACTGGCCCAGTCGCGCGACACGGATGCCGGCCTCGATGGTTTGCGGAAAGGACAGCGAGGCGAAATAGTTGCACTGGGTCTCGATCACCAGGCCGATGGTGTCGCCACCGTGGATGTCGAGCACGCCGCGCTCGATCAGCCAGGCGTTGACGGCCGTATCGAACCAGCTGTAGTAGACGACATTGTTGACGTGCCCGTAGACGTCGTTGTCCATCCAGCGTGTGGTGATGGTCCGGAAGGCCTTGTAGGCGCTACGCGTCTCCGGAAGCGGCTTTTTTGTTTCGGTATTCATGCGCAGTCCCGATTCTGCCAGCCCACTTGCGCGGGTCGCAGCCCCAGGCAGCGCCCCCGTACGCGAAAGCGACACGATCGGGAAGAGACGGCACCTGTAAGGTCTGGTCTTCTGCCCGATCGGCTCGCCGTAGCCCCCCCCATGCCGCCAACCCCGGTTTTCTAGGGCGCCACCCCTAAATTGCTGCAAAGCAGCAAAAACCCCTTGCATTCGAAACGGGGCGTCCTAAAATTGGTTTCATGTTGCAACGCAGCAAAACAAGTTTCCAACCCCGTCCTTCTAGGAGTTCATTATGCTGACCGTCGAACAAGTTCTGGCCGCCAACAAGGCCAACGTCGAAACCCTCTTTGGTCTGACCGGCAAAGCCTTCGAAGGCGTGGAAAAGCTGGTTGAACTGAATCTGGCCGCGTCCCGCGCCCTGCTGGCCGAGTCCGCCAGCCAGACCCAGACCGTGCTGAACGCCAAGGACCCGCAAGAACTGCTGGCCCTGCAATCCGGCCTGCTGCAGCCGCTGAGCGAAAAAGCCGCCAGCTACAGCCGCGAGATCTATGACATCGCTGCCGTGACCAGCGCCGAATTCGGCAAGACCTTCGAAGCCCAGATCGCCGAGGCGCAGAAGAAATTCCTGGATGTGGTCGACAGCACGTCGCAGAACGCCCCGGCCGGCTCCGAAACCGCCGTGGCCCTGATGAAGAGCGCCGTCGCTGCCGCTAACAATGTGCTGGAAACGGCTCAGAAATCGGCCAAACAGGCTGCTGCCCTGGCTGAGTCGAACTTCAAGGCTGCCACGGCCACTGTAGAGGCTGGCAAGGCAACGGCCAAGAAGCGTTAATTTTCAACGCAAGGCCGACCTTGGTTCCGAAAGCTATCTTGGCCAGCCTTTACAACAAGGGAAAACCCTGACATAATTGATTCATCGAAAAACAAAAACTTTTTGTTTTTCCACCGGTTGTCTCCTCGGGTCCTTTCGTAACCATCAGGTTCAGGGATCCCTTCAAAGCCCCGTCTCTGACGGGGCTTTTTTTTATCTCATTTCGACGGACTGCCCGGGCGCATCCCCGCCTCGATCGCCAGGCGCAGCTGCGGCAAGGCCTGCAGCATGGCCGCTCGCCCGGCCTGGATGGCACGGTGGCGGGCGGCAAAGTCTGCCCCCGAAACACCATTGAGGGCTGGCCGCACCACCACCAGATCAGCGCCACGCAGTTCCAGCGTGTTGATGCTCCTGCTCATGATGCTGAAAGTCTGCAGCAGGATCTGGAACACATCACCGGGCGCATTGGCCTCGGGCTGCTGCGAGATGTCCACGGCGATGACCAGTTCGGCCCCCATCTGGCGTGCCTGACGCACGGGCACTGGCGCCACCAGGCCGCCGTCCACGTAATCTCGCCCGCTGATCCGTACCGGCTGGAACAGCGCCGGCACGGCGCTCGACGCCCGCACGGCCGTGGCAACGTCCCCGCGCTCGAACAGCACACCGTGGCCGCTTTGCAGATCGGTGGCCAGGATACCCAGCGGCATGGAAAGATCCTCGATGCGGCGGCCCCCCACCTGTTGCTGGACATACCGCGCCAGGGCTTCGCCACGCAGCATGCCTCGGCTGAACAGCGGCAAGGTCCAGTCGGTGAAGGTGGCCTCGTCCATGGTTTCAGCGATGCGCTGCAGCTGGCTGCCATTGCGCCCGCTGGCATGGAGCGCCGCGACCAGACTGCCGGCCGAGGTGCCAGCGACGAGATCCGGCTTGATGCCGGCCTCTTCCAGCACCTGGATCACCCCGATATGGGCAAAACCTCGCGCTGCCCCGCCGCCCAGGGCCAGACCGATGCGTGGCGCACGCTGGGTCTCGAGCGGCGCGGGCGGCTCCGGTGTCGGCGTTGGGCTGGCACACCCGGCAAGCACGACAAGCAGTGCCGGCAGAAGCCGGCCCCAGCCCCGATATCCCACGATTTTTCTATGTTTATTGAGAATGATTTGCATTTTGTATATCATCTGGGTTCTGATTCAAGCACACTCACCATGCTCAAACGAATTTTCTCCCTCTCCCTTCTGTCCTTGCTCGCAAGCAGCCCGGCACTGGCCCAGGAACAGGTGGTCAACATCTATTCCGCCCGTCATTACCCCAGCGACGAAGCACTCTACAGCCAGTTCACCCGCACCACCGGCATCCGCATCAACCGCGTCGACGCCGATGATGCCGGCATTCTGGCCCGTCTGCGCGCCGAAGGCTCCGCCTCACCGGCCGACGTGATTCTGCTGGTTGACGCAGCCCGCCTGTGGCGCGGCGAGGCCGACGGATTGTTCCAGCCCGTCAAATCAGCCGTCCTGGACACGGCCATTCCGGCGCAACTGCGCGGCGCGGCGAGCAGCGACAGCGGCTCGGCCTGGTACGGCTTCTCGACCCGGGCACGCGTGATCGTCTACGACAAGATCAAGGTCAAGCGCGACGACGTCGATACCTACGAAGAACTCGGGGACGTCAAGAACAAGGGCCGCCTGTGCATACGCTCCGGCTCGCACCCCTACAACCTCTCGCTGTTCGGCGCCGTCCTCGAACACTTGGGCGAGCAGAAAACCGAAGCCTGGCTCAAGGGCATGGTGGACAACATGGCACGCGCGCCCAAGGGCGGCGACACCGACCAGATCCGCGCGGTGGCCTCTGGCGAATGCGCCGTGGCCGTGACCAACACCTATTACCTGGCGCGACTGATGCGCTCCGGCAAGCCCGAAGACCAGGCCGTGGTCGAACGCGTCGGCGTGGTCTTCCCCAACCAGTCCAGCTGGGGTACACATGTCAACATCGCCGGCGGTGCCGTGGCCAGGCATGCCAAGAACCCGGCCAACGCCGTGAAATTCCTGGAGTACCTGGCCAGCCCGCAGGCACAGGAGCATTTCGCCAACGGCAACAACGAATGGCCGACTGCCAAGGGTGTGAAGCTGGACAACCCGGCGTTACAGGCCATGGGGGGCAACAGCTTCAAGAGCGAAACCATCCCGATCAGCGTGGTCGGCAAGAATTCGGTCAAGGTGCAGCAGATGCTGGATCGCGCGGGCTTCCGCTGATCGCCCCGCACGCATGAAAAAAGCCGGCCTCAGGCCGGCTTTTTTTTGGGCGACTGAGGGTCAGTCGGCTGTGGCCTCTTCAGGCTTGGCCTTGCCTTCCTTCTTGGGCAAGGGCTGGATATCGAGCAGGACTTCGGTCTTGCTCTCGTCCTTGTCATCCAGGTCCACCGTCAGACGGCCACCGTCGGTCAGGCGACCGAAGAGCAACTCGTCGGCCAGTGCCCGGCGGATCGTGTCCTGGATCAGGCGCTGCATCGGGCGAGCGCCCATGAGCGGGTCGAAGCCCTTCTTCGCCAGGTGCTTGCGCAGCTTGTCGGTGAAGGTGACTTCGACCTTCTTCTCGGCCAGCTGGGTTTCGAGCTGCAGCAGGAACTTGTCCACCACGCGCAGGATGATGTTCTCGTCCAGGGCCTTGAAGCTGACCATGGCATCCAGGCGGTTGCGGAACTCGGGCGTGAACAGGCGCTTGATATCGCCCATCTCGTCGCCGGCCTGGCGCGGGTTGGTGAAGCCGATGGTCGACTTGTTCATGGTCTCGGCCCCCGCATTCGTCGTCATGATGATGATGACGTTGCGGAAGTCGGCCTTGCGCCCGTTGTTGTCGGTCAGCGTGCCGTGGTCCATGACCTGCAGCAGCACGTTGAAGATGTCCGGGTGCGCCTTCTCGATCTCATCGAGCAGCAGCACGGCGTGCGGCTTCTTGGTGACCGCCTCGGTCAGCAGGCCGCCCTGGTCGAAACCGACGTAACCCGGAGGGGCACCGATCAGGCGGCTCACGGCGTGGCGCTCCATGTACTCCGACATGTCAAAGCGGATCAACTCGATGCCCATGATGTAGGCCAGCTGCTTGGCCGCTTCGGTCTTGCCCACGCCCGTAGGCCCGCTGAAGAGGAAGGAGCCGATCGGTTTGTCGGCACGGCCCAGGCCGGAGCGCGCCATCTTGACAGCGGCCGCCAGCACTTCCAGCGCCTTGTCCTGGCCGAACACCACGCTCTTCAGGTCGCGTTCGATGGTCTGCAGCTTGCTGCGGTCGTCGTTGGACACGTTGGCCGGGGGGATGCGGGCAATCTTGGCCACGATTTCCTCGACCTCGGTCTTGCCGATGGTCTTCTTGCGCTTGGACGGCGCGAGGATGCGCTGGGCGGCACCCGCCTCGTCGATCACGTCGATGGCCTTGTCAGGCAGATGGCGGTCGTTGATGTACTTGGCCGACAGTTCGGCCGCCGCCTGCAGTGCCGCATTGGCGTACTTGACGTTGTGATGCTCCTCGAAGCGCGACTTCAGGCCCTTGAGGATGTCGATGGTCTCACTCACGGTGGGCTCCACCACGTCGACCTTCTGGAAACGACGCGACAGCGCAGCGTCCTTCTCGAAGATGCCCCGGTACTCGGTGAAGGTGGTCGCACCGATGCACTTGAGCTGGCCGCTGGAGAGGGCTGGCTTGAGCAGATTGGACGCGTCCAGCGTGCCACCCGAAGCGGCACCCGCCCCGATCAGGGTATGGATCTCGTCGATGAACAGGATGGCGTTGGGCTTGTCCTTGAGGGACTTGAGCACCCCTTTGAGGCGCTGCTCGAAGTCACCGCGGTACTTGGTGCCCGCCAGCAAGGCGCCCATGTCCAGCGAGTAGACATTGCCCTCGGCCAGGATCTCAGGGACGTCCTTCTGGACGATGCGCCAGGCCAGGCCTTCGGCAATCGCCGTCTTGCCGACACCGGCCTCACCCACCAGCAGCGGGTTGTTCTTGCGCCGGCGGCACAGGATCTGGATCACGCGCTCGACCTCGTACTCGCGACCGATCAGCGGATCGATCTTGCCGTCCTTGGCTGCCTGGTTGAGGTTCTGGGTGTACTGC
Source organism: Hylemonella sp. GW821-FHT12C09 (assembly GCF_058807395.1). Taxonomy (NCBI): domain Bacteria; kingdom Pseudomonadati; phylum Pseudomonadota; class Betaproteobacteria; order Burkholderiales; family Comamonadaceae; genus Hylemonella; species Hylemonella sp. GW821-FHT12C09. The sequence continues at coordinate 116,327 of NZ_JBXAQQ010000005.1, read as the reverse complement.
TCCAGCGGCGAGGCCTTGCTGTCGCCCTTCTCGGCGGCTGCGCCCTCCTCCGCCTCACCCGCGCTTTCGCTGGACTTGCCGGTTTCGGGGGGATCGCTCTTCTTGATGCCGTGGGCGATGAAGTTGACCACGTCCAGGCGCGTCACGCCCTGCTGGTGCAGGTAGTAGACGGCATGCGAATCCTTCTCGCCGAAGATGGCCACCAGCACATTGGCGCCGGTCACCTCTTTCTTGCCGCTGCCCGTGGACTGCACGTGCATGATGGCGCGCTGGATCACGCGCTGGAACCCCAGCGTGGGCTGGGTGTCGACGTCGTCGGTACCAGCCACCTGCGGGGTGTTGTCCTTGATGAAGTTCGACAGCGACTTGCGCAGGTCATCGATATTGGCTGCGCAGGCGCGCAGCACCTCGGCCGCACTGGGGTTGTCGAGCAAGGCCAGCAGCAGATGCTCCACGGTGATGAACTCGTGGCGTTGCTGACGCGCCTCGACAAACGCCATGTGCAGGCTGACTTCCAATTCCTGGGCAATCATGTGACTTCCTTTTGCCTTGCTTACAAATCTACTTTAATCCGATTCGCCTGACTGTCCAACAGTTCCAGCCTAAAAGAAAAGTTACTTTTCCCTGCTTACTCGACTTCTTCACTCCACCGGCTCGCACAGACACTGAAGCGGATGCCCCGCCTTGTGCGCCGCATCCAGCACCTGGTCGACCTTGGTCGCCGCCACGTCCTTGGTATAAACACCGCAGACCGCTTTGCCGTCCAGATGGATCTTGAGCATGATCTGGGTTGCTGTTTCCAGATCTTTGCTGAAAAACTCCTGGATCACGACCACCACGAACTCCATCGGGGTGTAATCGTCATTGAGCATGACCACCTGGTACATCTGCGGTGGCTTGACTTTCTGCGTCCGTCGCTCAAGCACCACCGACCCACCTTCGTCCCGGCGGGGCTGCTGGACGGGCGGAGCTGGCGGCTTGGCAGGGAATTTCGTGGCCATGGATCGATTCTATCGAGCACGCATCAGGCGCGCCCCGCATGGGGTTGAATTGGAGACGGACTGGCCAACCTTCAAGTGCAGAAACAGGTCCGTCGCGAAAAATACCGCCGCCGGCAACAGACCGGGGGCGATTGCGGGACCGCGGGAGCGGTCAGTCCGCCTGCTCGCGATCACATGTTGTCGATCATCACCTGGCCAAAGCCCGAGCAACTGACCTGGGTGGCGCCGTCCATCAGGCGGGCAAAGTCGTAGGTAACCTTCTTGCTCAGGATGGACTGTTCGAGCGAACGGATGATCAGGTCAGCCGCTTCTTTCCAGCCCATGTGGCGCAGCATCATCTCGGCCGACAGGATCTCGGAGCCCGGGTTCACATAGTCCTTGCCGGCATACTTCGGTGCGGTGCCATGGGTGGCTTCGAACATGGCCACCGTATCGGACAGGTTGGCACCCGGCGCGATGCCGATGCCACCCACCTGGGCGGCCAGCGCGTCGGAGATGTAGTCGCCATTGAGGTTCAGCGTAGCCACCACGCTGTACTCGGCCGGACGCAGCAGGATCTGCTGCAGGAAGGCGTCGGCAATGACGTCCTTGATGACGATGTCCTTGCCGGACTTCGGGTTCCGGACCCTGCACCAAGGGCCGCCGTCGATCAGCTCGGCGCCGAACTCCTTCTGGGCCAGCACGTAGGCCCAGTCGCGGAAGCCACCTTCGGTGAACTTCATGATATTGCCCTTGTGCACGATGGTCACACTGGGTTTGTGGTTGTCGATGGCGTACTGTATGGCCTTGCGCATCAGGCGCTCGGTGCCCTCGATGGACACCGGCTTGACACCGATCGCGGAAGTATCGGGGAAGCGGATCTTCTTGACGCCCATCTCGTCCACCAGAAACTTGATCAACTTCCTGGCCTGGGCGGACTCGGCCTCGTACTCGATGCCGGCGTAGATGTCCTCCGAGTTCTCGCGGAAGATCACCATATTCGTCTTCTCGGGCTCCCGGAGCGGCGAAGGCACGCCCTTGAAGTACTGCACCGGGCGCAGGCAGACGTAGAGGTCGAGTTCCTGGCGCAGGGCCACGTTGAGCGAGCGGATGCCTCCGCCCACGGGCGTGGTCAGAGGGCCCTTGATGGACACCACGTACTCGCGCGCCACGTCCAGGGTTTCCTGCGGCAGCCAGACATCGGGGCCGTAGATCCGGGTCGCCTTCTCGCCGGCATACACCTCCATCCAGTGGATCTTGCGCCGGCCGGCGTAGGCCTTTTCCACAGCCGCATCGACCACCCGGAGCATCACCGGCGTGATGTCCAGCCCCGTGCCATCCCCCTCGATATAAGGGATGATGGGCTCATCCGGCACGTGGAGCGACAGGTCGGCGTTGACGGTGATTTTCTGGCCTTGGCTGGGCACCTGGATGTGCTGGTACATGGTGGAAGTGGAACTCCGTGAGGGGTGCGTAGACAGACGGTGTCGACCCGCGATTTCCGCAGGCGCACGTCGAATTGAACTTGCGAATAAATTCTAGTCTCTATTTCCCTGACACTGACCTGCACCTCCGCTCGGAGAATGACAGACAATGTCCTGGACCACAGCTTTCACGCCTCTCCATGAACCGTTTCGTCCTACGCCTGACCTTCCTGTTCTTCGCCCTGCCGGGGCTGGGCTGGTCGCAGGAATCCCCCCAGCTCCATCTGCCGCGCGTCACGCTTTCGGCAGGCATGCACCTGATCCACGCCCAAGTGGCCGCCACGAATGAGCAGCGCGCCACCGGCCTCATGTTCCGCAAGGAGATGCCCGCCAGCGAGGGCATGATCTTCGTCTTCGAACAACCGTCCTCCCAGTGCTTCTGGATGAAGAACACCTTGCTGCCGCTGACTGCGGCCTTCGTGGCCGACGACGGCACCATCGTCAACCTCGCCGACATGAAGCCGCAGACGACGAACGCACACTGCTCCGCCAAACCGGTGCGTTATGTGCTGGAGATGAACCAGGGCTGGTTCGCCAAACGTGGCATCAAGGCAGGCCACAAGCTGGGCGGCCAGCCCTTCGAGCGCCGCCCCTGACCCACAAGCACCGCCCAAAAACAAAAGCGATCAGGATGGCATCGCCATCCTGATCGCTTCTTCGAAGCCGGCCCTCCGGCTTGCCCGTGGGCTGGCTTGTCTTAAGCCTTGACCGACGCCAGCGCGGCGTTCAGCGTCTGGCTCGGACGCATCACGGTGTCGAGCTTGGCGAAGTCGGGTTTGTAGTAACCGCCGATGTCCGCCGGCTTGCCCTGCACGGCAGCCAGCTCAGCCACGATGGTCTGCTCATTGTCGGTCAGCTGCTTGGCCAGGGGGGCGAACTTGGCCGCCAGGGCCGCGTCCTCCTTCTGGGCCGCCAGCTCCTGGGCCCAGTACAGGGCCAGGTAGAACTGGCTGCCGCGGTTGTCGAGCTGGCCGGTCTTGGGCGAGGGGTTCTTGTTGTGATCGAGCAGCTTGCCCGTGGCGGCATCCAGGGTCTTGGCCAGGATCTTGGCCTGGGCGTTGCCGGTCTTGATGCCCAACTCCTCCAGCGACACGGCCAGCGCCAGGAACTCGCCCAGCGAATCCCAGCGCAGGTGGTTTTCTTCCACCAGCTGCTGCACGTGCTTGGGCGCAGAACCACCAGCGCCGGTTTCGTACATGCCGCCACCGGCCATCAGCGGGACGATGGACAGCATCTTGGCGCTGGTGCCCAGCTCCATGATGGGGAAGAGGTCGGTCAGGTAGTCGCGCAGGATGTTGCCGGTGACCGAGATGGTGTCCAGGCCGCGCACGACACGCTCCAGCGTGTAGCGCATGGCGCGCACCTGCGACATGATCTGGATATCCAGGCCGTTGGTGTCGTAGTCCTTGAGGTAGGTCTTGACCTTCTTGATCAGCTCGGCCTCGTGGGGACGATAGGGATCGAGCCAGAAGACGGCCGGCATGCCCGAGTTGCGGGCGCGGGTCACGGCCAGCTTGACCCAGTCGCGAATCGCAGCGTCCTTGACCTGGCACATGCGCCAGATATCGCCCTGCTCCACGTTCTGCGACAGCAGCACCTCGCCGGTGGCCAGGTCCGTGATGTTGGCAACACCGTCTTCGGACACCTCGAAGGTCTTGTCATGCGAACCGTATTCCTCGGCCTGCTGCGCCATCAGGCCCACGTTGGGTACGGTGCCCATGGTGCGCGGGTCGAAGTTGCCGTGCCACTTGCAGAAGTTGATCATCTCCTGGTAGATGCGGGCAAAGGTGCTCTCCGGCATCACGGCCTTGGCATCCTTGAGGCGGCCGTCGGCGCCCCACATCTTGCCGCCCTGGCGGATCATGGCCGGCATCGAGGCGTCCACGATGATGTCGTTGGGCGAATGGAAGTTGGTGATGCCCTTGGCGGAATCGACCATGGCGAGTTCGGGACGGTGCTCATGGCAGGCGTGCAGGTCGCGCTTGATCTCGTCCTGCTTGGACTGCGGCAGCGTGGCGATCTTGTTGTAGAGATCGACCATGCCGTTGTTGACGTTCACGCCCAGTTCGTCGAACAGCTTGCCATGCTTGGCAAAGGCATCCTTGTAGAAGATCTTGACGCAGTGACCGAACACGATGGGGTGCGACACCTTCATCATGGTGGCCTTGACGTGCAGCGAGAACATCACGCCGGTCTTGTGTGCATCCTCGATTTCCTTTTCGTAGAACTCGAGCAGCGCCTTCTTGCTCATGAACATGCTGTCGATGATCTCGCCCGCCAACAGGGCCAGCTTGGGCTTGAGCACGATGGTCTTGCCGCTCTTGGTGATCAGCTCCATCTTCACGTCGCGGGCCTTGTCCAGCGTCAGCGACTTCTCGCCGTGATAGAAGTCACCATGGTGCATGTGCGACACGTGGGTGCGCGAAGCCTGACTCCACTCGGCCATCGAATGCGGGTTCTTGCGCGCGTAGTTCTTGACGGCCGCCGGGGCGCGGCGATCGGAGTTGCCCTCGCGCAGCACCGGGTTGACGGCGCTGCCGGTGCACTTGGCATAACGTGCGCGCAGGGCCTTTTCTTCCTCGGTCTTCGGATTTTCCGGATAGTCGGGGATCTTGTAGCCCTTGGACTGCAGCTCCTTGATGCAGGCCACCAGCTGCGCCACCGAGGCACTGATGTTGGGCAGCTTGATGATGTTGGTGTCCGGCAGCAGGGTCATACGGCCCAGTTCGGCCAGGTTGTCCGGCACGCGCTGTTCCTCGGTCAGGTATTCCGGGAAGGCGCCCAGCACACGTGCCGCCACCGAGATGTCGCTGGTGACCACGTTGACGCCGGCCGGCGCAGCGAAGGTGCGGATGATGGGCAGGAAGGCACTGGTCGCCAGCAGCGGTGCCTCGTCGGTCAGGGTGTAGATGATGGTGGGTTGCTGGGTGCTCATGTCATATCTCCAGAAGTTCAAGTTGTCGTGCCGCCGTTCGCGCTGTCTCACCGAACGGCCACAGTCTTTCTCTTTCCATGGTCAGAGATTTTGCTTTCTGGGTTCTGACCGCGCCCCCATTTTTTGAATCGAAATCTCACGATGCAAAATTTTCATCAAATATCTTGCTATTTTTTTCTATCAAGTCTTATAAAAGACACATGACTGACCGCCACAAGGCGGTCCCGTCCCCCAGACCTCACGGCCAGCGCCCCCAGCCTACGTCGGCTTTCAGAAAACAAAAAGGGCCCGAAGGTCCAGCCTTCGGGCCCTTTTGATGCCAAGACGTGAATCAGCCGAAGTTCTTGGCCACGAAGTCCCAGTTCACCAGCTTGTCCAGGAAGGTCTCGACGAACTTCTGGCGCAGGTTGCGGTAGTCGATGTAGTAGGCATGCTCCCACACGTCCACCGTCAGCAGGGCCTTGTCGGCGGTGGTCAGGGGGGTGCCGGCCGCGCCCATGTTGACGATGTCGACCGAGCCGTCGGCCTTCTTCACCAGCCAGGTCCAGCCGGAGCCGAAGTTGCCCACGGCCGACTTGACGAAGGCTTCGCGGAAAGCGGCGTAGCTGCCCCACTTGGCATTGATGGCCGTGGCCAGGGCGCCGGTGGGCTCACCGCCGCCATGGGGCTTCATGCAGTTCCAGAAGAAGGTGTGGTTCCAGATCTGGGCGGAGTTGTTGTAGATGCCACCGCTGGACTTCTTGACGATGGACTCCAGGTCCAGGCTCTCGAATTCGGTACCCTTTTGCAGGTTGTTCAGGTTGACCACGTAGGCGTTGTGGTGCTTGCCGTGATGGAACTCCAGGGTTTCCTTGGAGTAGTGCGGTGCCAGGGCGTCGATGGCATAAGGCAGGGGGGGCAGGGTGTGTTCCATGAGGTCCTCGGTGGTTTGTTGTTGAAAGGCCAGAGGCGACGATTGTAAGAACTAGCTCTTCGGCCAGGGCAAGGCGGCAAGATCAACCTTGCCGGCGGCAAGGTGGACGGCCCAAGCAGCGCGGCTCGCGCGATCGGTCCTTGGGTCATAATTATCCTCGACCTGGGTCAACAAAAAAAGGAGACAACCATGGGTGCAATCTTCCAATCCCTGGGGCGATCGGTACTGGCGGGTGTGGTGCTGCTGGTCCTATTGGTACTGGTCGCCGGCGGCAATGTGAGCCCCAGCCATGCCTGGGCCACCTTCGTCATGCGCTGGCTGCACGTCCTGTGCGGTGTCATGTGGGTCGGTCTGCTGTGGTATTTCAACTTCGTGCAGATTCCGTCGATGCCCAGGATTCCGGATGAACAGAAACCGGCGGTGACCAAGGTGATCGCACCGACCGCCCTGTTCTGGTTCCGCTGGTCCGCCCTGGCCACGGTCGTCACGGGCCTGTTGCTGGCAACGATGAGCGGCTATATCGGCAGCGCGCTGATGCTGCAGAAGCCTTTCACGGCCATCGGCATCGGCATGTGGATTGCCCTGGTGATGGCCTTCAATGTCTGGTTCATCATCTGGCCGAACCAGAAGAAGGCCCTGGGCATCGTGGCGGTGGAAGCGGCTGAAAAGGCCAGGGCAGCCCGCCTGGCCATGCTGATCTCGCGCTTCAACACCATGCTCTCCATCCCCATGCTGTTCTGCATGGTGGCCCAGCAAAACGGCGGCCTGTAACACCCGCTGGTATGAAAAAAGGGCCGCGGGACGCGGCCCTTTGCTATTGGAAGACGCGCTTACTCCGGGTCCCGGATGGCCGTGACGCTGACGTCCGCTTGCCCCTGGGAAAAGTGCAGATGCAGGACCTGGCCAGGAGCCAGCCCCTGCACACGGGTCACCGCTTCATGGCGTTCATTGCTGACCCAGGCATAACCGCGTTGCAGCACGAGAGACGGGTCCAGCAGCTGCAGGCGCAGGCCGGCGCGCTCCAGGCGCTGCTGCCGGCTCTGCAATCCACGCTGCGCGGACTGCGGCCAGGCCTTGCCCAACTGCTGCAGATCGCGCTGGCGCTGGGTCAACCCATGCGTCGCGGCATAACGCAGGCGCTGCGCCTGCGCCGAGAGTGCCAGGCGCTGCCGGGCCACCAAGCCCGAAGGACGGCCCAGGCGGCTGGCCGCCAGGTCCAGGCGCTGGCTCTGGCGGTCCAGTTGCTGCTCCACGGCATCGGACAGGCGCGTCTGCATCAGCTCCAGAGCCCCCAGCCAGACGCTGCGCGCCTCGGCCACCAGCTCGGCCGCCGCCGTGGGCGTGGGCGCGCGCAGGTCGGCCACGAAGTCGGCGATCGTGAAATCGGTTTCGTGCCCCACACCGCTGACCACGGGGACCGGGCTTTGCGCCAGGGTACGGGCCAGGCGCTCGTCGTTGAAAGCCCAGAGGTCCTCCATGGAGCCACCTCCGCGTACCAGCAGGATGACGTCCAGCGCCGGGCTGCCCTGCTCCGCCAGGCCATAGAGCCGCTGCAGGGCGGCCACCAGTTCGGCTGGCGCCGCCGCCCCCTGGACCGCCGCCGGCGCCACAAAAACCGGGATGTGCGGCACCCGCCGCTGCAGGGCCGTGACCACGTCATGCAGGGCCGCCGCCCCCAGCGAGGTCACCAGGCCGATGCCGCGTGGCTGGAGGGGCAACTCGCGCTTGCGCGCCGCGTCAAACAGGCCCTCGGCTTCCAGCTTGGCCTTGAGCTTGAGGAACTGTTCGAAGAGGGCACCCTGGCCGGCACGTGACATCGACTCGACGATGAGCTGGAGATCGCCGCGCGGCTCATAGACACCCAGGCGACCGCGCACCTCCACCAGTTCTCCGTCACGCGGCGCAAAGTCCAGCAGACCGGCCGCGCGGCGAAACATGGCGCAGCGGATCTGCCCGCTTTCGTCCTTCAGCGCAAAGTAACAATGCCCGCTGGACGCGCGGCTGAAGCCTGAAATCTCTCCGCGCACCGCGACAGGATTGAAGCGGGCATCCAGCGCATCAGCAACGGCGCGGCACAGCGCGCCAACCGGCCAGATACGCGGCGTGCCGACTGGGTTGTCGAACTCAGACATGAGCAAGCATGCGGTGCGCGACCGAGTGGGCGCAGCAGACTACTCCACAGCAGGTGGGCCGTTGACAGGGCACGGCACTGGTCGCCTCCGGGCCTGATTTTTCGGTGCAAGCCATTGATTTCATTGGTTTTTTATCTGCCTTTTTTGTCATCGTTCTGTCGCAAACGCGCATGAACAGGTGCATCGGAGCACCTACCCAACACTTCTGCACAAAGTTATCCACATGAACTGTGGGCTACCTGGCTGCCTTTGCCGCATGCCGGCCGGAACGGGCATGAGCGATGCGCCAACAGCGCTTCGTCCATCGGCCTCGGTCATAATCGGAACGCACATTCGCGTGGAGGATCCCTTTGTTTTCCATCATACAAGCCGCTGGTTGGCCGATCTGGCCCCTGATCATCTGTTCCATCCTGGGACTGGCCCTGATCATCGAACGCTTTCTCAGCCTCAAGACCGCCAAGGTCGCGCCCCCGCAACTGCTGGACGAAGTGCTGAAAGCCTCCAGCACGGCATTGCCCGCGCCCGAAGTCATTGCCCAGCTCGAGAAGAACTCGGCCCTGGGCGAGGTGCTGGCCAGCGGCCTGCAGGCCCTGCAGACCAAACCGGGCAGCAGCGACGAAGAGTTACGCAACGCCCTGGAAAGCAGCGGCCGCGTCGTGGCCCACCGCCTGGAGCGCTATCTCAGTGCGCTGGCTACCATCGCCTCGGTGGCGCCCCTCATGGGCCTGTTCGGCACCGTCGTCGGCATGATCGAGATCTTCGGCTCCCAGTCGCCGGCGGGTGGCGCCACCGGTGGCAACCCCGCGCAACTGGCCCAAGGCATCTCGATCGCGCTGTACAACACCGCCTTCGGCCTGATCATCGCCATTCCGGCCCTGATCTTCTGGCGCTACTTCCGGGCCCGCGTCGATGAATACCTGCTGACGCTGGAGCAGGCCGGCGAACGCCTGCTGCAACACCTGGCCACGCTGCGCAGCCCGTCATGAGACTGCATTTCCGCCGCCCCAGCCGCGAGGAACCGGAGATCAACCTGATCCCCTTCATCGACGTGCTGCTGGTGATCCTGATCTTCCTGATGCTGTCGACCACCTACAGCAAGTTCACCGAGATGCAGTTGCGCCTGCCGGTAGCCGATACCGACGCCCAGCGCGACTACCCCAAGGAAGTCATCGTCGCCGTCAGCAGCGAAGGCAGTTTTTCCGTCAACCGCGCAGCGGTCGAAGGCCGCAGCGTGGAAGCGATGGTCGCGGCCCTGCTGCAGGCGGCCAAGGCCGGCAAGGACACCGTGGTCATCATCAGCGCCGACGCCAGCGCGCGCCACCAGTCCGTCGTGACCGTGATGGAGGCGGCACGCCGTGCCGGCCTGACGCAGATCACCTTCGCCACCCAGTCCTCGGCGCAGGCAGGCGGTCGCTGAAGGCCATGGCCAGCCCTGACCAGCCGTCCTGGCAACGTACCCTCATCGACAGCTGGCGGCGACGCGGCCCCCTGACCTGGGCCCTGTGGCCGCTTTCCCTGCTCATGGGCCTGCTGGTGCGCCTGCGCCAGGGCCTTTACCTGAGCGGCGTGCTGCGCCGGCACGTGCTGCCAGTGCCTGTCATCGTGGTCGGCAATGTGGTGGCCGGAGGCGCGGGCAAGACGCCGGTGGTCATGGCCCTCGTCAAGCACCTGCAGGCACGCGGCCTGCACCCCGGCGTGGTCTCGCGCGGCTACGGCCGCCGCACGCAGGACTGCCGGGAGGTCCGCGACGACAGCCCTGTGCACGATGTGGGTGACGAACCGGCCCTGATCCGGCGCAACACCGGTGTGCCGGTCTTCGTGGCCACGCGCCGCATCGAGGCCGCGCGGGCCCTGCTGCAGGCCTATCCGCAAACCGACTTGCTGGTGAGCGACGACGGTTTGCAACACTACGCCCTGGCGCGCGACATCGAGATCTGCGTCTTCGACGACCGGGGCGTGGGCAACGGCTTCCTGCTGCCGGCCGGCCCCCTGCGCGAACCCTGGCCGCGTTATGTGGACCTGGTGCTGCACACCGGCGACCGCCCCGCCTTCACCGGCTACACGGCGCGCCGTGCGCTGGCCGCCCAGGCGGTGCGCATCGATGGCAGCCGGGTGGACCTGGTGGCCCTGGCGCAGGACGGCCGCCCCCTGCTGGCCGTCGCCGGCACGGCGCGGCCCCAGGCCTTCTTCGACATGCTGCAGGCGCTGGGCCTGCCGTTGACCCTCACGGTGGCACGCCCCGACCACGACGACTATGCCCACTGGCAGCGCCCGCTGGAGCGCGACTACACCCTGCTGTGCACCGAGAAGGATGCGCTCAAGCTCTGGGCCCACCACCCCGACGCGCTGGCCGTGCCCCTGAACTTCGCGCCTGAACCGGCTTTTTACGCGGCACTCGACCGTCTGCTCGAAGCGACGCGGCTATCATCGCCCCATGGACACCCGACTCCTTGAACTGCTGGTCTGCCCCGTGACCAAGGGCCCGCTCGAGTACGACCGGGAAAAACAGGAACTGACCTCGCGCAGCGCCCGCCTGGCCTACCCCATCCGCGACGGCATCCCGGTGCTGCTGGAAAACGAGGCGCGCACGCTGAGCGACGAAGAGCTGGGGCTTTGATTCAATGAGCCTCACCGTCCTGATTCCGGCGCGGCTGGCCTCGACCCGCCTGCCCAACAAACCCCTGGCCGACATCGCCGGCCTGCCCATGATCGTGCGCGTGGCCCAGCGTGTCAGCAGCGGCCTGGACCGTGCCACACGCGTGGTGGTGGCCGGCGACAGCCCCGAGATCCTGCAGGCCTGCGCGCAACATGGCGTCGAAGCCGTGCTGACGCGCGTCGACCACCCCAGCGGCAGCGACCGCCTGGCCGAGGCCTGTGATCTGTTGCGCCTGCCCGATGACGCGCTGGTGGTCAACGTGCAGGGCGACGAGCCGCTGATCGAGCCCGCGCTGGTTTCGGCCGTGGCTGAACTGCTGCGCCAGCGCCCCGAGGCCAGCATGAGCACGGCGGCCCATCCCATCCACGAGGTGGCCGACTTCGTGAACCCCAACGTGGTCAAGGTGGTTCTGGATGCGCGCGACCTGGCCCTGTACTTCAGCCGTGCGCCCATTGCCTGGTGGCGTGACGGTTTTGCCCAAGGGGTCAAGACGCTGCCGGAGCCGGCCCCGCTGCGCCACATCGGCATCTATGGCTACCGCGCCGGCTTCCTGCGCCTGTTCCCGAAGCTGGCGCAGGCCCCGATCGAGGTGACCGAGGCCCTGGAGCAACTGCGCGCCATGTGGCACGGCCACCGCATCGCCGTGCACGTGACGCCGCAGGCCCCGGGCGCCGGCGTGGACACGCCCGAAGACCTGGCGCGCGTACGCCGGCTGTTTGCCGCCTGAAAGGCGCCGAGGGTCGCTGCCCGGGGATGGCAACAGCCCCAGGATCTGTAAGTTTCATACCGGTTACGGCATGCTATCCTCGCCTCAGTCATGCAGCTGACACGCACCGCCATGGTGCTGTCGCTGGCTAAGAACACCAAAACATCCGAGGGTATCCATGAGACTGATCCTGTTGGGCGCACCCGGCGCCGGCAAGGGCACGCAAGCCGCGTACATCTGCCAGAAATACGGCATCCCGCAAATTTCCACCGGTGACATGCTGCGCGCCGCCGTGAAAGCCGGCACGCCGCTGGGCCTGCAGGCCAAGGCCGTGATGGAATCGGGCGCCCTGGTCAGTGACGACCTGATCATCAACCTGGTCAAGGAACGCATCGCCCAGCCGGACTGCGCCAAGGGTTTCCTGTTCGACGGCTTTCCGCGCACCATCCCGCAAGCCGATGCCATGAAGGCCGCGGGTGTGAAGCTGGACTACGTGCTGGAAATCGATGTGCCCTTCGAGGCCATCATCGAGCGCATGAGCGGCCGCCGCTCGCACCCCGCCTCGGGTCGCACCTACCACGTCAAGTTCAACCCGCCCAAGGTGGCCGGCAAGGACGACGTGACCGGTGAGCCGCTGGTGCAGCGCGAGGACGACAAGGAAGAGACCGTCAAGAAGCGCCTGGACGTCTACAGCGCCCAGACTCGCCCGCTGGTGGACTACTACAGCAGCTGGGCCAAGCAGGATCCGGCCGCCGCCCCCAAATACCGCGCCATCAGCGGCATGGGCAGCGTGGAGGACATCACAGCGCGCGCCCTGCAGGCCCTGGCCGGCTGATACGCTCGCGCGCCAAGACAACGCCCTGCCCTGCAGGGCGTTTTCATTTCTGCCTCAGGCTGGGCTGGAACGCAGCCCGTAGATTTGCGCACCGACAAACAGGTACTCGGCACGCAGGATGGCCTCGCCTTTTTCCTCGTGAAAGGTGAAACCCAGCACGCCCATGACGTCGCCCACCTTGAGCGGTGTCACGTTCCAGGCCTGCATGCGGGTAAGCGGCGCCAGCTCGATCTCCCAGCGCGGGTCCTTGCGACGGGGCAGCTGGGCCCGCGCCAGCAGGGCCTTGCCATCGACCGGTGCGGTCTGCGCCGGCAAGGCGCGCTGCGCCAGGTCCGACGGCAGCATCAAAGGGGACTGCAGCTCCAGCACCAGTTCGGCATGCGGGTTCTGCCAGCGCACGCTGTGCACGCGCCCCTGCAGATACAAGGGCCGTTCCTGGTCGAAGCTGCTCCAGCCATGGTGGGCCCGCGCCAGCGGCAGCAGACCGGGCAGCAGGGCAAGACTGATCGCGGTGCGTCGTTTCATGCGTGACTCCGGTGGTCTGTCTCAGAGATAGGCAATCCAGCGGCCACAGACCAGCACGGCCAGCCAGATCAGGGTGGACAGCAGCATCTGCGCACGCGCCAGGCCATCGAGCTTGTGCAGGGAGCCCCGTCCATGGAACCAGCCTGCATTACACGCCGCCGCCAATAACAGCAGCATCTTGAGGGAGAAAGCGCGATTGGCCAGCAACTCGGCCGGCTGGCTGGCGAACATCAGCAGGCCCGAGGCCGCAGCCAGGCTGAAACCCGCCAGGGCCAGGCCCAGGCTCAGGCGGGCCAGTTCGCGCACTGGCAGCGCAGCACCCAGGCCGAAGACCCGCAGCTCCAGCAGCACGAGATTGCCGAAAAGCAAGGCGATGCCGCTCAGGTGCACGACCTCAAGCGCCGGGTAGGCCCAGGCACTGGAGAGCAAGGCGCTGAACATGACGCGGGGCCGCCTCTCAGCGCAGGAGTTCGAGCATCAGCGCCAGTCGCGCCTTGACGGGGCTCAGACCGGGCGCCACGGGAAACTCGTCGGACGGCCGGGGCTGCAGGAACCCGTCGGCACAGCGCGTGCTGCGCAGCACGCGCACACCGGCCGCCTGCGCACGCCGCAAGGCGGCCTCCAGTTCGTGATGCACGGTGCCGCCCCCGGTGCCGGCCAGCACCAGGCCACGCACCGGCGGGGCCCCATGGCGCGCGGCGACGACCGGATCCACCAGCGCGTCCACCGTGGCGCCGCAGGCCGCGGCATGGCTGAGCACGATCTCGACCCGCGGCAGTGCCGGTGCCTTGAGCAGGACGTCCAGCAGCATCTTCTGCGGAACAGGCGGCTCGGGCCAGTCACACCGGCGCTCGACGCGTCCCTGCCGGACCCGCCCGAGATCACCGGCCTCCCCTGCGCTGAAGGCGTCGAGCCGCGAACTGTGGACCTTCTGCACGTCCTGCGCGCCAAGGATGCGGCCGGCGCAAACGGCCAGCACGCCTTGCGGGCCTGCGGTGGTCGCCACCGCCAGGGCATCGCGCAGGTTCTGCGGACCGTCGGCGTCCACTGCGTTGGCCGGTCGCATGGCGCAGGTCAGCACCACGGGCTTGCGAGGTGCCAGCACGGTCTGCAGCAGAAAGGCTGTCTCCTCCAGCGTATCGGTCCCATGGGTGATGACCAGGCCTTGCACATCGGCCTGCGCCAGCCAGTGCACACAACGCTGCAGCAGCTTCTGCCACACCACCAGATCCATGTCCTTGCTGTCGATCTGGGCCACCTGTTCGCTCAGCAGCGCAAAGCCCGACGGCGCCGCCAGGCCGGTCATCAACTCGGCCACCGGCTTCTGCGCGGCCAGGTAGTCACGGCTGTCGGCGGCGCTGGTCGCCAGTCCGGCAATGGTGCCGCCGGTGCCCAAAACCACGATTTTTTCTTGCCCCACTTGCATTTCCCGGAAAACTGGTTAAAAATACAGTTACTGGATATCGAGACAGTACCTTGTCTCCTTCCCGCCTACAGGAGTCACGACGATGGACCTGCCGCAGTACCCGATCAAGCTGACCGCCCGCCAGCAGCAGATTCTGGACCTGATCCAGAGCGCCATCGCGCGCACCGGTGCCCCGCCCACGCGCGCCGAGATCGCTGCCGAACTGGGCTTCAAGTCCGCCAATGCCGCCGAGGAGCATCTGCAGGCGCTGGCGCGCAAGGGCGTGATCGAACTGGTCAGCGGCACTTCGCGTGGCATCCGTCTGCAGGGCGAGGCGCTGCGCTCCATCAATGAATCGCGCATCAAGCAATTCTCCCTGCCCATGCCGGACCTGTCCCAGCTCGCCCTGCCCCTGATCGGGCGCGTCGCTGCCGGTTCGCCCATTCTCGCGCAGGAACACGTGGACCAGACCTATTACGTCGAGAGTTCGCTGTTCCAGCGCAAGCCCGACTACCTGCTCAAGGTGCGCGGCATGTCCATGCGCGATGCCGGCATCATGGACGGCGACCTGCTGGCCGTGCAATCCACCAAGGATGCCAAGAACGGCCAGATCGTGGTGGCGCGCCTGGGCGACGAAGTGACGGTCAAGCGCTTCCGTCGCAACAAGCACCTGATCGAACTGCTGCCGGAAAACCCCGACTACCAGACCATCGTGGTCGAGCCGGGCGACCCCTTCGAGATCGAGGGCCTGGCTGTCGGCCTCATCCGCAACACCATGCTCATGTGAACGCGCTGCGTCCCGCCCCGAAAGGTCAACGATGAACACCGCCTACGCCCTCTGGACTCCGCTGCAAGGCCTACTGCGCTGGCTCGCCCCCGCCGTGCCGCGGCGTCCCGCCATGCTGGAGCCTACCCTGCCGTCCGTACGCGCCCCGGCCCTGGCCGCCGTACGCAGCCGCCCGATGCAACGCCCGCTGCGCGTGGTGCGGGTCATGGAAGCCGGCCAGCCCCGCTCGCAGGTGGGCCGCATGGTGATCTCCGGCCGCATGGCCGACGTCTGCGCCGAACTTGACCGCCTGGCCGCCTGCGAAGTCGCACGCCACTGAACGGTTTCTGCCGCAGCCACGTCCTCCATCCGGGTTAGCCCGTAGGAGAGGCCGAGGCACAATAGCGGCATGAATATCGTGATTCTGGACGACTACCAAGACGTCGTACGCAAGCTAGATTGCGCTACAAAACTGGCCGACTACCCCCCCAAGGTCTACACCAACACCGTCAAGGGACTGGGGCAACTCTCGGTCCGATTGCGTGATGCCGACGTGCTGGTGTTGATCCGCGAACGCACACCCATCACCCGCCAGCTGTTAGAAAAACTGCCGCGTCTCAAGCTCATCTCCCAGACCGGCCGCATGGGCAGCCACATTGATATCGAAGCCTGCACCGAACGCGGCATTGCCGTGGCCGAAGGCACGGGCTCGCCGGTGGCACCCGCCGAACTGACCTGGGCGCTCATCATGGCCGCCATGCGCCGGCTGCCGCAGTACATCGGCAACCTCAAACACGGCGTCTGGCAGCAATCCGGGCTGAAGTCGGCCGCCATGCCGCCCAACTTCGGTCTGGGCACGGTGCTGCGCGGCAAGACCTTGGGGCTGTGGGGCTACGGCAAGATCGGACAGATGGTGGCTGGCTACGGCCGCGCCTTCGGCATGCGCGTGCTGGTCTGGGGCCGTGACCCCTCGCGCGAAAAAGCCGTGCAGGAGGGCTACGAGGCCGCGGCCAGCCGCGAGGAATTCTTCCAGCAAAGCGACGTGCTCAGCCTGCACCTGCGCCTGAACGAGGCCACGCGCGGCATCGTCACGCCCGCCGACCTGGCGCTGATGAAACCCACCTCACTGCTGGTCAACACCTCGCGCGCCGAACTGGTCGAGCCCGAGGCGCTGATCAGCGCGCTCAACCACGGCCGCCCCGGCATGGCGGCGATCGACGTCTTCGAGTCCGAACCCATCCTGCAAGGCCATGCCCTGCTGCGCCTGGAAAACTGCATCTGCACGCCGCACATCGGCTACGTCGAGCAGGAGAGCTACGAGATGTATTTCGGCGCCGCCTTCGACAACATCGTGAACTTCATTCAGGGCAAGCCGAGCAACATCGCCAACCCGGATGCGTTGAAGGTACGGCGCTGACCGCGAGACCCTGAACAGACTCTCAGGCCGGCTTGGCGCCAATTTTGGCCAGCATCTGCTCGGTGCTGGCCTTGCGGTCCGCGTTGACCGTCTGCACATGGGGCCGTGCACCCATGACCTTGAGGTAATCGCGCACGGGCAGTCCCGCCAGCACATCCTCGCCATAGATGATCTTGCTGGCGCTGGTCACCAGGGGCAGATGGGCCACTGCCGCACAGTCTGCCAGCGTGAACTCCGAGCCCGCCACGTAGGGCGAGAACTTCACCAGCTTCGAGAAGCCCTGAACGCCCTTGAGCAGCAGCTTGCGGGTGCGCTCCTTGAGGCCGTCGCTGACCTTGCCGCCGAAAAAGGCTTCGGCATAGAGATCACGCGCCACCAGCTCCAGATGCAGCTCCATGTAAATGATCAGCTCCCGCACCTTGGCCGCCGCATAAGGATCCGCGGGCAGCAAGGGACGCTGGGGATACACCGTCTCGATGTATTCGGCGCAGGCGCTTGATTCGGAAATCGGACCGGACGGCGTATCCAGAAAGGGTACCTTGCCCATGGGGGAGCGGTCCACCAGCAAGGGATGGGTATTGCCCGTCCAGACCCGCTCCTCGGTGTAGGACACACCCTTTTCCAGCAACTGCAGCTTCACCTTGTTGAAATAATTGCTGGCGGCAAATCCGCAAAGCTTCAATGTCATCG
The DNA here is from genome assembly GCF_058807395.1 of Hylemonella sp. GW821-FHT12C09. Taxonomy (NCBI): domain Bacteria; kingdom Pseudomonadati; phylum Pseudomonadota; class Betaproteobacteria; order Burkholderiales; family Comamonadaceae; genus Hylemonella; species Hylemonella sp. GW821-FHT12C09. The sequence continues at coordinate 98,883 of NZ_JBXAQQ010000005.1, read as the reverse complement.
TGTCACCTCGGGTTTTGATGGGGGAATCCAGTCCCTGGAGTTTCCCAGAGACCAGGGACAAAAGCAGTCCGGCAGGCGACTCCGGAGGGGCAATCGACCGGGCGATAATTCTGGCCATGAAACCCGTCTACGCACACATCGCCGTCGTCGGCACTGGCGCCATGGGCCGCGGCATTGCCCAGATCGCCGCCCAGGCCGGCAGCACCGTCACCCTTTACGACAGCCAGCCGGCTGCCATTGCCGCAGCGCAACAGGCGCTGGGCGAGCAGTGGGACAAGCTGGTGGAGAAAGGCCGTCTCGAAGCATCGGCTGCCACCGCCTGCAAGACCAGGCTGCAAGCCGCCAGCAGCCTCCAAGACCTGGCCAGCTGTGACCTGGTGGTGGAAGCCATCGTGGAACGCCTGGACGTGAAGGCCGCACTGTTTGCCGAACTCGAAGGCATCGTCGGCGCCACGGCCGTTCTGGCCAGCAACACCTCGTCGCTATCGATCACGGCCATTGCCGCCAAGCTGAAGTCGCCGCAACGCGTGGCTGGTTACCACTTCTTCAACCCGGTGCCAGTGATGAAGGTGGTCGAAGTGATCGCCGGCCTGAAAACCGATCCGGCTGTCTGCACCGCCCTCTCGGCATACGCACGCCAGATGGGGCACACCCCCGTGACGGCACAGGACACACCGGGTTTCATCGTCAACCATGCCGGCCGGGGTTATGGCACCGAGGCGCTGCGCATCGTCAGCGAGGGCATCGCCGACTACGCCACCATCGACCGCATCCTGCGCGACCAGGCCGGCTTCAAGCTCGGCCCCTTCGAGCTCATGGACCTGACCGCGCTGGATGTCTCGCACCCGGTGATGGAGTCCATCTACCACCAGTACTACGAGGAACCGCGCTACCGTCCCAGCGTCATCACGGCACAGCGCCTGGCCGGTGGAGTGCTGGGTCGCAAGACCGGCGAGGGGTTCTACCGCTACGAGAAGAACGTGGCCCAGGTCGCGTCCGAAGGGCCTGCGCCGCAGGTGGCCGAGCTGCCACCGGTCTGGGTCTCGCCGCGCGCCGCGCGCCGGGCCGAACTGCTGCAGCTGCTCAAGGACCTGGGCGCGAAGATCGAAACCGGACAGTCGCCCTCGGGCACGGCACTCACCATCGTGGCCCCGCTGGGCTTCGACGTCACCACGGTCGCCGTGGTGGAGCGCCTGGACCCGGCACGCACCGTGGGCATCGACCTGCTGATCGAGGACGCTGCAACGAAACGCCGCGTGCTGGCCACCAACCCGGCCACGCGCGCCGACATGCGCGATGCGGCCCACGCCCTCTTCGCGCGCGACGGCAAGGCCATCAGCGTGATCCGCGACAGCGGTGGTTTCGTCACGCAGCGCGTAGTCGCCCACATCGTCAACATCGCGGCCGACATCTGCCAGCAGCGCATCTGCTCGCCCGCCGACCTGGAGACCGCCGTCGTCCTGGGCCTGGGTTACCCCATGGGTCCGCTGGCCATGGGCAACCGCTACGGCCCCACCAATGTGCTCGAAGTGCTGTTCAATCTGCAGACCGTCTACGGCGACCCGCGCTACCGTCCCAGCCCCTGGCTGCGCCGGCGCGGGGCCATCGGCCTGTCGCTGCTGCACGAGGAAGACTGAAACTTCGTGCGACACTTCGCCCCATGAGCGCACAACTGCTGAGCACCAGCCAGGGCCGCACCATGGTGCTGACCCTTTCCAACCCGGGCCACCGCAACGCCCTGGGCCCCGGGATGTATGCCGCCGGTGTGGAGGCCCTGAGCGTGGCCGAAAGCAACCCCGAGGTGCGCAGCGTGCTCATCACCGGCGAGGGTTCGCTCTTCTGCGCCGGTGGCGACCTGCACCGCCTGCAGGCCAACCGCCAGCTCGAGCCTGCCGTGCAGGCCGAAAGCATCGAGGGCCTGCACAACTGGATCGAGGCCATCCGTACCTTCCCCAAGCCGGTGATCGCCGCGGTGGAAGGCGCAGCAGCCGGCGCCGGCTTCTCGCTGGCCCTGGCCTGCGACTTCATCGTCGCGGCCAGCGATGCCGTGTTCGTGATGGCCTACAGCAATGTGGCCCTCTCCCCCGATGGCGGCGCCAGCTGGAGCCTGGCACAGGCCCTGCCGCGCCAGCTGGCCAGCGAACTGCTGATGGGCGGCGAGCGCATCACGGCGCAGCGCCTGCACACCCTGGGCGTGGTGAACCGGGTCTGTGAACCGGGCCAGGCCCTGAACGAAGCCCTGGCCCTGGCCGACAAGCTGAATGCCCGCGCGCCCAATGTGCTGGCCAGCATCAAGGAACTGCTCAACGAAGCTCCCCAGGCCAGCCTGAACCAGCACCTGGCGCAGGAACGCAGCCACTTCGTGCGCAACCTGCACCACCCGAACGCCGGCATCGGCATCGCCGCTTTTCTGTCCAAACAGAAGCCCAACTACGAATGAGGGGCTCCGCCTGTGCCACAGACGCACAGGTGACAACCCCAAGACGCGCCGCCGGTCCCGCGCGCGACAATGTGACGGAAGCCAGTCACTCACAAGACAGACCATGGACGATCCCATTCTTACCATCGAGGAACGCACGGCGATCAATGCCGGGCGCTGGTTTTCGACCCTGTCACCCTCATTGAGACACGACATCCTGCGATGTGCCTACGTCAAACGCTACAAGGATGGCGAGCTGCTCGCCGCCCGCGGCGAGCCGCCCGAGGAGTGGATCGCCTGCGCGCGGGGCGCCGTTCGGGTGAGTTCGACCTCGATCTCGGGCAAGCAGGTCACGCTGACCTATGTGGAGCCTGGCGTCTGGTTTGGCGATGTGGCCATCTTCGACGGCGACCGGCGCACGCACGATGCCTACGCCCATGGCGACACCACCACCCTGTGCGTGGCCAAGGCCGACTTCAAGAAGATCCTGGCCAGCCATGTCGAGCTCTACGAAGCCCTGCTGCGCCTGCACGCACGCCGCATCCGCCAGCTCTACGGCCTGGTGGAAGACCTCAACACCCTGCCACTGCGCGCGCGCCTGGCCAAGCAGCTGCTGCACCTGCTGCGCAGCTACGGCGTCTCCTCGCTGAGCGACAGCCGCGAGATGCGCATCGGCCTGCAGCTCGCGCAGGAAGAACTGGCCCAGCTGCTGGGCGCTTCGCGCCAGCGCGTGAACCAGGAGCTCAAGGCCATGGAGCGCGAAGAAGTCATCCGCATCGAACCCGGTGGCCTGGTCGTGCGCAACCGCGATGCGCTGATGCACATCGTCGAATCCGATCACTGAACACGGCCCACCGTCCCCACCCATGAGCGAACTCGAACAGCAATACGTCGGCACCCGCCCCGTCTCAGCCGCCCACGCCTTCGACGTGGCGGCCCTCGAAGCCTGGCTGCAGAAAAGCCTGCCGGGCTTTGCCGGCCCGCTGACGGTGGAAGCCTTCAAGGGCGGCCAGTCCAACCCGACCTACAAGCTCGTCACGCCCGCCAGCAGCTACGTGATGCGCGCCAAGCCCGGGCCCGTGGCCAAGCTGCTGCCCTCGGCCCATGCCATCGAACGCGAATACACCGTGATGCATGGACTGCACGGCACCGAGGTGCCGGTGCCGCGCATGCTCTGCCTGTGCGAGGACGAGTCCGTGATCGGCCGCGCCTTCTACATCATGGAGTTCATGCCCGGGCGCATCCTGTGGGACCAGTCCCTGCCCGACTTCGACGCGGCCGGCCGGCGCGCCATGTACCTGGAGATGAACCGCGTCATCGCCGCCCTGCACAAGGTCAATTTCGCCGAGCGTGGCCTGGCCGGCTACGGCAAGCCGGGCAACTACGTCGAGCGCCAGATCGGCCGCTGGAGCAAGCAGTACCGTGCCTCGGCCGATGGTGCAGGCACCTTGTCCCAGCCCATCCCCGAGATGGAAAAGCTGATCGACTGGCTGCCCGCCCACCTGCCCGCCAGCGCACGCGACGAGAGCCTGGTGAGCATCGTGCATGGCGACTACCGGCTCGACAACCTGATGTTCCACGCCGATGAACCGCGCGTGATCGCCGTGCTGGACTGGGAACTCTCCACCCTGGGTCACCCGCTGGCCGACTTTGCCTACCACTGCATGGCCTGGCACATTCCGCCCGGCGCCTTCCGCGGTATCGGCGGGCTGGACCTGGCGGCGCTGGGCATCCCGCTTGAGGACGAATACATCCGTCTCTACTGCGAACGCACCGGCCTGGCCCAGCCCCAGGCGCTGAAAGCCGACTGGAACTTCTACATGGCCTACAACATGTTCCGCATCGCCGCCATCCTGCAAGGCATTGCCAAACGGGTCGAGAACGGCACCGCGTCCAGCGCGCAAGCCCAGAAATCCGCCGCCGGCGCGCGCCCCATGGCGGCCATGGCCTGGCAGTTTGCCCAGCAGGCCTGAACATCACACCACGCATCACCCCAAGGAGCTAAGCATGGACTTCGACTATTCGCCTAAAACCAAAGACTTCCAGGCACGCCTGCTGAAGTTCATGGACGAGCACATCTATCCCAACGAGCACGCCTTCCACGCCGAAATCGAAGCCAACACCGCCGTCGGCAAGCGCTGGACGCCGCTGCAGCTGATCGAGAAGCTGAAGTTGAAGGCGCAGCAGGACGGTCTGTGGAACCTCTTCCTGCCCAAGGACAGCGCCGAGATCGCCGGTGTGCAGGCCGCCGGCCTGACCAACCAGGAATACGCCCCCCTGGCCGAGATCATGGGCCGCGTGCACTGGGCCTCGGAGGTCTTCAACTGCTCGGCGCCCGACACCGGCAATATGGAGACCATCGCGCGCTACGGCAATGACCAGCACCGCAGGGAATGGCTGCAGCCCCTGCTGGCCGGCAAGATGCGCTCGGCTTTTGCCATGACCGAGCCCGAGGTCGCCTCCAGCGACGCCACCAACATCGCCACCCGCATCGAACGCCAGGGCGACGACTACGTGATCAACGGCCTCAAGTGGTGGACTTCGGGCGCCGGAGACCCGCGCTGCGCCATCTACATCCTGATGGGCAAGACCGACCCGGAGGCGCCGCGCCATTCGCAGCAGAGCATGATCCTGGTGCCGGCCAACACGCCCGGCGTCAAGATCCTGCGCCCCCTGAGCGTCATGGGTTACGACGACGCGCCCCACGGCCACATGGAAGTCGAGTTCAAGAACGTGCGGGTGCCCGCTTCCAATATCCTGCTGGGTGAGGGCCGGGGCTTCGAGATCGCCCAGGGGCGCCTTGGCCCCGGGCGCATCCACCACTGCATGCGCTTGATCGGCCAGGCCGAGCGCGCACTGGAGTACATGTGCAAGCGCGCCTCCTCGCGCGTGGCCTTCGGCAAGCCGGTGGCCGCGCAGACCGTGACGCAGGAACGCATCTCCGAGGCGCGCTGCAAGATCGACATGGCGCGCCTGCTCACGCTCAAGGCCGCCTGGATGATGGACGTCGCCGGCAACAAGTTCGCCAAGAACGAGATCGCCATGATCAAGGTGGTCGCCCCCAGCATGGCCTGCCAGGTGATCGACTGGGCCATGCAGGTGCACGGCGGCGGCGGCATGTGCCAGGACTTCCCGCTGGCCTACAGCTATGCCCACGCCCGCACACTGCGCTTCGCCGACGGCCCGGACGAAGTGCACCGCAACGCCATCGCCAAGCTGGAGCTGGGCAAATACGCGGCCAACCCGAAACCGGTAGAAATGCCCGTCACACGCGGTTGCTGAAAACCGCGCAAAATGAAAGGGGCCAGGATTTCCTGGCCTCTTTTTTCATGACCACGGAGTCCCCATGATCGACGTCTACTCCTGGGCTACGCCCAATGGCCACAAGGTCCACATCATGCTGGAGGAGTGCGGCCTGCCCTACCGCGTGCACCCCATCAACATCGGTGCCGGTGACCAGTTCAAACCCGAGTTCCTGGAGATCAGTCCGAACAACAAGATCCCGGCCATCGTCGACGACCAGGGACCGGATGGCCAGCCGATCTCGCTGTTCGAGTCCGGCGCCATCCTGCTCTACCTGGCGAGCAAGACCGGCAAGTTCCTGCCCCGCAGCGATCGCCAGAAGTTCGAGGTCCTGCAGTGGCTGATGTTTCAGATGGGCGGCGTCGGCCCCATGCTGGGCCAGACCCACCATTTCCGCATCTACGCGCCCGAGAAGATCGAGTACGCCGTCAACCGCTACACCAACGAGGCCAAGCGCCTGTATGGCGTGATGGACCGGCAGCTGGCCACGCACCGCTATATGGCAGGCGACGAGTACACGATCGCCGACATCGCCATCTTCCCCTGGCTGCGCAGCTGGCAGAACCAGGGAATCGACTGGGCCGACTATCCGAGCCTGAAGAAGTGGTTCGATACCATTGCGGCACGACCGGCGGTCATCCGCGGCGTGCAGGTCCTGGCCGACCAGCGCAAACCGCTGGTGGATGCCCAGGCACGCGAAATGATGTTCGGCGCCACCCAGTACCAGAAGCGCTAAGCCCCCGGCCCGGGACCTACCAGGGCTGCTCCGAAAGCCCGGACCAGAGTTCGTCCAGGTCGGGGAACTTCCATTTCGCCGGGTCTTCGCGCCCGGCGATCTTGTCATGGCAGATCGGTGCCGACAGGTCGATCACTTCCGGCGTGATGCGCAATTCGGATTTGGTGGAGTAGAACACCTTGACCAGCGGCGTGGTCAGCGACTTGGCCGACTGCTCCACCACCACCCCCAGACGACCAGACGCCAGGCGCACCAGCGAACCGATCGGATAGATGCCCAGGCTCTTGACGAAGGCCTGAAACACCTTCTGGTCGAAATGGCCGTTGGTCCACTCGGCCATCTTGCGCAGCGATTCGGCCGGGTCCCAGCCGCTCTTGTAGGGCCGGTTCGAGGTGATGGCGTCGTACACGTCGCAGACGGCCCCCATCTTGGCATACAGGCTGATCTGCTCGTCCTTCAGCCCCTTGGGATACCCCGAGCCATCGGTCTTCTCGTGATGGTGCAGGCAGACGTCCAGGGCGATCGGGTCGACGTTGCCCACGGCCATGAGCATCTTGTGCCCTTCGACCGGATGGCCCTTCATGATGGCGAACTCATCTTCGGTGAGTTTGCCGGGCTTGTTCAGCACCTTCATCGGCATGGAGGCCTTGCCCAGGTCGTGCAGCAGACCGGCCAGGCCCGCCGAGCGGGTCTGCGCCTCGTCCAGGCCCAACTGGCGCGCCAGCGCGATCATCATGGCGCACACCGCCACCGAATGCATATAGGTGTAGTCGTCGGCCGTCTTCAGTCGCGCCAGGCTGATCAGCGCGTTGACATTGCGCGCGACCGAATCTGAGATCTCATCGACCAGGCGCTGGGCACCGGCGGCGTCCACCGTCTTGCCCATGCGGGCTTCCTGGAACATGGAGACCACGGCCTTCTTGGACTGGCGGCAGATCTCGGCCGCCCGCGCGAACTCGACCGCCACCGAGACCGGCCCGGTCTGGCGCTGGGCCTGGGCCACGGCCTGCAGCTCCTGCTCGACTTGTGCTTCAGACTGCGCCTCGGACACGGCGCTCTGGCCTGGCGGCACGTCCACGCCCTTGTCACTGTCGATCCAGACCTCCTGGATGCTGCTGGAGAGGATGCGCTCCAGGTCCTTGGGGTCCTTGAGCACAAAGCCGCTGCGCCAGAACGGATGTTCCATCCAGGAGCCGCAGAACTCCTGGATGTGCATCCCCAGGATGAGTTGGTCGACGCGGATACGCTTGAGCATGGTCAGTAGAGAACCCCGCACAAGATACGGAATCCCGCTTTCATTCTAACGAGCACGCCTGCGCCCGCATGCCGCGCGCCTATGCTCACCGCAAAGGCACGCCGGCCTGGCGCAGATAAGTCAGCACTTCCGGGCTCACCGGGCCCAAGGCGCGCGCCTGCTCGGCCTGCTGCGCTGCGGCCTCCATTTGCCCCAGCGCTGCCAGCGACACCGCTGCCCCCAGCATCCAGCGCGGCTCGCCCGGGCGCAGGCGCAGGGCGGCCAGATAGGCCTGCACGGATTCCTGATGACGCGCCAGCCGCTGGGCGGCGTTGCCGCGCACCGCCCACAGGTCGGCCTCCCCCGACAGCACCGGCTCCAGCCGGCTCAACAGGACCAGCACGGCAGCAGGGCGACCCAGGGCCAGCTCCATGCGCACCTGTTCGCGTACCAGCTGGGCCAGCAAGGCGATATCCGCCGGCTGGGCATGCTCGACCGCCACCACCGCTTCGCGCAGCACCTCCAGCGCCGCCTCGCGCGAGCCCGCGCTCCAAAGCGCCTGGGCCTGGGCCAACGTTTCCTGGGCCGCCGCCTGGCGGCGTTGTGGCACGGTGTTCGCAAGGGGCATGCTGGCCGCAACCGGTGGCGCTGCGACCGATGCGGCAGGCTGACCTGGCACCGAAGCCGAAGTGTCAACGCGGGCGGGCGCCAAGCGCTTCCTGTCGCTCTTGTCCTTCTTCTCGGCAGCCGGCGCCTCGGTGCTGGCCGCCTCGGCCCGCCGTGTCTTCTTGCGCAGGACCGTGGGTTCGGATTCGACAGCCGGGCGAACCTCGGCGGCGACCTCTGGCGTTTCTGCGGGGGCGCTGGCGGCCGACTCGGGCGCCGATGCCGACGGCGCGGGCGCCATGGCGGGCGTTTCGATCACCGTCACCAGCGGTGCCGGGGGTGGCGGGGAGGTCTCGCCCAGCCCCAGATACCAGGCCGCCGCGATGCTGGCAACCAGCAGCAGCAAGAGCGGCAGCAGCCAGCGCCCCGGACGTGCCGCCGGACGCTGCGCAGACGATGGCACACTGACCGTGCCCAGTGTCCCGGCCGGACCGGCCTGACGCGGATGCCCTGGTGCTGCGCCCTCGGCCCGACGGGCATCGAGATCACGCAGCATCTTGTTGATGACGCTCACGACATTTCCCCTGCTTGCGATTTGCGCTGGACCGGGCGCAGCCCCGGCAGCCTGTGCCACCAGCGCGGCCGCGGCACCTGCACACCCGGCGTGTCGGCAGCGGCCAGCTCGACATGCCGGACCTGGACACGGTGAGTATTTTCGCCAAAGGCGAGCAGCAGGCACTTGTGGGCCAGCACATTGACCAGCCGCGGCACGCCACGGCTGTACAGCGCCAGCGCGGCAGCTGCAGCCGGCTCGAAGACCCGGATGTCGGTCAGCCCATCCTCGGCGGCCACCGCCAGCCGGTGCGCCAGATACGGCCCCACGCGTTCGGGCCGCATGCCGCCAAGGTACTCGCTGAAGGTGATGCGCTGCAGCAGCTGGCGGATCTGCGGACGCGCCAGGATCTCGTCGAGCTCGGGCTGGCCAAACAGCACGATCTGCAACAGCTTGCGCTTCTCGGTCTCCAGGTTCGACAGCAGGCGCAGGCTCTCCAGGGTGGCCATGCGCGTGGCCTGCGCTTCGTCGATGCAGACCAGCACCGGTCGCCCGGCCTCGGCATGCCGGAGCAGGCCGTCCTGCAGGCTGGAGAGCACCTGGTGGCGGCTGAGCGGAGCAACGAGTTCAATGTCCAGTTCCCGCGCCAGGGCCATGAGCAGATCGTCAGGGCCCATGTCCGGGTTGGGGATGTAGGCCGTCACGAACTCGTCCTGCAGGTTGCTCAGCAGCTGACGGCACAACAGGGTCTTGCCGCAACCGACCTCGCCCACGATCTTGAGGAAACCCTCGCCGCTGCGCAGCGCGATCAGCAGCGTGTTGAGCGCAGCCTGCGCCCCTTCGTGCGGATAGAAAAAAGCCGGATCGGGCGTGATGGAGAACGGCAGCTCGCGCAGTGAAAAATGCCGCAGGTACATCACTTACCTTCCCGCGGGTTTCGCGGGCGTCTCCTGCACCGAGCCGTCGAGCTTGATCACGCGGCGGCGGCTGGCGTCGATGTCTTCCAGCGCGGCGCGCGAACGCTCGGTCTGCGCCTCCCAGTCCTGCGCGGTGCGGATGATGGTGGGCTTGATCAACACCACCAGTTCCTTCTTGCGCGCGCTGCTGGCCCGGTTGCCGAGCAGGAAACCGAAGGGATTGGACTCGGCGGTCGAGCCCGGCACGCCCGAGGCACTGCGGCTCGAGGACAGTTGCATCAGGCCGCCGATGGCCGCGATGTTGCCGTCCTGCAGGCGGACCATGGTGTCGGTCTCGTTGACGCTGCTGGAGGCCAGCGGCAGCCGGTACAGGCCCACGCTGCCCAGGTCCACATCCTTGGTCTTCTCGGTCACAGTCGTCACCGAGGGATGGATGTGCAGCATGATGCTGCTGCCGTCGTCGATCTGCGGTGTCACGTCCAGCGCAATGCCGGAGAAGAACGGCGTCAGCGTCAGGGTCGGCAACGTGGTGCTGCCGGCCACGCCGGCCACACCGCTGCTGGTGGTGGTGCCACCGGTCACGTTGGTCACGAAATAATCGTCCGCGCCCACCTTGAGCACGGCCTTCTGGTTGTTCAGCGTGGCCAGGCGCGGACTTGAGAGCGTCTGCACATCACCCTGCGACTCCAGGAAACCCAGGACGGCGGCGAACTGGCTGGTGGCCAGCGCCAGGCCGAACAGACCGCCTCCCGCAGCCACCGAGGGAATCGGTACCGGCGTCACGCCCGGAGCCGTCGCGCCGGACGACAGGAGCGCATTGCTCGTCGCCACGCCGCTGCCCAGCACGCCGATCACGCCCGTGCCATTGCTGTCAGAACCGAAAGCACCCCAGTTGATGCCGCTTTGCTGCCCTTCGCGCAATTCGACCTCGACGATCTTGGCCTCCAGCATGACCTGGCGTTCCACCGCCACCTGGGTGGCTTTCAGGAAACGCTCCACCTGACGCAGTTCGTCCGGCATGGCTCGCACGGCCATGATGCCGGCCTGCGGGCTGATGACCACGTTGCGCCCCTCGCCCTTGCCCACCAGCCCGCGCACGGCATCGGAGAGCTCGGTCCAGAAGTCGGAGTTCGAGTTGGTTGAAATACGGCTGCTGTCACCCTGGCGCTGGGTGCTCTGGGCACCGGTCCCCTGGACCCCGGCCGTGGAAGCGGCTGCCGTGGCGCCGACGGTACCCGGGTTGGACGGTGCGGCACCGGAGGACACCCGCACTTCACTGCGTCCGATGCGCTGCGCATGCGGGTAATTCAGCGTGAAGATGCGCGTCTGCAGCGTGGGCGCATAGATGGTGATCCGACGCCCGTCCATGCGGAAGTCGTAGCCATAGACATCACGGATCGACTCCAGCGCCTCCTTCACGGTCACCCCGCGCAGGGTGACGGAGATGCTGCCCGTCACATCGGGGTGCATCAGCATGCTGTAGCGCGTCTCGGCCACCAGGGCCAGGAAGACTTCGCGCGCATTGGCGTTGTTGACCAGCAGATCCAGCCGTGGCTCGGGCGGCACCGCAAGCGCCGGGGGCGCCGGCTCGGCCAGCGCATCGCTGACGCGGGCGGGAACCGCCCCACTGGCCGCGACGGCCGGTGTCGGTGCCAGTTCGGCGCGGATCGCGTCGGCCACGTCAGGCGTGCGGCGCGGCCTCTCGGCGCAACCGGCCAGCAGTCCCAGGCACAGGACGAGGCCGGGGATCAGCCCGGGCATCGCGTGCCGTTGGTGGAGTCGGGTGGTCGTCGTTGCGATCATGATGTTGCCATTTTCATGCATAAAGGTGAGCTCAGGGCTGTACAGGCGATACGTCGCGGCGCACCACGCCGGCATACAGCGGGACCTTGCGCAGTTCCCGCCCTTCGCGCAGCCAGACTTCGGTTTCGGTGATGCGTTCGATGCGGGCCTTGCCCAGCATCTGTCCTTCAGCATACAGACGCGTGCCGACAGCGATATGGACGCGCCCGTCGACCACGACCACGGGCCAGGCGCCCTGGCTGGCGCGCGGCTTCGCGGGTCCGCTGCCATCACCACCGCCCAGCGGGGGGACCGTCGGATCACGCTGCGCCTGGGCGTTCAGCGGCATTGCGCCGGCCAGCAGCAGACCCAGCCAAGCCGCAGCCTTCCATGCACGCCAGGTCCTCATGTGCCACCTCCGACCAGCCAGACCTGCAGCGTCAACTCGGTCGGCTGCTGCTCGCTGTTCACTTTCATCGCGCCCCATCGCAAGGCCGGCAAGGCCCGCTCCAGCGTCTGGACATAGCGGGTCAATTCGGCATACGGGCCCGCCACGGTCAGCTCCAGCGCCTGGCGCTTCATCTTGACACCGGTCGTCGCGGCCACCTCCGCGCTGCGCGCGTCGGGCGGCAGCGTGGCGGTGCGCACCAGCACCAGCCCTTCATGACGGCGCAGGAAAAGCACCAGCACCTTGGACAGGGGCGTATCGTCCGCTTCGGCCCGCGGCGCGTCCGCGATCTCCTGGTTCACCTGAGCCAGCAGATCGCGCACCTGCGCCAGTTCCTCGCGCATCAGGCGGGCGGGGCCGGTTTCTCCGCTGGTGTTCTTCAATTCTTCGCGCAGGCTCTGCAGCTCGGCATCCTGCGCTGCAAACCGTTGGGTGATCTGCTGATGGGCGGTCTGGACCGGCGCGAGCCAGAGCACATTCGCCAGCAACATGCACAGCACCAGCATCGTCAGGAACAGGAAGACCCGCTCCCGCAGGCTCAGGGCATCGACACGAACCACGATCATGGCCCACCAGCGCTTCATGGCTTGGCTCCCGTGGTTACCGCCGCCGCGGTGGTCACCAGCGTGTACGCCCACAGCGGCACACCGGCAGCACGCGCCAGCACTGGCGCCGGCGCCGCGCCGGGACCTCGGCCGTCGGTGGCCACCCGCTCGACCTTCACCACGCTCAGTTGCTGCCCTTGCAGCAGAGGGCTCTGCGCCAGCCGCTCCATCCAGCCGTTCAGGGCTGCGGGCTCCAGCGTGTAGCCGCCGAGCTCCAGACTCTGCTCATCCGCCTTGATGCTGGTGACCCAGGCCTGAGGGGGAATGCTGCGCGCCACCAGTTGCAGCCGGGCCGCATGGCCCTGCCCCTCTCGCAGCAGCCCGCGCCTGAGCTCGGCCAGCAGCGCCTGGCGCCGCTCCAGTTCGCCCTGGCGGGCCTGGAGCTCCTGTACCAGCGCCGCGTCAGCCGGCGCTGAATTTTCCTTGTTGAGGCGGATGGCCGCCTGGAGCCGGGCAATCTCGCGCTGATTGGCGCTGACCGACTGCTGGTAGCCCTCGCTGAGCGACTTCAGCGTCCAGGTCCAGTAGCCCGAAAGAATGCCGCCGAGCGCCACGAACACGCCCAACGCGGTGGCCATGGTCCGCGCCGAGAAGTAACGCTTCTGCGTCAGGAAGATCGGCGTACAGAGATTGATTTGCTGGGGCATGGCGGTTCTTCTTGTCGCTCAGAGCTTGCGGTTCTCGCTGCGCATCAGCACGCCCAGCAGCGGCCAGCACAGCTGACGGTCGGCGTCGCTGCCACCCTCGAAGCCGGGGAACAGGGCCGACACATCCAGCGGCAGCACGGCCTGCCCCAGTTGCTGCCCCAGCCAGCGGGCCATCTCCTGCGTGCGTACCCCTGCCTGCACGGTGATGCGTTCCAACACCAGCATGGGCCAGGTACGGTCCCACAGATCCAGCGAGCGCTGGATCTCCACCACCAGACGCTGCACGCGGTCGTCGTCATGACCGGACTCAGCCAGCGTGAGTTCGGCCCCGGGGGGGGCATCCCCCGCCGCACCCCAGGCGGCCCGCATGAAACCTTCGTCCAGGTCGATGCGGCGGGTGTAGAAAAGTTCGTCATGGGCACAGATCGTCAGCAGGGCCTGGCGATCATCGGCCATGACGATGGCGGCATGCGCCCGATCGGTGACGCCCAGTCGCCGGGCCAGCGCCGACTGCAGGTTGCGCTGCGCCAGATCCTGGATGTCGATCACGCCCACCTCGCAGCGCAGCTCCAGGGCCGTCTGCATCACGGAGCGGATCTCGGCATTGGCCGCAGCCACCACGAAGAGGCTGGCCGTGGCACGGACCCGGTCGTCGCCGACCTTGAGCACATCGAGCGTCAGGTCGTCCACATGGCCATTCACCATGTCCCGGATCTGCCAGCGTGCGGCCGTGCGCAACTCTTCGGGCGGCACCGCGGGGGCATCGATCTGCAACAACTGGTATTGAGACGGCCGCAGCATCGCCTGTGCGCCCCGCCCTTTCAACCCCAGGGCGGCCAGACGCTTGGCAAAGTCCTCGGCGCTGTCTTCGCCCCGACGCTCCACGCCGAAGCGCTCCACACGAAACACGTCCGGGCTTTCCTGGCGCGCCTGCACATAAGCCAGTGCACGACCATCCCAGGCGATCACCAGACCGTCACGCTGGCGCAAACGACGACCGATCCAGGGCAGCTTCAAAGGCACCTCCGCCAAGGCGAGGGCATCGCAACTGTGGGCGTGAGCACGTGAGCGTCCAGAATCATCAAAACAAGCTGCCGGGTGAATGAAAACACAGCTATTTTGCTGCATATTTCATAGCTAGGACGGACTGGTTTCCCAGCGGTATGACAAATTGCCAACAATTTGACGAATTCGTCGGGCAATTGCCGGCTCGCGTGAACGACCTCAGTAGTTTTCGCGGCGGTAGATCAGCGGGCTCCGATAGGCACCAAAGGTGGCGCGCCCCCCGGGATCGCCACGGCTACCCGTCCAGTTGAATTCCAGCCAAGTCGGCACATTGGCCGTCACCGCCACATAGCCCGCCAGCCCGGTGCTCTTGAGCCAGAGATTGAAGTCGCCCTGCTGCAAAGTGACGCCGGAGCGGAACCGCCGCGCGGCCGCGCCGGCAGTTCCGCAGCCAGCCCCGCTCAGGCCCGGGGTACCACTGTCGAGCACGCAGGTCGCCAGCCCCGCCGGGTTGGGACTGCTGAAGACGATGCTCACCGAGTTGGCTACCCCCAATGTAGTGTTGCCAGTGCAGGTGTCGTCCATGTTGCGGACCCAGCCCAGGCCATCCCAGTACTCGGCGCGCAGAGTCATCGGCAGATCCAGGCGCTCGGAGCCATAGGCATTGGCCAGACGTACACGACCACTGCGGATCAGGGCCGTGCCCTGGACCGCGCCGGAAGTCACTGCATCCGTATCCTGTGCCCGCACGGTCAGGGTAATCGGTGCGGTTTGCGGAGAGGGGAAGGTGTATGTGACGTTGCTGTTGACGCCCACCCCCGCAGAGAATGCCGCTGCCGATATCAGGTTGTTGGAAAGGTTGGTGGTCGAGCCAGCATTGGACAGCGTCGTATCGCGCGCAAAGTTGGGCGAGGCGATAGCCGGGCCACCGTAGTTCAAGGTCACGACACCGGCAAGGTTGCGCGCCGTCACCTTCGTGGTGAAAGGTTGACCCGAATAGGTAAAACTACCGACGGCACACCCCTGCGTCACCTCAGTGCCGAAATGATCTGGAATGAAACGCCCGACGTTACTGCTGGTCGTGCCAACCACGTTCCCAGCCCCGAGATAGTCACCATCCGCCACTTGCGGTGTGAGCGTGATGATGCCCACCTCAGCCCAGGTAAATGTCGTACCACTGGCTGAGCCCGCACTGAAAGCACCGAAGCTCCCCGCCACAGCCGGAGGACTGACCATGCCGGCGATCACATTGGCAGGTACCAGCTTGACGCTCTCGGAAATTTTTTCCTTACCGAAATTGGGGGCCAAGTCACCACTGACCGCGACTGCCTTGACCGTTACAGAAAAATCCTCCCCCGCCCGCACGAACGTCGCAGCATCGGCCGTCGCGCTGGCACAGTTGATCGCGGGGGCCGGCGTAGTTGCGACAGCACACCGCCCTGAAGGATTGGCGGTCGGTTTGATTTCAGAAAGCACGAAACCCGCAGGTTTCGATACGAAGTTGCCGCTCGTGCCCTTCTGACTGGTAGAAGCCGCGTTACGCACGAACAGTTCGACCTCGCCCACGTCGGCGTAATTGAAGGTGTAGGCGGTGGCCACGCTGGGGGCCCCGGCGGTGAAGCTCAGATTGACGGCGCTGCTCCAGGCCGTCGGTTCGGCCCCGTTGCCAGTGCAAAGCGGCAAGGCCGTGGCCACCGCGGAGAACGTGGCCTGCACACCTGCATTGGCAATCGGGTCGTGGCAGGTCAGGCCGAACTGCAGGCCCACCGTGGTGGTGGCGCTGGTGCTCAGCGGCGTGGGCACACCGGCGGCGTTCACTGCCGTGAGGTAGATGCTGGTCTTGGGCTGCCCTGCGGTCATGGAAGTCCAGGTCACCAGGTTGCAAGCCTGCCCCGGCTGGCCAAGGGCGATTCCGCTGGTGCAAGGCCGATCCGTGTAGATATAGGCGGGCACGAAGTTGCCCGAGGTGTAGGCACTGGTGTTGTTGGCAAGCACCGGGTCGTTGACGCTGCCCGTCACGGTAGCGGTATTGGTGATGCTCCCGCTGACCCCTGCCCCCACCGCGACAGTAAGCACCAGGTCCGGGGCCACGGCGCCGTTGGCCAGGGTCCCCGTCCAGTTGCAGGTCACAAGCTGCCCGGTGGCGCTGCAGACCCAGCCCGTGCCCGTCGCCCCCAGATAGCTCAGGCCATTGGGAAGGGTGTCGACCACCGCGATGGAACCAGACAAGGCGCCCGGTCCATTGTTGGTGACCTTAAGGGTATACGTCGTGTTGGAACCGGGCACCAGGGTGCCGCCTGTCTTGCTAAGCGCCAGATCGGCGTTGGGCAGCAGATTGCCGACGCACACGTCATCGACATGCCAGTAGCTCGTGTCATAGCCGCTGCCAGCCACCTTCCTGAATCGCAGGCGAAAATTTAAGTGCTGGGCATCGGCGGGCAGCACATGCGTGGCCGTGTAGGTGCTCCCAGCCGCCGCTGATCCCAGATAAGTCGCCAGCGGAGTCCAGGTCCCGGCGCTGTTCAGGTACTCGACCACGAGGTTCTCGTTAGTGATGGGGTCACGCGCCGTGGTGGTGCCGCTGCGCACCCAGTAGCTGATATTGCCGCTCACGCCCCGCAAGTCGGTCTTGAAGGTGGCCGCCGTCACATAACCCCAGCGCAGATCGAGCTCATTGCTCGCCGACTGGAAGGCCAGGCTGCCCAGGCTGGCGTCGCCAATGTTCGCCCCCGTCGGAGCCCCTTCGGCGGACAGGCTCCAGCGGCCCAGGCCGGCCTCGAAGTTGTCGCAGAACGCGCCGGCGAAGCGCGGGGCGGTGTACTCACGCACCACGACATCGTCCATGTGCCAATAGTCATAGCCCACGACGCCCGGAGCGCCGCCGGAGCCGGTCCGGCCACTGCCGGAGGGCTGGTAGAAGCGCATCTTGAAACCAGCGTGCAGCGCATCGGGGGGCAACTCGATCACCGGGGTGTAGATCTGCCCCGGTGTCACCCCGGAGGGATACTGTGAAAGGATCTTCCAGGTGTTGTCGCTGGCCAGGTACTGGACCAGATAGTTCTCGCCAGTGGCCTCGGGGTATTCGCTGAAGGTGTCGCTGCCGCGACGCATCCAGAAGCTGAGTTGCGCGCCGACCCGGCCGGCGAGGTTGATGACCGGGCTGTCCACCGAGACGATGCTCCAGCGCGTGAACATGGCGCGCGTCGAGTTGGGGCGGGGATTGGCGTAGGTGCTGTAGGGCGGAATATCGCTGTCGATGCCCGCGCAGCCGGTGTTGCCGGCGCCCCCCGTGCAATTGGTCACGTTGGCGGGCGTCACCGTCCAGCCGTTGCCCACCGTACCCGGATTGGAGCGTTCAAAGTCATCACAGAAAATGACGTCAGCGGCGCCGGTACATACCGACGGCACGAGCGTATAGGTCTGGCCCGTGAAACTGCCGTTGCCCACGCCCATCCCCCCCAGGGGCGTGCCCCCCGCGACAATCGTGTCGTTGTCTGACAGGTTCAGGCCCAACGACCCCGAAGTACCCGTGCCGGTGTTCGCCGTCACCGTCCAGCTGGTTCCGCTGCCCGCGACCGAGGTGATGCTGGCGCCGCTCACCCCGCCCGTCTGTGCCAGCACAAAGTCGGCCGTATCCACGCCGGTGACGCTCCGGCTGAATGTCACCGTCCAGCTCACTGAGGTGTTGGCCTTTGTAGGATCGAAGCTGGACCGGCTGATGGACGTGACCGTCGGTGGGGGCACCGCAACGACGACCCCGTTGGTCAAAGTGGAGGTCGTGCTCGCGTTATTGCTGCACCCATTGTTGCTGTAGGCCACAAAGTAGGCGTTGTAGGTACCGGTTGCAGCCGGCGCCGTGATGCTGAAGGATTCGCTGTAAGTTCCCGCGCCATCGTGATTGGCGTGATCAACACAGGTCAGCGCTCCGACCGTGGGGCTGGCAATGCTCCACGCGGTGGAGCGCCAGTTGCTGTTGCCACCAGCCGTGTTGGTCGTGACATTCACCACGGCCGTGATGGTCGCCCCTGGCGCGACCGTCACGCTAGACGCACCATTCAGCGTGGCCGAGTCGATGATCCGGTCCGCATGGGCCTGCCCGGAAACCACGAACAGCACCGCTCCGGCGGCCAGCGAAAGAAGACCACGCAGAAGGATCGGCCGGGCCCGGTGCCATCGCATGCATTGCACTCTAGTCATAGCTCGTCCCCTGTCGCTGTCGTGTTGATGTGCGAGGTGAAACAGCATCCAGCAATAGCCATGGGATAGTCAGCTTCATTTTTCCATGGATGCGGACAGGCTGCGCTCGATGAAACCGATGCTGCCGGGCGCGCCTGCAGTGCGGGCAACCGAAGTGAACTGGAAGATATTTCTATTCTCCCCACCCTCGCTGAAGGTCAGTCGCGTGCAAGTGACCACGACGGTAAAGCCGCCGTCCAACACCGCCGCCCCGCCAAGCAAGGTTGTCGGCGAAGCAGGACAGCTTGCCGTGGCATTTGCCTGCGGCATGACACGGCCTATGCCCCACTCCAGTCCGGCACGCGCGGCCCAGTAGGCACGCGAACCCTGCACGTCCTGGGCAGAGGTCAGTTGCTGGGTATTGGAAAAAACGAGCATGAAAGCACCCAGCGCCGCCAGCACCACCAGCAGAAAGATGGCCGCGATGGCGGCAAAGCCGCGCTGGGCATGGTGAGCGCACTTCATGGCGTGTTATTCACGTGGACAGTGTGGTACAGGGTGACCGATTCGTTGACCGGAGAGGTCAGCTTCAGCGTCATCTGCACCAGCGCGTTGCGCTGCAGGTCGCTGCCGCTGTAGCTGAGGTTGCAGGCCGCCACATTGGTGGCTATCACCGGCGTTCCGACACCAGGCGCCGGGCAGGAAGTGGCATAGCTGTAGCCAGCGTTGCGATACAGCACCCCGCCGCTACAGACATAAGACACCAGGGTTTCCTCGACCGGAATCACGTGGAAGCGGTAGCTTGGCGAGGTCAATGGAAATTTCTTGGCAACGATGGTGATGGCCGTCTCCGCAGCATCCGCCACCGCCGTCACGGCGGCGGTGTTATCACCTGCATAGGCATCGGCACCGGCGATGCCAAGGTTATAGACAGCGATGCGGTCACCGACACGAATCCGCTGGTCTGCCGGCAAGGCGTTGTTGCTGCCCAGCATGTTGAAAAGGGTGTCATTGGCGCTGAAGTCGAGTGCCGTACCATCGCCCGGCACGCTGTCCTGCACGCGATAGCGGCCGCCGGTGCGCGTCGGGATGAATTCGATACAGTTGGCGCTCGGGTTGCGGATACTGTTGGGCAAGGCCTTGTGGATGTCGCGCGTCATGCGGCGCAGGGCAGTGTCGGCCACATCGGTCAGGGCGGCACGGCGGGCGGTATCGAAATAGGCATCCACCGGTGTACGCATGAACACCGCCACCATGGCACCGATCACGCCAAGGATGATGATGACCATCACCATCTCGACCAAGGTGAAACCGCGCTGACGTCCGGTAACTTGCATGTTCAGTTGTCCGTCCGGTAGCCGGAAAGACTCAGTGTCCCGCCGGGGCCGCTGACGGTAACCGTCACCCGACGGGAGTCGTTGCTCCCGTCACCATCGAGGTCAAAATCGGACACCGCCACATTCGTCACGTTGTACTGTTCCAGGCCGGCAATCCCATTGCCGGCCATGTCTTTCATGCCACCGCTGGTGGCGTAACCTGCGTAGTCACTGACGTCGTCATACAGGGGGCGGCTGGCTTCCACCACGTTCGGCAGGCCATCGGGATCGTCATAGCTCTTGAGCAGGATCTCCTCCAGCAGCCCCTCGGCCACGGCCACGGTCTGCTTGCGCACCAGCGGGTCGGCGCTGGACCTGACCGAGGTGTCCATCACCACCAGGATGCCGGCGATGCCCACCGTCACCACGACAATGAAAAAAATCAACTCGACCAGCGTGAAGCCAGCCTGGCGGCGGCTAGCGTACATAGCCGGTCTCCGCATCCACGGTGATATTCGCGCTGTCGGGCATGGAAATCGTCACATTCCCGACCTGATTCGTACCCCCCAGAGGGGTGAACTGAAAGGTACCAATCGCCCCCCCCCCGGCTACAGTGGCTGTCAGTCCGCTTCCTCCCCTAGGCGTATTGGGCAAGGTGGGCGGCCCATCGCAAATGAGGTCTGGAGGGGTATTCTGGTCTATCGTCAGAGCCACACCGCCCGCATTCAACGCCACGCAGACGGTACGCCGCTGCGCGATGGCCGTCTTCTGCGCATAACGCAAGAGCGCGAGGGTTTCATCATAAAAACCTCGTGCTTCGTAGTCCCTGGGGTCGAGACGCGGCGCGATGAAGACCGTCAGCACGCCAAGAATAAGGATCACCATGACCAGTTCGATCAGGGTGAAACCATGGCTACGGGTCGGTGCTGTCATGTAATGCGCAAACTAAAAAAGGCCGCAGTTGCGGCCTTTCTGGTCTCAGCCACAAAGGCCCGGGATGGATCAGTTTCCGGCGCCAATCGCGACATATGTCATAGCGATGCCTGCCCCGCCATTGCCGTAAGTCGCGTTGCAGGTCGCGGATGCCCCATTCGCTGCAACAGCCAAGTTATTGGCCGCTGTGATGTAGATAGCGCCCGTTGTGGTTGTAGCGGGAACAGCTCCAACCGTAATGGCGGTAGCCGGCAACGTCACCGCACCAACTCCAGCGCAGGTCGCCACCTGGGTACAAACGTTGGCGGTAACCACGTTGCCCCTGGCCGCACAGGCCGCGTAGTTGATCGATGCAGCGGAACTCAGGCCACCCGCGACCCCTCTGGCAGCTGCGGCATTCGCATCGGCAGATAGATCCACAAACCGGGGAATTGCCACGGCAGCCAGGATGCCGAGAATCACGATCACCATCACCAGTTCGATCAGGGTAAAACCACGTTGCTGCTTCATGTCAGGCTCCAATCCAAGGACTAATTTCCATCATGCGGCACCGGAATGGCCCGCTATCATTTTCGAAGTATAGTGCCGTCGCCCGATGAATGCACACTTGGCGCCCTCCATTCGTGTGGAAAACATCACAACAAGCACTGCCTTTACAGAGCGGGCGCCGTCCTTTAGCCGCCACCACGCCCCATGGCCGCCTGCCCGAGGTTCCACAAGGGCAGGAAAACGCCCAGCGCCAGCAAAAGCACCAGCACGCCGATGAAGGCCAGGAGGATGGGTTCGATGGCCGTGGACAGGCCCTTGATGGCGTAGTCGGTGTCGCGCTCATACATCTCGGCGATCTCGAACAGAAGTGAATCGAGTTCACCGGTTTCCTCGCCCACGGTCATCATCTGCAGCACGACGGGGGTAAACACGCCAGTGGCCGCGGCGCAGCGCGAGATGCTCTCGCCGCGCTCGATGCCGTCGCGCATCTGCTCGACGCGTGCGCCGATATAGGCGTTGTCCACCGTCTGCGCCACCACGGTCAGCGCCTGCACCAGCGGTACCCCGCTCTGGCTGGACAGCGCAAAACTGCGGGCAAAGCGCGCCAGCGTGGATTTCAGGATGATGGGGCCCACGACGGGCAGGTTCAGCTTGTGTCGGTCCCAGTTGTAGCGCCCCTGCGGGGTGTTCAGGTAGGCGCGCACCATGACCCCGGCCCCGGCACCCAGCGCCAGCAGCACCGGCCACCAGGTGATCGTCCAGGTCGAGAACCCCAGCAGGCCGCGTGTGATCAAGGGCAACTGGGTGTTGAAACCGGCGAACACCTTGGCAAACACCGGCAGTACAAAAAGATTGATGATGACCATCGCGATCAGCATGGCGACGATGACGAAGGTCGGGTAACGCAGGGCCTGCTTGATGCGGGAGCGCACGTCACGCTCGAACTCCAGGTGCTCGGCCAGGCGCAGGAAAACCTCGGTCAAACGACCGGTCATCTCGCCGACCCGCACCATGGCGACGTAGAACGGGCCAAAAACCTTGGGGTGGCGCGCCAGCGAGGTGGCCATGTCGCGCCCCTGGTCCAGGCTGCCGCGCACGTCCCGGAGCACGTCCACCATGGCCGGCTTCTCGGCCGAGGCCTCCAGCCCGGCAAAGGCGCGCAGGATGGGCACACCCGCCTTGTTCAGCGTGTACATCTGGCGCGAGAAGATCAGCACGTCCTCGATGGCGATGGCGCGACGCTTGAGATGGTCCCACCAGCTCTCGGAAGACGGTGACTCGATTGCCGCCTGGATCTGCACCGGGATCAGGCCCAGGCTGAGCAGCTGGTCGGCCACGGCGTCTTCCGACAGGGCTTCCAACTCCCCCTGGATCAGCTCACCCAGGCTGTTGCGCCCACGCCACGCATAAATGGGCATGTCAGCGCCTAATCCTCAAGGTCGTAGCCCACCCGCATGGCCTCGGCCAGCGAAGTTCGCCCCTGGCGCACGAGTTCCAGCGCATGGTGCGTCAGTGTCTGCCCTTCCATGCGAGTGCGTGCGGCCTGCAGAAAGGCGGCCGGGTCGGAGCGACTGGCCGACTGCGTCAGCTCGGCGTCCATCTCCAGCATCTCGTAGACACCCTGGCGACCGGCGTAGCCGGTGCCATTGCAGGCCGAGCAGCCGCGACCCAGCCTGGCATGCACGTGCTGCCCCGGCCCCAGCAGGCCGGACAGCCACACAGCCTCTTGCGCATCAGGTTCATGGGGCTCACTGCAGGTCTCGCAGACCAGGCGGACCAGGCGCTGGGCGACGACGGCCTGCAGGGAGGTGGCCACCATATAAGGCGGCACCCCCATGTCCAGCAGGCGAAACGGCGTGCTGGCCGCATCGCGCGTATGCAAGGTGGAGAGCACCAGATGGCCCGTGATGGCAGCGCGCAGGCCGATCTCGGCCGTCTCGGCGTCGCGCATCTCCCCGACCAGGATCACGTCCGGATCCTGGCGCAGGGTCGCACGCAGGACCTTGGCGAAGGAAAGCTCGATCTTTTCGTTGACCTGCACCTGGGTAATGCCGGGCAGGCGGTATTCCACCGGGTCTTCGACCGTGATGATCTTGAGTTCGCTGGAATTGAGTTCGGCCAGTGCGGCATACAGGCTGGTCGTCTTGCCCGAGCCGGTCGGGCCGGTCACCAGGATCAGCCCGGAGGTGCGCCCCAGCAACTGGCGAAAACGTTCCAGCATGGCCGGCGGCATGCCGATACGGTCGAGCTGGCGCACCCCACCATCCAGGCTCAGCAGGCGCATGACCACCGATTCGCCGTAGGTGCTGGGCATGGTGGACAGGCGCACGTCGATGGTCTGGTCCTTCAGGCGCACGCTGAAGCGGCCGTCCTGTGGCAGGCGCTTTTCGGAAATATCCAGGCCGGCCATGAGCTTGATGCGCTGCGCCAGGGCGGCACCGATACGCTTTTCCGCCTGGGTCTGCGTCTGCAGTACGCCGTCGACCCGCACACGGATCTGCAGACCGGACTCCAGGGGTTCGATATGGATGTCCGAGGCACCAACCTGGGTGGCATCCTCGAAGAGCGATTGCAGCAGGCGCACCACGGGCGCGCCCTCGACACCGGCAGAAGCGGTCAGTTCGCCAAAGTCGACGGCATCGCCCAGGTCCTTCTCAAGTGCGCGGGCAAAACCACTGATCTCTTCGGTACGGCGGTACAGGCGATCGCAGGCCAGCGCGAGCTGACTCTCGGGCACGGCCGCAATGCTGATGTTGCGCTTGAGCAGGCGCGTGATTTCGTCGTAGGCAAACAGGTCCAGCGGGTCGGCCATGGCCACCAGCAGGGTGTCCCCTTTGTCTTCCAGCACCAGGGCCCGAAAACGCCTGGCCGCCGACTCCTGCAGGAGTTTGACCACCTCAGCGCGGAAAGGGTAGGTCTTGAGATTGATGAAGGGCACGCGCAGCTGGCGGGCCAGCGCATCCGCGAGTGACTCCTCGGTGATGACGCCGCTCTCGATCAGCAGACGACCGACCTTCTTGCCGGTCTGCTGCTGCAGCTCCAGGGTCTGCTGCAGCTGCTCCAGCGAGATCAGGCGCTGTTGCACCAGCACATCACCCAGGCGCAACTTTTCCGGCCGGCCTGCGGAGGCACGGGCACCGGCGGGCTTGGCCGCGGCTGCAACCGCCATGTTCATGCGTCAGTCCTTGCGTAGCACCATAACTATGAAAATAGTAGCACGGGCGATCCGGTTTGAATCGCCCGCCGGCACACAGAAGCGGCAAATCAGTGCAAATGTCGCGGTTTGCGACCGCCGCCGTGGCCGCCGCCGTGGCCGCCGCCGTGGCCGCCGCCGGAGCCGCGGGGTGGCTTGCCGATCTCGAGTGAGTTGACCAGCGAGTCGAAGCGCTGACCGAACAGGCGATCCACCTCGCTGACCACACCACCGAGTTCGGAGGCGTCGAAGTGACGCTCCATCAGGCTGATCACGTCCTGCACCAGCAGGTCGCGCTGCACCTGCATGATGGCGGCCGGGTTGGGGCCGACGAACATCATCAAGAAATCATCACGCGACTGCGCGCTGGGCTCGGCTTCGTCCTCGTCGAACTCGGTGTCGTAGAAGGTGACTTCGATGGCGGCCCCGGCCTGCGAGAGCTCGTTGAGGTTCATGCACATCTCGTCGAGCGACTGGCGGAAATCCTCGTCACCGATCACGGTCCAGCACAGCTGAAGCACGTGTTCCTGCGCGTCGAAGCGTATGCCCGGCTCGTCTTCGTAGTGACTCGGGGCACCATCCGTCAGCGAGCGGGCCCCGGCGTATTTCCACAAGGGCTTGAGCGTTTCTTCCAGCTGGTCGAAACCGACCTCCGGGCGCAGGAGCACCTGACCATGAACATGGATTTCAAAAGGAGCGTCGTAGCTTGCCATGTCGTTATCTCCGTGCTGCGTTACCGCTTCGCACCACACGCGCCGGGATCGAACCCGCGCGCACAGCGCGCTTCGTCATGACCGCCCTTGGGCGTCCCGGTTCGCGATTGCCAAACTGATACCGTGAAATGAAATTATGGTGCCTCGAGCCGGAATCGAACCGGCACGCCCCATTTCTGGAAGCGGCGGATTTTAAGTCCGCTGTGTCTACCAATTTCACCATCGAGGCCATGCCGCCCTTGCATTGTCCTGCAAATGGCGACAGCGGCCCAAGTGGTCGCGGCGCTTGCGGACAGGGGCACAAAAGCATGTGAAATGGAGCGGGAGAAGAGTCTCGAACTCTCGACCTCAACCTTGGCAAGGTTGCGCTCTACCAACTGAGCTACTCCCGCATGGAGTCTGGAGGCGCGGGCCGGAGTCGAACCGACCTACACGGATTTGCAATCCGGTGCATAACCGCTTTGCTACCGCGCCAGGATTTCGTTGCCACCGGCCTGGGGCCGGCTTTCCTTCAATAAAAAAGGGAAGCAGGCGCTTCCCTTTTTCGGAATCTGGAGCGGGAAAAGAGTCTCGAACTCTCGACCTCAACCTTGGCAAGGTTGCGCTCTACCAACTGAGCTATTCCCGCGTTTCAAGCCTCAAATTATAGCGGCATTTTTTCACTTTTGCAAAAGGCCGCCAAAAATTTTGGTTCAATGCTTGATCGAGTCCTGCACCGGGGCCACAGCCGGGGCCACCGGTGCGGCGACCGCCGGCTCCTCATCCGGCAAAGGCGTGGGCTTGCGCTCCAGCGCGACCTCCAGCACCTTGTCGATCCAGCGCACCGGCACGATGTCCAGGCCGCTCTTCACGTTGTCCGGGATTTCCTGCAGGTCCTTGACGTTCTCCTCGGGGATCAGCACCGTCTTGATGCCGCCGCGCAGCGCCGCCAGCAGCTTTTCCTTCAGGCCGCCGATGGCCGTGACCTCACCGCGCAAGGTGATCTCGCCCGTCATGGCCACGTCGCCGCGCACGGGAATGCCGGTCAACGCCGACACCATGGCCGTCGTCATGGCGGCACCTGCGCTCGGACCATCCTTGGGCGTGGCGCCGTCGGGCACGTGGATGTGCATGTCGCGCTTCTCGAAGTATTCGTCAGGGATGCCCAGTTGGCGGGAACGACTGCGCACCACGGTGCGGGCCGCCTCGACCGACTCCTTCATCACGTCGCCCAATGAGCCGGTGCGGGTGATCACACCCTTGCCCGGCATCAGCGCCGTCTCGATGGTCAGCAGATCGCCGCCGACCTCGGTCCACGCGAGCCCGACCACCTGCCCGACCTGGTTCTGCTGCTCGGCACGGCCATAGCTGAACTTGCGCACGCCCAGATAGTCGTTGAGGTTCTCGGCCGAGACCTTGACCAGCGGCTGCAGTTTCTTGAGCTGCAGGCCCTTCACCACCTTGCGGCAGATCTTGGAGATCTCGCGTTCCAGCGAACGAACGCCCGCCTCGCGGGTGTAGTAGCGCACGATGTCGCGCAGGGCGTCCTCGGCGATCAGCAGTTCTTCTTCCTTGACGCCGTTGTTCTTCAACTGCTTGGGCAGCAGGTAACGCTGGGCAATGTTGACCTTCTCGTCCTCCGTATAACCGGACAGGCGGATCACTTCCATGCGGTCCAGCAGGGCCGGCGGGATGTTCATGGAGTTGGAGGTCGCCACGAACATGACGTCGCTCAGGTCGAAATCGACTTCCACGTAGTGGTCGCCAAACTTGCTGTTCTGCTCCGGATCAAGCACTTCCAGCAGCGCACTGGACGGGTCCCCCCGAAAGTCGGTGCCCAACTTGTCGATCTCATCCAGCAGGAACAGCGGATTGCGTGTGCCGGCCTTGGTCAGGCTCTGCAGCACCTTGCCCGGCATGGCGCCGATATAGGTGCGGCGATGACCGCGGATCTCGGCCTCGTCACGCATGCCGCCCAGGGCCATGCGCACGTACTTGCGCCCGGTGGCCTTGGCCACCGACTGGCCCAGCGAGGTCTTGCCCACGCCCGGCGGGCCGACGAGGCACAGGATGGGCGCCTTGACCTTGTCGACGCGTTGCTGCACAGCAAGATACTCAAGGATGCGGTCTTTGACCTTTTCCAGACCGAAGTGGTCTTCGTTGAGCACCTCTTCGGCATTGGCCAGGTCGTGCTTGATCTTGGTCTTCTTGCTCCAGGGCAGGCCGACCAGGGTGTCGATGTAGTTGCGTACCACGGTCGCTTCGGCCGACATGGGCGACATCAGCTTAAGCTTCTTGAGCTCGGCGTCAGCCTTCTTGCGCGCCTCGGCCGGCATGCGGGCCGCCTTGATCTTTTTCTCGATCTCTTCGATGTCGGCGCCGTCCTCGCCCTCGCCCAGTTCCTTCTGGATGGCCTTGACCTGCTCGTTCAGGTAGAAATCTCGCTGGTTCTTCTCCATCTGGCGCTTGACGCGGCCACGGATGCGCTTGTCGACGTTGAGGATGTCCACCTCGCGCTCGATCTGCTCGAACAGGTTCTCCAGGCGCTCCTTGATGTCGGACAGGCTCAGCACGGCCTGCTTGTTCTCCAGCTTGAGCGGGAGGTGTGCAGCAATGGTGTCGGCCAGGCGACCCGGATCGTCGATGCTGGAGATCGAGGTCAGGATCTCGGGCGGAATCTTCTTGTTGAGCTTGACGTACTGGTCAAACTGCTGCATCACGGCCCGGCGCAGAGCCTCGATCTCGCTGGTCTGCTTGTGTTCGCCTGCGCCCGCCTCGGCAGGGGCCTGCACCGGCGTAACGGTGGCGGTGAAATGCGTGTCGCCGTCGATGATCTTGTCGACCAGGGCACGCTGTTGCCCTTCGACCAGCACCTTCACGGTGCCGTCGGGCAGCTTGAGCATCTGCAGGATGGTGGACACGCAGCCGACTTCGAACATGTCGGAGACTTGCGGCTCGTCCTTGGCGGCGGCTTTCTGCGCCACCAGCATGATGCGG
This sequence comes from Hylemonella sp. GW821-FHT12C09, assembly GCF_058807395.1. NCBI lineage: Bacteria > Pseudomonadati > Pseudomonadota > Betaproteobacteria > Burkholderiales > Comamonadaceae > Hylemonella > Hylemonella sp. GW821-FHT12C09. The sequence goes on along the minus strand of NZ_JBXAQQ010000005.1, from coordinate 70,832 downwards.
CGCTCGGCCTCCATGGCCGACTCAAGCGCCTTGATGCTTTTGGGGCGGCCCACGAAGAGCGGGATCACCATGTGCGGGAAGATCACGACATCGCGCAGCGGCAAGAGCGGCAACTCGATGGGCGTGGCAGGCAGAGGGGTATGACCGGACATGGGTAAACCTTTAGTTGACCTGTTGAATATGGATTGCGAATGGGAATTTTCAACCCGGCTTTGATTATGAGACGGGCTGTTAGGTCAAATCCATGAAGGTGGGGCAGGAAAACCCGCTGGTTCAGGCCTTTTTGGCGGCCTCGCGATACACCAGCAGGGGCGGCTTGTTTTCCTCGATGGTGGATTCATCCACCACCACGCGCTCCACATTGTTCATGCTGGGCAGCTCGAACATGGTGTCGATCAGGGACTGCTCCAGGATGGAACGCAGGCCACGGGCACCGGTCTTGCGGGCCAGGGCCTTGCGGGCAATGGCCTTGAGCGCGGCCGGGCGTATCTCCAGGTCGACGCCCTCCATGGCGAAAAGCTTGGCGTACTGTTTGACCAGGGCGTTCTTCGGCTCGGTCAGGATCTGCACCATCGCGTCCTCAGACAATTCGGCCAGGGTCGCGACCACCGGCATGCGGCCGACCAGCTCCGGTATCAGGCCGAACTTGATCAGGTCCTCGGGCTCGACATCCTTGAACACCTCGGTCAGGCTGCGCTGCTGCTTGCTCTTGACGGCGGCACCGAAGCCAATGCCCGAGGATTCGGTACGGTTCTCGATCACCTTCTCCAGGCCGGCAAAGGCGCCGCCGCAGATGAAGAGGATGTTGGTGGTGTCGATCTGGATGAAATCCTGGTTCGGGTGCTTGCGCCCGCCCTGCGGCGGCACGCTGGCCATGGTGCCTTCGATGAGCTTGAGCAGGGCCTGCTGCACGCCTTCGCCCGACACGTCACGCGTGATGGAGGGGTTGTCGGACTTGCGCGAGATCTTGTCGATCTCGTCGATGTAGACGATGCCGCGCTGGGCGCGATCGACCTCGTAGTTGCAGCTTTGCAGCAGCTTGGCAATGATGTTCTCGACGTCCTCGCCCACATAACCGGCTTCGGTCAGCGTGGTGGCGTCGGCCATCACAAAAGGCACGTTGAGCTGGCGTGCCAGCGTCTGGGCCAGCAGCGTCTTGCCCGAGCCCGTGGGGCCGATCAGCAGGATGTTGCTCTTGGCCAGCTCCACCTCATCCTTGCGCGCGGATTCCTTGTGCTGCAGCCGCTTGTAATGGTTGTAGACCGCCACCGCCAGCGTGCGCTTGGCGGGCTCCTGGCCGATCACGTAGTTGTCCAGGTTGAGCTTGATCTCGGAAGGGATGGGCAGGTTGCCGCGCCCATCGGCCGACTCGGTGCTGGCCGGCAACTCGTCACGGATGATCTCGTTGCACAGTTCGATGCATTCGTCGCAGACGAACACCGAAGGGCCGGCAATCAGCTTCTTGACCTCGTGCTGGCTCTTGCCGCAGAAAGAGCAGTACAAGGTTTTTTCGCTGGTCGTGCCTTTTTTGTCGGCCATGGGAGGAACGCCTTTTCGGTGTTTTACCGAATCTATGATAACCATGCGGCGCCCGCCCCGACCACGGGGCTGGCGCCAGAAAACAACAGCCTCAGAACCGGCTCACCCTCAGGGGCGCTTGGCGATGACCTGGTCGACCAGGCCATAGTCCTTGGCTTCGTCGGCCGAAAGGTAATAGTCCCGCTCGGTGTCGCGCTCGATCTTGTCCAGCGGCTGGCCGGTGCGCTCGGCCAGGATCTTGTTGAGCTGCTCGCGGGTCTTGAGGATCTCGCGGGCATGGATCTCGATCTCGGTGGCCTGGCCCTGGGTCCCGCCCAGCGGCTGGTGGATCATGACCTTGGAGTTGGGCAGCGAGAAGCGCTTGCCCTTGGCACCTGCGGCCAGCAGGAAGGCCCCCATGCTGGCGGCCATGCCCACGCACAGTGTGGACACGTCGGGTTTGATGAAGTTCATGGTGTCGAAGATCGCCATGCCGGCGCTGACCGAGCCACCGGGCGAGTTGATGTAAAACGAGATGTCCTTGTCCGGGTTCTCGCTCTCCAGGAACAACAGCTGGGCCACCACGAGATTGGCGGTCTGGTCATTGACCGGACCGACCAGGAAGACCACACGCTCCTTGAGCAGACGGGAATAGATGTCGTAGGAGCGTTCGCCACGGCCGGACTGCTCGATCACCATCGGGATCATGCCGAGGGCCTGGGTGTCCAGGGCGCCGTTATAGGCGGGGTTGCGCAAGTTCATGTTCTCTCCAATTTACGAGCCTAACTGTACCGAAAATTTGTAGCCCAAAAGCAAGTGGGGCCTGTCACCCGGACTGCAAGCCCGGAACAAGCCCCACACGCAGTAAGGGTTCAAACCGTGATCAGGCCTGGCCCATCAGTTCGTCGAAGGAAATCGCCTTTTCACTGACCTTGGCCTTGGACAGCACAAAGTCGGTAACGTTGTTCTCGATCACCACGGCTTCGACCTCGGCCATGCGGCGGTTGTCGCCGAGATACCAGCGCTTCACGTCTTCCGGACGCTCGTAGCTGGCGGCCAGTTCGTCCACATGGGCCTTGATCTGATCCGGGGTGGCGTGCAGGTTGTTCACACGCACGAGTTCAGCCACCACCAGGCCCAGGCGCACACGGCGCTCGGCCTGCGGCTGGAACATTTCGCCGGGGATCGGAGCCTTGTCGGCGTCCTTGATGCCACGCTGCTTGAGGTCTTCGCGCGCGCCTTCGACCATGCGGTCGATCTCGGCCTGCACGATGGACTTGGGCAGGTCCAGCTCGGCCTTGGCCACCAGGGCGTCCATGACGGCCTGCTTGTTGCGGGCGGCCAGGCGCGACTTGACCTCGCGCTCCAGGTTCTTCTTGATGTCGGCGTTCAGGGCCGCCACGGTGCCTTCGGCCACGCCCAGGGACTTGGCCAGGGCGTCATTGACTTCAGGCAGATGAGCCGCTTCGATCTTCTTCACGGTCACCAGGAAGTCAGCGGTCTTGCCGGCCACGTCCTGGCCATGGTAGTCAGCCGGGAAAGCGAGGGGGAAAGTCTTGCTTTCGCCGGACTTCATGCCGCGCACGGCGTCTTCGAATTCCTTGAGCATCTGGCCTTCGCCGACCAGGAACTGGAAGTCTTCGGCCTTGCCGCCGGCAAAGGGCTCGCCGTCGATCTTGCCTTCGAAGTCGATCGTCACACGGTCGCCGTCCTGGGCGGCGGTGTCCATGGCCCGCTGGGCAAAGGTGCGGCGCTGCTTGCGCAGGATGTCCAGGGTCTTCTGGATGGCGCTCTCGCTCACCTCGGAATTCAGCTTCTCGATCTCGGCGCCGGCCAGGTCGCCGATCTTGACTTCCGGATAGACCTCGAACACGGCATCGAAGCTCACTTCGCCGGCCGGTGCACCCTCCTTCTCGGTGATGCTGGGCTGGCCTGCGACGCGCAGCTTGGCTTCGTTGGCGGCCAAGGCAAAGGCCTCGCCGACCTTGTCGTTCAGCACTTCGTAGTGCACGGAGTAACCGTAGCGCTGGGTCACCACGTTCATCGGCACCTTGCCGGGACGGAAACCGTCCATCTTGACGGTGCGGGCCAGCTTCTTGAGGCGCGTCTCGACTTCGGACTGGATGGCTGCCAGCGGCAGGCTCAGGGTGATCTTGCGCTCGAGCTTCTCGAGGGTTTCAACGGTAACGGCCATGATGACTCACTCCAATCAATTCAAAAACGGGGTCGGCCCACAGGCTAGTCTGCGGCCGGACTGGTGCGCGGGGGGGGACTCGAACCCCCACACCATTGCTGGCGTCAGGACCTAAACCTGGTGCGTCTACCAATTTCGCCACCCGCGCGGGTCCAAACAAAAGGGGAGGTCCGACAGACCTCCCCGTGAAATCGGTCAACCGGGTATTTTAACCCGGCCAGGAGACCGCCGTTTCATCTCAAACCAGGCAACACCGGTGTTTCGCGCTTCACGCGAAACCATGCGGGTCTGGCGCTGCGCGCTGGCCCCGCGGGCGGACTTAAGGTAGCGCCGGTGTTTCGCGCTTCACGCGAAACCATGCGGCGTACATCGCCGGCAGGGCCAGGAGGGTCAGCACGGTGGCGACGATCAGGCCGCCCATGATGGCCACGGCCATGGGGCCCCAGAACACCGAACGCGACAGCGGGATCATGGCCAGCACGGCGGCGGCGGCGGTCAGCACGATGGGGCGCAGACGGCGCACGGCGGACTCCACGATGGCGTCCCAGGCCGGGATGCCGGCTGCGCGGTCCTGCTCGATCTGGTCGATCAGGATCACCGAGTTGCGCTGGATCATGCCCATGAGGGCGATCACGCCGAGCAGGGCCACGAAGCCGAAGGGACGGTTGAGTACCAGCAGCGCGCCAGCCACCCCGGCCAGGCCCAGGGGGCCGGTCAGGAACACCAGCATGGCGCGGCTGAAGCTCTGCAATTGCAGCATCAGCAGCGTGAAGGTGATGAAGAGCATCAGGGGCATGCCAGCAGCGATCGAGCCCGTGCCCTTGCTGCTCTCCTCCACCGCCCCGGCCACTTCGATGCGGTAGCCATTGAGACCCGCGGCATGCCATTGGGACTCCAGAGCGCGCAGCGAGGGCAGCAGTTCGGCCGTCAAGGTGGCACCCTGCATGCCTTCCACGGCGTCGGACTGCACGGTGATGCCGAACTCGCGGTTCTCCCGCCACATCACGCCCGGCTCCCAGGTGAACACCGGCTTGGCGATCTGCGTCAGCGGGATGGAACGGCCGCTGCTGGTCGGTAGGTAGGCGTTGGCCAGGTCGGTCAGGGCGTTGCGCTCGTCCAGGGGCTGGCGCAGCACGATGTCGATCAGCTTGTCGCCCTCGCGGTACTGGCCCACGTTCTGGCCGGCCAGCAGGGTCCGTGAGGCCTGGGCGATCGACTGGCTGCTCACGCCCAGCGCGCGCGCCTTGGCCTGGTCGACCTCCAGGCGCAACACCTTGACCGATTCGTTCCAGTTGTCGTTGACGCCGCGCGTGTTGGCGCTCTCGCGCATCACGGCCTTGACCTCGTCGGCGCGCGCGCGCAGCACGGCCGGATCGGCACCGACCACGCGGAACTGCACCGGATAGGGCACCGGCGGCCCATTGGGCAGCAGCTTGACGCGGCCACGCGCCTCCGGGAATTCCTGGGCCAACAGGGCCGGCAGCTGCACGCGCAGGGTTTCACGCGTCTTGAGGTCTTTGGGCAGGACAATGAATTGCGAGACATTGGTCTGCGGGAAGACCTGGTCCAGCGGCAGGTAAAAACGCGGCACACCCGAACCCACCCAGGTGCTCACCGCATTCACCCCCGTCAGGGCGAGCAGGCGTTTTTCGACGCGTTGTGTCGTTTCCTCGTTGGCAGCAAAGGACGTGCCCTCGGGGAACCAGAGGTCGACCAGGATTTCCGGCCGGCTCGAATCGGGGAAGAACTGCTGCTGCACCTTGCCCATGCCGGCAATGCCCAGCGCAAAGGTCAGAACAGTGGTACCGATGGTGAGCCAGCGGTGCTCGACGCACCAGTCCACGGTCTTGCGAAAGCGGCTGTAGAAGGGGCTGTCGAACAATTCATGCGGCTGGTCTCCAGCGGCATGGGGCTTGGCCTTGAGCAGCAGCGTGCCCAGATAGGGCACGAAATAGACCGAGACGATCCAGCTCAGCACCAGCGCCAGCGCGGTGACACCGAAGATGGCGAAGGTGTACTCGCCCACGGCAGACTTGGCCATGCCGATGGGCAGGAAACCGGCGGCGGTGATCAACGTGCCGGTCAGCATGGGCATGGCCGTGATCTCGTAGGCGAAGGTGGCGGCGCGCACCTTGTCGTAGCCCTCCTCCATCTTGCGCACCATCATCTCCACGGCAATGATGGCGTCGTCCACCAGCAGGCCCAGGGCGATGATCAGCGAGCCCAGCGAGATCTTGTGCAGGCCGATGCCCCAGTACTGCATTCCCAGAAAGGTCAGGGCCAGCACCAGGGGAATGGTGATGCCCACCACCAGGCCGGGGCGCATGTCCACGTAATAGCGTTTCCAGAGCGGCAGATGGGCAGCCCCCTGGTGCTTGTGCAGGCCCAGGCTGATGAAGCTGACCACCAGCACGATGAGAACCGCCTCGATCAGCACGCCGACGAATTCGTTGACCGAGGTGGAAACGGCCCTGGGCTGGTCTTGCAGCTGCACCAGCTGGATACCGGCCGGCAGGGTCTTTTCGATGCGGTCCGTGGTCTTGCGCAGCGACTTGCCCAGGGCGATGATGTCCCCGCCCTTGGCCATGGAGATGCCCAAGGCGATGACCTGCTTGCCCTGGTGCCGCACCTTGATGGCGGCCGGGTCCACATAACCGCGCTTGATCTCGGCAATGTCGCCCAGGCGCAGCTGGTTGCCCGTGCTGCCGCGGATGGGCATGGCGCGCAACTGCGCCACGGCCTCGAACTGGCCGGCCACCCGCACCTGCACCACGTCCAGCGGCGTCTGCACCGCGCCGGCACTCTCGACCGCGTTCTGCTGGCCCAGCTGGGCCAACACCTGGTTCAGGTCCAGGCCGAGCTGCGAGAGGCGCTTTTGCGAGATCTCGATGTAGAGCTTCTCGTCCTGCACCCCGAACAGCTCCACCTTGGCCACATCGGGCACGCGCAACAGCTGCTGGCGCACCTCGTCGGCAAAGACTTTCACTTCGGCATCGCTGAAACCGTCGGACTCCAGCGCGTAGATCACGCCGTAGACGTCGCCGAACTCATCGTTGAAAAAAGGCCCCTGGATGCCGCCAGGCAGCGTGCCCCGCATGTCGCCGATCTTCTTGCGCACCGTGTACCAGGTGTTGGCCACCACGGCCGCCTGGGTCGAGTCCTTGAGCTGGAAGATGATCTGCGACTCACCCGGCTTGGAGTAGCTGCGGATCTTGTCGGCCCCGGGCACTTCCTGCAGCGTGCGCTCGAGTTTGTCGGTGACCTGCTCGGCCACCTGCTGCGCCGTGGCGCCGGGCCAGTAGGTGCGCACCACCATGGCACGGAAGGTGAAGGGCGGATCCTCGTCCTGGCCCAGCTGGAAATAGGCCACGAAGCCCAGCACCATGAGCACGAGCAGCAGGTAACGCGTGAGCGCGGGATGCTCGATGGCCCAGCGCGAGAGATTGAAGCTCTGCGATTCCTGTTCTTTGGAACTCATGCGCGCCTCACTTGCTGACAGTCGAAGGCGCGGCTGCGGAGCCGATCGTGGCGTCGACGGCGGTCTGCGGCAGGCTGGTCAGCGTACTGGCCGACTTCTCGCGATAGATCGTCACCTTCTGCCCGGGGGAGAGCACGTGCACGCCCGCCGACACCACCAATTGGCCGTCCTGCAGACCGGCAGCCACCACCGCCTCGTTGCCATCGGCCGTGGCGATTTGTATCGCTTGCGACGCGACCGTCATGGTCTTGGGGTCCAGCACCCAGACCGCCGTGGTCTGGCCGTCCTGGCGCAAGGCGCTGGTCGGCAGCTTGATGGCCGCCACGCGTTGTTCGCTGCGCAACTTGGGGAAGACCGTGACGGTCGCGCCCAGGGGCGGTGGCTGCCGGCCTTCCAGGGCCACCTTGACCTGGTAAGTGCGCGTCACCGGGTCGGCACTGGCCGAGACCTCGCGCACACGGCCGGCCAGCTGGGTCTGGCCGGGCCAGACCCGCACATCCACCGCGCTGCCCTGGCGCATGACGGCCAGCTTGTCCTCCGGTACCGCAAAGACCGCATCGCGCGGGCCATCCTGGGCCACCCGCACCACCGGCAAGCCGGCGCTGACCACTTGGCCGGGCTCGGCTTCCACAGCCGTCACCACGCCGGCCGCGTCGGCCACCAGGGTCGTGTAGCTGCCCTGGTTGCGCTGCGAGGCCAGTTGGGCCTGGGCCTGGTCGACCTGGGCCTGGGCCGCCTTGAGCGCCGCATCGCGCCGCTCGAGCTCGGCGCCACTGATGAAGTTCTGTTCGCGCAGTTCCTTGAAACGCTTGAAATCCGCGGCGGCCAGGTCGCGGTTGGTCACGGCGGCTCCCATCTGGGCCTGGGCCGCGTCGGTCGCCAGGCGGTAATCCTGCGGATCCAACCGGGCCAGCACCTGGCCGGCCTTCACGCGCTGGCCCAGTTCAACCTCACGGCTGACCAGCTTGCCCGCCACCCGGAAGCCCAGGCGCGACTCGATGCGCGGGCGCACTTCACCCGAAAATTCCTGGGTGGCGTTCAGGCTGGCAGGGCGCACGGTCATGATCTTGACGGCCCGCACCGGCTCTTCGGGCGGTGCCGCCTTGGAGCAGGCGAGCAAGGTCAAGGCGGCCATCGGCAGCATTGCCGCCCAGGCGGCGCGCCTGGACCAGTGGGGGCGTGTATCGGACATGGCAGGGATTCCGGAAGTGAGTTTTTAATTAATAACCGATGGGTCAGTAATCTAGGTAAAAACCCGATCTATGTCAAGCCGGGCGAAAATCCACGGCGTGAACAAGCCCATCTCCCCCCAGCCCGTTGAGCATTACGAGAACTTTCCCGTCGCTTCCTGGCTGTGCCCGCCGCGGCTGCGCCCGCACATCGCCGCCATCTACCACTACGCCCGCACCGCCGACGACATCGCCGACGAAGGCGAGGCCACGGCCCAACAGCGCCTGGACGACCTGAGCGCCTACCGGCAGGACCTGCTGGCCCTGGCCCAGGGTCAGCCCCCCAGTGGACGCTGGCCGCAGGTCTTCGGCCCGCTGGCCGCCATGCTGCGGGAATTCCAACTGCCCGTGCCCCTGCTGGACGATCTGCTCGACGCCTTTGCCCAGGATGTGCGCAAGACACGCGACCAGGCCAGCTACGCCGACCCGGCTGAATTGCTGGACTACTGCCGCCGCTCGGCCAACCCGGTGGGCCGCCTGCTGCTGCACCTCTATGGCCTGCACGACGCGGCCGCGCTGCGCGAGAGTGATGCCATCTGCAGCGCCCTGCAGCTCATCAACTTCTGGCAGGACCTGAGCCGCGACATTCCGCGCGGCCGCCACTACCTGACGGACGCAGATTGCGCCGCCCACGGCGTGTTACGCACGGAACTGGCCACCCTCACACCGACGCCCGCCATCCTGGCCCTGATCGCCTCGCAGATCCACGCTGCACGCGCCCTCATGCAGCAAGGCGCCCCCCTGGTGCATCGCATCCCGGGCCGCGCCGGCTGGGAACTGCGTCTGGTGGTGCAAGGCGGCCTGCGTATCCTGGACAGGATCGAGGCCCTGGGCTTCAACAGCCTGCAGCATCGCCCCACGGTCGGCGCTGCCGACGCCCCGCTGCTCCTCTGGCGCAGCCTGTGGATGTGAAGCCAGTGGACAATCACGCCATGACGCCCGAGCATTACGTCCAGCAAAAAGCCGCCGCCTCCGGCAGCAGCTTCTACTACGCCTTCCTCTTCCTGCCCAAGCCGCGCCGCGCGGCCATCACGGCCTTCTACGCCTTTTGCCGAGAGGTGGACGATGTGGTGGATGAGGTGTCCGACCCCGGCGTGGCCCAGACCAAGCTGGCCTGGTGGGAAGCCGAAGTGAGCCGCGCCTATGCGGGGCAGCCCACCCACCCGGTGCTGCAGGCCCTGATGCCGCACACCGCCGTGTACGGCATCGAGGCACGCCATCTGCTGGCCGTGATCGAAGGCTGCCGGATGGACCTGCAGCAGACCCGCTACCTGGACTACCCGGCCCTGCAGCGCTATTGCCACCTGGTGGCGGGCGTGGTGGGCGAAGTGGCGGCGCGCATCTTCGGCCAGACCCAGGAGCAGACCACGCGCTACGCCCACACCCTGGGCCTGGCCTTCCAGCTGACCAACATCATCCGCGACGTCGGCGAAGACGCACTGCGCGGTCGCATCTACCTGCCGGTCAACGAGCTGCAGCAGTTCGAGGTCAAGGCGCACGAGCTGCTCAAGCGCCAGCACTCGGAGCGTTTCGCAGCCTTGATGAAGTTCCAGGCGCAGCGTGCCCACAGCCTCTACGACGAGGCCCTGGCCCTGCTGCCCGAGGTCGACCGCCGCGCGCAGAAGCCGGGCCTGATGATGGCCAGCATCTACCGCACCCTGCTGCGCGAGATCGAGCGCGACAACTTCCAGGTGCTGCACCAGCGCATCAGCCTCACGCCGCTGCGCAAGCTCTGGCTGGCCTGGCGCGTGCAGGCGCTGGGGAAGATGTGAAACTTGCCATCGTCGGCGCCGGCTGGGCCGGCATGGCCGCGGCGGTGGCCGCAACACGGGCAGGTCATGAGGTCACCGTGTTTGAAGCCGCCCGCACCCTCGGAGGAAGAGCGCGCGGCCTCGAGGGCCGCCTGCCGGATGGACCTCGCGTCGCCCTGGACAACGGCCAGCACATCCTGATCGGCGCCTACACCGAGACACTGCGCCTGATGCGAGAGGTGGGTGTGGACACGCAGACCGCGCTGCAACGCCTGCCCCTGACCCTGAAGTTTCCCGACGGCGCCGGCCTGCAGCTGCCGAGCCTGCCCGTGCCGCTGGACGTGCTGGCCGGCATCCTGCGTAACGGCAGCTGGCCGCTGCCCGAGCGACTGGGCCTGTTGCGCGCCGCCCTCGGCTGGAAACTGCGGGGTTTCGAGTGCGAGGCGCAACTGTCGGTGGCCGATCTGTGCCGCAAGCTCGGCTCCCATGTGATGCAGGAACTGATCGAACCGCTGTGCGTGTCGGCCCTGAACACCCCCGCCCACCAGGCCAGCGCCCAGGTCTTCCTGCGCGTGCTGCGCGATGCGCTGTTCGGCGTGCGCGGCGGCTCGCAACTGCTGCTGCCGCGCATCGATCTGTCGGCCCTCTTCCCGCAGGCCGCCGCACGCTGGCTGGCGCAGCGAGGTACCAGCGTGCAAACCGGCACGCGCATCAGCACCCTGCAGTCCGGGGACGGCCGCTGGAGGCTCGACGGCCAGGGCTTTGACGGCGTGCTGCTGGCCTGTCCGTCGACCGAGGCGGCGCGCCTGGTCGACGGCGCCGCAGGACTCCAGGCGGAACCCGCGGCCTTGCAGGCCTGGGCGGCCAGCGCCGCTGCGCTGCACTTCGAAGCCATCACCACCGTCTATGCCTGGGCCGCAGAGGCCCGGTTGCCGGCCCCCCTGCTGGCCCTGCGACACGACACTCACCATCCAGCGCAATTCGTCTTCGACCGCGGCCAGCTCGACGGATCAACCGGCCTGCTGGCCTTCGTGGTCAGTGCCAGCCGGGGAGAACGCGAAACGATCCAGGCCCAGGTCCTGCAACAGGCCTGCAGCCAACTGGGCCTGGACCTGCAGGCCGTACAGACCGTGGTCGAGAAACGCGCCACCTTTGCCTGCACGCCCGCCCTGCAACGCCCTGCACAAACCATTGCGTCGGGCCTGCTGGCCTGCGGCGACTATGTCGCAGGCCCCTACCCCGCCACCCTCGAAGGTGCGGTGCGCAGCGGCCTGGCGGCCGCACAGGCCATGGCAGGTGCTACAAAGCACCTAAGCAGACCTGCGGCAACGCAAGTGAACCCAGAGCAGCACCGCTGATTACCAGGAGACCCCGCCGAGATGAAACGCAGCTTCAAAGTCCTGTTCATCCTGCTCATCGTGCTGATCACCGCGCTGGCCATCGCCATAGCCGCGGGGGTCTGGCATGCCCGCAGCAAGCTGCCGCAGCGCAGCGGCACGCTCACGCTGAGCCAGCTCAAGGCCCCGGTCTTGGTGAACTGGGACGAGCGTGGCGTACCGCACCTGCAGGCGCAGAACGAAACCGACCTCTACCGCGCGCTCGGTTTCCTGCACGCGCAGGACCGGCTGTTCCAGATGGAGATGGTGCGGCGCCTGGCACGCGGTGAACTGGCCGAGATCCTCGGCCCCAAACTGCTCGATACCGACCGCCTGTTCCGCACGCTGGAGCTGCGGGCCCATGCCGAGGAAAGCGTGAAGCGCATCGACCGCAACAGTCCTGCCTGGCTGGGCCTGCTGGCCTATCTGGACGGCATCAACGAATTCCAGGACACACGCCCCCTGCCGGTCGAGTTCGATCTGCTGCGCATCCAGCCCCAGCCCTACACACCCGTCGACACCCTGGCCGTGGCCGGCTACCTGGCCTACAGCTTCGCCGCCACGCTGCGCACCGAGCCCGTGCTGAGTTATGTGCGGGACCAGCTTGGCCCCGACTACCTGCAGGTCTTCGATCTGGAATGGCAACCCCTGGGAGTGGTCGGCCCGATGGCGCACAAGACACCCGCGCGCAAGCTGGCGGCTGCCGACTGGCAGGCCCTGGCACGCGTCTCCGAAGTCAGCCAGCAGGCCATGGACCTCGCGGGGGTGCCGCTCTTCGAGGGCAGCAATGCCTGGGCCATTTCCGGGCGCCGCACCGCCAGCGGCAAGCCCCTGCTGGCCGGTGACCCGCACATCGCCTATGCGCTGCCTGCGGTCTGGTACGAGGCGCACCTCAGCGCACCGGGCTTCGAACTCTACGGCCACCACCAGGCGCTCAACCCCTACGCCCTGCTCGGCCACAACAGCCAGTTCGGCTGGAGCCTGACCATGTTCCAGAACGACGACATGGATCTGGTGGCCCTGAAGGTGAACCCGGACAACCCGCGCCAGGTCTGGCACCAGGGGCAGTGGGTCGCGCTGCAAAGCCGTACCGAAACCATCGCGGTGAAAGGGGCCGATCCGGTCAACATCACGCTGACCCGCTCGCCCCACGGCCCCCTCATCAACCAGGCCTTCCCCGACAGCCTGGGCCAGGCACCGATCGCGATGTGGTGGGCTTTCCTGGAAACCGAGAACCCCATCCTGGACGCCTTCCGTGAACTGAACCGTGCCGACACCCTGCCCAAGGCGCGTAACGCCGCCAGCAAGATCCACGCCCCGGGCCTGAACGTGGTGTGGGCCAACGCAGCCGGCGACATCGGCTGGTGGGCTGCGGCCAGGCTGGTGCAGCGCCCGCTCAGCGTGAACCCCAGTTTCATCCTCGACGGCGGCAGCGAGCAGGCCGACAAGCCGGGGTATTACCGCTTTGCCGACAACCCGCAGGAAGAAAACCCGGCGCGGGGTTATATCGTCTCGGCCAACCACCAGCCCGTGCCGCGCAGCGGCGTGCCGGTGCCGGGCTATTACAACCTGCCCGAACGCGCACGGCGCCTGGACCAGTTGCTAAGGCCCGCCGGCACCCTGTGGAACCTGCAGAACAGCCAGGCCCTGCAGCTCGACGAGCAGACCGATTACGCGGCGCGCGTGCTGGGCCCACTGCTGCCACTGCTGCGTGAAAAGTCCACCGACGCCATCGAGCGCGCGCTGATCGACCAGATAGGCGAATGGGATGGGCGCCACAACACGGCCAGCATCGCGCCCACGGTCTACAACCAGTTCGTCTACGAGCTGCTCAAGGCAACCATGGCCGATGAGCTGGGCGAGGTGCAGTTCAGCAACCTCCTGCGCACCCGTGCCATCGACCATGCGCTGCCACGGCTGGTGGCCGACCCGCGCTCGCCCTGGTGGGACAACCGCCGCACACCGGACACGGAGAACCGCAACGACACCGTGTTGCTGGCCTGGCGCGCCACCCTCAAGCATCTGCAGGACCTGCGTGGCCTTTCCCTGCCCGGCTGGACCTGGGGCAACAACCATACGGTGACCCACGGCCACCCGCTGGGGCGCCTCAAGCCGCTGGACAAGCTGTTTGACGTCGGTCCGCTGCAAGCCCCGGGCGGGCGGGAGATCCCCAACAACCTGGCCCACGCCCTGGGCCCGGCGCCCTGGAACGTGAACTACGGCCCCTCGACACGGCGGCTGATCGATTTTGCCGATGCCGGCAAGGCGCTGGGCATCAACCCCGTGGGCCAGAGCGGTGTGCTGTTCGACCCCCACTACGCCGACCAGGCACAGGACTTCATCGCCGGCCGCTACCAGCCCATGCACCTGAACCCGGCCGACGTGAAAGCGGCCACGCGCAGCACCTTGGTGCTACAACCGACGCCTTAGCGCCTGTTCGCGGACTCTAAAGCGCCCGGCTCCAGCAGCGCACAGAGCGCCTGCATGTCCACCACGGTGGCATGCGGGCGATGCTTGTCGTGCGCCCAGTCGTGACCGGCCCGGTTGACCCAGACGGTCTGCAGGCCGGCGTCCAGCGCGCCCACGACATCCAGCGCGGCATCGTCGCCCACGTGCAGCACCTCGTGCGGTTTGACGCCCACGGCCCGGGCAGCGGCGTGGAAGAAACGCGGATCGGGCTTGCCCACGCCGAACTCCTGCGCGCTGAAGCCCGCCTGGAAATACTCGCCCAGGCCGATGCGCTGGACATCGGCATTGCCGTTGGACAGGGCCACCACCGGGTAACGCTGCGCCAGCCAGGCCAGCGCCGGGCGCGCATCGGCGTAGAGTTCGACGCGCATGCGCTCGGCGATGAAGACCTCGTAGGCCGGCGCCACCAGCGTGGTGTCCTCGTCATGGCGTTGCAGGGCGAGGCGGATCAGCTCCTGGCGCAGGGTGCGCAGGTCGTGCCCGATCTCGGGCCGGCTGGCCTGGACCTCGCGGCGCAGGGCGAGGCGCCGTTCGCCATCGGTCAGAAATTCGGCGGTGACTGGCGCATGCGGTCGCAGCCAGTCCTGCAGGGCCAGTTCGGCGCGGGTGATCACCGGCCAGATCGGCCACAGGGTGTCGTCGAGGTCGAGGGAAATGGCCTTGATCCGGGAGGCGTCGAGCGTGGCTTGCATAGGTGGGCGAGAATACCGCATGGCATTCAAAAAAGAACCCGCGTACACCCATGGCCAGGCGCCGACCACGGCCATCCTCTTGTGCAACCTGGGCACACCCGACGCTCCCACACCCGCTGCGCTGCGCCGTTACCTGGCCGAGTTCCTGGGAGACCACCGTGTGGTGGAGATCCCCCGGCCGATCTGGTGGCTGATCCTGCATGGCATCATCCTGCGCCTGCGCCCGGCCAAATCGGCGGCCAAATACGCCACGATCTGGACGCCTGAAGGCTCGCCGCTCAAGGTCTGGACCGAAAGGCAGGCACAGCGCCTGCAGGCATGGATGCAGCAGCAGGGCCACCACGTCACGGTGCGCTACGCCATGCGCTACGGTAACCCGTCCATGGCCGCGCAGCTCGACGCGCTGAAGGCCGAGGGCGCCACCCGCGTGCTGGTGCTGCCGGCTTACCCGCAGTACTCGGGCACCACCACGGCCAGCGTGTTCGATGCCGTCTATCACTGGGCTGATCGTGTGCGCACCATCCCCGAGTTGCGCTTCATCAACCGCTACCACGACGATGCCGCTTACATCAGCGCACTGGCGCAACGCATCCGCGCCCACTGGCAGGCACATGGCCAGCCCGACCAGCTGGTCATGAGCTTTCACGGCGTGCCCGAGCGCACCCTGCACCTGGGTGACCCCTACCACTGCGAGTGCCACAAGACCGCGCGCCTGCTGGCGCAGGCACTGGGCCTGGGCAAGGAGCAGTACACGGTGACCTTCCAGTCGCGCTTTGGCAAGGCCAAGTGGCTGGAGCCCTATACCGAGCCGACCGTGATCCGGATGGCGCAGGCCGGGGTCAAGCGCATCGACGTGGTCTGCCCCGGCTTCACCAGCGATTGCCTGGAGACGCTGGAGGAGATCGCGCAGGAAGTTCGCGAAGCCTTCCTGCACGCCGGCGGCGAGGCCTTCCACTACATCCCCTGCCTGAACGACAGCCCCGAATGGATCGCCGCCATGGGGCACTTGTGTGAACGGCACCTGGGCGGCTGGCCCACGCACCAGGCCCCGGATGCCGCGGCGCTGGCAGCCTCGCGGGCCGCCGCACTGACGCTGGGCGCCAAGAACTAGGCTGCGCTGGCGGTCCGGTCCCCGTCAAGATCCATTTCGGCGCGCAGCGCCGCCAGGGTGTCCTGGATCGTGGCCTCGAAGCGCTGCTGCCAGGCCTGGGCACCGGCGGCGGCTGTGCCCTCGCGACAGGCCGACTCGGCCGCAGCCGCCAGCGCGGCCAGGCGCGTGGCCCCCACCGTGGCCGCCAGACCCTTGAGCGAGTGCATGCGCCGCAGCGCCTCCTGCATCATCATCGGCTGTCGCAGTTCCTGGAGCCAGTCGGCCAGCTGCTGATCCAGCCCCGCCGTGAAGCTGCGCGTGACCTGGTCAAGCAGGTCCTGGTTGCCGCCCAGCCGCCGCACGGCCGCCGGGCGCTCCAGCAAGGGCGCCGACCCGGACGGCGACACCGAGGCCGGCGCCGGCACGGCAAGCGCCGGGCGCTCAGCCCCGGGGCCGGTGAAACGTTGCAGCAGGTCCACCAATGGGTCGATCTCGAAGGGCTTGCCCACATGCGCGTTCATGCCGGCAGCCAGGCTGCGTTCGCGATCGGCCGGCAGGGCATTGGCCGTCATGGCAATGATGGGCAAGTCAGACAGCCGGAGTTCGGTGCGGATCAGGCCGGCGGCCGTGAGGCCATCCATGACTGGCATCTGCACGTCCATCAGCACGGCATCGAAAAGGCGACCTGCGGCCCGGGCCGCCGCCACGGCATCCACGCCTTCCCGTCCGTTGCCGGCGATCTGCACCTGCGCACCCTGGGCCTGCAGCAACTCGGCAGCCACCTGCTGGTTGATCGGGTTGTCCTCCACCAGCAGCAGTCGCTTGCCCGTCAGTCCCCGGGGCGTTGGCGCGTTGACAGGGGGCTGGGTGCCACCCGCTGACGCTTCGACCACGGCATCGAGCAGCATGGAAGCGGTCAGCGGCTTGAGCAGGAAGCCGTCGACCCCTTCTCGCTCCGCGGCCGATCGCACCGACAGCAGGTCCTGGGCGCTGGCCCCCACCAGGATGAGCAGCGGTGCCTGCGGCCCCGAGCCGCAGGACTGGCGGATGGCGCGGCACAGGGTCCGTCCGCCCATGCCGGACATCTGCGCGTCGACAAAACAAGCCTGGTAGCCCTGGCCTTGCGCGGCGGCCTGCTGCAGCAACTGCCAGGCGACCTCACCGTCACTGCTTTCCTCCACCGACCAGCCCAGCGTGCGCCCCATGCCGGCCAGCAGCTGGCGCGCCACCGGGTTGTCATCCACCACCAGCACCCTGGGCGGTTTGCCGCCGCTGCGGCCCAGCCAGGGCTGCGCCCGGGACGGCACAGGCGCAACCGGCTGCTGCGCTGGCTCGGCAGGGAGCGGCAAATCGAGGCTGAAGAAGAAGGTGCTGCCCTGCCCCGCTGCGCTCTGGAGTTCCAGCCGCCCTCCCATCATGGCCACCAGGCGCTGACTGATGGCCAGCCCCAGGCCTGTGCCGCCGAAGCGGCGGGTGGTGGACGACTCGGCCTGCGTGAACCCCTCGAAGATCCTGGCCTGATGCTCTGGTGCAATGCCGATGCCGCTGTCACGCACAGCCAGGCGCAGCCGCACCGCGCCGGCCGTGCGGGCCTGCACCCGGATGCTCAGCACCACTTCGCCGCGTTCGGTGAACTTGATGGCATTGCCGGCCAGGTTGATCAGGATCTGCTTGAGGCGCAGGGCATCTCCGACCAGCTGCCGCGGCGTATCGGGATCGATATCGAACAACACCTCCAGCGGCCGGCTGTCCAGATTGGCCGAGAGAACGACCGAGAGTTCGCGCAGCAGAAGGTCCAGCGCGAAGGGGTGGGGATCCAGCATCATCTTGCCGGCCTCGACCTTGGAGTAGTCCAGGATGTCGTTGAGCAAGCCCAGCAGCGAACGCGCGGCCCCTTCGGTCTTGGCCGCATAGTCTCGCTGGCGCGGATCGAGCTCGGTCCCCTGGAGCAGCTGCAACATGCCGAGCACGGCATTGAGCGGCGTGCGGATCTCGTGGCTCATGTTGGCCAGGAACTCTCCCTTCGCCTGCGATGCGGTCTCGGCCGCCTCCACCGCCTGCTTGAGCTCGGTGATGTCAATGCGAAAACCCACGTGGTAACCATCGGGCGTGCGGGCCTCCAGAATGCGCAACCAGCGCCCGTCGTCCAGGCGCTGCACGACGAACTGCCGGTGCCGGCGATGTGCAACCAGGCGTTCGGCCACCCACTCGTCGATGCGGCCGTTCGCTTCGGGGTACTGGCCGCGTTCGGCCCCTGTGCGCACGATGTCCTCGAAACGGGCACCGGGCACGATCAGGTCGGCCGAGGTCTGGTAGAGCGCGCGGTACTTTTCATTGCAGTAGAGCAGGCGGTCTTCCTGGTCGTAGATGACAAAGGCCTCGTCCAGCGCGTCCATGGCGCTGTGCAGGATGCGTTTGTACTCCTCCAGTTCCTGCTTGCTGCGATGTTCGGTCGTGACGTCGGTGTAGGTGGTGACGAAGCCGCCCCCGGGCAGGTTGGCCCCGCGCACCTCCAGGATGGATCCGTTCGGGCGCTCGCGCCGAAACAGGCGCGGTTGCGGGTTGCGCGCGCGCTGCAGCAGGATGTCGACCGTGGTGTCTCCCTGCGGGCCGTACTCACCGCGCTGCGCATTCAGGCGGATGATGGACTCGAAGGACAGGGGTGGGCGTTCGAGCAACGCCGGCGGCACGTCAAGCAGCGACAGGAACAGGCTGTTGTAGATCGGAATGTTCAGCTCGCTGTCCACCACGCTGAGGCCGCAGGGGATGTTCTCGATGATGGTGCGCATGAGCTCATTGCCGTGGCGCAGGTCCGTGACGGCCTGCCGCAAGGCCGTGACGTCGGTTCGGATCGAGATGTAATGCTCCACCACGCCCGCGGCGTCGGTAAACGGCATGATCAGCGTGTCGACCCAGTACAGGTGGCCATCCTTGGCCCGGTTGCAAACCTCGCCGCGCCAGATCCGGCCCTCGATCAGCGTGGCCCAGACCCGCGGCCAGAGATCTTCATCCTGCACACCGGACTTCAGGATGCGGTGATTCTGTCCGATCAGTTCCTCGCGGCTGTAGCCGCTGATGTTCTCGAAAAACGCGTTGACCTGGGTGATGCGCCCCTGACGATCGGTCATCGAGACGATGGCGAACTCGTCGATGGCCCGCATCAGCTGCTCGTTGTCGCTCAAGGCCCGTTGCAGGGCCTTTTCGCGGCTGAGCCGCTCGGTGATGTCGCGCTCCACGGCCATGAAACCACTGAGTTGGCCGGCCTCGTCGTACAGCGGCTGGATTTCAAGATCCAGCCAGTATTCACGGCCCTCCTTGTGGCGGTTCAGGATCTCGACACGGCAGGGCTCGAGCGCTCGCAGGTGACCTGCCAGACGGGCCACGGTTTCGGGGTCGGTCTGTGGAGACTGCAACAGACGGCCCGGCTTATGCCCCAGGGATTCCTGCAGGCTGTAACCGCTGATACGGGTGTAGGCCTCGTTGACCCAGGTCATGCGCCCCTGCGGATCGGTGATGATCACCGCATCGGTCGTGTGGCGGGCCACCCGGGCCAGCCGCTCCAGTTCAACGGTCATTTGCCCGGCCAGCCGCTGGGCACGCTGGCGTGCGCTGGCCAAGAGCCAGACCACCCAGGCCAGCAGCCCGCTGAGCGCGAATCCCCCGATGCCGCCACCGATCAGCACTCCCGTATTGATGCTGCTCTCCAAGGCGGGCAGGGTGTTGGCCCGCAAGGTCAGTGGCCTGCCACCGATCAGCAGTGGCTTGCGCGACGTCAAGCGGGGCTGATGGCTGACCGAAGCATCCGAGGCCTGGGAGCTGAAGAGCGTGGTGCTCTCGCCCTGGGGCCCGGTTTCGAGAATCTGGAAGTCCAGGCCCGTGTTGCGCAGGTTCTGCAGGCCGGGCTGCATCAGTTCTTCCATCACGATCGGCGCGTAGACCAAGCCCCGCAGAGCCGCAAACCGCTGCGCTTCGGTCGCCAGCGGCATGCCGGGCCGGTAAACCGGCGCCAGGTACAGAAAGCCTGGCCTGGCCTGACCGTCCTGGACGAGCCGGATCGCTGCACTGAGGGACGTGGTGCCGGTCCGCACGGCGCGCTCCACCGCCTCCCGGCGCACCGCCTCGGCGCCGACATCGAAGCCCCGGGCCTCGCGGTTGCGCGCCAGCGGCTCGATCAGCTTGATCACATACAGGTCCTCGGCATTCCCGCTGGTCTTCAGCTCGAAATCCGGTGCGGCGTCGGCGCGCTCGAGCTGCACAAAGGCCGCCAATTGCTTGCGTGGCACCCGCTCGATGAAGCCGAAACCCCGGACCCCCGGGATATCCACGTCGAGCCGACGCTCTGCGACATAGGCCGCAAACTGGGCGCGGCGCACGGGATCGATGGCGGCGTACATGCCGCGCGCGCCCCCCAGTCCGTTGGAAACCAGCTGGAAACGACGCTCGATATTGTCGACCAGGCTTTCCACCTCGTCGTCGAAATGGTTCTGCAGGCGTTCGGCCTGATGCATCGCCTCCATGCGCACCAGCGCTGCCGTCAACACGCTGCCCAGCAGCAGGATCAGCAAGGGCAGGAAGACCGGATGCCGGAGCCAGGCCGCACCCGCGCCAAGGCGGAATGGGAACCAGGAAGCCGAAGGGAGGCTGGTGGAAGTGGTGCGGGACGGGTCAGCGGACTGCTTCATGTCACAGGCAGGCATGTGATGATCACGCCCTGCAGGCAGATTCTCGCCACCCGGCGAAAAGTCGGGCTTGAGCTGGATCAAGAACGTCCCACGGGGTCTGCGTGCACGATAGCAGAGTTCCTGGGACGGCCATCGTGTCAGCCCGGCCCCGTGCGGACCCTGCCACTGTCGCCGCGCTCAGGACTTCCGGGGATGCCGCAGGGATTCGTAGGCAGGCCGGCCCAGGCACTGCTGCAACCAGGCGCCGACCAGGGGAAACTGCGCCATCAATTCGCGGGCGGCACGCACCCACAGCAGCACGCTAGCCACGCAGAGGTCGGCCACGGTGAAGCGTGCCGCAGCAAGATGGGACTCCCCCCGCGCCTGCTGCTGTGCCAGGTGCTGCTCCAGCACACGCAAGGGCACCTTTAGGCGCGACTCGGCCGCGTCTGCGAGCTCGGGCTTGCGCTGCTCGACCGGCATCACCAGGCGATGCATGAGCACGGTGAGTGCATCCTTCTCCACCTCGGTGACGGTCCAGAAGCTCCAGCGCAGGGCCTCGGCATCCTCGCGCGGCGTGGCCGGTACCAGGTTGAGACCATCGGGGCGACCATGCTGGCGCGCAATGTAGAGCGCGCAGGCCATGCTCTCCCAGACCGTCACATCGCCCTCGGGCCGGTGGTCCACGACCACCGGAATATGGCCGTTCGGGTTGAGCGCCAGAAAATCCGGCGTACGCGTGGCGCCCGCCCTGTAATCCGTCTGCACGTGCTCGAACGCCAGGCCGAGTTCAGTGGCCACCCAGAGCGGCCGGACCGTGCGGGACGCCTGGATGCCGTAGATTGTCAATGCCATGAAGCCTCCTCAATTGGACAGCCCGCATTGTGCCCAAGCCCCTGGACCCGGATCTCGCCTGCAGCTCAGTCGTGGCGGCGAATGAAATCCAGCACGGCATCCAGTTGACCGGGCACATTGAGCGCCGGCGCGTGGCCACAGCCCGGCACCTCGATCACCTGCAGGCGGCCGCTACGGCCCGGGCCCCGGGTGCGCATGTGCTCCACCGTCTCGCGCAGCACCAGATCCGATTCTGCCCCGCGCAGCATAAGCATCGGGGTGTCTATCAGGTCGTAATGCTCCCAGAGCAGGTAGTCATCCGGGTGATGGACGAACTGCTGCACCATGGCCGGGTCGTAGTGCGGGGTCACCCGGCCATCGGGCAGACGGCGCGTCGAGGTCTCGGTCAGACGCCGCCATTGCGCGTCGCTGAGCCAGCCAAAGGGCTGGTAGGCCTGGCGGAAAAACGCTTCCAGCTCGCAGACCGTTTCGAAAGCCGGCGGACTGCCGGCATAGGCGCGGATGCGAGCGATGGCGGCGTCGGCCAGCTGCGGGGCATTGTCGTTGAGCACCAGACTGCGGATGCGGGCCTTGAGTTGAGGCTGCAGGCGGCCTGCGGCGCACACCGTGCCGATGGCCCCGCCCATGGAGGTGCCCACCCAATGCGCCGAGGCGATACCCAGTTGTTCGAACAGATCGGCCGCCAGGCGCGCATAGAAGGCCAGGTTGTATTCCAGCTGCGGCTGAGGGCTCCATTGGCTCAGGCCACGGCCCAGGGTGTCAGGGCAGATCACGCGGTAGCCCTGGACGCTCAGGTATTCGGCCAACTCATCCATGTCGCGCCCGGTGCGCGCCAGGCCGTGCCAGGCGATCACGGTGCGCGTTTGTCCGGCACCCCATTCGGTGTAGTGGATTTCACGTCCGGCGCAGCGGACGTAATGGGATGCCGGTGTCATGCGAGATCTCCCTGTGTCTGAATGCCGGTCAACGCAGCAGCTTGCCCGAGGCGCCGATCACGGTCACCTCGACATAACGCGACCCGACCCGGTTGCCCGGCGCAAAACTCACCCGCGTGCCGCCGAGGTCGAAGCTGTTGAGGGTCTCCAGCGCCTGGATCAGACGGGCCCGCGTCGGATTGGGCCCGGCCCGGCGCAAACCCTCCACCAGCACCTTGGCCCCGAGGAATTCCTCGAAGCTGGTGTAGTTGGGGGCCTGCCCCTGGCCATACTTCTGCAAGAGCGCCTGGTATTCGCGCACCACCGGCTTGTTGGCCATGTAGGGGTACGGCACCACCTGCGAAATACCCAGGCCGTGCACAGCCTGCACGCCGGCCAGCTTCACCAGCTCGGCGGGGTCGACCACAGATATGTTGAAAAGCTGGCCCCCGCCGCCCGCCGCCCGGTACTGCTTGGCAAAGGCCGCCGTGGAGCGATTCACCGAAATCATGATGACCGCCTGCGCCTCGGCTGCCGCGATGACGCGCACGGCCCCATGCACCTGGTCGGTGTTGCGTTCATAAGGCGCCGCAGCCACCAGCTTCAGACCACGCCGGGCTGCCGCCTCCTCCACGCCGGCCAGGCCGGCCTTGCCGAAGGCATCGTCCTGGTACATCACGGCGATGCGTGTCATGCCCAGCGTGACGACCTGGTTGACCATGTGCTCGGCCTCGTCGGCATAACCCGCACGGACATGGAAGATGTAGGGATTGAAAGGTTTGCGCAGGGCCTCGCCCCCGGTATAAGGCGCCACCAGGGGCGCGCCACCGGTCTCCAGCACGCCGTCACTCAGCAGCTTGGCCACATTGGCGGTTCCGGCAAAGCCGAAGAGCGCGATGACATCGGGCTTTTGCAGAGCCTCGCGGGTCAGGCGCACGGTCTCGTCCACCTTGTAGCCGTCGTCCTGCACGACATGGCGGATCTTCGCGCCATGGATGCCGCCGTTGTCATTGACCCATTCGAAATAGATCCTGCCACCCAGCACCATCTGCTGGCCCGTACTGGCCAGCACCCCGCTCAAGGGGGCGACCTGCACCACCGTCAGCTCGGCCGCCCGCACCGCCGGCGTCACCGCCAGCACAAAGAACAGGCAGGCCATTCCACGCCGCAGATGCGCGGCCCCCGATGACATTCCCAACATGCTTGTCTCCTTCTGTTTTATGCGGGCTCAGGACCCGCTTTGGTTTTGCGCAGGCTGCGTGCCCGCAAACGTCCCACGACCCCGGTAGGGAAGTAGTAAACCGACAAGACAAAAAGCAGACCGAGCCAGAGCAGCCAACGGTCGGGGGAAAGCAAGGCGGCCAGCAGCGGCATGCCGGCGGCGGCCTCGCTGCCCAGACGCAAGAGGTCCTGCAGATAACTCTGCGCCACCACGAACAGCGCCGCACCGATGGCCGAGCCGTAGATCGTGCCCATACCGCCGATCACCACGATCAGCAGCACGTCCATCATGATTTCGAAGGAAAGCGAGGTGTCCGGCCCGTTGTAGCGCAGCCAGAGCGCCAGCATGGCACCGGCCAGGCAGGCGAACAGGGCCGAGAGCACGCTGGAGAGCGTGCGGTAGACCACGACACGGTAACCCAGGGCCTCGGCGCGGAATTCGTTCTCGCGGATGGCCTGCAGCACGCGGCCAAAAGGCGAGTTGACAATGCGCAGCAGAGCCAGCAGCAGCAGCAGGGCCACCATGAAGAGCAGGTAATAGGAGATCAGCTTGCCGTCGACCATGGTGCCGAGCACGGGTGCTTCGAACAATTCGAAGCTGGGTGAGAGCACCTGCGGCAGCTTGAAGCTCAAGCCGTCCTCGCCGCCGGTGAACTCCGACAGCTGCGACGCCAGGGTCTGGAAGGCCGCGGCCACGGCCAGTGTGATCATGGCGAAGAAGATGGCCCGCACGCGCAGCGAGAACAGGCCGATCACCAGGGCCAGCAGCAGCGTGAGCGCCAGCGCGGCCAGCAGCCCCAGCCCCAGCGCCGTCCAGGTGGGCCCCAGATGGGTCGTGGCGATCGCGATGCCATAGGCACCGATGCCGAAGAACATGGTGTGCGCAAAGCTGACGATGCCGGTGTAGCCCAGCAGCAGGTCGAAACTGGCGACCAGCACCAGGAAGATCAGGATCTTGGCCGCCACGTTGAGCGCCTTGACGCCGGGCACGATGAAAGGCGCGACAGCGAGCGCGAGCAGGAGCAGGACCAGCACGACAGCCAGGATGCGGCTGCGCGGAAGATCGTTGGAGATGAGTCGAGCAAACATGTGTTGCTCCTTAACGGTTGGCCACGGGGTAGACCCCCTGCGGTCGCCACAGCAGGATGGCGACCATCAGCGCGATGTTGGAAAACAAGGCCACCTTGGGCACCAGGAAGCCGGTGTAGTTGGCCATCAGGCCCACCAGCAGCGCGCCGATCAGGGCGCCCGCCGTGGAGCCCAGGCCGCCGATGATGATGACGATGAAGATCAGCACATTGACCTGCGCACCCATTTGCGGAATGACGCTCTGCTGGTACAGGCCCCACATCACGCCGCCCAGGCCGGCCAGGGCACTGCCCATGACGAACACGCCCACGAAGAGGCGGCGGATGCGATAGCCCAGGGCCTCGACCATCTCGCGGTCCTGCACACCGGCGCGGATCAGCAGGCCGATCTTGGTGCGCGACAGGGTCCAGGCCTGCGCGGCGAACACCGCCAGGCCGACCACCACGGCAATCAGGCGGTATTTCTCGACCGCCGCATCCCCCAGCAGCACCGCGCCACGCATGGCTTCAGGCAAGGGCAGCGCAATCTGCTGCGGACCCCAGATCACCTTGATCAGTTCCTCGCCGATGATCATGCCGCCCATGGTGATGAGGATCTGCTTGAGGTGCTGGCCGTAGACCGGCCGCACGATGTAGCGCTCGAAGGCCAGGCCAACCGCGCCCGCCACGAGCATGGCGACCACCATGGCCGGCAGCACGGCCAGCAGGTTGCGCCACAGCTCCTGCGAACCGGTCCAGTCGCCCATCAGGCCCAGGACCGTGGTGGCGACGAAGGCGCCCAGCGCAATGAAGACGCCGTGGCCGAAGTTCAGGACGTCCATCAGGCCGAAGACCAGCGTCAGGCCCGAGGCGATGATGAAAACAATCATGCCCATGGCCAGCCCTGCCACGGTGAGGCTGAGCCAGGTCGAGCCCGAACCGACCAGCGGCAGTGCGGCCAGCGCCAGCAGCGGCACCAGCAGCAGGGGCTTGTAGTCGAAGTCTTTCATGGTGCCCCCACACTTTTCACTCTGTGTACTGCGCTGCCCACCATGGGGGCGCTCGCACCTTGGGACGGCCCTGCGGCGCTCGTGCTCATAGCGCCAAGCCCAGCAGCGACTGCTGCAATGCCTCGTCCCCGGCCAGGGCCTGCATGGTGCCGGCGTGGACCACCCGACCGTTGTCCATCACGGCCACGCTGTCGCCCAGGCGCTTGGCGAAGTTGATGTTCTGCTCGACCAGCAGGATGGTCACGCCACCGGCCTTGAGCTGCTGGAAGGCTGCGATCATGTTGTCGATCATCACGGGCGCCAGGCCCTTGCTGGGCTCGTCCACGATCAGCAGGCGACGCGGCTCGACGATGGCGCGTGAGACCGCCAGCATCTGCTTCTGTCCGCCCGAGAGCTTGCCCGCCGGATGGTTCCAGAACTTCTCCATGGCGGGGAACAGCTTGAAGATCCACTGCAGGCGCGCTTCATCCATGTCGGCGGCGCGACGCGCCCGACGCGCGGCCAGCAGCATGTTCTCCTTGACCGTGAGGTCGGCAAAGATGCCCATGTTCTCCGGTACGTAGGCGATATCCCGCGCAGCGATGGCCGGCGTCGGCAGGGCCGTGATGTCCTGGCCGTCGAACGTGATGCGGCCTTGCGAGGGCGACCACAGGCCCATGATGGTGCGCAGCGTGGTGGTCTTGCCGGCGCCATTGCGGCCCAGCAACAGGGTGAGCTGGCCCCGCGGCACCTGCAGATCCACACCATGCAGGATGTGATAAGCCCCGATGTGGGTCTGCACGCCTTCGAGTTTGAGCAGGATATCGCTCATGCGGGCTCCTTGGCGACGCCCAGATAAGCTTCCTGCACCACCGGTGAGGCCATCACCGCGGCCGGTTCGCCGTCGGCCACCAGCGTGCCGTTGTGCAGCACGATGATGCGGTCGGCGAGTTCGCGCACCACATCCATCTTGTGCTCCACCAGCAGGATGGTCTTGGTCTTGTCCTGCTTCAGCTTGCGAATCAGGTTGAGGATCACCGGTGCCTCGTCATGGCTCATGCCGGCCGTGGGCTCGTCAAACATATAGACCTGCGGGTCCAGCGCCATCAGCAACGCCAC
Organism: Hylemonella sp. GW821-FHT12C09; assembly: GCF_058807395.1. NCBI lineage: Bacteria > Pseudomonadati > Pseudomonadota > Betaproteobacteria > Burkholderiales > Comamonadaceae > Hylemonella > Hylemonella sp. GW821-FHT12C09. Next base: position 44,209 of record NZ_JBXAQQ010000005.1, on the reverse strand, counting down.
CTCCAGCTTGCGCTGGTCACCGTGCGGCAGGCTGGCCACCGTCACGTCCTGCTGGTGGGCCATGGCCACCGACAACAGGATCTCGTGCGCCCGTGCGTTCAGGCGCGCATGGGCGCTCCAGATGCTCCACAGATTGAGGCCGCGGCGGTGCGGTCCGTCCAGCGTGGCCTGCACGGCCAGGCGCACGTTCTCCAGCACACTGAGGTTCGGGAACAGATTGGTGAGCTGGAAGGCTCGCCCCAGGCCGGCGCGCGTGCGCGCCGAAGCCGGCAGACGCGACAAGTCACGCCCGCCCAACAGCACCTGCCCCGCGGAAGCCGTCAGCTGGCCCGAGATCAGGTTGAAATAGGTAGTCTTGCCCGCGCCGTTGGGTCCGACGATGGCCGTCAAGGTGCCCGGCGCGAAGCTGCACGAGACGGCATGGACCGCCACGTGTCCGCCGAAGCGGATCGTGAGATCGCGGGTTTCCAGCATGATAGATAGAGTCTCGATTGAGGGAGCGGCGTAGCGAGCGTGTCGAGGGCAAGGCGCACAGCGCGCAGCAACCGGAACGTACTCAGGTACGTGAGGATTTCGAGCACTGCGCAACGCCGCCATCGGCGCGCGCAGTAGCCGGGCACTCGATCAGCGCGTGTTGCGGATGGGGATGGCCATCTCTTCCGGCTTGATCTCATGGATCAGCTCGGGCACACCCCAGGCGAAAGCCGGATCGGCCTTGATCTTGAAGTGGTACATGCTCTGCATGGCCTGGTGGTCTTCCTTGCGGAAGGTCATCTTGCCCTTGGGCGTTTCGAAGCTCATGCCTTCCATGGTGGCGATCAGCGTGTTGGTGGCCGTATCGCCATTGCTCTTCTTGAGTGCCGTGACCACGGCCATGGCCGCACTGAAACCGCCGGCCGTGAAGAAGTCCGGCGGGGTCTTGAACTGGCTGTAGTGGCGCGAAACCATGGCTTCGTTGACCGGGTTCTTGGGCATGCCGAAGTAGTAGTAGGCCGCGCCCTCCATGCCCGGGAACTGCTTGTAGGCCACCATGGCCGGCAGGATATTGCCGCCCGTGGCCAGTTCGATGCCGAAGCGCTTCTTCAGCTCCAGTTCCGCAAACTTGTTGAAGGGCGGGTTGGCGCCGGCCCAGACGACCCAGACGAATTTGCGTCCCGGCTGGTCCTTCAGACGATCCACGACGCGCTGCAGGCCGGCGGTGAAGTCCGTGGTGGCCGGCGGCAGGAACTCCTCGTGCACGAGCTTGGCCTTCTTGATTGCTTCGCGGAAGGCCTTGACGCCGTCCTTGCCGAAGGCATTGTCCTGCGCCAGGGTGACGATGCTCACGCCCGGCTTGTCCAGCGCCACGGCGTTGGCGATGGCGTCCTGGCTGCTGTTGCGGCCGGTGCGGAAGATGTACTTGTTCCACTTGTCGCCGGTGATGGAGTCGGCCACGGCGGGCTCCACCAGAAGGATCTTCTTGTATTCCTCGGCCACAGGCAGCATGGCCAGGGCCACGGGCGAGGCGGTGGGGCCGACCGCAAGGTCCACCTTGTCGTCACCATAGGCGGCAGCCAGCAGGCTCTTGCCCAGGTCCGGCTTGCCCTGATCGTCTTTCTCCAGCACGACGATCTTGCGGCCGGCCACGGTCATGGTGCCGCCGGTGGCGTAGTCCAGGCCCATCATGAAACCGGTCTGGGTCTGCTTGCCATAGGCTTCCAGCGCACCGGTCTTGCTGTAGATGTGGGCGATGCGGATGTCCTTGCCCTGGGCGTGGACGCCAGCCGCCAGGAAGGTGGCGGCCAGGGTGGCGCCGATCAGGCCGCTGCGGATGATCCATTGACGACGTTGCATACAGGTCTCCTCATGTGAATGGTATGGGTTCATCCTTGCAGATACCATGCCACATCACAAACTATTGATTTCATTGGATTTTTTCTTTACGCTGCGCATCAAATGTATTGATTCCAGACGTTTAATTGTCTGAAATAAATACATCTGCCTTAATTCAAGACACTCGCTTCCAGGCGCTCATAAAGCGTGGCACGCGAGATCCCCAGCATCCTGGCTGCAGCGACCTTGTTGCCGCCACAGGCCCTCATGGCTGCAGCGATGGCCGAACGTTCTAGCTCCGCAACCTGCTCGGCCAGTGGCCGCACCCCACCCCCCAGCGCAGCACGGGCCGGTACCGCGGCCGACAGCGGCGCTTCCAGTTGCTCGATCCCGGTTTCACGCAGCACCCGTGTGATCCGTTCGCCGTCGATGCGGCTGGAGTCGCCCAGCAAGGCGGCCTGCTCCAGCACATTGCGCAGCTCGCGCACATTGCCGCGCCAGAGTTGAGCTGTCAGCAGGTCCATGGCCTCGGGCGTGTACTCGGGCTGCGGCAGGCCGCTGCGCTGGGCCAGTTCTTCGCCCAGGGCCTCAACCAGCGCCGGGATGTCGGAACGGCGTTCACGCAGCGGCGGCACGCGGATGGGCAGCACATTCAGACGGTAGTACAGGTCCTCGCGGAACTTGCCTTCGCGCACCAGGCGGACCAGGTCGCGCGAGGTCGCAGCAATCACCTTGGCCTCGAAACGCAGCAGCCGGTTGGAGCCCAGGGGTTCGAACTCACCTTCCTGCAGGGCACGCAGCAGCTTGGCCTGCAGGCCGGGAGGCATATCGCCGATCTCGTCCAGGAACAGCGTGCCGCCGTCGGCCAGCTTGAGCTTGCCGTCGCGACCCTTGCGCTCGGCACCGGTGTAGGCCCCTGGCGCCACCCCGAAGAACTCGGCCTCCAGCAGGGTGTCGGGTACCGCGGCAATGTTGACCGTCACGAAGGGTCCGTTGGGACGAGAGGACACGGCATGGATGGCGTGCGCGAGCAGCTCCTTGCCGCTGCCGGTCTCGCCCAGCAGCAGCACCGGGCTGCCCGACTGCGCGGCGCGGCGCGCCAGGCGCTTGAGTTCCACCACGGCCGGGCTGCCCCCCACGAAGCTGGCAAAGGTGTATTTGGCACGGCGCTGGCCGCTGCTGCGTTGACTGGCCAGTTCCCGCCTTGCGTCATCCAGTTCACGCTGCAAGGCCGCGAACTTGTTGATCAGCGGCTGCAGATTGGTCTCGGGATGATCGAACAGCACGATGCCCAGGGCACCGATGACCTCGCCCGAACTGTCGCGCAGCGGAATGCGGCTCACGCCGAAGGTGCCGGCGCGATTGCTCAGCAGGTCGATCAGGATGGGTTTGCCGGTTTCCAGCACATGGTGCAGCTGCGTGTTGTGCACCACGCTGGCCACCGGATGGCCCACGAAATCCTCGACCCGCGCAAACCCAAGAGCCGGCAGGAAACGCTTGTACTGCTCGTTGATCCAGACCACCTTGCCCTGGCGGTCCACCAGCAGCATGCCCTCGCTGGCGTTGGCAAACAGGTCGAACATGGAGCGGGCGGCCAGCTCCAGGATGCTCTGGGCATCGCGCGGCAGGACGTCCTTTTTTTCCATGCGGCAATGGTACAGTGACCCGCATGTTTCGCTCTCCCCGCTTTCCCTGATGAACGCTCTGCGCATCGACAAATGGCTTTGGGCGGCGCGTTTCTACAAGACCCGCTCGCTGGCCGTTGAGGAGATCGACAGGGGGCGCGTGCTGGTCAACGAGCAGAACGTGAAGCCGGCGCGCGAGGTGCGACCCGGCGACCTGGTCAGCGTGCGCCAGGGCGCCATCACCCACATCGTCAAGGTGCAAGGCCTGAGCGGCCAGCGCGGCCCGGCTCCCGTGGCGCAGCAGCTCTATGAAGAAACCGAGGCCAGCCGGCTGGCGCGCGAAGCGGCGGCCGAGCAGCACCGTCTTGCCGCAGAGCCTGCACTCAGCATTGAGCAAGGGCGGCCGACCAAGCGGGATCGGCGCCAGATGGACAAGGCGGGGTGGGGGGAACGGTGGAGCGCTTCCGCGGATTCGTGAGTCGGCTTGCTGGCCACCGATCTCTACCGGAACAACGCGGGATTGCTCGAAATTCGTCTTGCGCGAATTTCTCGGGGCTGCGCCCCCGTGCTTCGCACGTCCAGAAACAGTCCCCCAGACTGTTTCTGGACGAACCAGAGGGTTCTCACCCTCTCGTCTCCGCCAAAAGCAAAGCCCCGCACGAGGCGGGGCTTTTCTTTTGGCGGAGACGGAGGGATTCGAACCCTCGATGAGGCTCTACACCCCATACTCCCTTAGCAGGGGAGCACCTTCGGCCACTCGGTCACGTCTCCAAAAGGTAGCGGGATTATCGCATGAATCCCGCCCTCGATCAGCGCAATTTCAGGCCGCGGGCTGGTCTAGGTCGAAGGCCTTGTGCAGGGCGCGCACGGCCAGTTCCATGTACTTCTCGTCGATCACGACCGAGGTCTTGATCTCGCTGGTGGAGATCATCTGGATGTTGATGCCCTCTTCGCTCAGCGAGCGGAACATCTTGCTGGCGATGCCCACGTGGCTGCGCATGCCGATGCCCACGATGCTGACCTTGCAGATCTTGGTGTCGCCCAGTACCTCCGAGGCGCCCAGCGCCGGGACGATCTTGTCCTTGAGCAGGTCCATGGCACGCGCAAACTCGTTGCGGTTCACGGTGAAGCTGAAGTCGGTCTTGCCATCCTTGCTGATGTTCTGGATGATCATGTCGACTTCGATGTTGGCCTCGGCCACGGCACCCAGGATCTGGTAGGCGATGCCGGGCTTGTCGGGCACGCCGACCACGGAAATCTTGGCCTCGTCGCGGTTGAATGCAATGCCGGAAACAATGGCTTGTTCCATTTTCTCGTCTTCCTCAAAGGTGATCAGGGTGCCGGACTTGGCTTCCTCGTTGATGTCGATGTCCCAGGGCGTGAAGCTGGAGAGCACGCGCAGCGGCACCTTGTACTTGCCGGCAAATTCCACCGAGCGGATCTGCAGCACCTTGGAGCCCATGGAGGCCATCTCGAGCATCTCCTCGAAGCTCACGGTGTGCAGGCGGCGAGCCTCGGGCACGACACGCGGGTCGGTGGTGTAGACGCCGTCGACGTCGGTATAGATCAGGCACTCGTCGGCCTTCATGGCCGCCGCCACGGCCACGGCCGAGGTGTCGGAGCCGCCACGGCCCAGCGTGGTGATGTTGCCCTGCTCGTCGATACCCTGGAAGCCGGTCACGATGACCACCTTGCCCTGGGCGAGATCGGCCCGCACACGCTGGTCGTCGATGGATTCGATGCGTGCCTTTGTGTAGGCACTGTTGGTCTTGATCGGCACCTGCCAGCCGGCATAACTCACCGAAGCCATGCCTTCGGCCTGCAGCGCGATGGCCAGCAGTGCGCTGGAGGCCTGCTCGCCGGTAGCGGCCAGCATGTCGAGTTCGCGGTTGGTGGCCTCATTGGACTTCGCGGGCGCCAGCTCCTTGGCCAGGCCGAGCAGGCGATTGGTTTCGCCGCTCATGGCCGAGGGCACCACCACCATCTGGTGACCGGCGCGGGCCCATTTGGCGACGCGCTTGGCGACATTGCGGATGCGCTCGGTCGAGCCCATGGACGTGCCGCCGTACTTGTGAACGATCAGTGCCATTGAAATATCTGGATTGGATGGCTGGCCCCGCCTGGGTGGCGAAGCGCCGGTATCTACTAGGGTGAGTGAGCTGCCGCCGCGGCAACACCGCCAGGGGCAACCCCTAGGGATTGTACCAAGTCAGCACCGGTCCCTGTCGTTCCACAAAGCCACTCCCCACCTTCAGGTGGATGCGGTGGCCACGCGTGGTGCAGGCACCCACCTGGTCCAGCAACTCCTGCAATTGCGCCGCACTGGGGGTCGTGGCATGGCTGTTGCGCAGCCAGGCGCGCAGCACATTGGCCTGGCGCTCCCGGGACAACTGCTGCACGGCCAGGATCTGCGGCGGCGCCCCCACACGCGTCAGGTCCTCGGCGGCCAGCTCGTCCAGCAGACGCTGAGCCTGGGCCGCATGGGCGGCACTGCGGGCAAAGGTGTCGCGAAACTGGGGGAAGGTCGCTTCCAGCGCCGGCAGCAGGCGGACGCGGATGCGGTTGCGTGTGTACTGCTCGTCGGCGTTGGTCGGATCCTCCACCCAGCTTGCGCCACGCGCGCGCAAGCCCCGTCGCAACTCGGCACCGCTGACCTCCAGCAACGGCCGGTAGTAGCAGATGCCGTCGCGCTCCCACTGTGCCGGCATGGCACTCAGGCCCGGCAGGCCGGCGCCGCGGCTCAGCGCCAGCAACAGCGTTTCGATTTGGTCGTCGGCATGCTGGGCCAGGGCGATGTGCCGGATCGGCGGATCGTGTGCCTCGGCAGACTGGCGCAGGGCGGCGTAGCGGGCACTGCGGGCGGCTTCTTCGGGGCTCTGGCCGGGTGCAGGGCGGGCATCAACGCGTTGCACCAGCAAGGGCACGCCCAGACGGATGCAGACCTCGCGGCAATGCGACTCGAAGCCGTCGGCTGCGGCCTGCAGGCCATGATGGATGTGGATGGCGCTGACCTGCCCCGGCCAGCGCTCGGCACAGGCCAGCAGCAGCGCTGTGGAATCGGCACCGCCGCTGTAGGCCACCGCGAGGGGTAGATCAGGCTGAAAGTCCTGCACAGCCTGGACCAGGCTGCGCGTCATGCGCACACCCGCCGCCGGGCCGCGCAGGACGGGGGCTTACTTACCGCTGGTCTTGGTGTCGGTGTAGCGGCCATAGCTCTGCAGACGCTCATAACGGCGCTCCAGCAGCTCCTTGACCTTGAGGTCGGCCACCTGGCGATAGGCATCGCCCAGGGCGCGCTTGAGAAAGGCCGCCATCTGCTTGGGGTCGCGGTGCGCGCCGCCCACCGGCTCGTTGACGATCTTGTCGACCAGGCCCAGGGCCTTGAGACGGTGCGCCGTGATGCCCAGCGCCTCGGCCGCATCCTGCGCGCGCTCGGCAGTTTTCCAGAGGATGGAGGCGCAGCCCTCGGGGCTGATCACCGAGTAGACCGAGTACTGCAGCATCAGCACCTGGTCGCCCACCGAGATCGCCAGCGCGCCACCGGAGCCGCCCTCGCCGATGATGGTGGTGATGATGGGCACTTCCAGCTGCGCCATCTCGAAGATGTTGCGGCCGATGGCCTCGGACTGGCCACGCTCCTCGGCGTCGATGCCGGGGTAGGCGCCGGGGGTGTCGACGAAGGTGAAGACTGGCAGGCCGAACTTCTCGGCCGTTTTCATCAGACGCAGGGCCTTGCGATACCCCTCGGGCTTGCTCATGCCGAAGTTGCGCAGGCCGCGCTCCTTGGTGTCACGGCCTTTCTGCTGGCCGATCACCATGCAGGCCGTGCCGTTGAAACGCGCCAGGCCGCCCACGATGCTCAGGTCGTCCGCAAAGTGGCGGTCGCCATGCATCTCGACGAAGTCGGTGAACAGCTCGTTGACGTAGTCCAGCGTGTAGGGACGCTCGGGGTGACGGGCGATCTTCGTGATCTGCCAGGGATTGAGGTCGCTGTAGACGTCCTTGGTCAGCTGCTGGCTCTTCTTGCTGAGCTGGTCGATCTCCTCGCTGATATCGACAGCGGATTCGGTCTGCACATAACGCAGCTCTTCGATCTTGGCTTCGAGCTCGGCAATCGGCTGTTCGAAATCGAGAAATGTCTTCTTGGCCATGGAGAAACTCCTTGTTTTATGTGCCCGCTCCCGAAGCCCGGGCCCCAGACTTCAATACTCGACCGGTAGCGGATCGAGCGAGCGCCAAATATACCAAGTTGCAACGCTGCAAAACGGTGCCCAGGCGGCGGCCACTTCGCGGGCGTCGCTGCGGCTCACGGACTCGCCGGAGAAATAGCTGCGACTGATGCCGTTGATCAGGCCGACGTCGTCCAGCGGCAGCACATTGGGCCGCATCAGGTGGAAGATCAGGAACATCTCGGCCGTCCAGCGGCCGATGCCGCGGATACCCACCAGTTCGGTGATGATGGTCTCGTCGTCCATGTCCTTCCAGGCCGGCGCACGGATGGCGCCGCTGTCGAAATGCAGGGCGAGGTCCACCAGGTACTCGACCTTGCGCGCGCTCAGGCCGGCAGCGCGCATGTCATCCACCTTCAGTTTGAGCACGTTGGCCGGCGTCATGCGCCGGGGCAATGCCGAAAACCGGTCCCAGACGGTCTGCGCCGCCTTGACCGAGATCTGCTGGCCCACGATGCTGCGCGCCAGTGTGGTGAAAGCGTCACCCCGGGTCTGCAGGCAGGCGTCGCCATGCTGCGGGATCAGGCGCTTCATCACCCGATCTTTTTTCATCAGGTGCTTGCAGGCCTCTTCCCAGTAGTCGGGGGTGTAGACCTTGGGGGCGAGTGCCGGGCTCACTGGGCTGCCTCCCAGGTGGTGCCGGCCGGCGAATCCTTGAGCACGATGCCCTGCTCCAGCAGGGCCTTGCGGATGCGGTCGGCCTCGGCGAAATCCTTGGCCTGCTTGGCGGCGGCCCGCTGTGCGATCAGGGCCTGGATGGCCACCTCGTCCAGGGTCGTGCCGGCCTTCAGGAAGGCCTCGGGATCGTCCTGCAACAGCCCCAGGCAGCCGCCCAGGGCCTGGAGCAGGCCGGCCAGTTGCGCCGAGCCCGTCTTGTTGACCTCGGTTGCCAGCTCGAACAGCACGGCCACCGCCTCGGGTGTGCCGAAGTCCTCGTCCAAAGCGGCCTTGAAGCGCGCCGCATGGGCGTCGAGCCAGTCGATCTGCACGGTCGCGGGCTTGACCGCGTGCAGGGCCGTGTACAGACGCTTGAGGGCGCCGCGCGCATCGTCCAGATGCGCGTCGCTGTAGTTCAGCGGGCTGCGGTAATGCGCGCGGATGATGAAAAAGCGCACCGTCTCCGGGTCGTACCTGGCCAGGATCTCGCGGATGGTGAAGAAATTGCCCAGGGACTTGGACATCTTTTCGTTGTCCACGCGCACGAAGCCGTTGTGCATCCAGTAGCGGGCCAGCGGCTTGCCGGTGGCGCCTTCGCTCTGGGCCATCTCGTTCTCGTGGTGCGGGAACTGCAGGTCGGCACCCCCACCGTGGATGTCGAAGGTCTCCCCCAGCATCTCGCAGCTCATGGCCGAGCACTCGATGTGCCAGCCTGGGCGGCCCGGGCCGTAGGCGCTGTCCCACTTGGCCTCGGCTGGCTCGGTCGGTTTGGCTGATTTCCAGAGCACGAAGTCCAGCGGGTCGTCCTTGCCGTCGAGCACGGCCACGCGCTCGCCGGCACGCAGTTCGTCCAGCGACTTGCCCGAGAGCTTGCCGTAGCCGGGAAACTTGCGCACGGCATAGTTCACGTCGCCATTGCCGGCACGGTAGGCCAGGCCTTTTTGCTCCAGCGTGCCGATCAGCCCGAGCATCTGCGGCACGTACTCGGTGGCGCGCGGCTCATGCGTGGGGCGCTCGATGCCCAGTGCGTCGGCATCCTGGTGCAGGGCATCGACCATGCGGTCGGTCAGGGAACGGATGGTTTCACCGTTCTCCAGCGCGCGCTTGATGATCTTGTCGTCGATGTCGGTGACGTTGCGCACATAGGTCACCCGCAGACCACTGGCCTTGAGCCAGCGCTGCACCACGTCGAAGGCGACCATGGCGCGGGCGTGGCCCAGGTGGCACAGGTCGTAGACCGTCATGCCGCAGACGTACATGCGGACATGGCCGGTTTCCAGCGGGATAAAAGGCTCCAGCGCACGCGACAGCGTGTTGTATATGCGCAGACTCATGGATCAATCAGAAACCGTCGCGCAAGGGCAGGCGCGCCGGCAGAGGACTAGGACGGGGGCTACAATCGAACGCAGTATAAAGCCCCGGCCAGCTTCCCCGGACCGGGTATGCCCCACCCCTAGCACAGCCCTCATGAAGCCCGGTCGCGCCCATCTTCTTGCATTGCTACGCCTGCTCGCGATAAGCGCCTGCCTGGGCTCGGGCATGGCCGTGGCCGACGAGTACAGCGAGGTCGGCCAGATGCTGCGCGCCGGTCGACTGGCCGAGGCCCAGGCCCGGGTCGACCGCGCCCTGGCCGCCAAGCCGCGCGACCCCCAGATGCGTTATTTCAAGGGGGTCATCCAGCGCGAATCGGGCCAGTCGGCTGAAGCGCTGGCCACCTTCACCAGGCTGACCGAGGACTACCCGGAACTGCCCGAGCCGTACAACAGCCTGGCCGTCATCCACGCGGCGCAGGGCGAGTTCGACAAGGCACGTATCGCACTCGAGATGGCGATTCGCGCCAATCCCGGCTATGCCACGGCGCATGAAAACCTGGGGGACGTCCACGCCCGGCTCGCCCAGCAGGCCTATTGCAAGGCACTGCAGCTCGATGCCACCAACAGTGGCCTGAGGGCCCGACTGGCGACCCTGGGTGCCAGCTGCCCGTGATCCGCCCCTCTCGCCGGCTGCAGCCGGTCCGGCTGTCTGCCATCATTCGGGGCCTGTCCCTCTACAATTCGTCCAGTTCATGAAGCCCGGTCGTGCCCATTCTTCCACTCTGCTGCTGGTTCGCCTGCTGGCCCTGGCCACCAGCCTGACCCTGGGTGCAGCACACGCCGACGACTACAGTGACGTGGCGCAGCTGCTGCGCGAGGGCAAACTGGCCGAGGCCCAGACCCTGGTGGATCGCCACCTCGCCGCCCAGCCGCGCGACCCCCAGATGCGCCTGTTCAAGGGCGTGATCCAGCGTGAATCGGGCCGGCCGGCCGATGCCATCGCCACCTTCACGCGGCTCAGCGAAGACCATCCCGAGCTGCCCGAGCCCTACAACAATCTGGCGGTCATCCATGCCGCCCAGGGGCAATACGACAAGGCCCGCATCGCGCTGGAAAAGGCCTTGCGCACCAATCCGAGCTACGCCACCGCGCATGAGAACCTCGCGGACGTCTACGCCCGCCTGGCCAGCCAGGCCTACAGCAAGGCCTTGCAGCTTGACGGCGCCCCCCAGGCCGGCCCGGCCCGCCTGGCCCTGATCCGGGAACTCTCCCCCGCACCCGCCAGCCAGACGCGGCCCGTGCTGGCAGCCGCCCCCAGCACAGCGGCGAGCAAGCCCGTCGCGCCCGCGCAGACCAAACCAGCCGTCGCGGCCGTGGCCCCCGCCCCGACCAAACCCGCAGTTGCAGCCGCAACGGCAGCAGTGCCACCCCCCTCCGCCACGCCGCCGCAGCCCCCTGCTGCTGCAGACAACAGCAACCGCGACGTGGAACTGGCCGTGCGCGCTTGGGCTCGCGCCTGGACCGACAAGAACATGACCCAGTATCTCGCGGCCTACGACAAAAGCTTCGAAACGCCTGGCCAGCAAAGCCGCAGCGCCTGGGAACAGGACCGCAGACTGCGCATCACCGGCAAGTCGCGCATTTCGGTCAACCTTCTGGAATTGCAAATCACTGTCAAAGGCAACCGCGCCGTGGCAAAATTCCGCCAGGACTACAAGGCCGACGCACTGGCGGTATTGAGCCGCAAGACGCTCGAACTGGTCAGGGCAGGCGACCGCTGGCTGATCGTCAAGGAATCCAGCGGCGGCTGAGAACCCGACGTACAGGCCTCGGCACCGCTGCGCTGGACACATTCCGTACTGACATGAAACTAGGCTCTCGCCCTCTGCTGCTGCTCCTGGGTACCACCATCGTTCTCGTGGCGCTTGCCAGCGCCCGTGGCGAACGGTCGCGCGGCGAAACCGTGGCGATGGCTGCGCCGCAGACGCCCATGCAGGCAGCGCTCATGTCCTCACCTGCCTCTGGTGCCGGTCAGGTCAATGGTGCGGCGGAGGCCCGCCTGATCGAGATCTACAGGTTGACCGGCGCCGGTTACACGCGGGAAGCCCTGGAGCGCGCCGAAAACCTGGTTCGCGACCATCCGAACTTCCAGCTGGCCCAACTGGTCTACGGCGACCTGCTGACGACCCAGGCCCGACCCGTGCGCGATTTCGGAGATGTGCCTGCGGCCCTGGCCAGCGGCAACGCTGGCACCACCCTGAGCGACCTGCGCCATGAGTCGCAGATGCGCATCAAGGCCTTGCGCGAACGGCCGCCCGTCGGCGCCATTCCCTCGCAATTCCTGGCCCTGTCACCGCGCAACCGCCACGCCATCGCCATCGATGCCTCGCGCTCCCGCCTGTACCTTTTCGAGAACACCCCGCAGCAACTCAAACTGGTGGCCGATTTCTACATCTCGGTCGGCAAGTCAGGCATCGAAAAGATGGTCGAAGGCGATGCCCGCACGCCACTGGGCGTGTACTTCATCATCAGCAATCTCGACCCCAAGTCATTGAGCGACTTCTACGGTTCGGGGGCGCTGCCGATCAACTACCCCAACGTGCTCGACAGCAAGCGCGGCAAGACCGGTCGTGGCATCTGGTTGCATGGCACGCCACCCAACCAGTTCTCACGCGCGCCCCTGGCCTCCGACGGCTGCGTGGTCCTGTCCAACCCTGATCTGGCGTTTCTCAGCCGCACGGTCGAGATCCGCACCACGCCGGTCGTCATCTCGCCCAGGCTGGAGTGGGTTGCGCCGCACAGCGTACAAGCCGAGCGCAAACCTTTCGAGGATGCACTGGGCGCCTGGCGCAGCGCCAAGTCGCGCGGCGACCTGGATCAGTTGCTGAGCTTCTACACGCCTGACTTCAAGAGCTACGACAAATCCCTGGCGGAATGGGTGCCGGCGCTGCGCAGCGAGGTCGACAAGGCCCGTGGCAAACCCATCCAGCTCAAGGACCTGTCCTACCTGCGCTGGACTGACGCCAACGACACCATGGTCGTGACCTTCGGTGAAGTCGCCGACGGCGAACGCAGCGGACCGACCAAACGCCAGTACTGGGTGCGCCAGGGCAGTGAATGGAAAATTTTCTTTGAAGGAATCATTGGATGAGTCTGACTTTTTTCTCCGGGCTGCGCCGTGGCCTGTTGCTGGCCGGCGCCTGCCTGCTGTTCGCCGGTGCGGTGCAGGCACAGGCCAAATCGCCGCGCGTCAAGCTGGCCACCAGCGCTGGCGACATCGTGATCGAACTGGATGCGGCCAAGGCGCCCAAAACCGTCGAGAACTTCCTGGCCTACGTGCGCAAGGGCCACTACAAGGGCACGGTTTTTCACCGCGTCATCCCCGGCTTCATGGTCCAGGGCGGCGGCTTTGACGCCGCCATGGCACAGAAGCCCACCGAGAAGCCGATTGAAAACGAAGCCAACAACGGCCTGAAGAACGACAGGTACACCCTGGCCATGGCGCGCACACCGCATCCGCACTCGGCTTCCGCGCAGTTCTTCATCAACGTCGCTGACAACGCCTTCCTCAACCACACGGCGCCCACCCAGCAAGGCTGGGGCTATGCCGTGTTCGGCAAGGTCGTTGAAGGCATGGATGTCGTCGACAGGATCAGTGCCGTGCCCACCGGCGACAAAGGCATGCACCAGAACGTGCCCCAGACCCCCATCACCATCAACGCGGCCACCGTGCTGCCCTGAGATCCACCATGAGCAATCCCCAAGTCGAACTCCACATCGCCGGCCTCGGCACCATCAAGATCGAACTCGACGCCGCCAAGGCGCCCAACAGCGTGGCCAATTTCCTGACTTACGTGAACAAGGGCCACTATGACGGCACGGTGTTCCATCGCGTCATTCCCGGCTTCATGATCCAGGGCGGCGGCTTCGAGCCCGGCATGACCCAGAAGGCCACGGACAAGCCGATCGACAACGAAGCCAACAATGGCCTGAAGAACACCAAGTACACCCTGGCCATGGCGCGCACCAATGATCCGCACTCGGCCACGGCGCAGTTCTTCATCAACATCGCCGACAACGGCTTCCTTAACCACACCGCCCCCTCGGCCCAGGGCTGGGGCTACGCCGTGTTCGGCAAGGTCGTCGCCGGCACCGACGTGGTGGACAGGATCGCCGCCGTCAAGACTGGCCAAAAAGGCTTCCATGGCGACGTCCCCAAGGACGATGTGGTGATCGAGAAGGCCGTCGCGCTCTGATCGCGGGCCGCATGATGATGCCCACCCCCCGGTTCGCCGAGCTGCACGCACCGGCGCGCTGGCGGGTGGTCGATTTCATTTCCGATCTGCATCTGCAGGTCGGCGACCCCCTCACCCTGCAGGCCTGGGAACGCTACATGGCGCAGACACGCGCAGATGCAGTGTTCATTCTGGGCGACCTGTTCGAAGTGTGGGTCGGCGATGACGGGCAGCAGGACCAAGACGAGGATGCGCGCTTCGAGCGGCATTGCATCGAGGTGATGCTCTCGGCCTCGGGACGTTGTGCCGTGCACTTCATGCACGGCAACCGCGATTTCCTGCTCGGTCACGCCTGCGCCCGCGCTGGCGGCTTCACCCTGCTCGATGATCCGACGGTACTGGTCCTCGGCGAGCAGCGCTGGCTGCTCACACATGGTGATGCGTTGTGCCTGGACGATGCAGAGTATCTGCAGTTCCGCGCCCAGGTGCGCACCACCGCCTGGCAACAGGCCTTCCTGGCCAAACCGCTGGCCGAACGGCGCGCCATTGCACGCGGCATGCGCCAGCAGAGCGAAGGCCGCAAGCGCAGCGGCATCGCCTATGCCGACGTCGATGCGCCGCTGGCTCGCCGCTGGCTGGCGTCCGCCGCCGCGCCAGAGCTCATCCATGGCCACACCCACCGGCCGGCGGATCATGATCTGGGGCCAGGCCTGAGTCGGCGCGTGCTCAGCGACTGGGACGCCGGCGCCAGCCCGCCACGCGCCGAAGTGCTGCGCATGCAGCGATCCGGCCCGGCGGAAACCGTCCAGGTGCTGCGGCTGCCTGCGAACGACATCGCCTGACACCATGTGGGCGTGGCTCACCCGACTGATCGGGCGCGAGCGCCGACCGCGCAAGCCCATCCCCGACGCACTCTGGCAGCAGACCCTGGCCGGCTGCTCCTTTCTGGAAACGCTCGCCAGTACCGAACTGATCCGGCTGCGCGAATTGAGCGCCCTCTTCCTGGAAGACAAGGAATTCCACGGTGCCCAGGGCCTGCACATCACCGATGCCATGGCGCTCACCATCGCCGCCCAGGCCTGCCTGCCGGTGCTGCATTTCGGCCCCGGCGACCGGGCGCTGCGCTGGTACGACGACTTCGTCGGCATCGTGGTGCATCCAGCCGAGGTCGTGGCGCAGCGCGAGGTGGTGGACGAGCACGGCGTGGTGCACCTGTATGAGGAAGCCCTGGCCGGTGAGGCCATGCACGAGGGCCCCGTGATGCTGAGCTGGCACGACGTGATATCCGCGTCCAGCGAGACCGGCTACAACGTGGTCATCCACGAGTTCGTGCACAAGCTCGATCTGCGCGACGGCGTGGCCGACGGCTGCCCGCCTCTGTCGGCCGGCTTCCTGGGCCAGCCCAGCGCCCGGGCTGCACGCGCCTACTGGTTGGCAACGCTGCAAACGGCTTACGACGCCTTCCGTGTGGCGGTGATCAAGGCCGAACGCTTTGGCAGCGAACCCACATGGCTCGACCCCTACGGGGCCGAAGCCATTGACGAATTCTTCGCGGTCGCCAGCGAAGCCTATTTCGTGAACCGCGCGCGCTTCGGGCACGAGTTCGGCACGCTGCTGCCGCTCTTCGACGCCTACTTCCGGCCCGGTCGCTGAGCAGGCCGGGGAGCCTCTTCAGCGCTTGAGCAAGGCCTTGAGTGCCTGCTGCAGGCGACGCGCCTGGCCGGCGTCATAAGCAGCTGCCAGCACACGCGCCACGTCCTGTCCCCAGGTCTGCACCGGTGTCGGATCATTGCGCCGCGTCAGCAACTGCAACTGCAGGGCGCGACGCGCGTCCAGTTGTTCAGCTGGCGTCGGCACCTCGGCCGCAATCTCCAGGCGCAGCAGGGTTTCGTCGGCGGAGGCCGATGCTGCGGCGGAGAGCGCCTGGGTCCACAGGCTGCGCACCGCCGGCGTGACACGCCCACCGATCTCGGCCACTGTCGGCAGCTGGGCCGCATCGCGCTGCTCCCAGGCCGCCAGCAAGTGGGTGAGCGCCTCACCATGGGCCTGCACCGCGAGTTTCTTCAGGGCGGCCTGCGCATGGTCCAGCGCATCGCGCTGGGCGCGGAAAGCGGCATCCCCCAGGCGCGGACCTTCCCGCTCGCGACCAAACTCGCGCCGGCCTTCGCGCTCGGGACGGCGTTCGTCACGGCGGGGCGCATCGCGGCGCTCCCCGGGTCGTGCCCGCCCGGCGGGTGCTGCCGGCTCGGTGCGTTTCATGCCCGGACGGTCATCGCCACGCACGGCCACCACCGGCTTGCGCGGCTGAACGGGCGCGGCTGCCGGGGATACGGCTTCTTCGCTCGCCGTCGCGGGAGACGGTTGCGGAGCGGCCTCAGGCGCCTGCCCTGCCCCCTTGATCACAGCTTCCAGCGCGACCATGGCGGCGCGGATGGCCTGCGCATCGCCACTGGCATTGGCCGCATCCAGCGCCTGGGACGCCTGCAACACGCCCTTGTCGTGTTCGCTCATGGTCGCAACCGCCTGCTCGCGCGACGCGCTCTTGCGTGCGAAGGCCTCGTCGATCGGTTTGCGGAAAGCGTCCCACAGCTTCTGCTCCTGGCGCCGCTCCAGCGGGACGGCATGAGCCTCGGCTTGCCAGCGCTGCTGCAGCGCCTTGACGGCATCGATGCGCAGCATGGGCGCAGCACCGAGCTGCGTCGCCTCCTCGATCATGGCGTGCCGGTTCTTCAAGCTGAGTTGCTGGGCGGCTTCCAGGGGCGCCGCGGCGGCATGCATGGCGGCCTTCCACTGTGGCTGCATCTCGGCAAACGCTTTTTCACTCAAATGCCCGGCTTCACGCCAGCGCTCGGCAAACTGGTGGAGCTCACGGTTGAAGGCTTTCAAGTCAATGGCAGGTACAGCCGCCTGGGCCGCCCCCCAGGACCTGAGCTCCTCGATCAGGGCCAGGCGCTTGGCCTTGTGCTCGGCCGACTCGGCCCTGACCTTCTCCAGCCAGGCCTCGACCACCTTGTAAGCCTGGTTGCAGGCTTCGTCGAAACGCTTCCAGAGTGCGTGGTTGGGCACCCCGCCCTGGTCGGTCTGTTTCCATAGCTCGCGCAGTTCGCGCAAGGACTCCTGCATCTTGCGCCCGCCCAGGGCCTGGCCTTCAGGTCGCTTGAGCAAGGCCTCAGCCTTGCCCACCAGCTCTTCGCGCAACTGGTCGGCACGCCAGCGCTGCCAGCCTTCCAGTTCACCGGCAGCGCCCAAGGCGGCATGGGCCTGGCGATCCAGATGACTGTCTATATGACGGCCGTGTTCTTTCAGCGCCTGGCGCAGTGCATTGGCAGCGCCCGCACTGGCCTTGCCGTGGCCCTGCGCCACTTCTGCTTCCAGCCGGCCCAGCACCTCGCGCACGGCCGCCATGGCCTGGGAACGGGTTTCGGGGTCGACCTTGGGCTTGGACGGCGGCGACACGGCCTCGACCGGCAGGCCGCGGGCCTTGCGCAACTCATCGGCCCAGACCGGCACCTGGGGCAGAGGCGCGGCCGGATCGGTCGCCGCTGCCCGCGCCTGGGCCAGCGCCGCGCTAAAAGCCTCCCAGACCAGGGCCAGTTGAGCACGCGAGGCCTCCAACTGCGGCGCAAAACGCAGGTCGATGCTGGTCCAATGCGGGTCACCCGGCAGCGCTGCCGCTTCGGCCTGCCAATGATTCACGTCAGTCGCCAGGCTTTCGGCGATCGCCTGGGCGTCGACCCAGGACTTGGTGGACAGCACCTCGATGCGCTGGGCCAACAGCACAGCGGCCTCGCGCTGCACCTGGGCACGGTGCTGCACATCCTCAATGGCCTTCACGCGGTCCGCCAGGCGGGTCTTGAGGGTGGCCAGCGGCTCCCGGCTCAGCGGCGCACCGGCCTTGGCGGCATCACGCTGCCAGGCCATGGCGTCGGCCAGGTTCAATTTGGCAGCGTCCAACAAGGCCTGCGCCTTCTGTGCCCAGTCGGCCGCCATGCCCTCCTGGTCGCGCTGGCGCTTGAGCTCGTCCAGCTTCTCGCGCAGGAGTTTGGCCGCCCCCTTGTCCTTGACGCTGAGTTCTCGGTAGACCAGCTGCATCTGATCCGCAGCTGGCATGCTCTGCAGCCAGGTGCGCACGCGGGCAGCACGCTCCCCCGCCGTAGGCGCGGAAAAAGCACCGCCTGTCAGTTCATCGAGGGCTTGGGTATCGTTGCGTTGGGCAGAAGAAGACGGGGACACGGCACAGACTCGGGGTGGCAAATGAAGAGGCTGATTGTCGCCGTCATTTGCATCCGCTTCGCGGATTTTTGCCCCCACAAGCAGAAAGCCCGGCCGGGTGGCCATGAGCCAGCCCGCCGGGCCTGACGGCGGGCTACAAGCCCATGCCGTCTGGGTATCGCAAAGGGGAGAGTCGAGTCCCGCAATGCGAAGGAAGCAAGAGATTGCTTCCATTTGATTGCCAGTTTGGCGCTGGCACCTGCACCCTGAAGGTGTGTGCCGGCTACTTCCAGCAGAGATGCCTGATGTGACAGGCCTCCTCACTCTAGTTCGCCCGCCACGGGATTCAAATCACCGTATCAATGAAATCCTCTGTCCTGATTGCCACCCGACGACCCTCGCCAAGGAACTCGAAAACGACGGAGAGGCACTGTTACAAAATACAGTAGAGCTAAGGCTGTTTTTGATGTCAATTATGTAAGTCATTGATTTATATGGATTACCTTGAAGCATCTTTGCTTTGAAATCGGTTTGTTATGCATTTAATGTTAATTAAATTGATATTCTTGACTGGTTATATATGGGGTCTTACAATTCGTTTCACCCTGAACTAGGGATTACCCCACTCCGCTGCCGACCCCGGCTACATCGGATCACATGCCGGCAACACGTCGCCAGGCCGATCCAGATGGCGTACCAACCCAGACGTGCTGACTGCGGTCTGGTTCTGTGAACAACTCACAGCCCCAGATCCGGCACCACGCGAGATGAGGAAGTGCTATGACAGCGTTTCAAGAAATGGGCCAGGGCCTGCGATCCGTCGCGCGCCATATCTCCCAAGTCTTCTTCGCCACCATCCACAACAGCTTTGCGCTGTTGGGGCTGGCTGTCCTTTTTGCCACCATTGCCCTGGTCGCCCGCCCGGAACTCCGCCAGGCGGGAGAAGTCCAGCTGATGGACTGGCTGCAGAACCGCCAATTCGAAACCGGCGGTATCGAGCCCGAGCCCGTGGCCGTCGAGCGCGCCACGGCGGCCCACCCGCATGAACTGCCCAAACAGCAGGCTGCAGTGGCCTACTGGCTCAGCAAGAAATACCGTGTCGCGCCGGAGCCGGTTTCGGCGCTGGTGATGGAGGCCTATGAGATCGGCCGCCGCATCGACATCGACCCCCTGCTGCTGCTCTCGGTCATGGCGATCGAATCCAGCTTCAACCCCTTTGCGCAGAGCCCGGTCGGTGCCCAGGGCCTGATGCAGGTCATGACCCGCGTGCACAGCGACAAGTACGAGGCCTTCGGCGGCAAGCTGGCCGCCTTTGACCCGGTCGCCAACCTGCGTGTCGGCGCCCTGGTCCTGCAGGAATATGTCCGGCGCGCCGGCTCCATCGAAGGGGGCCTGCGCATCTACGTCGGCGCCGCCAACCTGCCGGACGATGGCGGTTACGCTGCCAAGGTGCTGGCCGAGCATGCGCGCCTGGTCCAGGTGGCCTCCGGGCGCGCCGTCCCGACCCAGACCGTCCAGCCCATCCCGGTGACGGCGCCGGCCAAACCGGCGACGACTGAGACCGTCGTCCTGCTCAACTCCTGACCTCCGGATCGGCCCGGTCGCTGCTCTCCGCTACACTAGCCGGGCACGCGACTGGCGATAGGTGTGCCCTACCCCTTGGGTCGGGTGGCGCTGACGTGGACAGACCACCGGGAAGCGTGCCACGGGATGAGGCAACAAGCCTTGTCCCGTGTTCAGCCGTTCGCCTGGGCAGCCCCCACCCCAGCGGGGGACACCTGTTTTTTCCGACTGCCATGTACAACCGCAACATCCTCGTCGAACAAACCGACCCCGAACTCTGGGCCGCCATCCTGGCCGAGAACGCCCGCCAGGAACACCACATCGAGCTGATCGCCAGCGAGAACTACGCCTCGCCCGCTGTCATGGCCGCACAAGGTACCCAGCTCACCAACAAGTACGCCGAGGGCTACCCGGGCAAGCGCTATTACGGCGGTTGCGAACACGTGGATGTGGCCGAGCAACTGGCCATCGACCGCGTCAAGGCCATCTTCGGCGCCGATGCCGCCAACGTGCAGCCGCATTGCGGCGCCTCCGCCAACGAGGCCGTCTTCCTGGCCTTCCTCAAGCCCGGCGACACCATCATGGGGATGAGCCTGGCAGAAGGCGGTCACCTGACCCACGGCATGGCCCTCAATATGTCGGGTAAATGGTTCAACGTGGTGTCCTACGGCCTGAACGCCAAGGAGGAGATCGACTACGACGCTATGGAGAAGAAGGCGCACGAATCCAAGCCCAAGCTCATCATCGCCGGTGCGTCGGCCTACAGCCTGCACATCGACTTCGCGCGCTTCGCCAAGGTGGCGAAAGACGTGGGTGCCATCTTCATGGTGGACATGGCCCATTACGCCGGCCTGATCGCCGCCGGCGTCTACCCCAACCCCGTGCCGCACGCCGACGTGGTGACCTCCACCACCCACAAGAGCCTGCGCGGCCCGCGCGGCGGCATCATCCTGATGAAGGCCCAGCATGAGAAGGCCATCAACAGCGCCATCTTCCCCGGCCTGCAGGGCGGCCCGCTGATGCACGTGATCGCCGCCAAGGCCGTGGCCTTCAAGGAAGCCATGGACCCCGGCTTCAAGACCTACCAGCAACAGGTGGTGACGAACGCCAAGATCGTGGCCGAAACCCTGACCCAGCGCGGCCTGCGCATCGTCAGCGGCGGCACGCAAAGCCACGTCATGCTGGTGGACCTGCGCTCCAAGGGCATCACCGGCAAGGAAGCCGAAGCCGTGCTGGGCGCCGCCCACATGACCATCAACAAGAACGCCATCCCGAACGACCCGGAAAAGCCCATGGTCACCAGCGGTGTGCGCGTCGGCACGCCGGCCATGACCACGCGTGGTTTCAAGGACGAGGAAGCCCGCATGACGGCCAACCTGATTGCCGACGTGCTGGACAAGCCGCGTGACGAGGCCAACATCGCTGCCGTGCGCGCCAAGGTCAACGCCCTGACCGCCCGCTTCCCGGTCTACAAGTAAGCACCCCCGATGAAATGCCCCTTCTGCGGAAACTCTGAAACCCAGGTCGTCGAGACCCGGATTTCAGAGGACGGGGATTTCATCCGCAGGCGCCGCCAGTGCGGCGCCTGCGAGAAGCGTTTCACCACCTACGAACGGCCTGACGTCAATTTCCCGTCCATCGTCAAGAAGGACGGACGGCGTATCGAGTACGAGCGCGGCAAGCTCATCGCCTCGATGCAGCTGGCGCTGCGCAAACGGCCCGTCAGCACCGAACAGATCGACAGCGCCATTGAGCGCATCGAGGAGAAACTGCTCAATCTTGGCCTCCGCGAAGTGCCATCCACCCGTATCGGCGAGCTGGTGATGCGCGAACTCAAGAAGCTGGACAAGGTGGCCTATGTGCGCTTTGCCAGCGTCTACCGCAGCTTCGAAGACATCGACGAGTTCAAGACGCTGGTGGATGAGGTGCGGCGCTGAATCAAAGGCACGCGTTCAACGCTGCCCTGGCGACACGCGCTCGTCCCGAGCTGTTGATAACGATCTGGTAGCCATCGACCCTCTGTGTCGATGGCTGGCACACCGTAATGGTGCCAGCCTGAAACGCGCCTGAGTTCAGGGTGGTTTTCCCCAGCCCCGTATACGCCACGTAGTCATCGACTGTAGTGTTGCCGACGATCCGCAAGCCCGACGGCAACGAGGCTTCTCTGCGAAGCACCTCTTCGCCTGGATCGACCACCCCGTTGCCATTCGCGTCCTGAAATACGATCCAGCCACTCTCCCATGCGCCAGTTGGCGTGCAAGCGCTCCCGGAAACCGATTTGCACAATACAACGCGCGCGTTACGCCGTATGGCCTCGGAACGGGTGAGGTGCAGGCTGTCCATGAACGCAGACACCCCGGTTTTTATCCGGACGTTGTCCACCACTCTCGACATGGCGGGGACCGCCTGCGTCATGCACAAGGAGAACACCAGCATCACCACCATCACCTCAGGCAGCGAATACCCTTTAGCAGTCTGACAGGACACCATGAGCACCCTCCTTCAACAACGAGGCCGTTGCAGCTGGACGTAAGTTAATTCATGCCAAAGAAAAAAGGCATCCCCAAAATTGGGGATGCCTTCAATCAAAAATCCCCAGGCTGAGGCCGAGGATGGCCCGGGGGCTCTAGTTGACGGGAATGGCCGGATCCAGGTTCACCACGATCTGCAACTGGGATTTCACAGGAAGCGCCCCCAGCATGCCCGGGCTGAACCTCATGCCCGAAAAAGATTCCACGATGTATTTCCTGGCGACATCAGACAGGAAGTTTTCGCCCAAAATGACCTTGTCCACCCCACCCTGCTCATTGATCAGGAGCTGCACCAATACCGGCAGTGGAAGGATGTCAGGGATAAAGGTAGGCCCGGAGACCTCGGTGTCGCTGATGAGCTGGGGCTTGACCGACAACTCGTCGGGGGAGAAATAGTGAAGCTCCGGCAAGGGTCCGCCCAGCACGGGCATCGGGTCGGACGAGAGACGCTGGGCAGCGCCCTGATCGGCCGGCTTTGAATCATCGGAAGCCTGGGGCTTCTCCACCGGCCCAGGCTTTGTGCTGTCCGGGGCGGATGGTTCGGACCGACGCTCCCCGACCTTCATGCTGGCATCGTCTAGTGGCATGCGGGCGAAGCGAACGACCGTCGAGGAAGAGCGCAGACCGAAAAGTGCGCTGCCGCTCAGGACTTCGGTTCCAAGCCCCCAGAACAGCACCGCATGGAACAGGCAGGACAGCGCAAGGGCCAGCAGGTTGATGCGATGCCGAGCCAGGAGCGCAAGCCCCCCCTTCAGGATGTCAATGCGTCCAGTCTCTCCCGTTATCAACCCCGCCGGTGCCAAGTCAGCTCACTACTGCATCGTCAGTTCGCGCCAGGATACGCGCCTCAGGCCGCTTCCTGCGCCCTTGTAGATCGGCGGCGTGGTAATCACGGTCTGCCCCTGGTCGGTACTGTTGCTATCCCCACTCGACAGGCCGTTGGACACACGCGTCAGCGCGCGTACCGTGCCGTCGGCCATCAGGATCATGACCGGGCGGGTCACTGCGCCATCACCCAAGGACACACCAGCAACCCCCGAAGAGTTGGTTACAGCGCCCCCCGATTTGTAATCCAAGGAATACAGGAAGCTTTTCGCGCCCGATGTGCTGGGGTCACCGCACACGCTGCCCGAGGTCAAGGAAGGCAGGTTGGTTGTGAACAGCAGGGTCCCGAGACCGAGGCTGGGGTCTGTGTTGGCGCGCTCACCGGCACCCAGAAAGTCCATGTACCAGCCCTTGTTCGAAGTCCAGTCCACGGGGTTCGACGTGGACATGCGAACCGTCTGTCCTTGCGCACAGACCGAGGAAGGCGCCGTTGTGGGGCATGTGCCATCGGACAGTACCTGTTTGACGAAGCCACTGCCCGAGGTACGCGGCGTCGTCAAGGTCGTGCTGCCGCCACTGTCGACCACCGCATAAAAAGACTGGAACTGCGGATCGCTGATGTCAGAAACCCCCAGGAATCTCCCGGTGCCGACATACACCACGGTTTGGCCATCCACCGTGGAAACCGTCGGCTTGGCCGTGATGGGCTGGGGATTTCCGCTGGCATCCACGACGTTGATCAGCAGTTGCGTGTCGTATCCGCTGGCACCCATGTCGCCATTCACGTCAAAGCGCCAGAGGTTACCCAGAATGTCGCCACCGTAAACCGCAGTCACCGTGTTGTTCGTATCAGCGGTCTTGGCATGGGCACTGATGCGCGCGAGGTTCCCCTTCTTGCCCGTTCCCGGGTCGGCCGTGAAAGTCCGGACCAGGGCACCGGTTTGCGCATTGACCACATAGAGGTAGCCCTTGTCATCGGCATTGTTGTAGCCGGAGGTCAGCATCACAACCCAGGTCCCATCCTTGAGCTTGGTGATCCGGGGGTTGCCGTAGCTGTAGCCCATGCTGCTGGCCGTGAACTCCCACATGAACTTCGGGCTGGCTGGATCGGTGATATCCAGCGCGTAATAGCTGCTCCCACCCCGATTCAAGCCCCCCACCAGGATCGTTTTCCATGGGTTGCAGGTGGTCGCCGGGAACACCGGCGTACAGGGCACGGAGATCTCACCGACCTCAGGCGTGTTGTCCACGAAGAACTGGTGGGTGGTGGAGTAATTCCTGTCGGCCAGGGCATGCATATTCGGCAGGACAGGGCGCGGGACATAGGCCCACAGCTCCTGCCCGTTGGTGGCATCAAATGCGTGCAGCATGCCGTCATTGGCCCCGACATAAACCGCGCCGGCGCGCGTCTTCATCAGGGTCTTGAAGTCGCTGTAGCCGGGGTCCACGTAGTTGAACAAAGGCGCCTTTACGTAACGCGCCTCCGAGGCCACGATGTCACCCAGCACATGGGCCCTTTCCCGGTAGTAGGTCTTTTCGTTGGTGCGATCACCACGCAGATAGTTCACGAGGGTCGATCCACTGGCGCTGGCCTGATTCGCGCTGCTCAGGCAATCGGCACCCGAAGCACAGAACTGGGACAGGCGGCCCGTCAGGTAGGTTTGCGAGAAGTTGCCATCCAGCCCCGCAGTGACCAGGTTCGTCCATTCGAACGGTATCAAGGCACTCGCGCTGTTGGTGTAAATGGTGCGCGATGTTTTCGCCGTCACGGCACCGGAAGTCGAAGAGGCTTCATCCTCCTTCAGCAGACGCGTGCTCTGCCCATCCACCCCGGTAGCCGAGCCATCAAAACTCGCGCCCGAAGTGTAGTCCCCCATGACCAAATGGCAATTGCCACCCTGACGGTAAACTTTACCAGTGGTATAGATCGTGTTGGCTGACCACGGGGTGGTCGCGCAATCCAGCAAGCGCATGGCGGACCAGTTCTGTGCCGTCAGTGTGCCCGCCGTCGTGATCTGCTGGCGAACCAGTTCGCCGAACCAGTCCACCGACCGGTACGAAGAGCTGAACACATAGTTGTCGCTGGTGCTCACGTTCGGGTTACTGCTGGCCGCAGCCGCTGCAGTACCGGGGCGAGGCGTGTTCGATATCTTGGCCAGCAGACTGGTCAGGCTGCTCGCCAGAGAAGATGGATCCTTGGCGCTGAAGTAGGTGCCGCGGCCATTGATGGCCGCATGCCACAGGTCATCGATATTGGCATTGCTGTCGGCAGCAGGGGTGGGCCAATAACAGGTGCCGCTGGGGAGCCAGGAGCAGATGCCGGTGCTGGGAGAGGCTGTCGTCTTGTTCTTGACGTCATAGAAGTCGCCACTGGTGTCGTTCCAGTAATTGGAACCATCCGTGGGGGCAAAAACCATCTTGCCCTGGGCCCCCAGGCCCAGCGTGAATGTCGTCATGTGTTGCGTCCTGGCCGTATCCAGGCCATTGACAGGGACGTTATCCGCACACAGGTCATTGGGCGTCGTGTTCGGCGAGATGATGGGGCCGGTACATGTGCCCGTCGCATCAGCGCCGGTGGCGGTCGCACTGCGCAGGTCGGTGGCGTAGTAATACGCCGCCACGTCTGCCAAGGTATCCGACGTTCCACCAGTGGCGAGGGATTGACACCCGCGTGCGGACAGCACAGTGAAAGTGGGCCCGGTATCCTGCGCCACCGCGGTACACGAGGTCGTGTTGGACCAGCTGGTCCAAGCGGTGTAACGGCAGCTCGTCGTGCTCGACTGCGTGCAGGTATTGGTGGCATTCGTCCAGGTCAATGTCGTGCCGTTGTCCGTGCACTGGACTGCAGTCCCGACCGTGTGAGGCGAGGTCGTGTCCCTGGCCACCGCGGTACACGAGCCCACGGGAACAGCCGTCGACCAGGCCGTGTACTGACATTCAACCCCCCCCGTGGCCGTGCAGGTGCTCACATTGCCCCAGTTGCTGTAGACGGCCACGCTTCCTGAGCAGGCCCGTCGGTTACCGCCTGAATTGTCGACCACGCAGGCCGTATTCGTGCCCAGATAAGTCCAGTTGGTCCAGCTTGTGCCGCTATCCGACGATGTGCTGGTCGGGAACTGGCAATCTGTCCTGGTTGTGCCCGATGTGTCGATGGTGCAAGACGTCACATCAGACCAGGCCGTCCAGGTTGCGCCACTATCGGCCGAGGTACGTTGCCGATGCAAAGGCGCCGCCTGGCTCGACAACGTGCGCGATTGCAGGTTGCTGGTCGACTGGCTGTAGCGCGCGCCTGCGGCAGTCTGCAAGGTGCTGGTGCGGGACTGCAGCTGGACCGTTGCGCCATCTCCGTAAGGGGCGGACATGCCGCCGTCCTGATTGCCTACGGCCGTACTCCCATCCAGCTTGTAGCCAGCGTTGCCGTTCCAGAAGCCGTCGGTGGACAGGATCGTGAAGTTCTGCTGGCAGGAGTATTGCAGCGGGTCCGTCACCGTCACACCATTGAGGGTGGTGAGCTGCCCCCCGTAGAGGCGACCCGCCTTCGACAGGGCTTCACGCAAGGGCGTGCTGTTGTTGGGGTTGGCCTTGATCAGCTTCTGGTACCAGGCGTACTTCTGGGCCCCCGTGAACTCGCCCAGGTTGACGAAATCGGTCGTGTTGTTGTTGTTGATGGTCATGAAACCCAGGCGGAATCTGGATTTACCAGCAGCAATATCGGCCGCACTGTCGATCGCCGCGAGCGCATTGCTGGAGGCCGTCTTCATCATCTGCATGCGCGTACGGTAATACGTCCACCAGTTAGCGTAATTGGTCATCTCCTCCTGGAAGGTGCAGGTGGTGCCAGCGCAGTCGGTACGCGAGGACGCCCTCGTGGTACTACCAGGATAGGGATAGCTGGTGACACTCGAGGTGATCGTGGTGCGCAGGTTTTCCCCGGGGACTGTGCCCGGACTGAAGGCCGCCGTTGTATAGGCGACCGTCCCCGTGAATGTCACGACGGGCGAACTGGAGGTCTGCAACGGCGCCGTGATGGTGACCACACCACTGCCGTTGTCGCTGGCGGAATAACCGACGATTTGGCAATTCCCGGAAATCGCATAGGTACAGGCGTTGATCTGGGCAACGATGCGGCTCGCCACCGTGCTGGCTGTTGACGATGACGCCGTTGCAGCAGCCATGATCTGCTTCGAATCGACCGTGATACCGGTGACTATGCCAGTGGACGCGCTCGTGATGGTCACCGTCCCGGTGCGGGGCGAGGGCATGCGGACATTGGAGAAGGTGCCGCTTTCATAGGCCGCGCGGCAATTGGTCAGCGCCGTCGAATCGCACCAGCGCACGTAAGCTGGAAACGGGTAGGTCGTCGATGGAGCGGTCGCCGTCTGACATTCCCGCAAACTGGCAGTCTTGCAGTACTCCCCGGGAATTGTCGTGTAGAAATAGAGCCTGCTGCTGGACGGGGCGGACAGGTCGTCCGTGCTCGTGCTTTGTACGCCATACGCATCGTTCTTGACCGACTTCCAGTTGGGCGAGGCCGAGCTTGCGGTCCCATCACCACCGGAGCTTGTATCCACACCGGTCATGTTCTTGTAGGTCGTCGTGTCGGTGATGCCGGAGCTGTTGACATTGATCGGCGGCTTGTACACGATGGCCGGGTTGTAGGCCATGCCGTTGAAGCTCGAATTCCGGAACCGGAACTGGGTACCAGAATTGGTATTGTCGGGCATGAAGTCCCAGTCCATACTTCCCGAGTCGTCCAGGATAAACAGCACATTCGGCTTGATATCGGTGGAGGAAGTGGCGGCGTAGGTGCTCAGAGGAACCGTCGAAATATCGGTCGCCCCCGAAACTGCCGCCGCCAAGCCCAGCAAAGCCAGCACCGCCGCCTTGCTGGCGATTTTGCTTGTTTGGTTGATTGCCATGAAAACTTCTCCTTTGCTGGCGCCCTATCGGACACCGGAAACCTTGAGCCTGCTCATCGATGAAACTCCGGCCTTGCCTGTCACTACATGGACACGACTGCCTGCACATAACTGACGGTATTTCTGGGCCCATCGACCCGGACCGTGATGCGGTAATACACACCGGACGAGGCATTGAGCTGCTTTTCGCCCGCCTCTTCACTGTTGCCGGAAGCCAGCGTGACCGCCGGTGAGCCGACGCAGGAAGCACCACCGGTTGCAGACCCGGCGTTGTTGCACATGCGATCGATGATGTAGGACACCGTATTGCCCGCTGCATCCACCTGGTTCGCCTTCACCGCACGCGCAGCCAGGGTGTTGACCCAGTAATCATTCCATGACTGCGGCGGATTGGCCGTCAGATCGGGGGCGATCTTGAGTCCGGCAGCCACATAGCCATTGGTCGGATCGTCTGTCTCCAGGACCACACCCGCCGCATTGGCAGCCAGCCAAGTCGACGCCAGCTCCACGCCGGTATCTCCTGAATGGGTCGCCGCCTGCTGGAAGGAAAGATTGCCTGCGATCAAATTGGTGGTGTCGACCGAGCGCACCATGGAGATGGCCGCCAGGGTCATGGCCACCAGGACGATCAGCATGATGGCCAGCACCACACCCGACTGGGCTTGGTGTCCCATGGAGCGGTCGCGGCGGCGAATTGGGTGATTTAGCATCCTGTGGGCCTCCCCATCCAGTTCACGTTGCGCAATGGAATCAGCGCCTGGAACGTCTTGTAACGGTAGTGCTTCCACTCTTCATCGGCGGCCGCATTCGGACCCAAAGCCCCTGTGTTGGCGACCAGCGGTGCCACACCGTCCTGATCCCAGACCGGCATATTGGCATCAGCCGCGCTCACGCCATTCAAGGTGGTGGTGGTCACCACGTCCTTGTCGCGCTCCGTGTTCCTGGCCACCAGGACCAGACTGATGGCCTTGACCTTGGCCCAAAGGCATGCAGTTGCGGGCTGTGTCTGATTGCTCGTGCTGGAACTGCCGTCCCAGGCGCCACTGGTGTCGTTCCAGTAGGTGGCGCGCATGCTCACGATGTTGCTGGCAATGGGCACCCAGACCGTCGTCAAGTTTGCGTTCGCTGCCAGGCTGCAGTCATGGACCGTGAAGTCACATACCGTCAGGTTTCCGTTGCGCACTGCGTAGGCGAGGATCGACGGCCCATTGCTGGGGTTGGCACTGGTGGGGGTGACGTTGGCGCCATTGGGCCCCTTGCCCAGATTGAACATGGCAACACCCGCGTCTCCCGTCACCAGCGTGACCGTGGTGGCGTCCACCGCAGCCACACGATCGATATTCAGGACCGTGGTGCCGCAAAATCCTGGGGCCGTATCCAGGGCCATGATGACCCGGTCACCCACCGCAAACGAACCCGGCATCTGCATGGTGTAGACCACCCCCAACTTGTCGATGATGGGGTTGCCCTGGGGTTGACCATTGCCATTGCCGTACACCACCAGCAAGGTATCGGTGTTGGCGTCGCCCGCCGGCAGGAGCGCTGATTTCACCCCGGCCTTGGTGCCCACAGGATTCACCGACACAGGGGCCAGGGTGATGGCCTTGTCGATAGGCGCTCCCGAGGCTGGCGTCCAGGACACCAGACAGTTGTACAGCCCTACGGAGTCCAGGCCATACCCCGCCTTCTGGATATGACTTTGCATCTGATAAAAAGTCATGACCCCATTGCTCTGCGAATCTGCATTGCCAGCGGCCGAACGACCGCGCGCCTCGGAGCCGAAAAACACCTGCATCACGACGAGCGTCGCGATCAGGCCGATGACCATGGCCACCAGGATCTCCACCAGGCTGAAACCGGCCATGCGACGCATGGTGACTGACTGAGAGCGTGTCAATTGATCTTCCCCTATCTGATTTGGGCGACCGCCACGTACTTGTTGTGCTCAGTGCCAGCCGGCGCACTCGGAGGCAGCCAAGAGATGGTCACCGTGACGATGCCATCGTTCGAGACCACGACATCAGGCGCCTTGCTCGCGACCCCGGGGAGAGAACCTGTCACCTTGTTCTTCCATGTCACGTAAGCCGGCTTGCCTGTATTGAAATTGTTCTGCAAGGTCGCAACCGTCCGGTCACCCACCCACATCGTGGCAAAGAGCTGGTTGGCCAGAAAGCTCGCATCCGAACGGTACTTGGCATCTGAAATCTGCGACACCGAGGCCGCCTGGAGGCTCACGATGCCCAGCACCCCGAGCGCAAATATCAGGATCGCGATCATGACCTCGATCAGCATCACGCCCGACTGCGATGCCGGCATGCGCTTGGGTGAAAACGACTGAGATTGCATATCAGCACGCCTGTGGGGAGGTTGGATTCGATATCGTCGACTTGGGATCACACATGCGGATCTGCCCACCCGGGGTGACCACGACGCGCAGACAGCGCATGGTGCCGCCCGCGGCCTCGCAAGCCCCCAGCGGATTGCTCACATCGATGGTGGCGTTCGCTCCCGCGGCCAGGGAGGATGCCCTGCCGTAGCCATTGAAGGTGAGGTTGGTCGCGGTCGTCGCGATGCCAGCAGAGCCTTCGCCCGAAGGACGGGCCTGAATCGATGCGGGGCAATCGGCCCCCGTGACCGTCGTGCAACCCACGACCCAGCCGCCTGCAGCATCCAAGGCGAAGCTGATGTTCGTGTTGCGCCTGACCGCCTCGGACTTGGCGACATTCAGCCCATCCTGGACAGCACTCGCCGCCGTGCGGATTTTCCTGTTCTGGATGAATGCACTGAAGCTGGGCACCCCCGCGACCAAGAGCATGGCCAGTATGGTGATGGCGACCATCAACTCGATCAGGGTAAAACCGGCCTGGAGAGGTTTTAGTTGCACACCCCCCCCTTTCTGACCGTCCAGCAGGTATTGGGATTGGGCAACGCCCAACCGGCAGGAACACTGACCGTGGTCCTGAGATTGGTCTGGTCAATGTTGTAGGCAAAACCAGCCATGGTTCCCACACCCGTCGCCTGTAAAACATAGCCGGTTGCCGAACCTGGTGTCGTGCATTGAAAGGTGAAGTACTTGGTCGTCACCTGAAGGCAATCGGGGGCGCCGGCGTAGGTTTTATTGTCCTGGTAGAACTGCTCCAGCCGGACCCGCGTCACCGCCAACTGAGACGTCGCCTCCGGAATTTTTCCGCGCGTCACGTAATCGTTGTAAGACGGCAAGGCAACAGCGGCCAGAATCCCGATGATGGCCACGACGATGAGCACCTCGATCAGCGTGAAACCCGTTTGGCGACGCGCCTGGGGGCGGTGGTTTACTCGCTCGGCAAGGGTAAAGAGAGAGAGCATCGAGAATCTCCAGCAAAATTGAGTCAAACCGACCAGTGCCACCCGTTGCCGACGACCAGCAGAACAGTCACGCAAGGGAACTTACGCACCATAATAGGTGGCCGGCACCATGAACCCCGTACCGAAGTGACGAATGGCGGCCTTGAGTCGCTGAACGGCTGGGGACGGGGTCTGCCGGCACCGCCCCCCTCACAACAAGGACCCAGCCCCCTAACCCGGGGACCCTGACGACCATGCCATGACACCACACCCCAAGGCCATGGCCACGGCAATTGATCTCGCCACCCAGAGCCTGCGCCTGACCTCCCCCAACCCCCGCGTGGGCTGCGTCATCGTCGCCCCGGACGGCCAGGTCCTGGGCCAGGGCCATACCCAGCGCGCCGGAGGCGCCCACGCCGAAATCATGGCTCTGAACGACGCCAAGACTCGTGGGCACACGGTCCGGGGCGCCACAGCCTACGTCACGCTGGAGCCCTGCGCCCACCAGGGACGCACCGGCCCCTGCTGCGACGCCCTGGTGGCGGCCGGCATAGGCAAGGTGGTCGCCTCGCTCCAGGACCCCAACCCCCAGGTGGCTGGCCAGGGTTTTGCGCGCCTGCGGGCGGCGGGTGTGGCCGTGGAGCTTGGCCCGGGCGCTGCGGAATCGCGCGAACTCAACATCGGCTTCTTCAGCCGCATGATCCGCAAGACGCCCTGGGTGCGCATGAAAATTGCCGCTTCGCTGGATGGCCAGACCGCGCTGGAGAACGGGACCAGCCAATGGATCACGGCCGAGCCGGCCCGTGCCGATGGCCACGCCTGGCGCGCCCGCGCCTGCGCCGTGCTCACCGGCATCGGCACCGTGCTGGAGGACGACCCGCGCCTGGACGTGCGCCTGGTCGACACCCCGCGCCAGCCCCATCTGGTGGTGGTGGACAGTCGGCTCGACACCCCGCTGGACGCCAGGCTCTTCGTCCCCGGACGCCAGCTCTGTATCTACGCCGCCGTAGCGGACGAGGCGAAAAAGGCGGCCTTGCAGGCCCGGGGCGCCACCGTGGTCCACTGCCCGGGCCCCGGCGGCAAGGTCGACCTGGCCGCCATGCTGCAGGACCTGGCCGTGCGTGAGATCAATGAACTTCACGTGGAAGCCGGCCACAAGCTCAACGGCTCCCTGGTCCGCGAAGGCCTGGTGGACGAATTCCTGGTCTACCTGGCCCCCAAGCTGCTGGGCGCCGGCCGGGGCATGGTGAATATCGGACCTTTGGGCGAGCTTGCTCAGGCTGTGGCGCTGGAATACCGCGAAACCGCCCTGGTCGGGCCTGATCTGCGGGTATTGGCAAGAATTCCCGGGCGCGACAGTTTCTAGCCGAATCCCTGCGAAAATAGCGGGATGTTCACCGGCATCATCACCGGCGTGGGGCGCATCGTCGCCAGTCACGACCTGGGAAGCTCTTTACAGCATGGCAAGCGCCTCGCGATCACCTGCCCGTCCGCTTTCCTGGACGATGTCGGTCTGGGTGACAGCATCGCCCTCAACGGCGCCTGCATGACGGTCACCAGCCTGGACCTTCCCCGGCAGCAGTTCACCATCGACATCTCGGCCGAATCGCTGGCCAAGACCACCGGTCTCGACCAGGACGCGCAGGTCAACCTGGAAAAAGCCCTGCGCGCCGGCGACCGCCTGGGTGGACACATCGTCTCCGGCCATGTGGATGGCGTGGGCACGGTGAGCCACTTCGCCCAGGTGGGCGAAAGCTGGGAGCTGCGCATCCAGGCCCCGACCGAACTTGCAAAGTACCTGGCCTACAAGGGCTCCATCACCGTCAACGGCGTGAGCCTGACCGTCAACCGCGTCGCCGACAACAGCCATGGCTGCGAAATCAGCATCAACCTGATCCCGCACACGGTGCAGAACACCAGCCTGGGCACGCTCAAGGCGGGCTCGGGCGTGAACCTCGAAATCGATACCGTGGCCCGCTACGTCGAGCGCATGCTCGCCGCCGGCACCACCCCGCAGAAAGCAAGCACATGAGCCCCAAAGCACCCGTGGCGATCTCGCCCGTTGAAGACATCGTCGCCGAGATGCGCGCCGGCCGCATGGTCATCCTCGTGGACGAGGAAGACCGCGAGAACGAGGGCGACCTGGTACTGGCGGCCGACCACGTCACCCCCGAAGCGATCAACTTCATGGCCCGCTTCGGCCGCGGCCTGATCTGCCTGACCCTCACGCGCGAACGCTGTGAATACCTGCGCCTGCCGCCCATGGCCGCGCGCAACGGCACGGTCTACAGCACCGCCTTCACGGTCTCCATCGAAGCCGCCACCGGCGTCACCACCGGCATCTCGGCCGCCGACCGCGCACGCACCGTACAGGCCGCCGTCGCCCCGACCGCCAAGCCCGAAGACCTGGTGCAGCCCGGTCACATCTTCCCGCTGCAGGCCGTGGACGGCGGTGTGCTCATGCGCGCCGGCCACACCGAGGCCGGCTGCGACCTGTCGGCCATGGCCGGCTGCTCGCCCGCCGCCGTGATCTGCGAGATCATGAAGGACGACGGCACCATGGCCCGCCTGCCCGACCTGCAGGCCTTCGCGGCCGAACACGGGCTGAAGATCGGCACCATCGCCGACCTCATCGAGCACCGCAGCCGCAACGAATCGCTGATCGAGAAGATCGGCAGCCGCCCCATCAAGACCGCCTTCGGCGACTTCACCGCCCACGCCTACCGCGACAAGCCCAGCCAGGGCGTGCACCTGGCCCTGGTGCGCGGCCAGTGGAGTGCACAGGACACGGTGCTGGCGCGCGTGCACGAGCCGCTCTCGGTGCTGGACGCACTGGAAATCGGCCGGACCATGCATTCCTGGAGCCTGGACGCCTGCCTCCAGCGCATCGCATCGGAAGACCGGGGCGTGGTCGTGCTGCTCAACTGCGGCGAAAGCGCCGAGCAACTGCTGGCCCAGTTCGAGGGCACGGCGCGTTCCAGCCACGGGCCCGAACGCGGCCGCATGGACCTGCGCACCTATGGCGTGGGGGCGCAGATCCTGCGCGACTGCGGCGTGCACAAGATGACCCTCATGGGCAACCCGCGCCGCCTGCCCAGCATGGTCGGCTACGGCCTCGAAGTCACCGGCTACCTGCAGAAATAACACCAAGGAAATCAACATGTTTGGCGCTGACAAAGGCAATCTTCAACCCACCGATCCGAAGCTGGACGGCCGCAAGCTGGCCATCGGCATTGTGCAGGCCCGCTTCAACGAAGGCATCACCAACGCCCTGGCCCAGGCCTGCCGTGCCGAACTCGCAGCGCTGGGGGTGTTGACCAAGAACATCGACCACCTCGTGGTGCCCGGCGCGCTGGAAGTGCCGCTGGCCCTGCAGGCCCTGGCCGAGAAGAACAGCTACGACGCACTCATCGCCCTGGGCTGCATCATCCGCGGCGAGACCTACCACTTCGAACTCGTGGCCAACGAATCGGGCGCCGGCGTCACGCGCGTCGCGCTGGACTACCAGCTGCCCATCGCCAACGCGATCCTGACGGTGGAAAACATGGACCAGGCCGTGGCGCGCCAGACCGACAAGGGCCGCGACGCTGCCCGCGTGGCCGTGGAGATGGCCAACCTGCTGGAAGACGTCGCATGAGCGCCGCTCCCGCCACCGGCGCCCCGCGCAAATCCGCTGCCAAGTCCGGCCGCAGCCGCGCCCGCGAATTCGCGCTGCAGGCCCTGTACCAGCACCTGGTCGGCCGCAACGAGACCAGCGAGATCGACATCTTCACCCGCGACCTGTCGGGTTTTTCCAAGGCCGACGCCGCGCATTACGACGCCCTGCTGCACGGCTGCGTGGCGCAGGCCGAGGAACTCGACCGCCTGATCACCCCGCTGCTGGACCGCAAGCTGGCCGAACTCTCGCCCATCGAACACGCCGTCATGTGGATCGGGACCTATGAGATGCAACACTGCCTGGATGTGCCCTGGCGCGTGGTGCTCAATGAATGCATCGAGCTCGCCAAATCCTTCGGCGGCACCGATGGTCACAAGTACGTCAACGGCGTGCTCAATGGCCTGGCACCCGCCCTGCGCGCTGCTGAGGTGACGGCCGATCGCGCCAGCGGCAAGGCCCAGCCGGCCAAGAGCTGACACCCGGCGCATGAGAATCGCAGGTCGCGCCCAGAAAATCGAGCCCTTCTACGTGATGGAAGTGGCCAAGGCCGCCTCGGCCCTGGCACGCGAAGCGGCGCAAGGCAGCGCGCCCATGATCTTCCTGAACATCGGCGAACCCGATTTCACGGCGCCACCCCTGGTGCAGGACGCCGCCGAACGCGCCGTGCGCGCCGGCCGCAGCCAGTACACCGACGCCACCGGCCTGCCTGCCCTGCGCGAGCGCATCAGCACCTGGTACGCGCAACGCTTTGGATTGACCGTGCCGGCCAGCCGCATCGTCGTCACCGCCGGCGCCTCGGCCGCCCTGCAGCTGGCCTGCCTGGCCCTGGTCGAGGCCGGCGACGAGATCCTCATGCCGGACCCGAGCTACCCCTGCAACCGGCACTTCGTCAGCGCTGCCGAGGGCAGCGCCCGGCTCATCCCCACCGGGCCGGACGAGCGTTTCCAGCTCAGCGCCGAGCAGGTGCGCGCGGCCTGGGGCCCGCAGACGCGCGGCGTGCTGCTGGCCTCGCCCTCCAACCCGACGGGCACCTCCATTGATCCGGCCGAGCTGCGCCGCATCCACGCGGTGGTGAAGGAGCACGACGGCATCACCCTCGTCGACGAAATCTACCTGGGACTGAGCTACGACGAACGCTACGGGCACAGCGCACTGTCGATCGACGACAACATCATCTCCATCAACAGCTTCAGCAAGTACTTCAGCATGACGGGCTGGCGCCTGGGCTGGCTGGTATTGCCCGAGGAGCTGGTACCTGTGGTCGAGCGCCTGGCGCAGAACCTCTATATCTGCCCCAGCACCATCGCGCAGCACGCCGCGCTGGCCTGCTTCGAAGCCGACAGCCTGGCCGAGTACGAACGCCGCCGCGCTGAGTTCAAGGCCCGGCGCGATTTCTTCATCCCGGCGCTGGACGCACTGGGCCTGAAGGTGCCCGTGATGCCCGACGGCGCCTTCTACGCCTGGGCCGACTGCACCCAGGCCTGCCAAACGCTGGGCGTCAAGGACAGCTGGGAGCTGAGCTTCGCCCTCATGCAGCAGGCCCATGTGGCCGTCACGCCGGGGCGTGATTTCGGCAGTGCCGAAACGCAGCACTACATCCGCTTCTCCACGGCCAGCGCCCTGCCCCAGCTGCAAGCTGCCGTCGGGCGCTTGCGGCAACTCCTCCGCTAGGAACCGCATGGCCTACGAACTGCCGATCCGCGTCTATTGGGAAGACACCGATACGAGCGTGATATAGGCATGGACATCACAGCTGCGTGATGCTACGATGTGGACATGTTCATCGTATCACCCCATCAGGCTTCGACCACATTAGAGAAGGTGTCTGATCTTGAGTTGAAGGTCCGGGATTACGAGTGTGATATGGACCATGTTGTCAACAACGCGGTCTATCTCAACTACTTGGAACACGCGCGACACGAGTTTCTTATGAGTCTCGGCATCAAGTTTGGAGAACTGTCTCGACAGGGCGTCAGTTTGGTGGTCACTCGGATTGAAGCGGACTTCAGGGCCTCTCTGACCAGTGGAGATACCTTCTTAGTTCGAACTTCGCTCAACCGCAAGGGTCGTATTCGCCTTCAATTCAATCAATCAATCTATCGGAAACCAGACAACCGGCTCATGCTAAGCGCCATCGTGACTGGAACAGCGTTGAACCAGCGAGGGCGACCTGAGATTCCTCTGGATCTTGATCGTGCACTGGGACAATCAATTGAACAAAAATAGCAAGGCAAGCGGCGTGTGCGCAACCAGAAGGGTTGTCCAGCACAAGCGCGTCAGTGTCGGGGAGCGGTGGGGAACTCACGAACCCGTAGGGCCGTCCACGGGCGCGAGCCGATGGGCGGGCGAGTTGTCCTCGGCGGGCGCGAATCAACGCTGTGTATCGGTCGACGAGGTGCGAACACTCAGGGCGGATCGCAGCACCCGGCCAGCCGACATCGCGGTGCGATTCAAGATCAGCACTTCCACCTTGTAGAGGCTAGTGCGTTAAACACAGGTGGGGCAGACCGGCTGATGGCCTCGTTGGAATTGATTGACTATGAGCCACATCGACACACTGTCGCGGATGACGGCGAGGTGACTTGGGAGCACGATACCGCCTGTCGACCAACCAGGAACCTGCCGCAACTGTTCTGGGCCGATGGCACGCCTTGGGTAGAGGCAAATCTGTGGGCACACGAACGTGCGACCTCGGGCAAAACTGATCTCAAGACTGTTCAGTCCAATCTGAGGCACTTGCACAAGTACGCCGAATGGCTGGAGGCCGAGGGCTTGGACTGGCGGCATTTCCCCATGCTGGAGCGTGACCGCGTACTGATCCGGTGGCGCAAAAAACTGATTGAGATGCGCGACAAGTATGGCTTGCTCGCCCCGTCGACCGCCAGCCAGCGCATGAACGCCACGATCCATTTCTATCGGTATGCTCGCGTCAACGACTTCATTGGTCGGGATGCGCCCCTTTGGCAGGAGCGGCAGGTCGTACACCGTTTCCACGACGCTGTTGGCTTCGAACGCACGATGCTGCTCTCCAGTACCGACCTGGCAATTCCCAATCGGGCGCGGCACGGCCTGCGGCTGGAGGATGGGCTGACTCCGATCACCAAGGAGCAAATGGACCAATTGCTGTCTTTCACGCAGCATGAGGGCCATGCCAGCGCCGAATTGAATCTAATGCTTCAGCTCGGTTTCTACTCGGGTGCCCGCATTGAGACCATTACTGATTTGAAAAAAGGTACGCTCGAGAACGCGGTTTCTGACCCGGCCGTTCCCGGTTTCATCTACCTCGCCGTGGGACCCGGTCACAAGCCCTACGTGGCAACCAAGTTCGATGTGCAGGGCCGCATCATGGTCCCTGACTGGCTATTCCATGCACTGTCCGACTATGCGACCGATCCGCGCCGCCTCAAACGCGAAGTCCTTGCACCACAAGGGAACAGGGATCTCATCTTTCTGACGCGCTTTGGTCATCGTTACGCGGACCGTGAGTCCGCGTCGGGCACGGCAATTGGCCGAGCGATGGTCGACTTGCGTCGAGCAGCGACACAAGCTGGTTTGAAGTTCATGAAGCACTTCCACTTCCACATGACGCGGGCAACCTTTGGCACGTGGCTCACTGTGACCCTGTTGGAGAAGGGATATGACCCCAAGGCCGTCTTGACGTTTGTCAGCGACGCCATGCTTCACAAGGACATCGAGACA
Organism: Hylemonella sp. GW821-FHT12C09; assembly: GCF_058807395.1. Lineage (NCBI taxonomy): Bacteria > Pseudomonadati > Pseudomonadota > Betaproteobacteria > Burkholderiales > Comamonadaceae > Hylemonella > Hylemonella sp. GW821-FHT12C09. Next base: position 5,607 of record NZ_JBXAQQ010000005.1, on the reverse strand, counting down.
ACCCTCCGTTACATCAAATTCGTCGAGCAGACCCCTATCAAGATCGAGGTCGCCAACGAATTCACCGAAGCCTTTCTCGGCCTGAGATCGCGCCGAGGGAGCGACCTTGCTTGAATTTCATCTGCCCGACCTGACGTTTCCCGCGATTACCTATGGCAGGAACGAAACACATTGGGACTTGCGCTGGCTGCTATACAAGGGAGGCGCAGGCTCGAACGCCAGGGTGGTCGACAGAATGATTGATGCCGGGGAACTAGGTCGCCCCTTGGTGGAACGCATCGAACTGGTCAAACGTATACATGAGACGCTCGCAAATTATCTAGGGCGTGGTGGCAGACGACCTACTGTAAAGACGCGGTTTACCACGCTTAGGGTTTTCTTTCACTGGGCCGATGAGACCGGCAACCCGCTCGATTTGGAATCGTTCGCGAGCAGCTACCAGCACTGGACCGACGCACTGTTGCAACGTGTGATGGTCGGAGAAGGATTTAGCGAGAGAACAGCCTACAGCCAAGGGAAACTTGTGGGATCGATCGTGGATCGTGTGCTCGGGCGGAATAAGCCCATCATCAAGACGACTCGATTGCGAAGAACCAAACGCGGCCTACGCGCGGTTAGCGCCAAGGCCGACAAGCAGAATTTGGAGGACACCTTTGCGTTCGGCCACTTTCTACTGGATATTGCGGATAGCCTCAGTGTCGATGCAGTCTGGGGACCGTTGCCGCTAAGCATCGGCTTACGAAATGGCAAGGTGCTGAAGGAATGGTCGGGATTAAAACGGCCTGAGACCCGTAAAGCGCCGAACCCCAAGTACTCTAGGCATGCGAATTATTTGGCGAAAAGGTCAGCGAAGGAGCGCAAGGAATATGAAGCGGATCGCACGCTGCGCACTCGGTATCCCCTAGTCAATCTTCGCATCATGAGCGAGATGTTCATGCTCATGGGGCAACCGACCATCAATCTGGCGCAGGTGCATCAAGTACGCATGGATCAATGGAAGTTCAAACCCTCGACACATGGCTTTGAAGTGCGTACCTACAAGCATCGGCGCTGGGGACCAGTGGTGTTCGAGATTTACTCGGCGTATCGTAAGGTCTTCGATCGCTATCTGAAATGGCGCGCGACCATCTTTCCGGATGATCCCGATGGCCTGCTGTTTCCGCTGATCGGATATGGGCGCCACAGCGAGACACCACCCCAATTTGACATGATCAAAGAGCGCTGCCAACGCGCCGGCATCAAGTACCTGCCGCCGACTGCTCTGCGCAACACTAACGTCAATTGGATGCTCAGACGTACAAACGATCCCGACCTAACGGCTGAGGAGAAACAGCATGCCAAGAAAACTCTGATCGGCTTCTATGAGAAACCAAGCCTGCAAAGGGCTATGGTGCAGATCAAAGGCTATTGGACCAAGCACGATCCAGCGCTGGCAGCAGTAGGGCCAGGTTCCTGCAAGGGCAGCGAACCCGAGTCGATCCCAGATGCTCCAGCAACCGCCACGAAGCCGGACTGCCTGACCCCAGCCGGCTGCCTGTTCTGTACCCACCAGCGGGACATCGACAGCCTGGATCACGTGTGGTCGCTGACAAGTTACCGGTTGCTCAAGTCCTATGAGCTTGCATCCCACCGACAGCCCGAGTCGAAGAAGGAACTGGCTCAGCACCCCGCCGAACTGGCCATTGACCGCCTGACAGCCAAACTGGCATTTATCCGTGATTCCAACTCGAAGCGGGCAGCGTGGGTCATGGAGGCGGAGTTACGCATTGCGGAAGGCCGATATCACCCCGACTGGGCTGGGATGATCGAAGATGGACAGGCAGGGAGCAACGACCGTGAAGCTTGAACAACTGGGCTTGCAGATCGATTGGCCACTGGCGCATATGGTGGCAAGAAACTTTCGGCCGCCGAGCTGGCCGCCGCCCCCCGATTGGTCACCAATTCGGGATGCCAATGGAGTAGCGCAATGCGTCTTTAGCGATTCCGTCTGGCCACTCGATGTCTGGGCCGGGAAACCGCTAAAACTGAATTTTGGGGATGGCAAGACTAGGGGCGCGCGCACGGACAAGCCCAACGGCGATATCTTGCGACAGTGTGCAGCGTGGTTCCTATTCGGCTACCAAGGCTGTAGAAATGCACACTCGCTGAAGTATAAGATCACGGTGATCAAGCCCATTTTCGTAACGTGCACCGAAGAAGGCATTGTGGCGACAGACCTCATGCGCTTCCCGAGGGTACTCGACAAGGTAGCAAGGGCACTGGCTCCATCATCTTTCGACTTCGCAGTTACCGTCCTGCACGAACTTTTGGATGCGCGCGATGACCTCGGGTTTTGTTTGTTGGACAAGGACGGGTTAGCGCGGCTGGCTGCTCTCGCACCCGAGCACCACGAGGAACAGACCCCCTATATCCCGCCACGAATCTGGTCTTATCAGGTCTCTCGCATTCGCGAATGCCTGACTGAGTATCTTGCCCATCGGGAGCAGGTGGCGGCGTGCTTTGCGTTTTGCCTCGATGTCCACGCGACAAACTACGGGTCACTGAAGCGCGCGGTCAATGCAAAGGCAGACGGTTCGAGGTCACCATTTCAGGTTCGCGATAGAAATAGACGAAAGGGGTGCCACTTTCACGGCGCATTCAAGCTGACAGCTGACCGGTTCGGCGTCACCAAAATGATTGAGAAGTGGATTGGCCCCTTCACCGGCGAGAAGGGGGAAAAGCAGATTGCAATGTTTTCGCAATACCTAGATCTGGTCTCCAAGGCAGGATTGTCCTACCTGCTCAACTTTTCGCTGATGCGAATCGAAGAAGGCTGGAACCTGCGCGCAGACTGTCTCGTGGTAGAGAAGGACGAGAGGTTTGGCGACATTTACATGGTACGGGGCGAGACGACCAAGACGGATCCGGATGCCGATGCCCGCTGGCCGGTTAGCGGGAGCGCAGAGTTGGCTGTTGAGGCGATGACACATATTGCTGGGATGCGAATGCAGTGCGCCAGCGAGCGTGACGGCATTGGCCTGACGCCTGCCGACAAGGCAAACCCGTTTCTGATCTCGTATCAATACGAACCATGGAGCCGGGGAAAGAGCAATTCATACCGCATACGCCCAAGAGCGGTGAGCTATTCGGAATTGATGAAATCCTATCCTCAGTTATTTGATGCCAAGGAACTCACCCTCACTAGAGAGGACCTGCGAACTGTGCGCTTGATCACTCCGAGCCTGAATTCGGACGAATTCAAGCTAGGGGCACAGTGGCGTTTCGGGTGGCACCAATTGCGTCGTACCGGAGCGGTCAACATGCTGTCCTCTGGCCTAGTGGACGAACCATCCCTGCAGCTCCTGTTGAAACACCAGACTCGCGTGATGACCCTTTACTACGGTCGCAATCATTCGCGATTGAACCTAAACCAAGAGACCCGAACACTCTTTCTCAAGGCAATGTATCAGGAATACGGACGGGAGCTTCGCAAATTGCAGTCACCCCAATTTATTAGTCCGCTCGGTCCAGAGAGAAAGGTCGCGATTGTCACTTTCATTAAGGACACGGAAGCGCTTGATTTGGACAAGGCGGCACGGCAGGGCAAGATCGGCGCGCGGTGCATACGCGCAGGGTTCTGCGTCAAGAACAGTACTTGTCCTTATGGCGGGCATGAAGCCATCGCGCATTGCCTTGGGGGAGATGACGGCAAGGGTTGCCCCGACCTTTTGCTGGATATCACCAAAGAGCGCGAGATCATGACATATGAAAAGGTGATCGACGATCAGTTGAAGATCGTTCACCTTGACAGTCCACGGCATAAACGCCTGCAAGCAGAGAAGCGTGCCATAAGGAAATACTATGAAATCGTCAAAAACGAAGACCGCTGAAGCCAATTTCTGCGCGGCATTTGAGCGCCTGAAAGTCGGTATGCCGAAAGTGCTACCAGCAGGTACCCGGGTGAGCCAAAACAACGTCGCAAAGGAAGCCGGGTGTGATCCATCTGCGCTTCGCAAGTCCCGATTCCCGTCGCTTGTCGCCGAGATTCAGAACTACCTGGCGGCTCATGGGGGCGAACTCCCGGAGTCGGAGCGACAGAAGCTGCTCAAACAGCGACAGCACAGCCGTGCCGCACGGGAGACGATAGCCGACCTCAAAAAGCAACGCGATGCTGCCGCCGGGCTGCTGGTTGAGGCAAATGCGCAGATTGGCATCTTGACCCGGAGATTGAGGGATTTAGAAGAGCGCATGAATGACCTGCAATCGAGAGTCGGAGTATTTCCACAAACCAAGAGCTCGCCCAAAAGCACCCCTCGTGGGGCTCCATAAAAATATAGTCAAGGTCCATCCGAGCCAATTCGCTGACGTAGGCGCCAACGATGAGGTATCCGTGCCATCGTCGTTTCGACACCTTGCCAAAGCGCAGTGCTGCAAAGCGGACGTTGCTCAACGGCCGCTGTCAGCCTAAAAACGGTCATCATTGCGTCCAGAGCTAGGACCTCCCCAGGCAGCCAATCTCTTTGTCTATTCGCCGCCGAAGCAAAACCAGGGCTTCACCCTCCAACCCAGTCCCTCCATCATGGATATGAGGTAATAAAACCAGCTGAGGACAGACGGCGTCGAAGTAGCTTGCGCGATCATCCACAGCCAACCAGGCGGCTCCAGGCGCGTTTGACGTTAGCCATTGCTCACATTCCCTTTGGCGGTGTCCTTGTTTGCTCTCCAATTCCTGAAGATGCGGGGTTACGCCAACAATTCGACTCTGGAGATCACTCGAAAAGAAAGAAATCAGCTTTTCAAACGGTAGGTGTAGGCGCCACGAGGAAGAGAAGACGATCCGCACCTGAGGGTATTGCCGCATCAGGTTCTCGAAACCTTGAAGATGACAGAATTCGAGTTCAGGGCCTACGCCTTCAGGATGCAGAACGCCATCAAAGTCAAGAAAGAGGTAGAGGTTGGTGAGCATTCCAGTCTCTATAGGAAAGCGGGTTGGTTAGCTATCACATCCTTTTAGTCATACATACTACCGGGTTAGTGGATCCCCTGGACGTCTTCTTCAGGCTGGCTGCCGTCACTTAGTTTAGGAGCGCCAATGACCCCTGACGGCAGTACCGGTCATTTGGCAAATCTCAGCCCGGCCGGCTGGTTCAGAGCGCGAAGCGATCGCTCAACCGCACTGTCACTGGAGATCGCCGTGGGTACCCATGTCATGCCAGCGATTGACCGCTATCCCGGACCGAGAACCCTTGCCGCCTAGGCTCGATTCCTGACAAGAGTCGCAACTAACTTTTTCGCTTGCCGGGAAGCAAGCGTCCTGAGCCGGTAGTTGGCTCACCCTTAGCGACTTCATCTGTTGTATGTCAAGCTGGATTCAAGCGCAGCCGCCCGCTCAGATCACATCCGCCGAATCGGAGAAAATGCTAATGGCACTCAGTTATTCTTGAATCCGTATGTCCGACTCGAATCAAACGCCGCTGGACCGCGTCCGGCTTCTAGTAAGTCGCCTTTACATTGGCTTTATGGGCTCTGCGAAGGGGCGTAGAGAACCCACTGGGCTTCCCCCGATTCCCCGGACACATTCAATAACATGATGTGTTCAGGAGATATCAATGACGAGGACAAGAAGGA
>NZ_JBXAQQ010000004.1:135000-352800 GCF_058807395.1 Hylemonella sp. GW821-FHT12C09 | reverse complement strand
CTTGAAGTTCGCCACGGCCGACCGCAGCACGTTGCGTCCGATGCGGCCGAAGCCGTTGATGCCTACCTTGATCGTCACAAAACTCTCCTCGAATGCGTTGTCAATTCACTAACGGGCGGAAGTCGGGAATCACGCGATCGGGCCCGCAGGCCTCGATGGGCTGGCCCATGTTGTAGCCATAGGGCAGTGCCCAGACCGGTACACCGGCATTGCGCGCGCTGGCCACGTCGATCGACGAGTCGCCGACGAAAAGCGCGCGCGCGGCGTCCACCTGGAACTGCACCAGGCAGCTGTGGATGCCGGCCGGATCGGGCTTCTTGGTGGGCAGGGTGTCGCCACTGACCACGCGGTCGAACATCGGCGCCAGGTCGTGCGCAGCCAGCACGGTGCGCGTGTACCGCGCCTCCTTGTTGGTGACCACCGCCAGATAGATGCCCTGGGCGCGCAAGCTCTTGAGCACCTCGCGCACATGGGGATAGAGATGGCTGCGCGTGCCGCAACGGCGCTGGTAATGGCGATCGAATTCGGCGGCGATCAGGGGCAGGTCATCACAGCGGCGAACCTCCTCCGCCGTGAGCCGGCGCACCTGGGCCAGCGCCTGCACCAGCAGCTCGCGCGTGCCGTGGCCGATCCAGCGGTCCACCTGGTCCTGAACCACCTGCGCCAGGCCAAAGTGCTGCAGCGTGTCGTTGACGGCGTCGCAGATTTCGGGAGCGGTCTCGATCAGCGTGCCGTCCAGGTCGAACATCACCAGATCGAAAGATGCGCTTACTTGCTTATTCATGGAAGTCCATCTGAAAAAATCAGGCGACCGCTGGGGCACCTTGCTGCACCCGTTCCCGCACGGCCTGCACGATGGCTTGCACCGTGATGCCAAAGTGCGGGTACAGGTCCTTGGCCGGCGCCGACTCGCCGAAGCTGGCGATGCCCACCACGTGACCGCGGCGCCCGACGTACTTGCGCCAGAAATCCGGGTGCGCAGCCTCCACCGCCACGGCGGGCAGGTCCAGCGGCAGCACGGCGTCCTGGTAGGACGAAGGCTGGCGATCGAACACATTGCTGCAGGGCATGGACACCACACGCGTGCTGATGCCTTCCTTGGCCAGTTGCTCGTGCGCCTGCATGGCCAGCGTGGTCTCGGAGCCGGTGGCGATGATCACGGCCTCGGGCTCATCCCGCTCGGCCAGGATGTAGCCGCCGCGGCGGATGTGGGTGGCCAGCTCGGCACGATCGGCCAGGCGTGGCAGGTTCTGCCGCGACAGGGCCAGCGCGCTGGGGCCGTCCCGGCGTTCGATGGCGCAGACCCAGGCCACCGTCGTCTCCAGGCTGTCGGCCGGACGCCAGACGTCCAGGTTGGGAATGATGCGCAGCGAGGGCACGTGCTCGACCGACTGGTGCGTCGGACCATCCTCGCCCAGGCCGATGGAGTCGTGCGTGAACACATGCACCACACGCTGCTTCATCAGCGCAGCCATGCGGATGGCGTTGCGCGAGTAGTCGCTGAAGGTCAGGAAAGTGCCGCCGTAGGGGATGTAACCCCCATGCAGACCGATGCCGTTCATGATGGCCGCCATGCCGAATTCACGCACGCCGTAGGACAGATGGTTGCCCCAGACGTCACGCCCGGCCAGCGTACAGTTCTTGAAGTTGGTCAGGTTGGAGCCGGTCAGGTCGGCGCTGCCGCCGAAGAACTCGGGCAACAGCGGGGCCAGCAGGTCCAGCGCATTCTGGCTGGCCTTGCGCGTGGCCACGGCCTCGGTGCGCGCGGCAACGGACTCGAAGATCTGAGCCAGACGCTCGCCGAATGCGGGCAGCAGGTCGCCCTGCATGCGGCGCTCGAACTCGGCCGCATCCTCCGGGTAGAGCGTGCGGTAGCGCTCGAAACGCTGCCGCCACGCCTCCTGCAGGGCCTGGCCGCGCGCCACGGCATGCCAGGCCTGGGCCACGTCGGCTGGAATCTCGAAGGGCGCGGCGGTCCAGCCCAGCGCTTCGCGCGTGGCGGCCACTTCGGCCGCGCCAAGTGCCGCGCCATGCACGTCGTGCGTACCGGCCTTGTTGGGCGAACCCTGGCCGATCACGGTCTTGCAGCAGATCAGCGTGGGCTTGCCGTCGGAGCGCTGCGCCTGCGCGCGCGCCTGGGCGATGGCGCGGTCGATGGCGGCAGGGTCGTGACCATCGACATCGGGGATCACATGCCAGCCATAGGCGCGGAAACGCGCCGGCGTGTCGTCGGTGAACCAGCCTTCGACATGGCCGTCGATGGAGATGCCGTTGTCGTCGTAAAGCGCGATGAGCTTGGACAGGCGCAACGTGCCGGCCAGCGAGCAGGCCTCGTGGCTGATGCCCTCCATCATGCAACCGTCACCGAGGAAGGTGTAGGTGTGGTGATCCACGATGGTCAGCTCGTCGCGGTTGAACTCGGCAGCCAGCAGCTTCTCGGCCAGCGCCATGCCCACGGCATTGGCGATGCCCTGGCCCAGGGGGCCGGTGGTGGTTTCCACACCGGGTGTCACACCCACTTCGGGGTGGCCCGCGGTCTTGCTGTGCAGCTGGCGAAAGCGCTTGAGCTCCTCCATCGGCAGGTCATAACCGGTGAGGTGCAGCAAGGCGTAGAGCAGCATGGAGCCGTGGCCGTTGGAGAGCACGAAACGGTCGCGGTCGGCCCACTGCGGATTGGCCGGGTTGTGGCGCAGGTGGCGGTTCCACAGCACCTCGGCGATGTCGGCCATGCCCATGGGCGCACCGGGGTGGCCGGACTTGGCCTGCTCGACGGCGTCGACCGCCAGCATGCGGATGGCGTTGGCCATGCGGCGGGCGAGTTCGGGCGTGGGCGGTGTCATCACTGCGCTCATCTCAGTTCGCCCCCAGCGCGCGCTTGCGCCGTTCCATCATGCGCCAGACGAAGGGCGTGAAGATCAGCTGCATGGCCAGTTCCATCTTGCCGCCGGGCACGCAGATGGTGTTGGCCCGGCTCATCCAGGAGTTGTCGATCATGCCCAGCAGGTAGGGGAAGTCGATGCCCTTGGGGTTGGCGAAGCGGATCACCACCATGCTCTCGTCGGCCGAGGGGATGTCGCGCGAGATGAAGGGATTGGAGGTATCCACCATGGGCACGCGCTGGAAGTTCACATGCGTGTGCGCGAATTGCGGCACGATGTAGTTCACATAGTCGGGCATGCGACGCAGGATGGTGTCGGTCACCGCTTCGGTGCTGTAGCCGCGCTGGTGCTTGTCGCGCCAGAGCTTCTGGATCCACTCCAGGTTGATCACCGGCACCACACCGATGCGCAGGTCCGGGTGCTGGGCGATGTTGTGCTCGGGCGTGACCACGGCACCGTGCAGGCCTTCGTAGAACAGCATGTCGGTGTCGCCGGGCAGATCTTCCCAGGGGGTGAAGGTGCCGGGCTCCTGCTTGTAGGGCGCGGCTTCTTCATCGTTGTGCAGGTATTTGCGCGCCTTCCCGGTGCCGGATCTGGCATAGGTGGCGAACAGGCTCTCGAGCTCTCCGAACAGGTTGTTGTCGGAGCCGAAGTGGCTGAAGTGCTTGTTGCCCGTCTTCTCGGCCTCGGCCGCCTTGCGTTTCATCTCCTTGCGGTCGAAACGGTGGAAGCTGTCGCCCTCGATGATGGCGGCCTTCACGCCTTCGCGGCGGAAGATGTTGGCGAAGGTGCGCGTCACGGTGGACGTACCGGCCCCCGATGAGCCGGTGATCGCGATGATGGGATGACGTTCAGACACAAAGGTCTCCTGGAACTAAAAAATCCTGGTTGCACAACCCAATTGCCTGCTGCCTTGTGTTCGCGCGGGACACCGCGGAACCGGCTTCGCCGGGCCGCTGGTGTCGTCCCCCCTTGGGGGGAAGGGCCCGCAGGGCACTCAGGGGGGTCATACTCTAAAAAGGCCGCGTTCGGCAAACAGCGGGCTGTCGTTCTCGATCTTGATCGGCTCGGCGTGGTAGCGCTCGATGCGCTCCACTTCGTTCTTCGAGCCGAAGATCAGGCCGATGCGCTGGTGCAGCGAGGTCGGCTGCACCGCCAACATCGGCTGGCGCCCCGTGCTGGCGCGGCCGCCCGCCTGCTCCATGATGAAACCCACGGGGTTGGCCTCGTACAGCAGGCGCAGGCGGCCGTTCTTGGCCGGCTCCTTGCTGTCCTTGGGGTACATGAAGACCCCGCCGCGCATCAGGATGCGGTGCGCTTCGGCCACCATGGAAGCAATCCAGCGCATATTGAAGTCCTTGACCCGGGGGCCGGTCTTGCCCGCCAGGCACTCGTCCACGTAGCGTCGGATCGGCGCTTCCCAGAAGCGGCTGTTGGACGCGTTGATGGCGAATTCCTGGGTATCGGCCGGGATCTGCAGCTTCGGATGCGTGAGCATGAACTCGCCCAGGTTAGGGTCGAGCGTGAAACCATTGACACCGTTGCCCACCGTCAGCACCAGCATGGTGGTGGGGCCGTAGAGCGCGTAACCCGCTGCCACCTGCTGCGTGCCGGGCTGCAGAAAATCGGCCTCGACGACATCGCGACCCGAGGCCACCACCTCCTGCGGCGCCCGCAGGACGGAGAAGATGCTGCCCACCGAGACATTGACGTCGATGTTGCTGGAGCCGTCCAGCGGATCGAACACCAGCAGGTACTTGCCCCGTGGATGCTTGGCCGGGATCTGGTAGGGCAGGTCCATCTCCTCGGAGGCCATGCCCGCCAGGTGCCCACCCCACTCGTTGAGGCGCGTGAAGAGCTCGTTGCTCAACACGTCGAGCTTCTTCTGCGTCTCGCCCTGCACATTGATGGCCGCACCGGCTTCGCTGGCCTGGTTGCCCAGCACCCCACCGAGTTCGCCGAAGGCGACGGCGCGCGCGATGGCCTTGCAGGCCAGCGCCACGTCGAGGATCAGCGCATTGAAATCGCCCCGGGCGTCCGGGAAACGACGGCGCTCCTCGATCAGGAACTGGGTCAGGGTGGTGCGTTTGGACAGCGGCATGATGGATGGGTCTCTTTATTGATCGACGGTCAGGAGGCGTTCACCGGACCAGTGCGCCTGGTGCCATTGCTGCAGGTCCGCCAGGTGCACCTTGCCCAGGTCGGGCAGCACATGCATGGCGCGGCTGAAGTCGTGGTGGCGGGTGTACTGGGTGGGCGTGATCACCGTGGCCAGGCCGGCCAGGGTGGCCGCCTTCAGGCCGTTGCCCGAATCCTCGAAGGCCAGGCAGGCCCGCGGATCGAGCTGCAGGGTCTGCAGGATCTGGACGTACACCATGGGGTGCGGCTTCTTCAGCGGCGCCGTGGAGCCGTCCCCGATGGCCGCGAAGGCGTGGCGCCAGCCCGGCCCCATGGCCCGGCGCAGCAGGGCTGCGATGTTGACCGGCGAGGTGGTGGTGGCAATGGCCAGCTGCACGCCGGCGCCGGCGGCTTCATCGAACAGCTCGAGGATGCCCGGGCGCAGGCCCACGGCACCGGCGTTGATGGCCCCCTCGTAATAGGCGGTCTTGAGCTCGTGGATGCGGTTGACGGTCTGCTGCACCGCCTGCGCGTCCAGCGCCTTCACATCGGCGTTGATCCGCTTCCAGTAGTGCTGGACGCGCTCCTTGCCGCCGGAGACTTCCAGCAGCTCGGTGTACAGCGCCTCGTCCCAGTGCCAGCCCAGGTCCAGCTCATTGAAGGCATAGTTGAAAGCCTCCAGGTGCAGGCTCTCGGTATCGGCAATGGTGCCGTCGACGTCGAAGATCAGGGCTTGTAGCGTGGGCTGGGTCATGGTGAACCTCACTCGGTTTTGAACAATCGGCTGGCCAGGATGTCCTGCGCCTCGATGGTCGTCAGGTCGTCCCGGGTCAGTTCGCGGTCGCGCTCGGCAAACAGGCGGCTGGCCTGGCGCAGACGGGCCCGGTCCAGCGCGTTGCGCACGCTGCGTGCGTTGGCGAAATGCGGCTGGCCGATGCGCAGTTGCAGGTAGCGGTCGAAGGCCTCGGCCGCACCGGGGCCGAAGCGGTAATTCTGCGTCCCCAGCATTTTCCCGGAAATCTGCATCAGCTCGCCCACCGAGTAGTCGGGAAAGTCCAGATGGTGCGCAATGCGCGAGGACATGCCGGGGTTGGACTGGAAGAAGGTGTCCATCCGGTCCTTGTAGCCGGCCAGGATCACCACCAGGTCGTCGCGCTGGTTTTCCATCACCTGCAGCAGGATCTCGATGGCCTCCTGCCCGTAGTCGCGCTCGTTCTCGGGCCGGTAGAGGTAATAAGCCTCGTCGATGAAGAGCACGCCCCCCATCGCCTTCTTGAGCACTTCCTTGGTCTTGGGCGCGGTGTGGCCGATGTACTGGCCCACCAGGTCGTCACGCGTGACCGCCACCAGATGGCCTTTGCGCACATAACCCAGGCGGTGCAGGATCTGCGCCATGCGCAGGGCCACCGTGGTCTTGCCCGTACCCGGGTTGCCGGTGAAGCTCATGTGCAGGCTGGGCGCCTGACTCGTCAGGCCCAGGTTGATGCGCAGCTTGTCGATCACCAGCAACGCGGCGATGTCGCGGATGCGCGCCTTGACCGGCGCCAGGCCGACCAGATCACGGTCCAGTTCGGCCAGGACATCTTCGACCTGCGATTGCGCCAGCACCTGCGCCACGCTGCGCGCGCCGCTGTCCACCATCGCCAGGGTGGTGGCGTCTTCGGCGGCAGCCTCGGCGCGCGCAGGCGCCGACGTCACGCCGGGAATGGAATAGCTGGGGGCACTCATAGGTCGAAGCGGTCCTGTCGTGCCAGCCCTGATGCTCGTGGCAACAGGGCTGGACTGCTACTCAATTAATAGCGCTTGCCTTCGGGTTTGTCGGCACCGTAGCCGCGCGTGGTGTAGCGCAGCGAACGGCCCTGCATCTCCTGACGCTCCAGCATGAAGCCGGGCTCGTCCTTCGGCCGGTTGACGATGAAGCTCATCACGATGGACTCGACGCCACGCGTGGAGTCGAAGGCCATCAGGCGGATGTAGTGGTTCGGAAAAGCCTTGCGGCAGTTCTTCACTTCCATCAACACGCCGGCCGCATCCTGCAGGTCGAACATGGGCATGCCGAACATTTCCCAGTAGGTGTTGCGCGGGTGCGGATCGTCGGTGTATTCCACGCTCCAGGCGTAGCCCTTCTTGAGGCCGTATTCGATCTGCAGCGTGATCTCGGCGTCACTCAGGTCGGGCAGGAAGCTGAACTGGCCCTGGGTCAGGCGGCCGGTGGGGTTGGTCATCATGGTCGGTAACTCCAATTGTGTTGGTGATGCAGGTGCCCGCCGCCGGGCCGCCCCAAGGCGGGCACGGCCCCCTCGGGGGGCAGCGCAGCACGCGTAGCGGCAAGCGTGGGGGCCATGTATTTCAGGCCACAGCGGGCGTGACGGCGAAGTCGCTGCTGTCGGTGGACTGGTAGTTGAAGCTGATGTCGCCCCAGGTGTCCAGCGCGGCCTTCAGCGGACCACAGGTCTGGGCGGCCTTCTTCAGGATCTCCGGACCTTCGTTCTTGATGTCCTTGCCTTCGTTGCGCGCCTTGACCATGCACTCCAGCGCCACGCGGTTGGCCACGGCGCCGGCCTGGATGCCCTGCGGATGGCCGATGGTGCCGCCGCCGAATTGCAGGATCACGTCGTCGCCGAAGAGGTCGATCAGCTGGTGCATCTGGCCGGCATGGATGCCGCCCGAAGCCACCGGCATCACCTTCTTGGTGTCAGCCCAGTCCTGGTCGAAGAACAGGCCGCGCGGCAGGTCAGCCTTGGTGTAGCTGTCGCGGCAGACGTTGTAGTAGCCCTGCACGGTCATCGGGTCGCCTTCGAGCTTGCCCACGGCGGTGCCGGTGTGCAGGTGGTCGACACCGGCCATGCGCAGCCACTTGGCGATCACGCGGAAAGACACGCCGTGGTTCTTCTGGCGGGTGTAGGTTCCGTGGCCGGCACGGTGCATGTGCACGATCATGTCGTTCTTGCGGGCCCAGTTGGCCATGGACTGGATGGCGGACCAGCCGATCACCAGGTCCAGCATGATCACGACGGAGCCCAGCTCCTTGGCGAACTCGGCACGCTCGTAGATGTCTTCCATCGTGGCGCCGGTCACGTTCAGGTAGCTGCCCTTGACCTCGCCGGTCACGGCCTGCGCCTTGTTGACGCCGTCCATCACGTAGAGGAAACGGTCACGCCAATGCATGAAAGGCTGCGAGTTGATGTTCTCGTCGTCCTTCATGAAGTCCAGGCCGCCCTTGAGGCCTTCATAGATCACGCGGCCGTAGTTGCGGCCCGACAGGCCCAGCTTGGGCTTGGTGGTGGCGCCCAGCAGGGGGCGGCCGAACTTGTCCAGACGCTCGCGCTCGACCACCAGACCGGTCGGCGGGCCCTTGAAGGTCTTGAGGTAGGCCACCGGGATGCGGATGTCCTCCAGACGGGCGGCTTTCAGCGGCTTGAAGGAGAACACATTGCCGATCAGGCTGGCCGTCATGTTGGAGATCGAGCCCTCTTCGAACAGGATCAGGTCATAGGCGACCCAGGCGAAATACTGGCCGGGGTTGTTTGGCACCGGCTGCACGCGGTAGGCCTTGGCGCGGTAGCTGTCGCAGGCGGTCAGGCGGTCGGTCCATACCACCGTCCAGGTGGCGGTGGAGGATTCGCCGGCCACGGCGGCGGCGGCCTCTTCCGGATCGACGCCCTCCTGCGGCGTGATGCGGAACAGGCAGATCGTGTCCGTCTCCTTGGGCACGTAGTCGGGCATCCAATAGCCCATCTGCTTGTATTTCAGGACGCCTGCGCTGTAGCGCTTCTTGGCATCGGTGATCTGGGTCGAGTCGCTCATCTATCGCTCCTGGGGGATGAAATTCCTGATGGGTGAAATATAAGGATTTAGCGAAATAAGGTAAATTCAAACTTTATTTGCTTTTGATTAAGTGATTGCTTAATGAAGAACGCCACCTTTCGCCAACTCCGGGTGTTCAGCGAGGTCGCCCGCCAGCTCAGTTTCAGCAAGGCCGCGCTGGCCATGCACCTGACCCCGCCGGCCGTGACCATGCAGATCAAGGAACTCGAGGGCCACGTGGGCCTGCCGCTTTTCGAGCGCAGCGGGCGCCAGGTGGCGCTGACCACGGCCGGCGAGTACATGCTGGTCTACGCGCGCAAGATCCTGGCCACGCTCAAGGACGCCGAGGATGCCGCTGCGCGCCTGCAGAAACTGGAGATCGGCACGCTGACCATTGGCATGGTCAGCACGGCCAAGTACTTCCTGCCGCGCCTGCTGGCCGAGTTCCAGCGCGAGCACGAGGGCATCGAGGTGCGCCTGATCGTCGGCAACCGGGAGCAGTTGCTCAAGATGCTGCAGGGCAACGAGGTGGACATCGCCATCATGGGGCGCCCCCCGAAGGAAATGGCCACGCGCGCCGAGCCCTTTGCCGCCCACCCGCACGTCTTCGTGGCGCCGGTGGACCACCCGCTGCTCAAGCGCGGCCACCTGGATGTGCCATCCCTGCAGCCCTACAGCTTCATCGTGCGCGAGCAGGGCTCGGGCACGCGCGCGGCCATGGAGAAGTTTTTCGGCGATGCGAACTTCGAGCCCAAGGTCACGATGGAGATGTCGAGCAATGAAACCATCAAACAGGCCGTCATGGCCGGCATGGGCCTGAGCTTTCTATCGCTGCACACCATCGGCCTGGAGCTGGACAACCAGCTGGTGGCCATCCTCGACGTCCAGGGAGCCCCGGTGGTGCGCGCCTGGAACGTGGTGCACACCCTGTCCAAGCTGCTGTCGCCGCCGGCCGAGGCCTTCCGCTACTTCATCCTGGAGCGCGGCGAGGTCTTCCTGGCCGAGCAGTACGGCCGCCACATCCGCATGGCGCCGCTGGGCGCCAGCTGAGCCTGATTCATCAACAAATATAATATTTGCTTAAGCAAATATCAGCATTAACTGATTTGATTTCATGCGCAATTACACGCTCAAGCAACTGCAGACTTTCATCGAAGTCGCCCGCGAAAAATCGGTCTCCCGAGCGGCCGAACGCCTGTTTGTCACGCAGCCCGCCGTGTCCATGCAGATCCGCCAGCTGGAAGAGGCCTTCGGCCTTTCGCTGATAGAACCAGTCGGCCGTAACATCCAGCTCACGCATGCCGGCCTGGAGTTCCTGACCCACGCCATCGCCGCCCTGGGCAAGCTCAAGGACCTGGAAGCCAGCATGGCCGAGCACGTGGGCGCCAAGAAGGGCCGCATCGAGCTGGGCATCGTCAGCACCGCCAAGTACTTCGTGCCCATGCTGCTGGTGCGCTTCACCAAGCTGATGCCGGGTATCGACATCGCGCTGCACATCGACAACCGCGACAACATCCTGGGCATGCTTTCGCGCAACGAGCTGGACCTGGTGATCATGGGGCGCGCACCCGCCAACCTCGACTGCGAGGCCACGCCTTTTGCCAGCAACCCGCTGGGCATCGTGGCCCCGCCGGACCACCCGCTGGTGCGTCGCAAGCGCATGGCCTTCGACATCCTCAAGGACCACCCCTTTGTCGTGCGCGAGCAGGGTTCGGGCACGCGCGCGGCCATGGAACGCCTGTTCGAGCAGTACGAGATGCCGATCAAGGTGGCCATGGAGATGCCCAGCAACGAGACCATCAAGCAGGCCGTCATGGCCGGCATGGGCCTGGCCTTCCTCTCCATGCGCACGGTGCGCCACGAACTGGCAGCCGGCCACCTGGCCCTGCTGGACATCAGCGGCATGCCCATCGTCGGCAAGTGGTACGTCACCCACCTGAGCCAGAAAAAACTCTCGCCCGCGGCGCAATCGTTCAAGAAATTCCTGATCGAACAGGCCGAACCGCTGATCGACTCCTGGGCCTGAACAGCTGCGTTGCGCCCGCCGCTCAGGCGGCCTGCAAGAGGCGTTGCGGTTCGTGCAGGCGGTAGACGCGGCCGTGCTTGTCCAGCGGCTCGATCACCGCTTCACGCACCAGGCGGCTGACCTCGCGGCTCACGGTTTCCAGCTTCAGGTCCAGCATGGCGCCCATATCGTCGCGCGCGAACAGGGTGACGGTGTGGCCGTCGCTCGGGCTGCGCATCTTGAGGATGAAGTTGGAAACACGCTGGCGTGCCGTGCCGAAGTTCAGGTCGGCCAGCCAGTCATCGGCATCCTTGAGCGCCGCCTGCCACTTCTGCATCAGGCGCAGGTGCAGGCGCGGACTGCTCGCACCCAGAGTGTGGATCACTTCCAGCGGAATGCGACAGACGGCGATCCCGGTCAGCGCCACGGCATCACAGTCGAAATGCCCGCCACCCAGCGCCTCCAGCCCCGCCACGTCGCCCGGTCGCAGCACGCGCACGATGCGCTGGCGCCCGTCAGCCGTCACCCGCACCAGCTTGATCATGCCGCGACGCAGCGTGTAGATCCCCTGTGCCCGCGATCCCTCGTTGTACAGCGCCTCACCGGCTGCGAATTCGAGATCGTCGATCGGCGCATGGATCATGCCGAAATCCTGCTCGTTGAGGTCGGCGAACAGCACCATGTCGCGGATGCCGCAGCTGCGGCAATCAGAGGTGCCGCGCCAGGCGGATTCGGTCTTGATCGGAATCATGGCTGCATCGTGGATGGGGTCGCCCCAGGATACCCCCAAGTGTATAGTGGACCTTTTCATCCTGTCCGGATCGCCACCAGAACCTGACACCGCACCGCATGTGTGAACTGCTTGCCATCTCCAGCCAGCAGGCCACCCACCTGAGCTTCTCGCTCGCGGCCCTGGCCAGCCACAGCACGCCGGGCCACAGCGCGCGCGACGGCTGGGGAGTGGCCTGGTACGAAGACGGCCAGGTGGTGCTGCACCGGGAAGCCGGCCCGGCCAGCGACAGCCCCGAGGCCAGGCGACTCGCCAGCGCAGGGCCGCCCACCACACTGGCCATCGCCTACATCCGACATGCCACGCGCGGCGCCCGCACGCTGGCCAACACCCAGCCCTTCGTGCGCGAACTTGGCGGCCGCAGCCATGTGTTTGCCCACAATGGCGATCTGCCCGGCCTGGCCGCTGACCCGCGCTACACCCCCGGAGATTTCCAACCCGTCGGCGACACCGACTCCGAACAGGCTTTTTGCGCCCTGCTGGCGCGGCTGGCCCCCCTGTGGCAGCAAGGCACGCCCGACCTACAGGAGCGGCTCCACGCCATCGCAGGCCTGGCAGCTGAACTGCACGCTTACGGACCGGCCAATTTCCTCTACGCCGATGGCGATGCCCTGTTTGCCCACGGCCACCGTCGCATCCAGGCCGACGGACGCATCGCGCCGCCAGGCCTGCACTGGCTGCAGCGCAGCTGTGCACAGGAGAGCGAGCCGCTGCTGGCCGATGGCGTCTGCGTGGGCTGCGGCTACCAGAAGGTGCTGCTGCTGGCCAGCGTACCGCTGAGCAAGGAACCCTGGCAGGCGCTGGCCGAGGGCGAAACCGTGGCCGTGCGCGGCGGCGAGCTGCTGGCACGCCGCCGGGCCTGAGGGCCCGCCCCGATGGCGCGGCCCTGGTCAGGCGCTAAGATCATCGGCATGAATCCGCAACGCAGACAGCTGGTCGCCGGCAGTGCACTCTTGGCCGGCAGCCTGGCCCTGGGCCGGTCCGCACTGGCGCAGGTCCCCGCAGCCGCGCCCTCCTCGCCCAGGGTCGAGGCCAAGGCCGGCCCCCTGCCCGCACCGGGCACGCCATTGCGCCTGCCCGAGGTCCCGCTGTTCGATGGCACGGTGTTCCGCCCGGCCCAGGCCGAAGGGCGGGTGCTCGCGGTCTACTGGTGGGCCAGCACCTGCCCCTTCTGCGCGCTGCAAAGCCCCGAGATGCAAAAGCTCTGGGAGTCGCAGCGCGCCCTGGGCGCCAAGGGCCTGCAGCTGCTCACCTTGTCCATCGACCGCCGGCCCGAAGACGCGCAGAGCTATCTGCAGAAAAAGGGCTATACCTTCCCGGCAGGCTTCGTCACGCCGGAGATCCATCGCGTTCTCCCCAAGCCCAGGGGCCTGCCCATCACCCTGGTCCGCGGCCGCGACGGCCGTGTGCTGCAGGCCGAAAAAGGCCAGCTGTTCCCGGAAGACGTGGAACTGCTGGCACGCTGGGCCGCTTGAGCGACAAAAACACAAGGGAAGACACATGGGTGCATCACTGGACGGCAAGCTGGTCGTCGCCATTTCCTCGCGGGCCCTGTTCGACTTCGAGGAAGAGAACAAGGTCTTCGAGCACGGCCACGGCCCGCACAAGGACCGCGCCTACATGAAACTGCAGCTGGACAAGCTCGACGTTCCGGCCAAGCCCGGCGTGGCCTTCTCCATGGTCAAGAAACTGCTGGCCTTCAACGACCAGGAAGCCCAGCGCGTGGAGGTGGTGATCCTCTCGCGTAACGACCCGGTCTCGGGCATGCGCGTGTTCCGCTCGGCCCAGCACTACGGTTTGCCCATCGAGCGCGGCAGCTTCACGCGCGGCCAATCGCCCTGGCGCTACCTCAAGCCCCTGCACGCCAACCTCTTCCTCTCGGCCAACCCCGACGATGTGCGCGCCGCGCTGGCCCAGGGTTTCCCGGCCGCCACCGTGGCCACGCATTCGGTGCGCGCCCAGGACAACCACCCGCATGAGGTGCGCATCGCCTTCGACGGCGACGCCGTGCTCTTCAGCGACGAAGCCGAACGCGTGTTCCAGGCCGAAGGCCTGAACGCCTTCCAGCAGCACGAGCGCGACAAGGCCCACCAACCCCTGCTGGCCGGCCCCTTCAAACCCCTGCTGGCTGCGCTGCACCGCCTGCAGCAGGAAGGCACGCCCAGCATGCGCATCCGCACCGCGCTGGTGACGGCACGCAGCGCACCGGCGCATGAACGCGCCATCCGCACCCTGATGGACTGGCACATCGAAGTGGACGAAGCCATGTTCCTGGGCGGCCTGCCCAAGGGCGAGTTCCTGCGCGAATTCGAACCCGATTTCTTCTTCGATGACCAGACCGGCCACATCGAATCGGCCGCACAGCACGTGCCCTCGGGGCATGTGGCCAGCGGCGTCTCCAACCCCTGATCTTTCCGCGAGGCACATTCATGTCCCTGCTCAAGAAAGCAGCTGATTTCAAGGCCTTTCTCGTCCGCGCCTGGGCCTTGTCCCTGCCCTACTTCACATCCGAGGAAAAGTGGAAGGCGCGCGCCCTGCTGGCCTCCATCGTCGCGCTCAATCTGGCCTTCGTGTACACGCTGGTGCTGTTCAACGAGTGGAACCGCTTCTTCTACGACGCGTTGCAGGAAAAGAACTACCCGGTTTTCATCGAACAGCTGGTGCGCTACACCGTGCTGGCCTTCATCTACATCATCATCGCGGTCTACCGCTTCTACCTGACCCAGCAGCTCGAAATGCGCTGGCGCGCCTGGATGACGCGCCACTACATGCGGCGCTGGCTCGACCACCAGGTCTATTACCACCTGGAACTCACACGTTATGCCCAGCTGGCGCCCGACCAGTCGCCCGACAACCCCGACCAGCGCATGCAGGAAGACCTCAAGCTCTTCACCTCCAGCACCGTGGGCCTGAGCATGGGCCTGCTCAATGCCCTGGTCACCTTCGTGAGCTTCGTCGGCATTCTGTGGGCCCTCAGTGGCGAATTCACCTTCCAGTGGAACGGCACCGAGTTCGCCATCCCGGGCTTCATGCTCTGGGTGGCCATCCTCTACTGCGCAGTCGGCACCGTGCTCACGCACTACGTGGGCCGCCGCCTCATCCCGCTGAACTACGAGCAGCAGCGCCGTGAAGCCGACTTCCGCCACAACCTGGTGCGTGTGCGCGAGTACAGCGAAGCCATCGCGCTGGACCGCGGCGAGGCCGTGGAATACAAGCAGCTGGACCTGCGCTTCAGCCACGTGCTGGCCAACTACCTGCAGCTGATCGACGCGCAGAAGCGCCTGACCATGTTCACGGCCTCCTTCAGCCAGGCCTCCACCGTATTCCCCTTCATCGTGGCAGCGCCGCGCTTCTTCAGCGGCGCCATCCAGCTCGGCACGATGATGCAGATCGCCTCGGCCTTCAACCGCGTGCAGGACTCGCTCTCCTGGTTCATCGACAACTACGACAGCCTGGCCGCCTGGCGTGCCACCACCGACCGTCTCACGCATTTCGAGACCGCCATCCAGCGGGCCAGCCAGGCCGCCGCCCTGCAACATGAAGACAGCCGCGATGCCGGCATGCAGGTCAGCGACCTCTCGCTGGACCTGCCCACCGGCAGCCGCCTGCTGGCCCATACCGCGCTGCAGGTGCAGCCCGGCGACACCATCCTGCTCAGCGGCCCCTCGGGCAGCGGCAAGTCCACGCTCTTCCGCGCCCTGGCCGGCATCTGGCCCCTGGCCTCGGGCCGCGTGGCAATGCCGCCGTCGAGCATGTTCATCCCGCAACGGCCCTACTTCCCCAACGCCCGGCTGCGCGACGCGCTGGCCTACCCCGACCCGGCCGAGAAATACGACGACGACACCTTGAAACAGGCCTTGCGAGATGCCTTGCTGCCCCAGTTGGCAGACCAGCTGGACGACGTGGATGCCTGGAGCCAGAAACTCTCGGGCGGCGAGCAGCAGCGCCTGGCGCTGGCGCGCGTCTTCCTCAAGAAGCCATCCTGGGTGTTTGCCGACGAAGCGACCAGCGCGCTCGATGAGGAAGCCGAAAAGGCGCTCTACCGCAAGCTCATGGAGCTGGTGAAGTCAGGCAATGGCGCTATCGTTTCAATAGCACACCGGCACAGCGTCGCGACTTTTCACAGCCACAGCTGGACGCTGGAGAAACGCAGCGACGAAACCGTCGCCCTGTTCCAGCTGCGTCAGGCCTGAGGGCTGGCCCTGTAACGCTCCCAGCCGCGCGCGCGCAGCTCGCAGGCCGGGCAGGTGCCGCAGCCATACCCCCAGGCGTGGCGATGGGCGCGGTCGCCCAGGTAGCAGGTGTGGGTGTGCTCGACGATCAGGTCCACCAGCGCGGTGCCGCCCAGGGCCTCGGCCATGCGCCAGGTATCGGCCTTGTCGATCCACATCAGCGGTGTCTCGATCAGGTAGCGTTTGTCCATGCCCAGCGACAGCGCCAGCTGCATGGCCTTCATGGTGTCGTCGCGGCAATCGGGGTAGCCTGAAAAATCGGTCTCGCACACACCGGTCACGATGACCTGCAGGTCGCGCCGGTAAGCCACCGCAGCAGCCAGCGTGAGGAACAACAGGTTGCGCCCGGGCACAAAGGTGTTGGGCAGGCCGCTGGACTCCATCTTGAACGCGGTTTCGCGTGTCAGCGAGGTCTCGCTCACCGCGCCCAGCACCGCCAGGTCCAGCATGTGGTCCTGGCCCAGCTTGGGCGCCCAGTGCGGAAACTGGCGACGGATCTCGGCCAGCACCTGCACGCGGGCTTCCAGCTCCACATGGTGGCGCTGGCGGTAATCAAAGGCGATGGTTTCAACGCGCTCGTAGGACTTGAGGGCGTGGGCCAGACAGGTGGTGGAATCCTGCCCGCCGGAGAAAAGGACGAGGGCGGTCTTATGCAGCATGCCCCGATGTTATCGCCCCGCCTGGGGCTGCTGACGGCTGGCGTCTATTCCGGCTTCTCGGTCTTCTTGATCCGGTTCGGCGAGTAAGTCAGGACCTCCTTGGCGATCACCCCCGGTGTGGCGGTCGGATCGACGTTCCGGTTGGCGGCCTGGCTCTGCGCCTGGATCTGCTGGTTCACACTCGGATTCTGCGCCGGGTTGTTCTGCATCCAGATCTCGACCACGCGCGCGCTGGCGCTCCAGACCGCGTGCATGTGGTCGATCAGCATCTTGGACAGGGGCTCCTTGGGCGGCGCTTCTTCCTGCCGGGCCACGGTTTCCTTGCGCTGCGTCCAGTCCTTGGACGAGTTGTCGGCCTGGCTGCCGCCCTGCAGCGGGTCGGCCTTGGCAGCCGCCTGGTTGGCCTGGGCCTGCACCACGGGGTTGATGTCGTTCACCACGCTGGCAGTTTCCTGCACCGGCGCCGGCGGATTCACCGGCGCCACCGGGATCACCCTGGCAGCGGCAGGTACAACTACCTCCGAGCCGGCCGGCCGGATGGCAGTTCGCTCCAAGTTAGGTAGTTGCATGATGGCTATTCACCTCAGCCCGGAAGCGGGAGGCTTTTATCCTGTTACGTACATTGGTTAACGGCAGAAATGAGGGCTTATTTAGGCCTATTTTCAAAAAACTTGGGGTTTGGGCGCTCCAAAACCCCAAAAAATGTCGCCCATCTGTTATCAAACAGACTTTTTGACTTGTTTCAGCCCAAAAACAAGGGCGCCCGGCTGGTGGCCGGGCGCCCTTGGGATCTGCCTGGGTCGAGGGACTTCTACTGCCAGTTGGCCGCAATCACCGGGGTCAGGGTTGCAGCGTAGCTTTCCGGCAAGGTAGTCTGGCCAGCGGGTGGCGGCGTGAACGACGCCATGGCTTGGGCGAGGTTTTGCACTTGGCTGTCCAGCAATTGCCGCCCGTCTGAAAGCTGCAGCGCTTCCACATGGCGATCTGCTCCGAGATACCAATTGGCAACCGTCACTTTGTCGCCGCTGCCAATCAGAGAGATCTCCAGGCTATTCCCCACTTGTCGCAACCAGATCTGTTCCGCGGTGATGTCATGGCCGAATTGCAGGACATCCACGACGCCAGCCGTGGCGTCGGTCTCCACCAGCACATCCTGGCCTTCGCCGCGCGCGAAGAGATAAGTGTCAGCGCCGGCACCACCTTCAAGCCGGTCGTTGCCCACACCACCCTCCAAGGTGTCCGCCTCCAGGCCCCCCCGCAGCGTGTCGTTGCCGCCCAGGCCCCGCAGCGTGTTACCCGCCGCGTTGCCAACGATCACGTTGTTGAGTTCGTTACCCGTGCCGTTGATGACGGCCGTACCCGTCAGCGTGAGGTTCTCCAGGTTGGCGCCCAGGGTGTAATCCACCAACGATTGCACGGTGTCCGTGCCTTCGTCAGCCAGTTCCGTCACTGCATCGCCGGCTTCATCGACCACATAGACGTCGTTGCCCAGGCCGCCCAGCAGTTGGTCGGCCCCGGCACCGCCATCGAGCCGGTCGTTGCCCTCGCCACCTTCGAGAACGTCTGCCTCCAGCCTGCCACGCAAGGTGTCGTTGCCACCCAGGCCCCGCAGCGTGTTGCCCACCGCGTTGCCGGTGATCACGTTGTTGAGCTCGTTGCCCGTGCCGTTGATGGCAGCCGTTCCCGTGAGCGTGAGGTTTTCCAGATTGGCGCCCAGGGTGTAGTCCACCAACGATTGCACGGTGTCCGCGCCTTCGTCAGCCAGTTCCGTCACCACGTCACCCAATTCGTCAACCACGTAGACGTCGTTGCCCAGGCCGCCCAGCAGTTGGTCGGCCCCGACACCGCCATCGAGCCGGTCATTGCCTTCTCCGCCTTCCAGGATGTCAGCCTCCAACCCACCCCTCAACGTATCGTTGCCACCCAAGCCCCGCAGCGTGTTACCAGCGGTATTGCCCGTGATGACGTTGTTGAGCTCGTTGCCGGTGCCACTGGTCGCGGCCGTACCCGTCAGCGTCAGGTTCTCCACGTTGGCACTCAGGGTGTAGTCCACCAGTGACTGCACGGTGTCCGTGCCTTCGTCGGCCAGCTCCGCCACCGCATCACCCATTTCGTCCACCACATAGGTGTCGTTGCCTGCTCCGCCCAGCATCTGATCAGCTCCGGCGCCGCCCTCCAGACGGTCATTGCCTTCGCCACCTTCCAACCTGTCGGCTTCGAGGCCACCTCTGAGGGTATCGTTGCCACCCAAGCCGCGCAGCGTATTGCCAGCGGTATTGCCCGTGATCACGTTGTTGAGTTCGTTACCCGTACCGTTGATCGCGGCCGTGCCGGTGAGTGTGAGATTTTCTACATTGGCTGTCAGCGTGTAGCTCACCAGCGACTGCACGGCATCCGTGCCTTCATCGGCCAGTTCCGTCACCAGGTCACCAGCGTCATCAACCATATAGGTGTCGTTACCCAGCCCACCCAGCATCTGGTCAGCTCCAGCGCCGCCCTCCAGGCGGTCATTGCCTTCGCCGCCATCCAACACATCGTTACCACTCAGCCCGTAGAGTTTGTCTGCGCCAACTCCGCCGTAGAGCTTGTCGCCACCGACATTGCCATTGAGGGTATCGTTGCCGTCCAACCCCATGAGGATGGAGCCGGTCGCTTGCGCGTTGAGTGTGTTGTTGCCGGTGGTTCCGGAAACCACTGGCAAAGCCTGCACGCCAATATGCAGAGCGTGTGTTGCAGTGGCCCCGGCCGTATCGGTCGCGATCAGCAGCAGGTCCAAGCCCCCAATAGCATCACCAGTTGGCGTACCCGACACGGTCATGTCCGTCGCATTGAATATCAGCCATGCAGGCAAGGCCGATCCATCTGCCTGAGTAAGCGTGTAGCTCAGGGAGTCGTCCACATCAATGTCCGCAAAGATTCCCGTTGGCAAGGTGTAAACGAAGGGCTGTTGTTCAACTGCGGCCTGGGGCATCAGCGTCAGCAAGGCCACAGGAGCATCGTTCGTGTTGGCTACGTTGATCTCGAAGGTTGCAGTCACAGACTCACCCGCCAAATCGGTAGCCGTCACAGCGACTGACACAGCCCCCACGTCAGCGTTTTGCGGTGTACCGCGGAAGGTCTGGGTCTGCGCGTCGAATGTCAACCATGCCGGTAACGCCGCACCATCAGCCAACATGGCGCTATAGCTCAGAACATCTCCGGCATCGGGGTCGATAAAGCTGCCCTCCGGAATATGAAATGCATAGGCCACGCCCTGTTGAGCGACTTCTGCGGCAACGAGGCTGGCCTCGGGCGCGGCGTTGGAATGTTCCCAGCTGTCTGAGATCAGGTTTCCTGCGGTATCGAAAATGGATGTGTGAACATTTCCATGGCCATCATCGTTCGCAACAACATAGTTCAGCAGATTGCTGTCAGCGTCAAAGAACTGTGTTGTCGTGTTGCCTTGACCATCGTTGAAGTAAGTGCTGTGAGTGCCATCCTCCAAATGAGACTCACCACTGCTACCACCATCGGCATGAATACTGTCATATCCATAGCTGCCATCACGCGCTTCCCACCAGCCACCCAATTTCGTACCGTCAGCAGAGTACTCATAACCGACATACGAACCTTGCCCGTCGCCGGTGTACGTCTCGTAACTGCCATCGGGGTGGTAAACAGTCCCGCTGCTCGAACCATCCAGATTGAAGGTTTCAAACCCATGCGACCCGTTTGAATAGCTCCACTGTATTTCGGCGAGGTTTCCGTCTCCATCAAAGTAAGCTGTATCTGTGTATCCCCCAGGCTCCTCCGTCTGCCTGCTTAGGAAGACCCCGTTTGCATCAAAGAAGTTGGTCGTGACGGTGCCCGATGCATCCTGCACGAACGTGCTGTACCGCCCATCGGGATAGTGCCCAGTACCTCGCAGAATGCCGTCGGCGTCCAGTGCGCCACTGCCGTAGGAACCGTCTGTCTTCGTCCACGAAACGCTGGTCAGCACTTCGTCCGCGTCATAACTCGTGACCGTGACCAAACCCGTCCCGTCTCCTTCGGTATTAATGAAGCTGCCGTCCGCAGCGTAAACGTCCTCGCCATAGCTGCCATCGCTAGCCGTCCAACTGCTTCTGGTCAGGACATCGTTGACATCGTAATTCCACTTGCGGGTTTCCCCGTTGCCATAGTCATATTGCGCCCAGCGCCCCAAATAACTCCAACTGGCGTCATAGTGGTACGCATAGTTGTACGAGTAATCAAACCATGCGCCATAGGAAATTTCCTCGAAACTCCCATCCAGATAATTCGCCGTACCGTTGCCTGACCCGTCAGGATTGAAGGTGCTGCTGCCGTAGGAGCCGTCGGATTTGGTCCAGCTATTGCTGACCTTTAGATCGCTCGCATCAAAAATGGTGATCAACGTATTTCCCAGGCCGTCATCGCTTGCAATGACCTTTCCCAACAAAGCGCCCGCGTCATCAAAGTTTTGCGTTGTGATCGTTCCCGCCCCATCATTGAAATAGGCACTATGACCAGAGCCATTGTTGAAATAGCTGGCCCCGCTGCTAGTTCCATCAGCTTGGTAAAAGTCATTTCCATGGGCCTCAGGATTGGCCCAGGAGACCTCAATCTTCCTGCCCGTGGCGTCAAAAGCTGTGGTCGCGTATGAATAGGAGGCGCTCTGTGTCAACCTGCTCACCGACCCGAGCAGTTCACCGCTGGCGTCGTATTCGATCCAGTTTTCAAGGCCGTGCCCATCATTGCTATAGGCGTAGCTTGTACTACCCGGGAAATAGCCATCTGCGTCGGCGGGGTCGCTGTAATGTGCGGCTGCAGCTGATGAGCCATCAGGGTAGCGGGTAGAGGTTCCATGGGATCCATCAGGCCACTGCCACGACGTAACTTCGCTGACAAAGCTGCCTTTCACGTCAAAATTGGTCGTGATGGTGCCCCCATCCCCATCCCCGGCATAGACGAAGTAACTGCCATCCGGATGGCGCCCGCCCCCGCTTATGGCGCCGTCCGCACTGACGTTGGTGAAGTTGCCGTTTTCGTCGTGGGTCTGGGTGACAACCGACGAGACTACGCCGCCAACGTCGTAGGACGTGATGCTGGCGCTGCCAGGCCCAATTTCACGGTACTCGATGTAAGAACCGTCATAGAGGAAAATCCGATCAATTGCCTGGATGTTCTGGACAGCAAGCGCATCGTGCGTTTGTAGGTTGGAGATCAGTACGTCATTGCCAGCGCGGCCGAAGAATAAGTCGCTTGCGGCAACACCTGAGCCAAACTTGATCAGATCAGTTCCGACCAAGGTGCCTGCCTTGGCTGATTCGTCAATCACATCGCGGCCGTCACCCGCCTGAAACTCAAAGACATTGGCGTCGGCACCAGCGACCAGCGTGTCATCCCCCGCACCGCCGATCAAGATGTCGCTGCCACCTCCTGAATAGATGCGGTCGTCCTGATCTGTCCCTTCCAATATCTCGTCATCTTCTGTGCCATAGATGTCGAAACCTCGCTCCAACAGCTGATCGAGCGTCAGCGTCGCACCATCTG
Source organism: Hylemonella sp. GW821-FHT12C09 (assembly GCF_058807395.1). Classification (NCBI taxonomy): domain Bacteria; kingdom Pseudomonadati; phylum Pseudomonadota; class Betaproteobacteria; order Burkholderiales; family Comamonadaceae; genus Hylemonella; species Hylemonella sp. GW821-FHT12C09. The sequence continues at coordinate 330,778 of NZ_JBXAQQ010000004.1, read as the reverse complement.
AAAATCGGAAGGTGGAGATCGCACTGCTGCCCAATGCATTCTGTGGATCGAACCCTTCAATATGAATCGCATCACCATTGGCGCCTACATAGAGCAACAAGGAGCCAACACTGAGCGAGATCTGGTCTGACGTGATGCCAGCGCCAAAAAGAAGGGTTCCTTCCCCGCTGTTGTCTTGAATATAAACGGTGCCAGAGCCCGCATCAAACAGATAAGTATTCTGTCCGCTCGCATCGCCGATCAAGGTGCTGTTGGGCCCGGCGATAAACGTGTTCGGATACCCGGCCATTCCCCTCAAGACCTGCCCCCCCGCCGATCCGTCGATGACGATACCGACATCCTGGAGATAATCGGGAAACTCCTGCGTAGCCTCGCCATCGAACTTGATATCGAGGGCAAAGTAGGCAGCTGGGTTTTCACACCAATCGAGCAGGCGGACCGAGTCTGTGGACCCCACCTTTGTCAGCAGCAGGTCCGCGCCGTCTTTCTTGACCACGAGCTCCGATGCGCTCAGATCAAACCGGAGCAGCTTCATTTCACTGGTCAGGTTTGTCTCACCAGATCCAGCGACGAATTCAAACAGAGCGTGCGGATCGAAATAGGGTGGCGTGGGAGCCAACTCCAGCATATCTGCCATCCCGAGCACTGTGCCGTCGGCAAATGTGAATTGCGATACTCCCGAGCCTATGAGGTCATCGCTGTGCGGAATGATGACCCCAATACTGCGCGTGCCATCGTCCCAGGTGATGTTCAGAACGGCGTGAAGCGACTCTCCCGTTCTCACGCCTCCATCGATGGATACATTCGATTCACTCCAAGAAAACTGGAGATCACCCAGGGCGACGCCGACACCAAATTGAACCGTATGGTGCTGCAACACACCCGATTCGTAGTAGGGCGTTAGCGCTTGGAAGTCATTTGCACTCTCAACCGGAATTGGAGGCAATGGCTCCAGAAAAACTATCCGGCCTTGTGCAAGGTCTTGCTCATACCGGTCCCCCCAAGCGGCTCGCACTTCTTCGTCCGTGCCATAGAACGGGGCAGAGTCCCCTATTTCGGCGCGCCAAAGTCCAGGATAACTTTTCCGGTCAACCCAATCATCAATATCGATGGAGCGATAATAGACATCTAGAAATTTGAAGGAATCGCCGTCTCCACCCAGGACGGCATTTTCGACCAGCGAGGGATCTACTTCGATCGTTGCGGCTGAGATTCCAGCATAGATTTGGTCGTACCCGGCACTGGCCACCATTGTCCGCCCGCCGATCAGTACGTCGTCACCCGCTCCACCCTCCATCAACTCGCCACCGGCGAGGCGATCGTTGCCATCACCACCTCTGAGCGTTCCGCCACCAATCAGCGCATCGTTTCCTGAGCCGCCATACGCGTAGCCCGCGTTGTACACCGTGTCATTCCCGCCACCAGCGTTCACGACGGCCATGTAGCCGGCACTGACTGTATTGTCCCCCTCACCAAGGTTGAGGGTCGTGAGCTTGTACGTTGATGTTATGACCCGATAGTCGATCGTTCGGTAATCGAGCGAGGCAGGAACATACCCAAATATGGGTGCCCCGACCATTACCCCCGTTACATGTTCATAGGTATATGTCAGGCTGGTGATTAACATCCTGTAGCCAAGGCGATCGGCGATCGGCACGCTCTCGCTATTGATGACTTCACCCGTGGGGGTGATATACCCCAAATATATTGCACTCGCTGCAGGACTAGTTGTGTACGTATAGTAGGGCTCATTCCACTGCATTTTGAACGTGGCGCTGCCGTAGTCCTGTGCCGTCGATTCATAAGTGTTTACCGACCCAATATTTTCCTCATCGGAAGAAATTTGGCTGCGGTCAATGTGGATATACCTTTGGTCGTAGACCGAACGCGACTGATCATGCTGATAGACATATGTTGAATCCTCCGTGCTGTAGGACATTGTCCTGCTTCCACCGCTGGCTGTGAGATAGTCTCTTATCTCCCTTGTGACCGTAGTCGTCTGCCACTTCTCGTACATCCCCCCCAAGTCGTGGCTTTCGATTGTTCCATCCGCTAATGTCACGTAAGGCGAGCTGTATGCACTGGAACCACCTGAATAGTTGGTGCGAAGTTGCAACTCCACAGCATCGAGATAGTCTTGCTCCTCCATCTGAACCTTGCTCCACTCGGCCTGCGCATTTGCAGCCAGTACAGCCGCCACCATTTCGGTCAGCGAACTGGTTGCGCCTTGCCCATCCTTGATCTGCCACGGACGCTCGTCGCCCAGGAAATAGCCATCAATCAGAAGACTGTTAGTGGCACCCAGCTTGAGCAGCAGCCCATCCCCCTGGCGTCTCAAAGACAGATCGCTAAGGTCCAGCCCCTGCGCCAGCTGCACGATGCCGCCGTCTGAGGACGCGTCAACGGCGCTGTCGGCTCCCATGCCATACGACATGTAGTAGGTGTCGAGGCCCTCGCCACCGGCAAGGACGTCATTGCTGGCGCCACCATCCAGAAAGTCATTGCCAGCGCCGCCGTAGAGGGTGTCGTTACCAGCGCCACCGTGCATTTCGCTGCCACCGTCTCCACTGCGCAGCTCATCATTGCCAACACCGCCATTCATCTGGACGAAGTTGCTGCCCCCGATGAGCAAGTCGTCGCCGGCAGCGCCATGCAGCGAGGCGCCAGCGTGGTCGGCCAAAAGAACGTCATTGCCCATGCCGCCTGAAAGCATCTGGTTCTCGCCTGTCGTGGCCAGGCTCACTTCGGTACCCAACCGACTGCTGATCCAATCGCTCGTGCTCACGCCATTGATCTGCCGGACGCTCCCGACCATGGCGCCTAAAATCGTCAAGACGCCGTTCGACCCGTAATCCAGGATCAGGTCGGCCCCATTGGCGGCCACGCTGATCGGTTCCCCATCGACCAGCGTCAAGGCATTGGCGCCGTTGCCATCGTCAACCACGGTGTCGCCCGCGCCGGCCATGTAAGTATCGTCTCCAGCCCCGCCGTCCATGTAGTCGGCGCCGGCGTCGCCGGCCAGCAAGTCGTTGCCCTTGCCCCCCAGCAGCACATCGTCGCCACCACCGCCGTAGAGCGTGTCGTCGCCGTCGCCTCCGTCCAAAAAGTCTTTGCCGTGGTATTGCTCCGCCAACCAGTCCGGCGTGTTGTCCCCAAGAAGAATGTCGTTGCCCGCGCCGCCCAGCAGCGTATCGGCACCACCATCCCCCACCAGGGTGTCGTTGCCTTCGCCACCGTCCAGGTAGTCGTTGCCGTGGAATACGCCAGACAGGTGGTTGGGCGCGCCGGGTTCGGCCGCGTTATCGCCCGACAGGTAGTCGTTGCCGGCGCTTCCGTACAGGGTGTCCGAGCCACCGTCGCCAATCAAAATGTCATCGCCGTCTTCGCCATCCAGGTAATCGTCGCCGAGGAATTCGGCCGCTAGGCCGTCAACACGACCGTCTCCCTGCAACTGGTCATTACCCGCGCCGCCGTAAAGGATGTCGGCCTTGCCGCCACCTATCAAGATGTCGTCGTCGTCTTCGCCATCCAGATAGTCTTCCCCGCTGAACTGGCCTGCCAGCTCTGCCCCTGCAGCATCGCCTTGCAAATAGTCTTTGCCCGCGCCACCGTAAAGCGTATCGTCGCCGCCAAACCCGACCAGTTCATCGTCGCCGTCTTCACCATCCAGATAGTCATTTCCGTGGAACTGCCCCCCCAGTTCGGACCCCTTCGCGTCGCCGTACAACTTGTCATTGCCAGCGCCGCCATAAAGGGTGTCGTTGGCCCCATTGCCCCAGAGCCTGTCGTTGCCGTCTTCACCATCCAGATAGTCGTCGCCATGGTATTGGCCAGCCAGTAGATCGCCCGAAGTGTCGCCGTACAAATCGTCATCGCCGCTGCCGCCGTACAGCACATCGCCCTTGCCACCACCGATCAGCTTGTCGTCACCGTCGCCGCCATCCAGAAAATCACTGCCATGTAGTGCCTCGGCCGCGGTCCCGTAGGTAGCGGGCGTAGTAACACCGTCGCCAAGCAGCGTGTCATTGCCGGCGCCGCCCTCCATCACATCGTCACCGCCCAGGCCGTACAACACATCAATACCATTGCCGCCGTCAATGCGGTCATCGCCATGACTGGCGAAGACCTGATCGTCGCCATCACCGGCGTCAATCACATCCGACGCCAAATCCATCTCAAGTGGGCCCCCATTGACGATGACATTTCCCACAATCCGGGCAGGGTCAGCCGGGTCGTCCGGCTTGCGCCGCGGCGGCGTCTCCATGGTGGTGGCGCTCAGAATCACGTCATTACCCGCACCGCCCAGGATGTGGTCTGAGCCTGCCCCACCGGCGATCAGGTCATCCCCATCACCACCATCTATGAAATCGTTGCCGCCGCGCCCGTCCAGCGCGTCATTTCCTCCTAGACCCTGGATCTTGTCGTTCTCGCTGGTGCCATAGATCACGTCACTGAAACCGGGTTCGGCCACACCGCCCGTGAGCGTGCCGTCCGCCGCCCACTCCGTCTTACTCCAGGCATAGGTGTTGTAGCGAGGGTCACCGGGCGCGATGATGTCTTGCGTGACACTGCCGTCTTCGTTCACCACGGGATCGGGTTGCAGATCAACGCCCCACAGCAAGGCGCGCTGGTCGCCGATGAAGGCCTGCGCGGTTTCGCCTGCATCCTTCACGTTCAGGCCCCAGGTGTTGCTGGTGGCGGTTTGGCCGCCCTCGGAGGCGTACGTGACACTCAGGCCCCCAGAAGTATCCGCTGTGACGTCGCCCTCTGTCACCAACGCAAAGCTGACGCTGGTCTGACCCTCTTCTAAAGTGATCACTGCGCCATTGGCGTCGACCTTGCGATCGCCCAGGATGGCCTTGGCCAGGGCGGAGTCGTCCAGAGCAAGGTGCAGCGTGATGGTGTCACCGGCTTTAGCTGGCTGGTTGAGGTCTACAGTAAAAGACTTGCTGCCTGAAAATAAATTCGAGACCTTGCCCGCAAGATCACTCAACTTGGCTGTCAAACTGCTCCAAAAGCTTTTTCCTTCTGCACCTCCAGCACTGAGCGATCCTGTTTCTCTCACCACGACCTCGGTCTTTGGCAGTTTGATGCCCAGATAGCCTTGGCCATCTGTGTCCTGAGCCCGAGTCAGATTGAAGTTCTGTATGGTGATAGTGTTGCTACTGTCACCCTCCACGCTAATGACCAATTTCTTGCCTGTGCTGCTGCGCGCGTCGTCAAGGAGTTGGAGACTCACGACGGTGTTGTCGGCAAGTGTGGTTTTCCAAGTGCGACTGCCGTTGCCCTTGATGTCTCCTAGTGTTTGGTCCTTTATCTTGATCTGGCCTTGGCCGTCGCTGTCGAGGATGGCGTCTTTTCCAAACTGACCGTCAAATCCATACGTGTCTGCGCCATCTCCGCCCAACAGGGTGTCGCCGCCTTCACCGCCATAAAGAAAATCGCCGCCCGCCCCACCTTCGAGTCGATCGTTGCCCTGATAACCAAGCAATGTGTCGATGCCACCGCCGCCATAGAGATGGTCACCCTTCAGATTGTCTGTGCCTGTCAGGGTGTCAGCTTCTTCACCTCCGAAGGCGTACTTGTTGGCTGGCGCATTTGCACCGGCACCGGAGACGCGTTGTTTCACCGTGGTATCGGTAGCAGCGTCGTAGTAATCGGTGCTGACACGCCCCGGAATGGCCTCGACGTTGTACGTATTTCTCCGGGCATAGGCCGTGAGCATGGCCGATCGGTCTTCGTACCAGCTGTCGCTGAAATTGGCCAACCCGTTAGCACGCCGCTCATCACCTAGCGCCGCGTCAGCCTCCCACTTCTGGGCCAGTGCTTCATTCACTTGCTTGAGTTTCGCAATCGCTGATGCATCCTGGGTATTCAGCACGAGCGAACTCAACGCGTTGAGACTGAGGAAGGCCGTGAAATCTGTCTTTGCCCTACTTGCGAGAGCGGCGTCAGCCAGGGCGAGGGAGACCTTGCCAGCAAGGTCTTTGAAGATCCCCGAATTCATTAACTTGGCAAGAGTGGCGTGAAACACCTTGCGTCCGGTGTTCCCATCTTTGCTTTCGAGTTCGAACCAGGTCCCTCCCTGCGTGCTCCCATTGAGCCGGGTAAAACCTTCTGCGCCCTTCAGACCAAGAAGGTCCACCAGACTGTTGACTACCGTTTCCAATGAATTGCCATCAGTCGCCCCGGGCGTTCCATAGCTCGACTCCGATTTGTCGTTAGCAGCACCTTTAAGAATATTGACCAGCGCCGTTGCCGTCGCATTTGGATCGAGCTTCGCCAGGGCGTTTTGGACGCTCAAGGAATCGATGAGCAACACCAGACTATGGGTGTCACCGAAATCATTCTGGCTGAAATTTGGAACTAACAGTTTCGCCTCTCCGACCTTCCATGAACTGGACACCGCTTCAAGAAGGTAGGACCCACGGTACAGCGGCTGGTCTTCGATAAAAATGGAAGTGGCTTTCCCGTAGTGCAATTGCGAATTGGCTACGGCCGAGAAGTCGTCCAACGTACCGAAGTTGGATCCATAGATGTCGTAGAAGTTGGAGAAATCGTCGCCAAACGCAGACTGCGGTACCGTATTTCGACCAGCCACGCTGGTGTAGACATTGGTTGACGTGGTGCGTCTGCCTGCCGATAACACCGCAAGCTGATAGTCCAGACCGAGCCCCGCGATCTTGTCAGCCTCGATGTTCGCCGCCCGCTCCCCTCCTTGATTGCTCAGCAAAGGCGCGCGTTCGGCCTCTGCTGCAATCGATTTGATGCGCTCCAACGCTTCCTTGAGCAGACCAAGTTCGAACTGCTTTTGCGCTGCGCGGACGGGATTCGCCAGTACCTCTAGCGCATCTATGCCTAGCAGACGCTGATCGATATCGTCCAGGGCCGACTGCGCACTAACTGCTGTTATTGCGCCGCCTTCGCGGAAGTCGGTTTTCAAGGACTGGTAGAGATCGGCATTCTCGCTGATCGTAAATCTGTCGGCATTTCCTTCGGTACGTCGTAGGATAAATTCATCCACAACACTGCGCAACGTGTTGCCTGAATCGACTTTGCCCACACCTGCCCCGTTGAAGGTATAGGTGGCTGAGATTTTTGGAACACCCCAGCTATTTCGATCGCCTGCGTGCAAGAGATTGAAGGCTGTTGCCAAATGGCCGCCCAGGCTATACCCAGTGACGGTCAAGGTATCGCTATCCTTGATATCGCCTTTGGTCTTGAGGCTGGCGTACCACGCCTCCATATCGGCAATCTGCCCGAAAGCCCAACCTTCTGCCTTAATTTCCAGGTCGTTGGTGGCTTGATTGTCACGCGCCGCGTCGTCGATAAACTCGGTGGAGCGGAAACTCATGACGAGCTCGCCGGTATTTCTATTTTTTAAAAGTGTTCCAGAAAACCCTGTTGACGTATTGGCGCGTTGATCGACTACGGTCCACTCTTCCGAGAAGGATTTAGCTAAAGCATCTGGAAACCTATTTGTCCGCGTATTGCCGTTAATAAGTGTCGTTTCGAGTTCTGGACCCGTCATTCCACGCGACAGATCAACCGCCTCAGAAGCCATTTGCACATTGGCATACTTGAGATATGTCTCGACTGCGTTTGTCATTTTTTATCTCCTCGGAGCAATTGGTTGGAACGAAGAACCTTTTCGACAAAAGTCTTTGTCTGCCCAATCTGGCGCGGATTCGTTTTGTTTGGCTTGGGGAACGCTGGGCACGCGTTGTATGCTGCAAAGAGCCATGGGGATCGGCCGCCATTGGTATTCCCTTGGCCTGCATCAAACATATAACCCACGCGCTCGGCCAAGACTTCACGTGTTTTCAGGTCAATCACCTTAAGCGAACTACCGGCGATCCAATAGTCTCTTTCCTCTTTCGTTGAAATGTCATCAAAGCTCACCCCGTAGCGAGGCATTTGCTTTTCATCTATCGGCTGTTGGACGATCGACATCTCGCCGCGACTTAATACTTCTGCGCTGAGTTCGTAGCGGTAGTTCAGCCCATCGCGAGGATCTTTGGTCACTACAAATTTATATGTCGCACCTTGACGCACATTGCTATTCGGAAACCCCTGTGCGTCCTTGCCTCCCAGCATTTGCTGGATGTACCCATCCCCCCACAGATCGGCACCATAAGGATCATTCATGGCATATTGATCGGCTTGATTCACCCCACCTGGCCTAACCTTCATTAAAACGAAGCCATCAACCCCATCAACCGTCTTGTAGATCTTCTCCCCCGCCGTCTTGCAGCGCTCATCAAACAACGCCTTGGCCTTGGCGTAGCGCTCCTTATAGTCATCCACTGCCTGCTGTTCCTGCGCCACTTCCTTCACGCCCTGGCGCACCGGAATCGAGATCAGGAAGACCACCACCGCAAGGGCCAGGCCCTTTTGCCACCACTTCTTAGGCAGCCACAGTGCCAGCACGATACCCAGCGCAGCTAGTGCCATAAGCCCAAATCCTGCTGCCTTGAGCAGGTCCTGTGTCAACCAATAGTCACGCATGTCGCTCTCCGATTTTTTCGGACATTATTTTCATGATGAGTCCCCACATTTCCCTCAAACTCTCACTTCCCGCCCGCTGGACTGGCGAGAGCAGTTACTCAATCACCCGACTCCCTCATCTTGATCTCCGTCGTGCGTTCATGTTTGGGCTCCAGATTCGACAAGGCTTACATCGCATGAGAAAACTTCAACCCTTCCGTGCGATGGAAAGCACGCCGCCAACACGGCGCGCACTCCCATGACATGGCCCCCATGACACTGCTACTTACTGCCAGTTCGCCGCAATCGCCGGATTCAACACTGCTGCATAACCTTCCGGCAATGTAGTCTGCCCGGCAGCCGGGGGCGCAAAAGCGGCCATGGCCTGCACAAGGTTATGGACATCGTTGTCCAGCAAGGTCTTGCCGTCGGCCGTCTTGAATTCTTCAATCCGGTAAGCGCCGTACCAGCCGGAGAGGGTGACCTTGTCTGCAGTACCGATCACGCTGATTTCCAGGCTGCTGCCCGTCTTGCGGAACCAGAGCTGATCAGCTTCGATGCCGCTGTGGAAGCTCATGACATCGGCATTGCCAGCGGTGTCCTGCACCACATCGGCCCCGTCTCCGCGACCGAACTGATAGACATCGTTGCCGGAGCCGCCCAGCAGGACATCCGCACCGAGCCCACCCGCCAGAGTGTCGTTGCCGGAGCCGCCATCCAGCCGATCGTTGCCGGAGCCGCCGTTCAAGATGTCGTGCCCCCCAAAACCGTTCAGGAAGTTGTTGCCGTCATTCCCGAGCAAGACATTGCTCAAGCCATTGCCATCGCCATTCAGCGATGCACTGCCTGTCAGCGTGAGGTTCTCCACATTGGATGCCAGGGTATAGCTCACGCTCGACAGCACTGCGTCGGTCCCGGCGTCGGAAGCCTCGACCACCCGATCCCCGGAGCGGTTCACGAGATAGGTGTCATCGCCCAGACCGCCATTCATCGTGTCGTTGCCGGCACCGCCGTCCAGCACATCGTTGCGGGCCGTGCCCGTCAACACGTCATCGCCGGCCGTCCCTTCGATCAGGCGAGCGCGCCAATCGATGGTGGCACGGTCCCACACCGTGCCGTCGGCGAACTCTATGGAATCGATCGCAGAGAGCTGGGATCCGTTCGGCGAGAGCACGAAGTGATCGCGCACCAGCAAGGTCTCACCCGTGGCAAGCACGCGCAAAAGCAGCGAGTCCGGGATAGGCGCGCCAGCCTGGTCCTGAGCCACCACCTCCAGCTTCACCCCTAGTGGCGTGATGCCCGGCTTGAGCAGGATGCGGTCGGTGGAGGTTTGTCCCTCAGGCTCCTGGTTGTGGATCACATCATGGCCATAACCTTCGCCGAACACATAGGTGTCGCTGCCCAGGTTGCCCAGCAACACATCGTTGCCGGCGCCGCCGTCCAACACGTCGTTGCCTTCCGTCGCCGTGATCACGTCATCGCCCGCCGTACCTTCGAACAGGTGGACACGTCGCTCGATCTCGGCCCGATCCCACACCGTGCCGTCGGCAAACTCGATCAAGTCGATGGGCCCGATATTTCCCCCACCATTCGGATCAAAGTGACCGAATACCACGAGGGTATCGCCGGTGCTGCGCAAGCGCAGTTGCAGCGACGGTTGCATGTACCACCCGGCCGGGTCTTCGGTGACGAGCCTCAGCTCCACGTCATCTGCCGATACGCCGGACTTGAGCAGGATGCGATCGACTGACGGGTCACCTATGGGTTTGTAGTTGGAAATGTAGTCATGGCCCGAGCCCTGTCCAAAGAGGTAGGTATCGCTGCCCTGGTCCCCCAGCAGCATGTCGTTGCCCTCGCCACCGTCGAGCACGTCATCACCGCCCATACCCTGGAGCTGATCGTTTCCTGAGCCGCCGTTGATCACGTCGTTGCCATTGGAACCCAGAATGAAGTCATCACCGGTTGTCCCTTCGAACAGGTGCGCCCGGCGCTCGATCTCGGCCCGATCCCACACCGTGCCGTCAGCGAACTCGATTGCGTCGATGGCCGAGGTGGTGGGCGAACCATCCCAGGTTCCGAACTGGTCGTGCACCAGCAAGGTCTCCCCCGTGCTTTTGAGGCGCAGCTGCAGCGAGTCTGGAATCGAGTTGCCGTAGCTGTCCTGCTGCACGATCTTGAGCTCCACATCCGCAACACCCACCCCCGGCTTGAGCAGAATGCGGTCTAAGGACTGATTGAAATCGGGCTCGTAGTTGTAGATCTGGTCGTGGCCCGAGCCCTGGCCGAACACATAGGTATCGCTGCCCAGGTCGCCAGCCAGCATGTCGTTGCCGGCGCCGCCATCCAGCACGTCGTTACCCGTCGTTCCCATGAGCCAATCGTCGCCAGGCGTGCCCTCGAACAGGTGAGCCCGGCGCTCGATTTCCGCTCGATCCCACACCGTGCCGTCCGCGAACTCGATCGTGGTGATCGCCGCCTCACCCCACACGTTCGGATCGAAGTGGCCATGCACCACCACCGTCTCACCCGTTCTCTTTAGCCGCAGCTGCAACGACGGCGGGATGCTCCAGCCATTGGCATCCATGGTCACGACACGCAGTTCCACGTCCGCAACCGTCATCTCCGGTTTGAGCAGAATGCGGTCGGGCGCGGTCATGCCTTCTGGTTCGTAGTTGTAGATCTGGTCATGGCCCGAGCCCTGGCCGAACACATAGGTATCGCTGCCCAGGTCGCCAGCCAGCATGTCGTTGCCGGCGCCGCCATCGAGCGTGTCGTTGCCCATGCTCCCCATGATCCAGTCATCGCCCGGCGTGCCCTCGAACAGGTGAGCCCGGCGCTCAATCTCGGTTTGGTCCCACACCGTGCCGTCGGCAAACTCGATCGTGGTGATCGCGGCCTCACCCCACACATACGGATCGAAATGGCCCATCACCGTCACGCTCTCGCCGGTACTCTTGAGCCGCAGCTGCAACGAGGGGGGGATGCTCCAGCCGTTGGCATCCATGGTCACGACGCGCAGTTCCACATCGGCTGCCACCACCTCCGGTTTGAGCAGGATGCGGTCGCTGGAGGTCATCCCCTCGGGCTCCTGGTTATGGATCACGTCATGGCCCGAGCCCTGGCCGAACACATAGGTGTCGCTGCCCAGATCGCCGGCCAGCATGTCATTCCCCGCGCCGCCATCGAGCGTGTCGTTGCCCATGCTACCCATGATCCAGTCGTCGCCGGGCGTACCCTCGAACAGGTGAGCACGGCGCTCAATCTCGGTTTTGTCCCACACCGTGCCGTCTGCGAATTCGATCGTGGTGATGCCCAGCTCACCATACGCATCGGTCAGGAATTGCCCCATCACGATCATCGTCTCGCCGGTGCTCTTGAGTCTGAGCTGCAGCGAAGGCAGCAGGCTGTTGCCGTTGGCATCCGCGGTCGTGATGCGCAGTTCCACATCGAAGGTCGTCACGCCCGGCTTGAGCAGGATGCGGTCGCTTGAGGTTGCGCCCGGAAACTCCTGGTCGAGGATCAGGTCGTGACCCGAGCCCTGGCCGAACACATAGGTGTCGCTGCCCAAGCCGCCCATCAACTGGTCGTTGCCCGCGCCGCCATCCAGGACGTCATCGCCGTCGGAAGCGATCAGCCAGTCATCGCCGGCCGTGCCCTCGAATAGATGAACACGGCGCTCGATTTCCGCCTTGTCCCACACCGTACCGTCGGCAAACTCGATGAAATCGATGGCGTCGTTGCCCATATTGAATTCAACGGAACCCAGCACAATCAGGGTCTCTCCCGTGCTGCGCAAACGCAGCTGCAAGCTGGCAGGCAACATGAAGCCGTTGACATCCTGCACCACCTCCCGGAGTTCTACGTCTTCCGGGGTCACGCCTGGCAGCAGGCGAATACGATCGATGGCCAGATTCTCGTAGGGCTCGGTGTTCGAAATCCGATCATGGCCGTAGCCCTGGCCGAACACATAGGTATCGCTGCCTTCACCACCCCACATGTAGTCATCCCCGGAACCGCCGTCTATGACGTCGTTGCCGGAGGTTCCCCACAATGTGTCGTTCCCCGGGGTCCCCGTGATGTAGCTCACCGGCTCGCTGCGACCGACGAGTTGCTGGATATCGGAACGGCTCCAGACCGTGCCGTCGGTGAATTCAATGAAATCAATGGCGGAAGTGGTCGGCGCCCCCGACTGGGACTCGAAATGCTCGCGCACCAGCAGTGTCTCGCCCGTGCTGCGCAACGTCAGGAGCAAGGACGCAGGAATGGCCATGCCCCGGTGATCCACAGTCACCACGCTCAACGCCACATCCGATGGCGCCACGCCGGCAAGATGGATGCGATCCACCGACTGTTCCGATTCCAACTCGCTGTTGATGACAACATCGTGTCCCGCGCCATAACCGAAGACATAGGTATCACTGCCGCTCTCACCCACCAGCGTGTCACGCCCTTCGCCACCAATCAGCACGTCATTGCCTGCGCCGGCCATGATGACCTCGTCACCACTACCCCCCACCAGGACATCGTCCCCGGAGGTGCCATTGATCTGGTGACTGCGCTGCTCGATCTCCATCCAGTTCCAGACGGTGCCATCGGCAAACTCGATGCTGTCAATCGCCGCATTCAAGTAGCCGCTGGGCGACATGTCGTAGTTCCCGTAGACCAACAGCGTCTCGCCGCTCGAACGCAAGGTCAGCAAAAGAGAAGGCGGAATGGCATTGCCCTGCGCGTCCTGGGTGACCACTCTGAGGTCGACATCTGCAGGACTGACGCCCGGATTCAGCAAGATGCGGTCGACCGATGGGCTCTGCTCGGGCTCGGCATTGAAGATGCGGTCATGGCCATACCCCAGGCCAAACACATAGACATCGCTGCCCAGATCCCCAAGCAGCTGGTCGTTGCCGGCTCCGCCGTCAATGACATCGTTATCCGAAGTGCCGATCAGCAGATCGTCGCCCGTGGTGCCGTCAATTGTGGCCATGATGCTTCCTCCCTGGAGCTTGTTGAGTGACTTGCCAATCTTTGCCGCGGACTTTCATGCCTGCCACACGTCGCTTCGTCACCCACGGGCGCCCACGCCGATCCGGCCATAGGCCGAGCCGTTTAACCTGGGCGGAAGGGAGGATCGATGTCCATGCCTGTCTGGCAGAGCAGCAGGCGCGGCAGCATGCGTGCTATCGGTTGATTCTCTGTTCGGAGTACAGGGGGAACAATGGTACGGATGTACCAAGACCACGTTCTTCCCGTGCGACCAGATAGGCCCTGAACCAGAAAGCCGCCTGCATGCGGTTCACGACGCCGATCTTCTGGAAGGCCACGCTGAGCTGGTTGCGCACCGTGAACTCGCTCTTGCCCAATTCCCGCGCGATCTGCTTGTTGCTGGCACCCGACAGCAGCGCCTGCAAGAGCTGCCATTCAACGGCAGTGAGGTCGAATTCCTGGATCATGGTTTTCATCTTTCCCTCAAGCTTTCATTGCCTGCACGCTGCACGGGGCTCAACAGATACTCGATCACCCGCCTCTTCCCCGTCTTGATCTCCGCCGTGATGTTCATGCCCGGACTCAGCGGAATGCGCTTGCCGTCGATGTCCATGTCTTTCTGGCTCAGCGTCAGGATGGCCGGGTAGTAGGAGCCCTTCTTCTCGTCTGTCACCGCATCAGCCGTGACCACCTCCACCCTGGCATCCACCGTGCCATAGCGGGTGTAGGGAAAAGTCTCCAGCTTCACGGTGGCCGTCTGGCCGGCGTTCACAAAACCGATGTCCTGGTTGGCCACCGTGATTTCAGCGGTGACGGTGGGGCTGTCGGGCACGACGATCATCAAGGGCTGGGCGCTGGTGACGACGCCACCGGTGGTGTGGATGGCCAGCTGCTGCACGATGCCGTCCACCGGGGCGGTGAGTTGCGTCAGGCGTTCGCGCTGGCTGGCCTTGCTGTGGTCCGCGCCAAACTGCAGGCGCTTGGTGGCGGCCTGGGCGTTGCGGTCGTTGAGCTGACGCACGGTCTCGGCGCGGAAGGAGGCGCGCGCGCCTTCGGACTCGCGCAGCATGGCCTGGGCCTCCGCGAGGCGGGCACGCTGGGTGGAGAGATCGCGCTCCAGCTCGATACGCTCGCGGGTCTTGTCCTGGGTGGCGTGGCCGGAGATGTAGCCCTGGTCCACCAGGCGCTTGAAGTCAGCTTCACGCGCCTGGGCCATGGGTACGGTGTCTTCGAGCTTGGCGATGGTAGCCTGCACGGTGGCCATTTCGGCCTGGCGGCGGGCCGTTTCCGCATCCAACTTGGCGAGCTTGGCGCGGATGTCCTGCCACTCGCTTTGCAGCAGGCTGCGCGTGCCGGCATCGGCCTCCTTGGGCAGGCTGGACGCCTGCCCTGTGGCCAGGGTCTTGAGCAGCGCGGCGGTGCGCTGCTCTTCGCTGATGGCAGCGTTGAGCTGCTCCTGCACGCTGGCCTTGTCGGCGCTGGCCATGGTGGGGTCCAGCTCCACCAGTACCTGGCCGGCCCGCACCCGGTCCCCATCTTTCACCAGCACGCTTTTCACGACGCTGGCTTCCAGCGGTTGGATGACCTTGGTGCGGTCGCTCACGATGATGCGCCCCGGCGCCACGGCCACGATGTCTACCTGGCCGAAGATGGACCAGACCAGTGCCAGCACGAACAGCACCATGATGGTCCAGGCCAGGCGACGCGGGGCCGGGTGCACCGGCGTTTCCTGCAGGCTCAGCGCCGCGGGCAGAAAGGCCGTTTCATCCGACAGCCGTTGCGGGCCAGCCAGTTCGGCGCGGTGTTCCCAGGCGGCCTTGAAAACGGCCCGGTAGCGAGTCCACAGCTCAATGAAGGGGTGGCGCGGCATGGGGGCCGCGGTGTTCGTGCTCATGTGTACCTCCTCACCCCATTTAGGATTGAAAATCGCCTTTGTGACATCATTTTTGATATCATGCTAGGCGTGAACAGCAAGCACCGCAAAACCCTGGCGCGCATATTTGAGAAACCTGTTCCGAGAAACATGGAGTGGGTAGACATTGAGTCCCTGCTGATTGCGCTGGGAGCCGAATGCGTGAACCGCGGCGGTTCGATGGTGAGTTTTTTCCTGAAAGGCGAGCGGGCTGATTTCCACCGCCCCCATCCCGCCAAGGAGGCCAAGCCATACCAGGTGCGTTGCGCACGCGAGTTTCTGGAACTGATTGGAGTCAAGCCATGAGCAATGCCATGACCTACAAGGGCTACACCGCCAAGGTGGAATACAGCGAAGAGGACGAGTGCTTCATCGGGCGCATCGCTGGCATACGCGCCATCATCGGCTTCCACGGTGGCAGCGTCACCGAGCTGAAAAAGGCTTTCCGTGCCGCGGTGGACAACTACATCGACGTGGCACAGGCGCGAGGCGAAGAGCCCGAGAAGCCCTTCTCGGGCCGCATGATGTTGCGCCTGCCCAGCCAAGTGCATGCGCGCGTCAGTTTTGCCGCTGAGCGCGCGGGGCTGAGTGTCAACCAGTGGGCCGCCCAGGCCCTGGAGCAGGCTGCGCAATCCTGAAAGTGTGCGCTTCATGGCGCACCTCCTGGGACAGGTGTTGCGGCCTGGCCGCCCTGCATCTTCCAGAGGTGGGCATAAAGACCCTGCGGCTTGTCGATCAGTGCGTCGTGTGGGCCGGCTTCGACGATGCGGCCTTTCTCCAGCACGATGATGCGATTGGCGTGGCGCACGGCGCTCAGGCGGTGCGCGATGATGAGCACGGTACGGCCCTGGCAGATGCTGGCCATATTGCGCTGGATGATGGCCTCCGACTCATAGTCCAGCGCACTGGTGGCCTCGTCGAAGATCAGGATGCGTGGGTTGGCAAACAGGGCGCGGGCGATGGCGATGCGCTGGCGCTGGCCACCGCTCAGGGAACCGCCCTGCTCGCCCACGAGGGTGTCGTAGCCTTCGGGCAGTTCGCTGATGAAGTCGTGCGCGCCAGCCAGCTGGGCCACGCGTACCACGGCTTCGATGGGGGCGGCCGGGTCGGTGATGGCGATGTTCTCGCGCACGCCGCGGTTGAACAGCAGGTTCTCCTGCAACACCACGCCCACCTGGCGGCGCAGCTGGGCTGCGTCGATGAGGCTGATGTCGATGCCGTCCACCATCAGCCGGCCCTGTTCGGGAACGTAGAGGCGCTGCACCAGCTTGGTCAAGGTGCTCTTGCCGGAACCGGAGCGGCCGACGATGCCGATCACCTCGCCGGGGCGCACGTCCAGGCTGACGCCGTTGAGCACCGGCGCCGCTTCGGGCCGGTAGCGGAAGGTGACGTTGTCCAGCGTGATGCGGCCCTTCACCGGCGGCAGCTGGGCCGCGCTGGTGGGGGGCACTTCGGTGCGGGTGTTGAGGATGTCACCCAGACGCGCCACGGAGATGCCGGTCTGCTGGAAGTCCGTCCACAGCTGGGCCATGCGCATGATGGGTTGCGAGACACGGCCGGCAAACATGTTGAAGGCCACGAACTGGCCCACGGTGAGCTGATTGTCCATGACCAAGTGGGCACCGTACCAGAGCGTCGCGGCGTTGACCAGCTTGCCGATGAGGTTGACGCCCTCATGCGCCACGCTGGCCAGGTTCTGCGTCTTGAAACTGGCCGAGACATAGGCGGCCAGCTGCTTGTCCCAGCGGCGGGCGAAAGCCGGCTCCAGGGCGGTGGCCTTGACGGTCTGGATGCCGGTGACGGTTTCCACCAGCATGGCCTGGTTCTCGGCGCTGCGGGCAAACTTGGTGTCCAGCCGCTTGCGCAGCACGGGCACCACCGCCAGGCTCAGGCCGAAATACAGCGGCAGGCTGACCAGCACGATGAGGGTGAGCGGCACGCTGTAGAACAACATGACGGCGATGAAGACCACGGAGAAGAAGACGTCCAGCACCACGGTGAGTGCGTTGCCGGTCAGGAAGCTGCGGATGTTTTCCAGTTCGCGCACGCGCGCCACCGAGTCGCCCACCCGCCGCGCCTGGAAGTAGGCCAGGGGCAGGGCCATGAGGTGGCGGAACAGGCGTGCGCCCAGCTCCACGTCGATGCGGCTGGTGGTGTGGCTGAAGACGTAGGCACGCAGGGCGTTGAGCACACTCTCGAAGATGACCACACCCACCAGCCCGATGACCAGCACGTCCAGCGTGGTCAGACCGCGGTGCACCAGCACCTTGTCCATCACGACCTGAAAGAACAGGGGGCTGACCAGCGCAAAGAGCTGCAGCATGAAGGAGATGAGCAGCACCTCGCCCAGCAGCTTGCGGTGCTTGACCAGACTGGGGATGAACCAGGAGAAGTCGAACTTGGCGAGGTCGCCAGCCATGCTGGCCCGACTCGTGATGAGAATGAGCTCACCGGTCCACTGGCTGTTGAAGACCTCCAGCGGTTCGATGGTGGGGCGCGCGTTGCCCGCACCTGCGGCGGGATCCTGCAGCAGCACACGCTGGCCGTCGCATTGCGCCAGGATGACCACGCGCAAGCTGCCATCGCCGGTGCGCATCAAGGCGAGCGCCGGCAAAGGTGTCAGCGCCAGGCGCTCCATGCCTGTTTTTGACCGTTTGGCCTTCAGGCCCAGATGCTGGGCGGCCTGCAACAAATCGTCCAGCTGGAACGGCTCATTGCCTGAGAAACCCAGCTGATGGGCCAGCGTGGCCGGATCGGCCGCCACCTGATGCAGGCGGGCAATGGCACACAACGCGGCCAAAGGTGCCAGCCCCACTGTTGACGCTGCCGTCTGCGGCGGCCGGTCGGCCGCCTCAGGATGAGCCCCTGGGGATGCCCCCGCATCCAACTCACCACCAGATTTGGGCTCGCCTGCGGCCGCCACTCCTGCACTCGATGTCACGTGCTCACTCCCTGTCAGACCATTCATGTCGAACGGCTTGTTTTGATAGCGCGGACTGTATCGATTTACATCGGGCTTGCCTATCCCCCAAACGAGGGGTTCATCCGGTCATTTCCTATGGCCCTGTATCTGCAAAGCCATGGACTCACATCTCCTTACAAAGGTGACGGGGCACTGACAGCCAACTGATTGCGCAATCAGTGAACTACTGATCTGTGAGGTTCCATCGGCACACCGAACACCTCGGCGACAGCTGAGGCAAAGGCGATACTGAATGTCAGCTGATCGTCAGCGCTGCAGCCGGCTCGGCCTGGAGTTCAGGGCCTTGGGCAGCAGGCCTTCGAACATGGCCGAGATTTCGTCGACCATCTGATGCGCGGCCTGTTCGCCGCAGCGTGTTGCCACCGCCATCAGCAGTTCGGGCCGCAGGAACCACAGCGCCGGCACATTGGACGCCATGAGAATGCGCCGCTCGACCTGCGGGAAGCGCTCGGCGCACTCCGCGTCCAGGCACTTGAGCATGGCCTGACGGATGTCGTCGATATGGAAGGCGGCAACGACGGAGTCGTCACGCAAGGGATTGAGCCTCTCCTGCATGGTGGAGAGGAATCTGGTGGCAGCACTGAACATTTTTATACGAACCAACGAACCCAACGAAGCCGGAATCTTAGGTCAGCGTGTACGTATTTTTACTAGGGAATTGCTCTTGGGTAGTAACCCTGATAGCCGATCCCCCGGTGCAGCGCAGCCCGCGCGGGGCCTTGGCGGCGAAGAGCCGGCCTTATTGCGCCACGACGGCCAGGACGGCCGATTGCCCAAGCAAACGCGCACGCAATTCGGGGCGTTTGGTCGCGGGGTCCAGCCAGATCTTGAAAAAAGCCTCGCTGAAGACCGCATCGGCGGACTCACCCCGCAGCCGGCCGTTGAGGAAAAAGCGCACGCCACGGCCCGGCAGATGCAAACCCACCAGACGGTCACCGGGTTTGACATCGGTGAAGATGGTGCCCAGCAGCGCGCTCCATCGGCCCAGCTGTTCGGGCGCCGTGGGTGTGATGCGGGAGAGTTCGATCAGGGACGTGTTGACGATATCGCTGCCCTTGATGTTCATGTCGTAGCGGATATCCAGGGCAAACGGCCGCGCATAGGAAAACTCCGCGGCCCCTGGCAATTGCCAGAGATGAGCGTCATAAGCCTTGAAACCAAAAAAGCGCAGCACACCACTGCCGCGCAGATTCCATCCGTTGCCGAAAGGCGTGAGCTCTTCGGGGACCGGCAAGGCTGTGGCTGGCGCTACGGCCGGTGTCACGGGCGTAGACGCCGAAACGGCCAGCGGCAAGCCCAGCAAGGCCAGGGTCAGCAACAGGGCAGGCATCGACTTGTACATGGGGCGAGTGTCTCAGCAAAGCCCGACAGCCCGCCAGGCCCTCGGGCCAAAAGCCTGCTTGACCTAGGGGAATCGGCCCGGAGGTCAGCAGGTCTCAGCAGTGGCCAGACTGACCCTCACTCGGCCTTGATGTTGTTGTCGCGGATGGCCTTGCCGTAGCGGGCCAGCTGGTTGCCGACCAGCGTCGTCAGCTGCTCCGGCGTGGTGCCCTTGGGCAGCAGGCCCAGGCCGGCATAACGCTCCTTGACCATGGGATCGGTCAGGGCCTGGGCCACCTCACGCTGCAGGCGATCGACGATCTCCTTGGGTGTGCCCTTGGGCGAAGTCAGCGCGAACCAGGTGCTGTACTCGAAGCCCTGGATGCCCTGCTCCTTGAGTGTCTGCGCCTCCGGGTATTCGGGATTGCGGGCGTCCGCCATCACGCCGACGATGCGCAGCTTGCCGGCCTTGGTGAGGGAAGCCACCGTGGCGATGCCCTGCACCGTCATGTCGACCTGGTTGCCGGCCACACCCTGGGCGGCCTGGCTGGCGTCGCGGTAGGGCACGTGCTTGAGGTCCACGCCGGTGTGCGCCGCGAACAGCGCGCCGCCCAGGTGCTGGGGGCTGCCGTTGCCGCCCGAGGCATAGGTGATCTGGCCCGGTGCTGCCTTGGCCGCAGCCACCAGTTCGGCCGCCGTCTTGTATTTCGAATCGGCGGGGACAGCAACACTGAACACGATGGTGGCCACCTGCGAGATGTGGGCGAAGTCGGTGACGGGGTTGAAAGGCGTGTTCTTGTTCAGGTTGGGCACCATGGTCAGCACGCTGTCGTTGAAGCCGCCGATGGTGTAGCCATCCGGTGCGGCCTTGGCCAGACGGTCGGCACCGATGATGCCCGCGGCCCCCGTGATGTTCTCGATCACGATGGCCTGGCCCATGTTCTCCGACATCTTCTGCGCCAGCAGGCGCGCCGCCACATCGACCGCGCTGCCCGCGCCCAGCGGCACGATCATGCGGATGGGTTTGTTGGGGTAAGTGCCCTGGGCCAGCACGGGGGCGGCCAGGGTCAGGCCGGCCGCAGCGGCCAGGGTGAGCGCGAAACGTCGCGTGCAGGTGGAAAGTTGTTGCATGGTGTCTCCTTCTGAGTTGTGTAGACGGGTTGGGCGAGCGGCCTTCAGACCGTGAGCCCCAGCACGCGGATCGCGTTCTCGCCCAGGATGGCGAGGCGGTCTTCGTCGCTGAGTTCGGGGGTGACCATCACATGGCCCACGGGGTCTTCCACCCAGGGAATGGGGTGGTCGGTGCCGATCATGATCTGGCCCGCGCCCACTTCGGCTGCGAGATGGCGCAGCGCTTCGCCGGTAAAGACCAGCGAGTCGAAGTAGATCTGGCGGATGTATTCCGTCGGTTTCTTCTTGAGCACGATGTCGGGGTTGCAGTTCTGTGGCGAGACAAAACAGCTGCGGTCCATGCGCGGTGCATAGGAGCCGAGGAAACCGCCGCCATGGGCACCCAGCACCTTGAGTTCGGGGTATTTGTCGAACACGCCTTCGAAGATCAGCTTCTGCAGCGCGATGGTGGTGTCCAGCGGGTTGCCGATCACGTTGGACAGCCAGCCATTGCCCTTGAGACGGGCCGCCAGCTCGGGCGTGCTCTGCGGGTGGATGAAGAGCATCACCCCCAGCTCCTGCGCCTTGGCCAGCACGGGGTGGTATTGCGGATTGGCGAAGTCGTCACCGGCGACGCTGCCGCCGATGGCCGCGCCCTTGAGGCCGTACTTCTTCACCGCTTCTTCGAGCATCTGCACGGCAAGCTCGGGGAACTGCATGGGCAGCGAGGCGAAGGCGGCCAGGCGCTTGGGGTGATTCGCGCACAGTTCGGCAGAACTCTCGTTGTGCACGCGGCAGATGGCCTCGGCGGTCTCACGATCTTTTTTGTACCAGAAGGGGTTGATGCTGAGCACCTGCAGGTCGATGCCCATGGCGTCCATGGCCTCGAAGCGCGCGGCCAGCTGCTGCTCCATCTGCAGGAAGTGCTCGGGCACGCCCTTGACCGGCGGCAGCACGCCCTTGGCCTCGGCGCCCATCAGGTCCAGCCCGGCCTGGAAGTAGCAGTGCGCGTGCGCGTCCACCGTGCGTGCGCGCTTGCCGCGGATGATCACTGGCGCGCGGCTGGTGGCGGTGGTGCTGCCACCGCCACCGCCGGGCACGATGGGCAGGCCCGCGCAACTGCAGAACCAGAAGCCATTGCAGCCATGGGCGTGGGTTTTGGGAGAGAGCCAGTTCTTGAGCATGGAGGGATTCAGGCGTTTGATTTCGTTGCGGCCGCTGCGCGCTCGATGGCGCGCACCATGCGCGTCTGGGCGCCGCAGCGGCACAGATGTTTTTCCAGGCCCGACACGATGTCGTTGCGACTGGGCTGGGGATTGCGCGCCAGCAGCGCGCAGGCCGAAGTGATGATGCCGGCCACGCAGTAACCGCACTGGGCGGCGCGCTCTTCGATGAACGCGGTCTGCACCGGGTGCGGATGGGCCGGCGTGCCCAGGCCTTCCAGCGTGGTCACCTGCCGGCCCTGGATGGACCACACGGGCAGATTGCACGACGTCTGCGGCTGGCCGTCCACCAGCACCATGCAGGCGCCGCATTCGCCCTGGCCGCAGCCGAACTTGGGGCCGCTCAGATTCAATTCGTCGCGCAGCACCGAGAGCAGCGTGGCCTTCTCGTCGCCGTCAAAGTGGACTGGCTGCTGGTTGACCCGGAACAGGGTCTGTTTCTTGTCGCTCATGCGGCCTCCGCGGCATGCACAGCGCGCAGCAGGGTGTCGGGGGTCAAAGGCAGTTCGCGCACGCGCACCCCGAGGGCGTCGAACACGGCATTGGCCAGCGCGGCCGCCACCGGGCCCTGGGCGGCTTCGCCAGCGCCCAGCGGGGGTTCGTCGGGCCGGTCGATCACATGCACCCGCACCTCGGGCACCTCGCTGAAACGCAGCACCGGGTAGCTCAGCCACTCGG
Source organism: Hylemonella sp. GW821-FHT12C09 (assembly GCF_058807395.1). NCBI lineage: Bacteria > Pseudomonadati > Pseudomonadota > Betaproteobacteria > Burkholderiales > Comamonadaceae > Hylemonella > Hylemonella sp. GW821-FHT12C09. The sequence continues at coordinate 308,085 of NZ_JBXAQQ010000004.1, read as the reverse complement.
TGCTGGTGATGGCCTCGCGGTCAAAGGTGACCTGCTCCTTGGTCGTCCAGCTCACGCTCTGGACGGCGCCGCCTTCGATCTGGTTGATGACGCCATCGAGGTCCACCACCATGCCCACATCGACCGCGAGGTCGAGCTTGAGCACACGCACCTGCTCGTCCACCTGCACGCGCGCGATGACGGCGCACCAGGCGCCTGTGTTCTTGTAGCGGGCCCAGGCCAGGCCGTGGCCTATGCCTTCGGGCTCCTGCGTACGCTGGCCCCACCAGCTGGAGCGCTGCACCACTTCCTGCAGCACGGCCAGGGCGCGCGGGTCTTCGAGGTGGCGCTGGCGGAAGGCCAGCGGCGACTCACCGGCCTGCAGCGCGAGCTCATCGACAAAGGACTCGATCGCGAACACATTGGCGTAGGCGCCCAGCGCGCGCATGGCCGAGGTGCGCAGGGGCATCACGGTCAGGCGGTTATGGATGACCTGGAGATTGGGCACCACATACGCCGGCACGGCATTGCGCTCGGCACCACCACCGGCCGCCAGCGGGGGGTTGATGGGCAGGGGCAGGGCCGTGGCGTCGGCGCGTTCGCTGGCCGCCAGCAGGGCCGGCACGGGCGCACGGCCCGGGCGCGAGCTGTAGCCGTTGGCCCAGAGTTCGTGCTGCCAGTGGCTCAGGCGGCCCGTGTCGTCGAGCCGCGCGCGCAGCGCGACGCGGTGTGCGGCACCCAGCGGGCTGTGCGTGAGTTCATCCGCGCGCGACCACAGCACGCGCACCGGCTGGCCAGGGCAACGCAAGGCCATCAGCACGGCGTCCAAGGCCACATCGTCGGCACCGTTGTGGCCATAACAGCCCGAGCCCTCGACGTGGTGGACAACGATGTCTTCCTTGGCCACGGGCGGGGTTTCGCGGGCCAGGGCCTTGACCAGATCGTCGCGCAGGTTGTGGATGCCCTGGCTGTGCGTCCAGACCTCCAGGCGCCGGCCGTCCCACCGCGCCAGCGCGCAAGACGTGCCGATGGAGGCGTGGGCCAGATAGGGCTTGAGGTAGACCGCCTGGTGCTGCAGGCCGTCGCCGGGCCACGCTGCTTCACCGCGCTCGGCCGTTGTCGTGGTCTCATGCGGGGCCGACGTGAGGAAAGCGTCCAGCGCATGCACGTCGGGCAGGGGTGCACCGGCCTGCCACTGGATCTTGCCCGCCAGGCGGGTGGCTGCCGTCTCGGCATCGGGCTCCGAGCTGGCAACGATGGCGATGAAACGTCCGTCGGCCCAGCAGCGCACCCCGGGCGGCAGCGCTGCCACCTCGTCGGCCGGCCAATGGGCCAGCGTGGCGTCCAGCGTGGGCGGGCGCAGCACGCGGCCGTGTTGCAGCCCCGGCAGTCGCAGGTCCTGGATGAAACGGGCCTGGCCAAACACCTTGTCGGCCAGGTCGATGCGCTCGGGACGCGCCTGCCCCAGCAGGCTGCGCTGCGCGGCCGTCTTGGGCCGTGCCGCGCCTGCGCACTCGATGTCGAGATCCAGGCCTTGGAGCAAGCTCGTGTAGTCACCGAGGTCCTGCCCCTGCGCAGAGCGGAAGCGCCCGGCCTGCACCACGATCGTGTCGAGGCTCTCGCCGGCGAGTACCGCCGCACGTTGCAAGGCCATGGCGCGCACCTCGGCGCAAACCTGGCGCAGGGCGCCGCCGCTGTCCTGCACCGAAAGACTGCCGGAGGTCACACCTTCATCGGGGCCCTGCGCAGTGCTCGCGCTGCGGATGTGCACGCTCTCCAGCGGCACGTCCAGCTCTTCGGCCACGATGAGCAGCAAGGCCGTGAGGATGCCCTGCCCCAGCTCGACCTTGCCGGTGTATACATGCACCCGGCCAGGCACATCGAACCCCAGCCATTGCGCGAGGCGGCGGTTGGTGTGCAGGCTGCCGGGCAATTGCGGGCGGCCGTCCTTGCGGTCGATCACAAAGCCGCGGGGCTGGGGGGTGGAAACGTCAGGCATGGTGATGAAAAGACTCGCTGGCCCAGGCCTCAGGGCGCTGGGAAGTCGAAGTGGAGCAATGCCTGTTTGCTATCTGTGGCCATTGTTCGTTGAGAGGGGTACTGGCTGCTGCGCAAGCTCTGAGTTTAGAAACGTCAGCGACCTGGGTCCAATGCCGATTACGTCCTATTCCATATCATCATGCGATGGATGAGCGCCCGGGTAAACCCGCATGAAACGCTGGCCGTGCTGCGACCAAGCGCCCCTCCACCTGAGGCGCCAGATAATTCCGGCATGAGCGCAGACCCCCTCGAACAAGCCAAGGCCGCATTCCTGCAAGGCCTGCATGCCCTGGAAACCAGCGACTGGCCGGCGGCCGAAAGCCATTTCGAGCGAGCGCTCGCACTCGCCCCAGGACGGATTTCGGTGATGCAGAACCTGGGCATCACGCGGGTCAGGCTGCAGCGCTATGCCCAGGCCGAGCCCCTGCTGCGCGCGGCGCTGGCGGCCGAGCCGGACCAGGCAGGCGCCTGGTTGGCCCTGGCTGAGGCACAACAGGGGCTTGAGCGTTTCGAGGCAGCGATCAGCAGCTTCGAACGCGGTTTTGCCCTGGGCAGCGATACGGTCACTCTGCGCGCCCAATATGCGCAATGCCTGGCACGGCTGGGCCGCATTCCCGAGGCCAGGCAGGCCTACCAGGAAGCCCTCAAGCACGATGCGAATCACACAGCCACCTTGACCGAACTGGGTGGCCTGTACCGGGAAGCGGGCCAGTTTGAAGAGGCAGCCGCCTGCTTCCAGCGCGCACTGGACAGCGGCGGCGACCCTGACGTGCTGCGGTATTTCCTGGCCGCCGTGACACACAAGGAGGACGTTGCAAGCCCTCCGCCGCAATATGTCAGGCAGCTGTTTGATGACTACGCCGAAGAGTTCGACGCGCATCTGGTCCAGCAGCTGGGTTACCAGGGCCACCAGCTGCTGATCGACCGGCTGCCGCCCGAAGCAGGCCCGCGCTTCCCCCGCGTGCTGGACCTGGGCTGCGGCACCGGCCTGTGCGGCGCCCATGTGCGTGCGCGTGCGGACCACCTGAGCGGCGTGGACATCTCACCCGCCATGGTCGACAAGGCCAGGCAACGCGCGGTGTACGACACGCTGCATGTCGGCGACATCCACGACTTCCTGGCGACCGTGCAAGAGCCCTATGACCTGGTGCTGGCCGCCGACGTCTTCATTTACGTGGGCGCGCTGGAGCAGGTCTTCGGCCTGCTGGCGCCCCGCATGCGCAAGGGTAGCTGGCTGGCCTTCACCGTGGAGGACGCCGCGCCGGACCAGACCGTGCAGTTGCTACCCAGCCTGCGTTACGCCCACTCACCCGCCTATCTGCGGGAACTCGCGCAGCGGCATGGCTACGACATGGTGAGCAGCCACGAGGAAGCCATACGCTTCGACCAGCAACGCCCGGTACAGGGGCGTTATGTGTATCTGAAGCGGCGCTGACGCGTTGCGGTCATTCGACCGTGACACTCTTGGCCAGGTTTCTCGGTTTGTGGCTACGGCCGGCCCTGCGGGCCTTAACTTCACGATGTGAAGTTAGCCTGCGCCGCAAGCCGCGCATTTGGTTGCGGCTAACGCCGCATGGCGCGATGCGCCACCAAAAGCGTCACTCAACCGTGACGCTCTTGGCCAAATTACGCGGCTTGTCCACATCCGTCCCACGCGCGCAAGCCGTGTGATACGCCAGCAGCTGCAGCGGCACCACGTGCAGCAGCGGTGACAGCGCACCATAGTGCTCGGGCATGCGGATCACGTGCAGGCCTTCGCCGCTTTCGATGCGCGTGTCGCTATCGGCCAGCACATAGAGCACACCGCCACGCGCGCGCACCTCGTGCAGATTGCTCTTGAGCTTTTCGAGCAGCGCGTCGTTGGGCGCCACCGTCACCACGGGCATGGCGCTGGTCACCAGGGCCAGGGGGCCGTGCTTGAGTTCACCGGCGGGGTAGGCCTCGGCGTGGATGTAGCTGATTTCCTTGAGCTTGAGCGCGCCTTCAAGGGCGATGGGGTAGTGCAGGCCGCGGCCGAGGAAGAGTGCGTTTTCCATGCGGGCGAAGTCCTCGGCCCAGCTCATCACCTGCGGCTCCAGCGCCAGCACGGCCTGCAGGGCCACGGGCAGGTGGCGCATGGCCTTGAGGTGTTGCGCCTCGTCGGCATCGCTCAGGTGCCCGCGCACCTGGGCCAGGGCCAGCGTGAGCAGGAAGAGCCCGGCGAGCTGGGTGGTGAAGGCCTTGGTGGAGGCCACGCCGATCTCCACGCCCGCGCGTGTGATGTAGGCCAGCTTGCATTCGCGCACCATGGCGCTGGTGCTCACGTTGCAGATGGTCAGCGTCTGCTGCATGCCCAGGCTCTGCGCGTGGCGCAGGGCGGCCAGCGTGTCGGCCGTCTCGCCCGACTGGCTGATGGTGACCACCAGCGTGCGCGGGTTAGGCACCGAGTCGCGGTAGCGGTATTCGCTGGCCACTTCCACCTGGGTCGGGATCTTCGCGATGCTTTCCAGCCAGTACTTGGCGGCGCAGCCGCTGTAGTAGCTGGTGCCGCAGGCCAGGATGAGCACGTTGTCGATGTCCTTGAACACTCTGTACGCACCGTCGCCGAACAGCTCGGGCACGATGCCCTCCACGCCTTCCAGCGTGTCGGCGATGGCGCGCGGCTGCTCGAAAATCTCCTTCTGCATGTAGTGGCGGTAGGGGCCAAGTTCGGCTGCGCCGCTGTGCGCCAGCACGGTCTTGACGGCGCGCTGCGCGGGCTTGTGGTCGCGACCCACCACCCAGAACTTGCCCAGCTGCAGGTCCACCACATCGCCCTCTTCGAGGTAGACGATCTGGTCGGTCACGCCGGCCAGGGCCATGGCGTCGCTGGCCAGGTAATGCGAGCCGTCACTGCCCACGCCCAGGATCAGCGGCGAGCCGGCGCGCGCACCCACCACGCGGTGCGGCTCGTCCTTGTGGAAGACGGCGATGGCGTAGGCGCCATGCAGCTGTTGGGTGGCGGCCTTCACGGCCTCGAACAGGTCACCTTCGTAGATGGAGTCGACCAGGTGGGCGATGACCTCGGTGTCGGTCTGGCTGACGAAGACGTAACCCTTCTTTTGCAAGGCGGCGCGCAGCTCGTCATGGTTTTCGATGATGCCGTTGTGCACCAGGGCCACACGGGCCGCGCGCTGCGCAGTGTCAGCGCCCGCGCCGTGGCTGAAGTGGGGGTGGGCGTTGTGCACGGCGGGTGCGCCATGGGTGGCCCAGCGGGTGTGGGCGATGCCGGTGTAGCCGGTCACGTTATCACGGGCCACCTGCTCGGCCAGCTCGGCCACGCGCGAGGTGCTGCGCGCGCGCTGCAGGCCGCCGGCCGCATGCACGGCCACGCCACAGGAGTCATAACCGCGGTACTCCAGCCGCTGCAGGCCCTGGACCAGCACGGGGACGATGTTGTGATTGGAAACGGCGCCGACGATGCCACACATAAGGGTGTCTCCTGAACTCGATGGGGCGATGGTAGAAGCAGTAATGAAAAATATCTGATTGATTTTTTGTGTTTTATGCACTTAAATTTCACAAAACACATGACAAGACCAGATATTTCAAAAATAATCACAATATGGAACAAATCACCATAGATGCCACGGATCTGCTGCTGCTCGACGCCTTGCAAAAAGACGCCAGCCTGAGCAACCAGGCCCTGGCCGCGCTGGCCCACATCTCACCGCCCACCTGCCTGCGACGCGTCAAGCGCCTGGTCGATGGCGGCCTGATCGAGAAGCAGGTCGCCCTCCTGAGCACGGACAAGCTCGCGCCCCTGCTGGGCCACGGCCTGCAGGCCATCGTGGAGATCACGCTGGAGCGCCAGGGTGAAGAGGCGCAGGCCGCCTTCGAGCTGCGCGTGGCCGCCGACGAGGCCGTGCAGCAGTGCTACCGCGTTTCACCCGGACCGGACTTCGTGCTGGTGGTGCACGCGCGCGACATGCCGGACTACCTGGCGCTGGCGCAGCGCCTGTTCACCAGCGACGCCAATGTACGCAACGTGAAAGCCTTCTTCAGTGTGAAGCGCAGCAAGTTCGGCACGCGCTTGCCGCTGCCAGTGAAGTAAGGACTGCACCCAGCCTGCGCGACTCAGCTCAGACGGGCTCGCCCACGGCGCACGGCAGCGTGACGCTGAGGGTACAGCCTGCGTCGAGGGCGCCCTCGGCACCGATGCTGCCGCCGTGGCGCTCGACGATCTTGCGCGCAAGTGCCAGCCCCAGGCCCAGGCCTTCGAACTGGCTGGCGCTGTGCAAACGCTGGAAGACATGGAACAGCTTGAACCGGCGCACCGGGTCGAAGCCCACGCCGTTGTCGCGCACGTGGATCGTGGCCAGCCCCTCGGGCGTCACCTCGGCGTCGACCTCGATCACCGCTGTGGCGCGCGGCCGCGTGAACTTGAGCGCGTTGGACAGCAGGTGCACAAACAACTGGCGCAGCAGCGCACCGTCGCCGATGAGGGCGGGCAACCCCTCCTGCACCCGCCACTCGATACGGCGGCCGGCACACAACTCGGCCAGCTGGGCCTGCGCCTCGGCCAACAGGGTGCCGACCTCCCACTCCCGCACCTGCAGTTCGACCCGGTCCAGCTGCGACCAGTTCATCAGGCCGTCGATCTGCTGGCCCAGCGTGCGGGCCGCGCCGTGCACCGTCTCCAGGTAGCTCAGCGCTTCGCCGGACAGCACGGGCTCGGCCTCCTCGCGCAACAGGCTCGCATAGGACATGATGTGGCGCAGGCTGGCGCGCAGGTCGTGCGAGACCGCGTAGGCAAAGTCGCCGAGCGCGGCGCGCGCGTCGTGCAGCTCGACCTGCAGCCGCGCGATTTCCTGCTCGGGCGTGGGTTCGCTCATGGGCGCTGCGTCACTTCTTCTTCTCGGGCCGCTGCCAGTTGCTCAGGCTGATCTGCTTGGCGCGCGCCACGGTCAGCATACCGGGCGCCGTGTCCTTGGTGATGGTGGAGCCGCCGCCCACCGTGCCACCGGCACCGATGGTGACGGGCGCGATCAGCACGCAGTTGCTGCCGATGTGCACGTCGGCCTCGATCACCGTGGTGTGCTTGTTGGCGCCGTCGTAGTTGGCCGTGATGCTGCCCGCGCCGTAGTTCACGCGCTCCCCCACCTTCGAGTCGCCGATATAGGCCAGGTGGTTGGCCTTGGCGCCCTTGGCCAGCGTGGCGGCCTTGATCTCGACAAAGTTGCCGATGTGCACCTCGTCACCCAGCTTGGCGCCAGGGCGCAGCCGGGCATAGGGGCCGACCAGGGCGCCGGCACCGACCTCGACCCGGTCCTTCTCGGCGAAGCCGCCTTCGATGTGGGTGTAGGGGTGGATCACCGCGCCGGCGGCGATGCGCGCATGGCTGATCGTGCAGTGCGCGCCGATACGCACGCCCTCGCCCAGCTCCACGCGGCCCGCGAAGATGCAGTTGATGTCGATCTCCACGTCCTGCCCGCACAGCAGTTCGCCACGCACATCCAGGCGCGCCGGGTCGGCCAGGCGCACACCCTGCTCCATCAATGTCCTGGCCACGCGCTGCTGGTGGGCGCGCTCCAGCTCGGCCAACTGCACCGGGCTGTTGATGCCGGCGACCTGCAGCGCGTCGCTGATCTTGTGCGCCACCACGGGCACGCCCTGTGCCACCGCGAACTTCACGACGTCGGTCAGGTAGTACTCGCCCTGGGCGTTCTTGTTGTCGAGCTGCGCCAGCCAGGGCTTGAGCAGCCGGGCCGGCACGGCCATGATGCCGCTGTAGATCTCCTGGATGGTGCGCTGGGCCTCGGAAGCATCCTTGTGCTCCACGATGGCCTGCACTTCGCCGTTCGCGGCGCGCACGATGCGGCCATACCCCGTGGGGTCGTCGAAGGCGATGGTCAGCAGGGCCAGCTTGTCGCCGCCGCAGGCGTCGATCAGCGCGCGCAGGGTGGCGCCTTCCGTCAACGGCACGTCGCCCGACAGCACCACCACGATGCCGTCGTCCGGCAGCGCCGGCACCGCCTGCTGCACCGCATGGCCGGTGCCCAGCTGCGGCTCCTGGCGCACGAACTGCAGCAAACCGCCGCCCGGGTGCACCACCCCGGCCTCGACCTCGGCGGCGCCATGGCCCGTGATCACCACCACGCGGCGGGCATTCAACCCTGCCGCCGTGTCCACCACATGCTGCAACAATGCACGACCGGCCAAACGGTGCAACACTTTGGGCAGCCTGCTTTTCATGCGCGTGCCCTTGCCCGCGGCCATGATGGCCACATCCACTGCCTGTCCGTTCTGCTTCATGCGCTTGTCCACCGTGATGTTGAGTTTCCTGCCCCGCATTATCGGTGCGCTGCTGCTGCTTGTGCTGGCCGGCTGCAGCGCCGTGCAAACCGGCTACAACAACGCCCCCACCCTGCTCTATTGGTGGCTGGACGGTTACATCGACTTCAACGAGGCCCAGGCCAGGCCGCTACGCGACAGCCTGGACAGCCTCCATGCCTGGCACCGCCGCCAGGAACTGCCCGCCTATGCCGCGCTGCTCCAGCGCCTGCAGCAACAGGCCAGCGGGCCGGTCACACCCGAGCAGGTCTGCACGCAACTGGCCCAGGTCCGCGTGCACCTGCAGCGCCTGGGGGAACAAAGCGCCGAAGGCCTGGCCCGGCTGGCGCCCACCCTGCAGACCGCACAGTTGCGCCACCTGGACCGGCAATTCGAGAAACACAACCGCAAGTGGCGCGAGGAATGGCTGGACGGCAGCCCCGCCGAGTTGCTGGCGCGGCGCCTGGAGCGCACCGTGGACCGCTACGAGGACTTCTACGGCCGCCTGAGCGAGGCCCAGACGACCTTGCTGGGCCAGCGCATCCAGGCTTCCAGTTTCGACGCGCGTCTGGCCTGGGCCGAGCGCCTGCGCCGCCAGCAGGACACGCTGCGCGTGCTGCAGGAACACCGGCAGGGCGAGCGCCCGGCCCACATCAAGGCCGAGATGCTGGCCCTGGTGCAACGCAGCCTGGAGCCGCCCGAGCCCGCCGCACGCGAGCAGTTCGAACGCATGCTGCAGGAGGGCTGCCAGACCATCGCCGCCCTGCACAACAGCGCCAGCGAGGCACAGCGGCGCCGGCTGGTCGAGCGGCTGCGGGGCTATGAAGCCGACCTGCAGGCCCTGATCGCACCGGGCTGAAACGCTGGCCACGCCGGGATCGCTCTGCGAGAATGGTCCGTACCCATCCAGACTGGAGGTTCGCCATGCACCGTTTCGTCCCTGGCCTTCTGCGTGTTGTCCTGCTGGTCGGCCTGGCGCTGGCCGGCACGGTCCACGCGGCCGGCCCCCTGTCCGAGCTCAAGCTGTTCAAATCGACACCGATGGGGCAGGGCCTGTGGCGCATGGAACTGGTCTCCAGCGACGACCCGCAGATGGCCCGCGGCGCAGCCGCCATGGGCCAGACCGGCCTATGCATGGACGTGGCCAGGCAGATGTCCAGGAACACCCCCGCCGAAGACCCCCGGTGCACGCCCCAGGTCCTGCGCAACACCGACAGCCAGGCCGAGATCGAGATCAGCTGCAAGGACGGCGGGAGTTCACGCATGCTCATGACGCGCGAGAGCGAGAAGAGCTACCTGATGGACACCACCGTCAGCAAGGACGGCAAGCAGCGCAACTTCAAGGTCCGCTACACCCATGCCGGCGCCTGCAAGGGTGAGGCCATGATGCAGTTCGACAAGAACAGCCCCATGTGCAAGCAGATGGACCCGGCCCGGATGCTGGCCCGCTGCGCCAGCCTGCCCGAGTCCTCACGTGCGCAGTGCGAGCAACAGATGAAGGGCCTGGCAGCGTCCTGCCAGTGAGAAGCAGCGCAGAACTTGTGAAGAAATCGTAGCGAGCGGCCCTAGCGCAAGGCGGACGGAGCGCAGCCACCGGAACGTACTTCACGTACGTGAGGATGGCGAGCACCGCCCAACGCAGCGATCGGGCCGCGCAGTAGATTTATTCGCAAGTTCTCAGTTCTGTAGCGCGGCCCACATGGCCTGGTCGCGCTCGGCGGTCCAGATGCGCGGGTTCTTGATGCCGCTGGCCTCGTCATAGGCGCGGCTCACGTCGAAGGGCAGGCAGTGCTCGTAGATGAAGACGTGGCCGAACACCGGGTCCATGCGCTTGCGCGCGTGCGCCATGGCCGCTTTCAGGTCCATGCCCTGCGCCACGGCCTCCTTGCCGGCCTGGTAGAGCGTCTCGACCCAGCGCTTGGTGTAGTCCAGCGCCTTGTTGACGTTGGCGTTGCCTTTCATGGCTTCGCCGCGGCCGGGCACGATGTATTCGGCTTTCAGCGCACGCAGGGCTTCCAGCGTGGCCGGCCATTCGGCCAGTTGCGCATCGCCGGTGTAGACGCCGGCCTCGTACTCGACCAGGTCACCCGAATACAGCACCTTCTCCTCTTCCACCCAGGCAATGGTGTCGCCGCGCGTGTGGCCGGGGCCGGGGCTCCAGATCTGCACCACCACGCCGCCCAGGTTGATGGACAGCTTGCCCGGCACCTCGCCCTTGACCGGGTTGCCGCCGCCGATGACCATGGTGGGCCAGGTCAAGCCCGGCACGGTCTCGGCGTTGCGGAACAGGCGCGGGAAACGCTCCATCTCGCTTTTCATGTCCTGCGCCCCGCGCTCTTTGATCAGCTCCAGCGTGCCCTGGCTGGCAATGATCTCGGTGGCGCCCTCGGCGGCGTAGGCATAGGCGCCCAGCACGCGCACCGCGTGGTAGTGGGTGAGCAGCACGTACTTGATGGGCAGGTCGCTGACGGTACGGATCTTGGCGATCAGGTCGCGCGCCATGGCCGGGGTGGCGGTGGCGTCGCTGACCATGATGAAGCGCTCGCCGATGATGACGCCGGAGTTCGGGTCGCCCTCGGTGGTGTAGGCCCAGCAGTGGGGGCTAAGCTGCTCGAAGGTGGTCTTCTTGTCGGTCAGGTCGGCTTGCGAGGCAAAGGCTTTGCTCATGGGAACTCCGGGGGACACGCCGCGAGGCGAAAGGGCCGATTTTACTGAGGTGCAATCGATTACGGATACCGGAATCAAGCCATCCCGGCCACCGGCCACACCACGCCGTTGTCGTTGAGGATGGCCTCCAGCGGCACGTCGTGCGGCTCGGGCTCGAAATCGTCCAGATAACCCTGGGTGTAGCCCAGTCCCACGGTGTAGGGCTTGGGGCTCAGGGTGGCCAGGGTGCGGTCGTAGAAACCGCCGCCGTAGCCCAGGCGGTAACCACCCGGCCCGTAACCCACACAGGGCACGAAGAGCAGGGTGGGCACGATGATCTCCGTGTCCCTGGGCTTGGGGATGCCATAGGCATCCTCTTCCATCGGGCAACCGGGGTACCAGGCGTGGAAGGTCAGGGTCTTGTGCACCTTGTCGATCACAGGCAGGCCGATGCGTCGCGGCTGCGCGTTGTCGAGCAGCTCGCCATCCTCTTTCCAGCGGTGCAGGGCCGGCAAGGGATCGAATTCGCCCTTGATGGGCCAGTAGGCGCCAATCACGAGATCGCTGCGCCCCACGAGCCAGATGCGCATGACCTGTTGCAAAAGCGCCGCACGCTGTAGGCGATCGGACAGGTTCAAACGTTCAGTAATGAGCCGCTGGCGCAGGTTTTTCTTCTCTTGCGCCCTTTTTGCCTCGGATGTGTCCATAATTTCCACATGCAGTTTCAAGTCATTCTGACAGCTATCGCCCTGACGGTGGGTCTGGCCCTGCCCGCGGCAGCCGCGCCGACCAAGGCCAAGCCCCGGGCCAAGCCCGATCAGGACGCGCTGATCACCGACATGGCTGAAGCCTACAAGAAACCCGACAGCAAGCGTCTGACCGCCCTCTTGCCCCAGGTCCAGGGCCATGTGCTGGAGCCCTGGGCGGCCTACTGGGAGCTCAGCGCCCGCCTGGAAGACGCCAGGCCGGCCGAAGTCGAGAGTTTCCTGAGCCGTTATGCCGGCACCTACCAGGAAGACCGCCTGCGCAACGACTGGCTGCTGCAACTGGGCAAGCGTCGCGACTGGACCCGCTTCACGGCCGAGTTGCCACGCTACCGCATGGGCGACGACCCGGAAGTCCGCTGCCACGCCCTGCACGCCGCTTACGCCACCAGCAACGAGGACGTGGCCGCCCAGGTGCAGGAGCTCTGGCTGGCCCAGCGCGACCCGGATGAGGGCTGCGCCGCCGCCGCCGAGCGCCTGATCAAGGACGAGAAACTCGACCCGATGGTGGCCTGGCGCCGCGCGCGCCTGGGCTTCGAATTCGACAAGCCGCGCATCGCCCAGCAGGCCATCAGCCTGCTCAACCCGGACTGGGCGAGCGGCCTCAACACCCTCTACACCAACCCCAAGCGCTACCTGGACGAGAAACTCACGGCCCTGCGCCCCAAGACCCGCGAATGGGTCACCCTGGCCCTGATCCGTCTGGCCTCCAGCGACCCGCAGGCCGCCGCCGAAGAGGTGAGCAAGCTGCGCTGGCGCGCCCAGCTCACGCAGGAGGAGCGCAGCTGGGTCTGGGGCGTGATCGGCAAGCGTGCCGCGCGCACCCTCTCGGACAAGGCCCTGGGTTACTACGCCAACGGGCAGGACATGCACATGCACGGCGACCACCTTGTGTGGAAGGTGCGTGCCGCCCTGCGCGCCAACGACTGGCAGCAGGTCCACGACAGCATCGCCGCTTTAAGCGAATCGCAGATGCGCGACCCGACCTGGATCTACTGGCGCGCCCGCGCCCTGCTCGCGCTGCAGGCGACCAACGCCGAACTGCGCGCGCGCACCCTGCTGCAGTCCATCGCCTCGCCGCGTGGTTTCTACGAGCAGCTGGCCATGGAAGAGCTGAGCCAGCGCATCAGCGCACCGGCCGCGCCGGCGCCGCTGACTGAAGAGGAGTTGCAGGCAGCACGTGACAACGAAGGCCTCAAGCGCGCGCTGCACGCCATCCAGATCGGGCTGCGCACCGAGGGCGTACGCGAGTGGAACTACAGCACCAACCTGCACCAGCGCGGCGGCATGAGCGACCGCGAGCTGCTGGCCGCCGCCGCCGTGGCCTGCGAGCTGCACGTCTGGGACCGCTGCATCAACGCCAGCGAACGCACCCGCACGGTGATCGACGTCTCGCAGCGTTTCCCCACCCCCTTCCGCCAGGAAGTGCAGCAACGCGCCAGTTCCACCGGCCTGGAGCCAGCCTTCGTCTACGGCCTGATCCGCCAGGAAAGCCGTTTCATCCCCGACGCCAAGTCCGGCGTGGGCGCAGCCGGCCTCATGCAGGTCATGCCGGCCACGGCGCGCTGGACGGCGCGACGCATCGGCATGCACAACTTCAAGCCCAAGCAGATCACCGAACGCGACACCAATATCGCCATCGGTACGGGTTACCTCAAGCTGGTGCTGGATGCCTTCGACGGCTCCATGCCCCTGGCCGCCGCGGCCTACAACGCCGGCCCCAGCCGCTCCAAGCTCTGGCGCGGCCAGACCGGCGACCCGGTGCTCGAAGCGGCCATCTGGACCGAGAACATTCCCTTCGGCGAGACGCGCGACTACGTCAAGAAGGTGCTGTCCAACACGGTGAACTACGCCGCCGTGCTGACGGGCGAGCCCCAATCGCTCAAGGCCCGCCTGGGTTTTGTCGGCCCGCTGGGCGTGGACAAGCCCGAACCTGCTGAGGAGTTGCCATGAACGCGCACGGCCGCTCCGAAGCGTTCATTCCGCAGCGCTTGGCGCGGAGGGTTCTCCAATGAAACGCGTGCTCCTGCTGGGCGGTACGGGTTTCGTCGGCCGCCATGTCTGCGAACATCTGGCGCGCCTGGGCTGGTCCATGACGGTGCCCACGCGCCGCGCCGCCAACGCCAGCGCAGTGCAGCACCTGCCGCGCCTCACGGTGCTCGAAGCCGACGTGCACGACGAGGCTACGCTGCGCCAGCTGCTCGTCGGCCACGACGCGGTCATCAATCTGGTGGCCATCCTGCACGGCGATGAAGCCGCCTTCCAGCGCACCCATGTCGACCTGCCGGACAAGCTGGCACGCGCCTGCCTCACCACCGGCGTGAAACGCCTGGTGCATGTCGGCGCGCTGGGCGCCGAGCCGGCCGCAACCGACACCGCCCCCTCGCGTTACCTGCGCAGCAAATCACGCGGCGAGGCCGTGCTGCAGAAAGCGGCGGCCCAGGGTCTGCAGCTCACCGTGCTGCGCCCCAGCGTGATCTTCGGCGCCGATGACCGCTTCCTCAACCTCTTCGCCGCGCTGCAACGCGTCTTCCCCGTGATGCCGCTGGCCGGTGCCGGCGCCCGTTTCCAGCCGGTCTGGGTCGAGGACGTGGCCCGGGCCATGGTGCATTGCCTGCAGGACACGCGCACCATCGGACTGACCTACGAACTCGGCGGCCCCGCCGTCCACACGCTCAAGGCGCTGGTGCAACTCGCCGGCCGCGCCGCCGGAGTGCCCCGCCCTGTCGTCCCCCTGCCCATGGCCATCGGCCGGCTGCAGGCGCTGATGATGGAGCTGGCCCCGGGCCAGCCCCTGATGAGCCGCGACAACCTCGACTCGATGAAAGTCGACAACGTGCTCACTGGCCGTGTGCCCGGTTTCGCTGCCCTGGGCATCACGCCCACCGGCCCGACCGCCGTGGCACCGGCCTACCTCGGCGACGGCGACCCGCTGCTGGCGCTGCGCAGCCGCTTCCGGCGCCGCTAGCGCTAACATGGCCCTCCAGACAAGGAGGGGGCCATGCGCAAGCTCTACATCGGCAACAAGAACTATTCGTCCTGGTCCATGCGGCCCTGGGTGCTGCTGCGCCAGGCCGGCATTCCGTTTGAAGAAGTGCTGGTGCATTTCGACAGCTTCGACGCCAGCTCGCAGTTCAAGCAGGCCCTGTCCCAACTCAACCCCGCAGGCAAGGTGCCGGTGCTGCAGGACGACGCGCTGCTCATCTGGGACACCCTGGCCATCGCTGAATACCTGGCCGAGCAGTTCCCCGAGAAACGACTCTGGCCAGCCGACCAGGTGGCCCGTGCCCGCGCGCGCAGCGTCTGCGCCGAGATGCACTCGGGCTTTTCAGCCCTGCGCAGCCACTGCCCGCAGAACATCGAGGCATCGCTCCCCGAAATCGGTGCGCTGATCTGGCGCGACCAGACGGCCGTACGCGCCGACGTGGCGCGCCTGGTGGCCATGTGGAGCGAACTGCTGGCCCAGCATGGCGGGCCGCTGCTGTTCGGTGACTTCAGCATCGCGGATGCCTACTTTGCGCCGGTCTGCATGCGCCTGAAGACCTACGGCCTGCCCGTGCCGCCGGCCATCGCCGCCTACGTGGAGCGTGTCGCCGCCCTGCCCGGCGTGGCCGCGTGGATCGCCGACGCCCAGGCCGAGGCCGACTTCCGCGCCTTCGAAGAGCCGTACCGGCTCAAGCGCTGAAGCAAGACGCTAGACTGCAGCCCATGCAGATCTACATGGTGGGCGGCGCGGTGCGCGATGCCCTGCTCGGCTTGCCAGTCCAGGACCACGACTGGGTGGTGGTGGGAACCACGCCCGAGGAGATGGTCGCCCGGGGTTTTGTGCCCGTGGGCAAGGACTTTCCGGTCTTCCTGCACCCGGTGACCAAGGAAGAGCACGCGCTGGCGCGCACCGAGCGCAAGACCGCGCGCGGCTACAAGGGTTTTGCCATCCATACCTCGCCCGACGTGACGCTGGAGGAAGACCTGGCGCGACGCGACCTGACCGTCAACGCCATTGCCGTGCACAGCAGCCAGTGCCGGCCCGATGGGTCTTTCGAGACCACGCACCTCACCGACCCCTACCATGGGCAACGCGATATCGAGCACCGGGTGTTCCGCCACGTGACGCCGGCCTTCCGCGAGGACCCGGTGCGCATCCTGCGCGTGGCGCGTCTGTCGGCGCGCTTCACCGACTTCACCGTGGCACCCGAAACCATGGCGCTGATGCGCCAGATGGTGGAGGACGGCGAGGTCGACCATCTGGTGGCCGAGCGCGTCTGGCAGGAACTCAGCCGCGGCCTGATGGAAGCAAAGCCCTCGCGCATGTTCGACGTGCTGCGCGCCTGCGGTGCCCTGAAGCGCTTGCTGCCCGAGGTGGACCGGCTCTGGGGCGTGCCCCAACCCGAGCAACACCACCCCGAGATCGACACCGGCGTGCACCTGATGATGGTGCTGGACATGGCGACCCAGCTGAACGCGCCCCTGACCGTGCGTTTCGCCTGCCTGGGCCATGACCTGGGCAAGGGCACCACGCCCGCCGACCTGCTGCCGCGCCACATCGGCCACGAGGAGCGCAGCGTCCGGCTGCTGAAAGGCCTGTGCGAGCGCCTGCGCGTGCCCGTCGACTGCCGCGAGCTGGCCGATGTGGTGGCGCGCGAGCACGGCAACATCCACCGCAGCGGCACGCTGGGCGCGACCGCCCTGCTGCGCCTGCTGGAGCGCTGTGACGCCATCCGCAAGCCCCAGCGTTTTGCCGAGGTGCTGCTGGCCTGCGCGTGCGACGCCCGCGGCCGCCTGGGCCTGGAGCAGTCCCCTTACCCGCAGGCGGCACGCCTGCAGGGTGTGCTGGAAACCGTGCTGGCCCTGCCCACGCACGAGATTGCCGGACACGCCCTGGCCCAGGGTCACAGCGGCAAAAAGGTGGGCGAGATCATTCACGCAGCCCGTGCCCAGGCCTTGGCAAGGCACCTGGGCCTGCCGCACGAAGAGCAGGGCGCCCCCCCGGCCGAATAACCCAGCGGCCCGCTCAGGTGCTGCACACGGTCCGCCGCGCAAGCGATCCAGGCCGCATGATGGATGCATGGCCGCTCCGCCCCGCAACCTCTTCAACCCCCCACTGGCCGAGGGTGTGCGCCGTTTCGGCTTTCGCAAGTGGTACGAACGCGAACTGCTGTCCAGCCATGCCCACCTGCTGCTGACCCTGCTGTGCAGCATCGCGCTGATCGGCATGCTGGAAGTCTTCAAGGGCGGCACGCTGGAGGAAAAACTGATGGACGTGCTGCTTTTCGTCGCCAGCGGCGCCATCGGCCTGTGGGCCCTGCGGCGTTACCTCTACCTGCTCATGCACGCCGAGGAAGTGGCCAACCAGGCCAACTGTCCGGACTGCGGCACCTACGCCCGTTTCGAAGTGCTCAGCGAGGACAGGCGCAGCAACCACACCGAAGTACGCTGCCGCGCCTGTACACGCGCGTGGACCATCGAGACCTGAAGAAGCTGTCTACCGCAGATGAGACTTGACCCAGGCGGCAATTTGCGCCGGTGAGGTCATGGCCCCTGGCTGACGCGCCACCTCGCGCCCGCCCACGAACAGCGCCAGCGTGGGAATGCTGCGGATGTTGAAGCGCGCCGCGAGGTTCTGTTCGTCTTCGGTGTTGACCTTGGCCAGACGAACCTGGGGCTCCAGCTGGGCTGCGGCCTGCTCGAAGGCCGGCGCCATCATGCGGCAGGGGCCGCACCAGGGTGCCCAGAAGTCCACCAGCACCGGCACCTCGCTGCGGCCGATGTGCCGTTCGAAGGCGGCTTCGTCCAGCGCCACCGGGTGGCCGGCAAACAGGGGCTGATGGCAGCCACCGCAGTCGGGCGCCTTGCCCAGGTCTTCGACCTTGACGCGGTTGGTGGTGTGGCAGTGCGGACAGACGATATGACGCGTTTCGCTCATGGGGAGCCCCTTTCGTATTGCTCAGATAGGGGCAGGGGTACCCAATTCAAGTCGGACTCAAATGAGTTTGGCAATGCCCGCGGCCACCAGGCTCAGGAGGATGGTGGTGGTCAAGGGCAAACTGAACTCGCGACCAAAGAGCGTGAAGTTCAGGTCGCCCGGCAGGCGGCCGAAACCGATCTTCTTGAACCAGGGCGTGACAGCGTTGACCAGCAAGAGGATGAAAAAGATGACGAGCAGCCAGCGGAACATGGTTCACCAATCTGTCAAAGCGTGTGGGTGCGGTCGCCAGCGGAAAAGCCCGAGGCCAGCCAGGGCTCGCCGGTGCTCAGGCCGATGACCTTGAACAGCTCGCCCATCTCGTGTTCCATGACCAGCTTGTGCGCCTGGGCACGCGCCGGCAGCTCGGCCTGCTCCATCAGTTGGGCCAGCCCGCAGTTGAGCAGGAAACGCGCCTGCGAGCCGTAGCCCAGAACCGACAGGCCGGCCTCCTGCGCGACCAGCGCGATGCCCGTGAAATTGACGTGGGCCGTGATGTCCTTGAGGCCCACCTCGACGAGCGGGTCGGCGTCGGCCCGGTGACCGCGATGGCACATCACCGTGCCCATGTGGCGTTGCGGGTGGTAGTACTCGGCCTCGGGAAAACCGTAGTCGAGAAAGAAGGCCGCGCCGCGCTGCAGCCGCTCGGCCAGGGTGCGCACGAAGGCCTCGGCCTGCGGATGGATCTCGGTCAGGTAGTCGTAGTGGCCCTCGATCTCCACGGGCGGGCGCAAGTCCGTCGGCCGGTCGGCCCAGACAAAACGTTCGCCAGCCAGCGCCACGCCGCGTTCGTACCAGGCACCGCCCCCGCGCGCGAGCAACTGCACGGGCATGGCGTCGAGCACCTCGTTGCCCACCACCACGCCCTGCATCGTGGCCGGCAGTTCGCTGACCCACTGCACACGGTCGCCGAAGGACTGCAGCGTCTGCTGCTGGCGCGCCCGCAATGCCCCCGAGAGATCCACGATGGTGTAGCGGCGCACCTGCTCGCCCAGGGCTTGCAGCAGCTGCAGGGCCAGCGCGCCGGAACCGGCGCCGAACTCCCAGACCTCGTCGGTCTGCGTGTGCTGCAAGGCCTGACCCACCTGCACCGCCAGCGCGCGGCCAAACAGGGGCGAGAGCTCGGGCGCGGTCACGAAATCGCTGCCCGAACCCGGCATGAGCCCGAGCTTGCGCAGATCGTTCGCGTAGTAGCCCAGGCCCGGCGTGTAGAGGGCCTGGCTCATGAAGTCGTCAAAGCCGATCCAGCCCCCGGCCGCCTGGATGGCTTGCACCATGCGGGATGTCAGGGTGGTCGTTAAACTGTCGGCTGTCGTCATTTCCCCGCAATTGTCCCCCAATGTCCTCCCCTACCCGCACGGTCCTGGTCACCGGCTCGGCCAAACGCCTGGGCCGCGAGATCGCGCTCGCGCTGGCGAGTGCCGGCTGGCAGGTGGCCGTGCACTACCGCGGCTCGGAGGATGAGGCCATGCAGACGGTGGCCGACTGTGAGCAGCTAGGCGTCTCGGCCGCCGCCTTCGACGCCGATCTGGCCGATGAGGCCGCCGTGCGCGCGCTGCTGCCGCGCGTGGTCGCGCATTTCGGCCAGGTCGACGCGGTGGTCAACAGCGCCGCGCTGTTCGAGCACGACAGCGCCGAAAGCTTCGGCTACGCCGCACTGGAACGCCACCTGCGGACCAACACGGGCGCCCCCATCCTGCTGGCGCAGGCCCTGCACGCTCATGTGCTGGAGCGTGCCGGCGACGGCGTGGTGGTCAACCTGCTGGACCAGAAGCTCTGGAACCAGAACCCTGACTTCCTGAGCTACACGCTCTCCAAGGCCGCGCTGGAAGCCGCCAACACCATGCTGGCCCTGGCGCTGGCCCCGGACGTGCGCGTGGTGGGCGTGGCGCCCGGCCTCACGCTGACCAGCGAGTACCTGACGCCCGAGAAGTTCGAAGCCCTGCACAAGCTCTCGCCGCTGGGACGCTCGTCCACGCCCGAAAACGTGGCGGGCGCGGTGAAATTCGCGCTTGAAAACGCCTCCATCACCGGCACCACCCTGCTGGTGGACGGTGGCCAGCACCTCTTGCGCTTTTCGCGCGACTTTTCGATGATGTGATGACCAAAGGCACCCAGATCCTCACGCTGACCGGTTTGCGCTTCGACGCCAACCTGGGCATCCTCGACCACGAGAAGACCGCGCCGCAGCCCATCCAGGTCGACGCCGAGCTCAACCTCGGCCCGCAGCCGCTGCGGCCGCATGACGACGACATCAACCACGTGCTGGACTACCGCAAGGTGCGCCAGATCATCATCGACGAATGCCGCTCCGAGCACATGAACCTGCTCGAAAGCATGATCGGCAAGCTGGCCGACCGCCTGCTGCAGTTGCCCGGCGTGATCGGCGTGCGCGTGAAGATCGTCAAGCTGGAAATTTTCGACGACTGCGAAGTCGCCATCCGCGCCGAAACCGGCATCTGGTGACGGAACCAAACAAGTGAAATGGGGTTCCCACCCCATGCCGGGCGCATGCCCATGGAGTGAATGATGAGTGCCGTCTGGATAGACAATGAACCGGCCGTCAGCAATGACAAGGCCCTGAAGATCGAGCGCGAAACCCACAAGCTCGAGAAGCGCCTGTGCCGCAACGTCGGCCAGGCCATCATGGACTACAACATGATCGAGGAAGGCGACCGCGTCATGGTCTGCATGTCCGGCGGCAAGGACAGCTACGGCATGCTGGACATCCTCATGAAGCTCAAGGCCCGCGCGCCCATAGCCTTCACACTGGTGGCCGTCAACCTGGACCAGAAGCAGCCCGGCTTCCCCGACCACATCCTGCCCGAATACCTGAAAAACCTGGGCATCGAGTTCCACATCGAGACGCAGGACACCTACTCCATCGTCAAGGACAAGGTCCCCGAGGGCAAGACCATGTGCAGCCTGTGCAGCCGGCTGCGCCGCGGCATCCTGTACAGCGTGGCGCGCCAGCTCAGGTGCAACAAGCTCGCCCTGGGCCATCACCGCGACGACATGCTGCAGACCTTCTTCCTCAACATGTTCTTCGGTGGCAAGTTGAAGGGCATGCCCCCGAAGCTGACCAGCGACAACGGCGAGTTCATCGTGATCCGTCCCATGGCCTATGTGGTCGAGAAGGACCTGATCCGCTGGGCCGAGCACAAGCAGTTCCCCATCATCCCCTGCACGCTCTGCGGTAGCCAGGAGAACCTGCAGCGCAAGCAGATCGGCAACCTGCTGCGCGAGTGGGACAAGAAATTCCCCGGCCGCCTGGAGACCATGTTCACCGCGCTGCAGAACGTGGTGCCCTCGCACCTGATGGACGCGAAACTGCACGACTTCAAGCACCTCCAGGCCACCGGCGTGCCCGACGAAAACGGCGACCTGGCCTTCGACGAGGAAGAACTTCCCGCCGCGCCCGCCCTGCCCGGTGGCGTGCAGGTCGTCACCTTGTAACACCATGAAGCGCCTGCTGGCCCTCCTCACCCTGGCGTTGCTGCTGGGCGGCTGCTCCGGCATGCGACTGGTCGAATCGCGGGTGCGCTCGACGGCGGTGGTCACCACCGAGCGGCCGATCGAGGCCGGCGCACGCTACCGCTTCGAACGGTTGCCCTCGCAGACCGATCCGGTCGAAACCGATTCGGTGGAGGCCATCGCCGAGGCCGAGCTGGCCGAAGTGGGCCTGGTGCGCGACGAGGCGGCGGCGCGCTACAGCGTGCAGCTCACGACCCGCATGGAAGCCTATGTGGTCGACGACTGGGGCCGTCCCTACAACGGGCCGCGCGTGGGCGGCTCCATCATGATCGGCCGCGGCAACGTGGGCATAGGCATGGGCAATGTGGTGGGCATGGGCATGCGATTCCCGCCGCCCAGCCAGTACCGCCACGAAGCCACCCTGCTGTTGCGCGACCTGGGCAGCAACCAGGTGGTCTACGAAACCAGCGCGCAGCACGAAGGCCCCTGGAACGACCGCTACAACATCCTGCGCGCGGTGCTGGCCGCCGCCCTGAAGGATTTCCCCCACCCGCCGGCCGGTTCGCGCCGCGTGAAGGTCGAGATTCCACGCTGATGCAAGCGACATAACCAGGCCATGGACACCTTAACTTCCGCCAAGCGGAGCGAACGCATGTCGCGCGTGCGCTCGAAAAACACCAAGCCGGAAATGATGGTTCGCCAGCTCACGCATAGCCTTGGCTTTCGTTTTCGCCTTCATGGGGCCGGATTGCCGGGACACCCCGACCTCGTTTTCCCGAGCAGGCGCAAGGTTATCTTCGTTCATGGCTGCTTCTGGCACCGTCATAATCACTGTGCCTTGGCTCGACTGCCCAAAAGCCGCCTTGATTTCTGGTTGCCCAAGCTGGAACGCAACCGACGTCGAGACACACTCAACCGACGAGCCCTGACGCGACAGAACTGGGCCAGCTTGGTGATCTGGGAGTGTGAGTTGGTCGATCCCGTCAAGGTCATGCTAAAAACACTCGTGTTCTTGGAGGACTGACATATGGCCCTGACTTCAATGGAGCTTTTCGCTGGCGCGGGCGGTTTGGCGATGGGCGTTTCCTTGGCCGGGTTCCGCTCACAAGCCGTGGTCGAATGGGACCAATGGGCTTGCGACACCATCCGTCAAAACCAGGAACGCGGTTATCCCTTGGTTCAGGGATGGCCGGTGATCGAAGGCGATGTGCGCGCTTGGTCGAATGAACTTGACACATCGACACTGGAAGGGAAGCTAGATTTACTCGCAGGCGGCC
The DNA here is from genome assembly GCF_058807395.1 of Hylemonella sp. GW821-FHT12C09. Taxonomy (NCBI): domain Bacteria; kingdom Pseudomonadati; phylum Pseudomonadota; class Betaproteobacteria; order Burkholderiales; family Comamonadaceae; genus Hylemonella; species Hylemonella sp. GW821-FHT12C09. Next base: position 285,652 of record NZ_JBXAQQ010000004.1, on the reverse strand, counting down.
CCCCTTGCCAGCCATTCTCCATGGGTGGCAAGCACAAGGCCAACCAAGACAGTCGCGACATGTTTCCCGCCACCGTGGACGTGATTCGCCGATTGCGCCCGCGCGCGTTCGTCGTGGAAAACGTCAAGGGATTGACGCGCTCATCCTTCCACAACTATTACCAATACATTCTTCTTCAGCTTGAATTCCCGGAGATTTCCCGCCGGGTTGATGAAAGCTGGCTGGACCACAGCCAGCGCCTCCAGCAGTTCAAGACCGCCAAGCGCCGCGCGAACACTGGCTTGAGCTACAACGTCGTGCCCACGCTCGTGAACGCGGCGAACTATGGCGTCCCACAAAAGCGCGAGCGTGTTTTCATCGTCGGATTCAGGCGCGATTTGCCGGTTCAGTGGTCATTCCCGCGAGAGACGCACTCCTTAGATGCACTACTAAGCGATCAATGGGTATCCGGCGACTATTGGGATCGGCATGAAATTTCAAGACGCGCGCGCCCTGCCCCGCCCCCAGCCCGCGCCAACCTGATTGCTCGCCTGAAAGGATTGGGCCTCCCTCCCACTCGCGAGCCTTGGCGTACCGTGCGCGACGCACTGGCGGGCCTGCCAAACCCCGAAATCACCGAGGGCGACGTGCTCAACCATCAATTTCAGGCTGGCGCGCGCGCCTACCCTGGACACACAGGAAGTCCACTTGACCTACCCGCCAAGACGCTCAAGGCAGGTGATCACGGCGTCCCTGGTGGCGAAAACATGCTGGTCACGCCCAAGGGTAAAACCCGTTACTTCACGGTACGAGAATCCGCGCGCCTGCAAACCTTTCCCGATGGATATTTCCTGCATGGTTCCTGGACGGAAGCCATGCGCCAACTGGGCAATGCAGTGCCCGTCGCACTAGGCCGCGTCGTCGCGTCCAGCGTCGCGCAGCATCTGCTGGAACACGACTTGCGCGCCACGCAATCCGCCCTCGCAAGTCCTCTTCTTGAGCACATGGCATGAACGACCCCATTCCCTACAACCCACTGGACAAGCAGAACCTGGGCGCCAGTGTCGCGGAAGCATTACTGGGTCGAAAGCCACATCCCTTGGGCGAGCTGTCCGTATTCCGTGGCGCGGGCATCTATGCCATCTACTACGAAGGACATTTCGAACCCTATCGCGCACTCAGCGCTCGCAACATCGAATCACCCGAAAACCCGATTGCCCCCATTTACGTAGGCAAGGCCATCCCCGCCGGTGGACGCAAGGGTGGCATTCAGACCAATAACGCAAAAACCAAGGCACTCTGGTCCCGCTTAAGCGAACACGCGGAAAGCATCGCCGCCACGAGCAATCTGCGCATCGAGGAATTCAAGTGTCGCCACCTGGTGGTCGATGACATCTGGATTCCATTGGGTGAATCCCTGCTCATCGCTAAGTTCACGCCTATCTGGAACGCGCTTATCGACGGCTTCGGGAATCACGACCCTGGCAAAGGTCGCTATAACGGCATGCGCCCGAAATGGGACGTGCTGCATCCAGGACGCGACTGGGCCGACAAATGCCGACCCCGACCGGAAACCCCCGAGCAAATCGCGCGTGAGGTCATCAACCACTTGGAAAACGTGCTGCCTCCGCGCACGCCCCACTTTCTGGTCGAGGAACGGCGCGCTCGCTACAAAGTCGATCCCAAGGGCTCATCAGACTGAATCCAACGCGGCGCCCATGGATCAATCCACCCGCATCCTCGCGATCCGCCACGGCGAAACCGCCTGGAACGTCGACACGCGCATCCAGGGTCACCTGGACATCCCGCTCAACGACACGGGCCGCTGGCAGGCCCAGCGCGTGGCGCGCGCCCTGGCCGCCCGCGACACCATCCACGCCGTCTACAGCAGCGACCTGCAGCGCGCCCACGACACCGCCAACGCCATTGCCAACGCCACCGGTGCGCCGCTGGCCACCCACACCGGCCTGCGCGAACGCGGCTTCGGCATCTTCGAAGGCAAGACCTACGTCGAGATCGAACAGACCTGGCCCGAAGAATCCGAACACTGGCGCAAACGCACGCCACATTGGGCCCCCGCCGGCGGCGAATCGTTGCTGCAGGTGCGCGAGCGCATCACCCGCACCCTGCACGAACTGGCCGCACGCCACCCGGGCCAGCAGATCGTGCTGGTGGCGCACGGCGGCGTGATGGACCAGCTCTACCGCGCGGCCACCGGCCAGGACCTGCAGGCCCCGCGCACCTGGCAACTCGGCAACACCGCCGTCAACCGCCTGCTCTGGACACCCGAAGGCCTGTCCCTGGTGGGCTGGGCCGACACCTCGCACCTGGAAGACAACTCGCTCGATGAAATCAGCACCTGAACATCTGCACGCCCGCCGCCAGGCCCTGATCGGCCAGAGCGTGGCAGCCATCGACACCCCCGCCCTGGTGGTGGACCTCGACGCCATGGAGCGCAACCTGCAACGCATGGCGGACTACGCCCAGGCACACGGCGTGAAGCTGCGCCCGCACGCCAAGATGCACAAGAGCGCGGCCCTGAGCCTGCGCCAGATGCAGGCCGGTGCCGTGGGCATGTGCGTGCAGAAAACCTCCGAAGCCGAGGCCCTGGCCGCGGCTGGTGTGCACAACCTCTACATCAGCAACGAGGTCATCGCTGTCCCGAAGCTGCAGCGCGTGGCGACCCTGGCGCGCACGCTGCAGTCACGCGGCGGCCGCCTGGCCATCGCGGTCGACAGCCAGCTGGGTATCGAGCAGCTGGCGCAGGCCCTGGGCAGCGGCGAGAACCTGATCGACGTGTTGGTCGAGCTCGACGTCGGGCAGAAACGCTGCGGCGTGGCCGAACCGGCCGACGTGCTGCCGCTGGCGCAGGCCATCACGCGCCACCCCGCCCTGCGCCTGGCCGGCCTGCAGGCCTACAACGGCCGCGCCCAGCACCTGCGCACGGTGGCGGAGCGCCGCGCTGCGCTGGACGAGGTCATCGCCCGCGTGCGCGAAACGCGCCGCATCGTCGAAGCCGCCGGCCTCAAGCTCCCCCTGGTCACAGGCGCGGGCAGCGGCACCTTCGGCCTGGAAGCCAGCAGCGGGGTCTTCGGCGAGCTGCAGGCCGGCTCCTACCTCTTCATGGACGCCGACTACGCGCGCAACGAGGCCGACCCGGCCCAGCCCGCTTTTGAGCACGCGCTCTTCGTCAAGAGCCAGGTCATGAGCGTGAGCCCTGGTCATGTGGTGGTGGACGCAGGCCACAAGAGCCACGCCATCGAATCGGGCCTGCCCCGCGTGCACGGCGAAGCGCTGGAAGCCACGGGCTGCAGCGACGAACACACCACGCTGCGCGCCACGGGCTCCGCCCCGCTGCCGGCCCTGGGCAGCATCCTGTGGCTGATCCCCGGCCACTGCGACCCCACGGTCAACCTGCACGACTGGATGATCGGCGTGCGCGGCGGCCTCTTGACCGGCGTGGTGGAAGAGCTGATCCGGGTCGATGCCAGGGGCTGCCTGGACTGATCCCGGGCACCAGGTCTCACCATGCCCGCCGCCGCCCTGCGTCATCGAATCCTCTGGCTGCTCGGCGGCGCGGCCCTCGCGGCCGCCGGTGCCGTAGTCCTGGCGCGCCTGGAGCTGGCCCGCCAGTTCGAAGCCTTCGAGACCAACGCCCGCATCGTGCACCGCCTGCTGAGCCAGCGCGTGGTGCAGCACGACGCCATCATGGACACGCTGGCCTTGCTGCAGGCACCCGCTGATGGCCCCCGCGCAGGTTCGCCGGAGCAGCGCCTGCCGGCCTTGTATCCGCAGATCCTCTCGGTGCAGCGACGCAACCCGGGGCAGGCCTGGGCCGATGCGAAGCTCGTCAACACCGAAGCCGAGTCGCGCCGGCTCAAGCGTCCGGCGCTCGGCGCAGTGGACTTCAGCACCGGCCAGTACCAGTTGCTGATGGCCGCCACGCCGAGCAGCTTTGCCCTCACCCTGGACCTGCGCGCACTCGCGCCCTGGAACGACTGGCCCATGGAACGCGAACGCAGCCCCGTGCGCGTCGCACTCGAACATGGCGGGCAGCAGATGGTGCTGCAGCCGGGTGTCAACGCCGATCAGGCCTCGGGCTGGTTCTTCGAATTCCGCAAACAGCTGGCGGCCGAGAGCCAGCCCTTTGAAGTCGTGGCCCAGTTGCGTGTGGGCTGGGCCGAGCTGCCCTGGGCCCGCATGCTGTTGTGGACGCTGGCCGTGGCCGCCGTGCTGACCCTGCTGCGCCAGTTCCTGCAGCAGCGCGCCGAACAGCAACGCAGCCAGGCCCTGCTGCGCCTGGGCCAGGTGGCCCGGCTCAACACCTTGGGTGAACTCGCCGCCGGCATGGCGCATGAACTCAACCAGCCGCTCACGGCCGTGCTGGCCAACACACAGGCCGCGCAACGCCTGCTGGCCGAAGACCCGCCCGAGCTGACCACGGCCCGCGGCGCCATGGAACAGGCCAGCGCCCAGGCCCGCCGCGCCGCCGAGGTGCTGGGCCGCCTGCGCCGCAGCGTGGAACGCCCCGACCCCGGCGCGCACGTGCAAGCGCTGAGCCTGAACGAGGCGGTGCACCGCGCGCTCTACCTGCTGGAGCCCGAATGCCAGCGCCGTGGTGTCACACCCGAAGTGCAGTCGCATGCCCAAGTGCAGGTACTCGCCGAACCGGTGGCGCTGGAGCAGATCGTGCACAACCTGCTGATGAACGCGCTGCAGGCCCTGGAGCAGGTGCCCACCGGTCAACGCCGCCTCACGCTGGGCCTGCAGCAGCAGAATGGCCAGGGTGAGCTGGCCGTGGCCGACAGCGGGCCGGGCATCGCCCCCGAGGTGCTGCCGCACATCTTCGAACCCTTCTACACCACGCGCAAGGATGGGCTGGGCCTGGGGCTCAGCCTGTGCGAAAGTCTGGCCAGCGGTATGGCCGGCCGGCTCAGCGTAGGTACGGTGGCACCGCGCGGCACGCGCTTTTGCCTGCAACTGCCCTTGGCCCCCACATGAACGCCCCCCAGTCCCCGCTGATCCACCTGATCGACGATGATGCGGCCGTGCGCGAGAGCCTGGCCCTGCTGATTTCCACCGTGGGCCTGCGTGTGCAGACCTGGGACCGGCCCGATGCCTTCCTCGCCGACTTTGACCGCCAGGGCATAGGCGCCATCGTGCTGGACGTGCGCATGCCCGGCATCAGCGGCCTGAGCGTGCTGGATACCTTGATCGCCCAGGGCGTGGACCAACCCATCCTCATGCTCACGGGCCACGGCACCGTGGAAATGTGCCGCCGCGCCTTCAAGGCCGGGGCCGCCGAGTTCCTGGAGAAACCTGTCAACGACGAACAGCTGCTCGAAGCGCTACAGCAAGCGGTGCGTCAGCACGTGAAGTCGCGCGAGCGGCACCAGGCCGACCGCCTGGCACGCGAGCGTTATGCCCAGCTGTCCGAGCGCGAGCGCGAGGTGCTGGGCTTGATCGTCGCGGGCCTGACCAACAAGGAGATCGGCCGCGCGCTGGACCTCTCGCCACGCACAGTCGAAACCCACCGCGCCCATCTCTTCGCCAAGCTGCAGGCCGAATCCCTGGCCCAGCTGATCCTCGCCTACGCGGCCCTGGTCGAAGCCTCTCCGTAGTTCTACGGAGCCCCGCGCGTAGCCGACCGCATGGCGGTGCGCGCCTCGTTTTCCTACAGTGAGTCCCATGGTTCGGCGGTCGCCGGGCCAGCAACCGAAATCTCACAGGAGCAAGCATGTCCACCTTCACCAAGTCCTCGGTCCTCGTCCTGGGCCTCGTCGCCGGCCTCGCCAGCGCGCAATCCGTGCGCACCGAAAAGAACATGTCCCTGGAGCTGGCCAACCAGATCGCCAGCGCTACCGTGGCCGCCTGCACCGCCGCCGGCTACAACGTGGCCGCCACCGTGGTGGACCGCGCCGGCACCGTGCGCGCCGTGCAACGTGCTGACAACGCCGGCCCGCACACCCTGGAAGCCAGCCGCCTGAAGGCCTACACCTCGGCCTCGGCCAAGAACACCACGCTGGCCATGATGGAGGGCGCGCAGAAGAACCCGGCCGCGGCCAATCTGGTCCACATCCCCGGTTACCTGCTGCTCGGCGGCGGCGTGCCCGTGAAGGTGGGCAATGAAGTCATCGGCGCCGTGGGCGTGGGCGGTGCACCCGGCGGTCATCTGGACGAACAATGCGCCGTGGCCGCCATCGCCAAGGTGCAGGACCAGCTGAAGTAAGCACACGGCACCGCAGAGGAGAACTCCCATGACCACCCTACGTCACGTTCTAGGTATCTCCCTGCTGGCCCTGGCAGGCCTGGCGACTGTCGCCAGCCTGCCGGCGCAGGCCCAGGTGCCCCCCTCACCGGCCGAAGCCGCGGCCTACACCGGCCTGCACGCGGCTGCCTGGGCCGGCGACCTGCCGCGACTGCAACAGCTCATCAGCGCCACGGACAAGGCCAGGCTCAACGCACGCGACCCTTATGGCCGTACGCCCCTGCATGTCGCCACCTATGCGCGCCAGCGCGGCGCCATCCAGGCCCTGGCCCTGGCCGGCGCCGACCTGAACCTGCTGGAGAGCGACCGTTACGACACCGTCACCATCGCCTCCGTGGCGGATGACGAAGAGACACTACGGCTCTTGCTGCAGCTCGGCGCCAAGGCCGGCCAGACCACGAGTCGTTACGACGGCACGGCCCTGATCGCCGCGGCCCACCTGGGCCACGATGGCGTGGTCCGCCAGCTGATCGCCGCCGGCGCGCCGCTGGACCATGTGAACAACCTGCACTGGACCGCCGTGATCGAATCCATCGTGCTCGGCGACGGTGGTGCGCGCCACCAGGCCACGCTCAAGGCCTTGATCGACGCTGGCGCCAAGCTGCAGCTCAAGGACCGCATGGGACAGACGCCGTTGGCGCTGGCTCGAGCACGAGGTTACGGGGCCATGGAAAAGATGCTGCTGGCGGCAGGGGGAAAGTAAACCCGGCATCAGGGTTGTTGCGAGGGTGGTCCAGGACAAAACCTGATCAGAATGGCGGCATGAGCCCCAGCCAGATCATCGTCCTCGCCACCCCCGTCTTCCTGCTGCTGATCGCCATCGAATACGCCTGGGGCATCGCCAAGGGCCGCAATACCTACCGCCTCAACGACGCTGTCAACAGCATCGGCCTGGGCATGCTGAGCCAGATCAGCGCCGTGCTCACACGCCTGCTGCGCGTGGGCATCTACACCGCGGTCTACGGCTGGGTGGCGCTCTGGCACAACGAGAGCTTCTGGATGAGCTGGGCCGGCTGGCTGCTGGCCCTGGTCTTCTACGACTTCTGCTACTACTGGCTGCACCGCGCCGGCCACGAGGTGGCGGTGTTCTGGGCCGCGCACGTGGTGCACCACCAGAGCCAGGACTACAACCTCTCCACCGCGCTGCGCCAGACGTCCAGCGGCGCGCTGTTGGGCTGGGTCTTCTACCTGCCCATGGCCCTGGCCGGTGTGCCGCCCCTGGTCTTCGGCATCGTGGCGCTGATCGACCTGCTCTACCAGTTCTGGGTGCACACCGAACACGTGGGCAAGCTGGGCTGGTTCGACCGCTGGTTCTGCAGCCCCTCCAACCACCGCGTGCACCACGCCGTGAACGACTCTTATGTGGACCGCAACTACGGCGGCATCCTCATCGTCTGGGACCGGCTCTTCGGCAGCTTCAAGGAAGAAGACGAGCGCTGCGTCTACGGCACGCGCAGCCCACTGGACAGCTGGGACCCGCTCTGGGCCAATGCCGAGGTCTACTGGGACCTGCTGCGCACGAGCTGGCACGCACGGTCATGGGCCGACAAGCTGCGGGTCTGGTTCAAGCCCCCGGGCTGGCGCCCGGTCGATGTGGCTGAACGTTTTCCCAAGCCCGCCTTCGACATCAAGCGCCTGCAGCGTTACGACCCGCCGGCCAGCCGCGCGGTGTTGTGGTTCGGCGGCCTGCATTTCCTGGCGCTGCTCGGGGGTGTGGTGCTCTTCCTCTGGCACGCCGACCGCCTGGCCCTGTCCGAGTCTGTCGTCTGGCTGGCCGCCTTGAGCACCGTGCTCTGGTGCACCGGCGCCGTGTTGCAGGGGCGTCTCTCCATGACCGAGGTGCTGCTCATCGAAGCGGCCGCCCTGTCCACCGCCTGCGCGGCCACCGGCCTGCTGGAACTGCACCGCGTCTTCAAGCCCCTGACGATGCTGATTGCTATTATTTTGGTAGCGCACATCGCCGGCTTGCGTCCAGGGGCCCTGCTGCTGCTCGCCCTGGCCGGCTCGCTGGCGGGTGATGTCTTCCTGATGTTCCCGGCTTATTTCATCCCGGGCCTGGTCAGCTTCCTCTGCGCCCACCTGGCCTATATCGCCCTGTTCAAACGCGGCCAGGCCTGGTTCCCGAGCCGGCGCGCGCTGCTCATCCCCCTGGGTGTCGCTGCGCTCATGTACGCCGTGCTGTGGACTGGCGGCCTGCCGGTGGGACTGCGCGGTCCGGTGGCGGCCTATGTGCTGGTGATCGCACTGATGGCGGCCCAGGCCATCGGCCGTGCCACGGTCCGGGGTGACAAGCCGGCCGTCTGGGTTGCCGTGGGCGCGGGCTTCTTCATGCTGAGCGACACGCTGCTGGCGCTCAACAAGTTCGTGTCGCCGCTGCCGCTCTCGCAACTCTGGGTGCTGTCCACCTACTACATCGCGCAAGTGCTGATCGTGCGCGGCATGCTGTCCACGCTCAGTCCTCGCTGACCTCGACCAGCTTGTCCGACTTCGAGAACACCCAGGCCACCAGGAAGCCGGCCGAGGCGTCCTCGCGGCGCTGCACCAGCGGGCTGCCTTCGAACACGGCCCCGCGCAGGTCGTCGTACTTGATGAAGGCCCCCATCCACATGTCGCCGTATTTGCGACCCAGGGAGACGATGTACTGCGAGCCCGAGGCGCCGCCCGAGGCGCTGTAGGTCGGCCGCTGGGTCGTGGCGTACTGCGGGGCCACGTCGTAGAAATAGCCGTGGTAACCACGGTCGCCGTAGATCCAGCCGCCCTGCAGGCCCAGGTTCCAGCCGCCGGCCAGCACGTTGCGCAGGTCCAGGTTGAGCTTGGGGTGGAAGATCCAGCCCACGTGTTCGAAGCGGCCGAAGTTGACGGCGAACACCGAGCGCAGGGGCAGGCGCAGGTCCAGGTTGTTGTGCTTGCGCTGGTCGTAGTAGAGGTGGACCTGCACCTCGGGGCCGATCTCCAGCGTGGGGTCCAGGTCGGGCATGTTCTGGCGCGCGCTGCTGTCCTTGCTGCTCACCGGCACCGAGCCGTTGACGCTGATGTCCATTTCCACGCGCTCGCTGCGAAACAGCAGACCGCGCACACGGTCGCGGTCCACCTGCAGGAACTTGCCGCGGTACTGCACATAGGGCGTGGGCAGCACATAGGTGCGCCGCTCGGCCGCGCCGCGGTAGAGCGGAAAGTCGATCGCGGCCACCCCCGCGCCGAGTTCCCACTCGGGTTTGAGTTCGGCCCGGGCGGACAGGCCCGGCAAGACGAGCAGCAGGCCCAGCAAGGTGCGAAAGATCATCGGCTTGTCATGCGTTCAGTTGTTAGAGGAGCTCATCCGTGCGCCACCACCTCGTCGCGCGCGATGCGCCCGTCCACCAGCTCCACGGTGCGGTCGCAGCGCGCAGCCAGGCGCGGGTCGTGGGTGACCACGATGAAGGAGGTGCCGCGTTCGGCGTGGATGCTGCGCAGCAGGGCAAAGACCTCGTCGGAGGAGGCCGTATCCAGGTTGCCGGTGGGCTCGTCGGCCAGCACGAGGGCCGGGTTCATGACCAGGGCGCGCGCAATGGCCACGCGCTGCTGCATGCCGCCCGAGAGTTCGGAGGGCCGTTTGTCCATGGCGCGGCTCAGGCCCACAGCAGCCAGCAGTTCGCGCGCGTGCTGCTCGTGCTTCGCGCTGACCCGACCTTCGGTCATGAGCACGGGCAGCGTGACGTTCTCCACCGCGCTGAAGGCCGGCAGCAGGTGATGGAACTGGAACACGAAACCCAGGGTGCTGCGCCGGCGCAGCGTGAGGCCGCCGTCGTCCAGTGCCTGCACCTCCTCGCCCTGCAGCAGGTAACGGCCCACGCTCATGCGCTCGAGCAGTCCGATGATGTTGAGCAGCGTGCTCTTGCCCGAACCCGAGGGCCCGATCAGGGCCATGAACTCCCCGCGCCGCACGTTCAGGTCCAGGCCATGCAGCACCTCGGTCTCGTTGGGCTGGCCCAGGTTGTAGCTCTTGCGGACGTTGTCCAGCTCGATGAGCAGATCGGCGCTGTTGCTCATCGTCAGATCCGGATAGCTTGCGCCGGGTCCATGGCGGCTGCGCGCCGCGCCGGGGCGATCGCGGCCAGCACGCCGCAGACGGTGGCGATGCCCGCCACTTTCAGCGCAGTGGCCAGCGGCAGGGTGATGGAGAACAGCGGCAGGCCGTCCGAGCCGCGCACGAAATGCGTGAAGGCCCAGATCAGCGCGACCGCCAGCACGATGCCCAGGGCCGAACCCAGCGCGCCCACCACCGCGCCCTGCACCAGGAAGACACGCAGCACCTGGCCGCGCGTGGCACCCATGGCCCGCAGGATGCCGATCTCGCGGCGCTTCTGCACCACCGACACCACCAGCACGCTGGCAATGCCCAGCACCACCACGATCATCACCACGCCGCGGATCAGCGAGGTGCTGACCGATTGCGCGTTGAGCGCCGAGACCAGCTGGGCATTGTTCTCCTGCCAGCTCTCGACCTTGTAGGGATAACGCTGGCGCAGCTGCGCGGCGAGTTCACTCGCGGTCCACACGTCCTTGAGCGTCATGTCCAGCACGGTGGCGCCCCCGGGCAGGCCCAGCAGGCTTTGCGCCGCGCGCAGCGGCACGATGACGGTTCGGCGGTTGAGGTCGCGCACGCCCAGGTCCACGAGCGCGGTCACGCGCAGGGCGTCGCTCACGTTGCGGCCGCCCACCGTGGTCTGCAGCGTCACCCGGTCGCCCACCCGCACACCCAGGTCGGCTGCGAGATCGCGCCCGAGGATGGCCTCGCCCGGGTCCAGCCGCGCCGTGCCGCTGACGACCTTGCTGCGCAGGCCGACGATGCGGTCATAACGGTCCAGCTCCACACCCATGAGGGCGATGGCCTGCGTGGCCTCGCCGCGCAGCGCCAGGCCCGAGCCCGAAACCATGGGCGAGACGGCGGCAATGTCGTCGCGCTGCTCCAGCAGCGGCAGCAGGGCCTGCCAGTTGGCCACCGAGCGCAGGCGCTGCACACGCGGCTGCGTTTCGGTCAGGGCCGGGGTGCCGTCGGCCAGGCGGGCGGGTGTCACTGCATCGTCCAGCGCGCGCAGGGTGATGTGGGCCTGCGCGCCCAGCGTCTTGGTCAGGGTGCTGCCCTGCAGGCCGGAGATCAGCGCGGAGATGTAGGCCACCACGGCCACGCCGGCGGCGACACCGACGATGATGAGCAGGGTCTGCATGCGGCCCTCGCGCAGGAAGCGCAAGGCGACGCGGAGTTCGAAGCCGAGCCAGGACACCATGCGTCCCCGGGCTCAGCGCCCCATGGCGTTGGTCAGGGCCGAACCGGCGCCGCCCGCCCCATCGGCGCCCCGTGCGGCGGACAATCCAGACGGTAACCAGGGAACCACCAGCACGGTGACGCGCTGGCCGGACTTGAGCGCGGTACCGGTCAGCACCACATCACCGACGCGCAGGCCCTCCAGCACTTCCACCGCGGCCAGCGTGCGCAGGCCCAGGCGCAACTGGCGCTCCTGCACCTGGCCATCCACGGCCACCCAGACGCTGGCGCTGTCGGCATTGACCTTGCGCAGCACGCTCAGCGGCAGGGCCAGGGCCTGTTCGCGACGGGCCGTCTCGACTTCCACCGACAAAGTCATGTCCTCGCGCAGGAAAGCCGGGGGCTCTTGCGTTACGGTGAACTTGACCTCGATGGCACCACGCTGCGCATCGACCACCGGCGCAATGCTGAGCACCTTGGCCGCAAAGCGCTGGCTGGCAAACGCGTCGGCCACCACGGTGGCGCTCTGCCCCACCTGCAGTTGGTCGAGAAAACGCTCGTCCACCTGGGCCACGAGTTGCGTGGGCCCGGCCAGGGCCAGATTCAGCAGGGCCTTGCCCGGCTGCACGATCTGGCCCGGCTCGACCATGCGCGCGAGCACGCGCGCGTCGGCCGGCGCATCGATGCGGGTCTGCTCCAGGCGCGCACGCGCCGCGGTCACGGCAGCGCGCGCCGCGCCCTGCTGGGCCAAGGCCACGTCGACCGCACGCCGCGCTTCATCGAGTTGCGCGGCGCTGTAGAAGTTCTGCTTGACCAGCTGCTCGGCACGGGCCAAGGTGGCGCGTGCCGCCTGCAGCGTGGCCTCGGCCTGGCGCTCGGACGCCACGGCCTGGGCCTCGGCGGCCTTGAGCTCGTCGGTCTCCAGGCGCACCAGCACCTCGCCGCGTTTCACCTGCGCGCCTTCGCGTACCAGCACCCGCTCCACCCGGCCGGTGACCGTGCTGCCAACCTCGACGCGCGAGAGCGTGGCCACGCGGGCCGAGAACTGCAGGGTGCGCAGCAAGGGGCCGGGCGCCATGAGCAGCCCCTCGGCACGCGGCGCACGCCAGGCCAGCGCTGCCATCCAGGCCAGCGCCAGCACCAGCACGACGGCCAGCACGAGCCAGCGCGCCTTGCCGGAGAGTTTGAGGAACTTGAGCATGGTCAGGCTTCGAAGAGGCTGCCGTCGGTCTTGGGCGGCGCCACGCCCAGGTGCCGGTAGGCCGCCAGGGTGGCGATGCGCCCGCGCGGGGTGCGCTGCAGGAAACCCTGCTGGATCAGGTAGGGCTCGATCACGTCCTCGATGGTGCCGGCTTCCTCGCCGATGCTCGCCGCGATGTTGTCCAGGCCCACGGGGCCGCCATCGAAACGGTGGATCACGGCTTCCAGCAGCTTGCGGTCCATCAGGTCGAAACCCTGCGGGTCCACGTCCAGCATGGCCAGGGCCTTGTTCGCCATTTCCACGGTGATGCGCCCCGTGCCCTTGACCTCGGCGTAGTCGCGCACGCGGCGCAGCAGGCGGTTGGCGATGCGCGGCGTGCCGCGCGAACGGCGCGCGATCTCGAAGCCGCCCTCCGCGTCCATCGGCGCATTGAGCAGACCGGCGCTGCGCGTGACGATGCGGCCCAGCTCCTCGGCGGAATAGAACTCCAGCCGCGCCACGATGCCGAAGCGGTCGCGCAGCGGGTTGGTCAGCATGCCCGCGCGCGTGGTGGCACCCACCAGGGTGAAAGGCTGCAGGTCCAGCTTGATGCTGCGCGCGGCCGGGCCTTCGCCGATCATGATGTCGATCTGGTAATCCTCTAGCGCGGGGTAGAGGATTTCCTCGACCACGGGCGAGAGGCGGTGGATCTCGTCGATGAAGAGCACGTCGTTCTTCTCGAGGTTGGTCAGCAGTGCGGCCAGGTCCTTGGGCTTTTCGAGCACCGGGCCGCTGGTCTGGCGCAGGTTGACGCCGAGTTCGTGCGCGATGATGTGCGAGAGCGTGGTCTTGCCCAGGCCGGGCGGGCCGAAGAGCAGCACGTGGTCCAGCGCCTCTTCGCGCTTGCGCGCCGCGCCGATGAAGATCTCCAGCTGCTCACGCACCTTGACCTGGCCCACGTACTCGTCGAGCAGCTTGGGCCGCAGGGCGCGCTCGATGGCCTCTTCACCGGGCGAGACGGGCGCGGCCGAGACCACGCGCGGGCCGGAGGGCATTTCAAAGTCGTCGGTCTGGATGCTCACGGCCGGAATGGGGAAAGCTGAGGGAACCAAGTCAACGCTATGCCAGTCCGGCACGGCTGTTCCGACTATAGCCGACTCAAGTAATCCTCCCGCTTTGCCGATAGGATGGAAAGACGATAGCCCTGAGACTGCCCACCATGAAGCCCACCGCCCTCCCCCTTTCCTTGCTGGCCGGCCTGCTGGCAGCCGCGCTGCTGCCGCATGCCCGGGCGGCCGAGCCGGCGGTGGCTGCGCCCCCGGCGCAGGCGGCTTCAGCCCCGGCGCGCGTGGAAGGCACACGCACGGACATCGAGTCCCAGCTGCGCGACGCCATGAGCCGGGGCGACCCCAAGACCAAGCGCCTGAACCTCATCGTCGACGGCAAGAGCAGCAGCGCCGGCCTGGCCGCCACGCCCGGCGCCGCGCCGCCCCTCAACCCCGTGGACAGCAAACCGCCCGCCGTGGCCGGCCCGCGCCCGCGCGAACCGGGCCTGGTGATCCGCCAGCAGCGTCCCGCGACGCCGGCCGCAGCACCCGCGCCGCACAAGGACGTCCACTGGAGCTACGAAGGCGAAGGCGCCCCGACGAACTGGGGCAGGCTCAAGCCCGACTACGCCACCTGCGCCAGCGGCCAGCGCCAGTCGCCCATCCACATCGAGGACAGCGAAACGCTGCGGGGCCCGGCCGAGGCCATCGAATTCCGCTACGCGCCCAGCAAGGGCACGGTGCTCAACAACGGCCACACCGTCGAGGTCAAGGTCTATGGCGAGAACAGCCTGACGGTGCGCGGCAACACCTACCAGCTGGTGCAGTTCCACTTCCACCACCCGGCGGAGGAGCGCATCAACGGCCAGGGGTATCCCATGGTGGCGCACTTCGTGCACCGCAACGAACAGGGCCAGCTGGCCGTGCTGGCCGTGCTGCTGGAGCCAGGCGAGGCCAACCCCCTCATTCAGAAGGTCTGGACGCACATGCCGCTGGACGTGAACGACAGCGTGCGCCTGCCGCCGGACCTGATCCACGTGGGCGAAATCCTGCCGCGCGACCAGCGTTATTACCAGTACATGGGCTCGCTGACCACGCCGCCCTGCACCGAAGGCGTGCTCTGGCTCATCCTCAAGCAGCCGGTCAGCATCAGCCGCGAGCAGCTGCGCCTGTTCGGCCAGCTGTACGCCAACAACGCGCGCCCGGTGCAGCCGCGCCACGACCGGCCCGTGCGCGACGCGGTGCTGATCGCCCCGGGCGGACGGCCTTAGGCCTACTTCGCCAGCGCCTTCAGGGCCAGCTTGATGCCCTCGCTCACGCCCACGTCCTTGGGCAGGGCCTTGAGCGCGGCGGCCGCTTCCTTGTCGCTGTAGCCCAGGGCCAGCAGCGCCTGCAGGATGTCGGCCTGCGCGTCGCTGCCCGGCTGCGCGCCGGGCTGGGCGAGGTCGGCCCCCAGCTTGCCCTTGAGTTCCAGCAACAGGCGCTCGGCGGTCTTCTTGCCGATGCCCGGCACCTTGACCAGGCGCCCGGCCTCCTGCAGGCTGACGGCCTGGGCCAGTTCGCCCACGCTCATGCCCGAGAGCACGGCCAGCGCGGTGCGCGGGCCCACGCCGGAGATCTTGATGAGCTCACGAAAGGCCTCGCGCTCGACAGCCGTGCCGAAGCCATAGAGCAGCTGCGCGTCCTCGCGCACCACGAAATGGGTGAGCAGGGCCACCTTCTCGCCCAGCTGCGGCAGGTTGTAGAAGGTGCTCATGGAGACCTGGACTTCGTAACCCACGCCATGGCAGTCCACCAGGACCTGGGGAGGGTTCTTTTCGAGAAGGGTGCCGGAGAGCCTGCCGATCATGGTGTTCCTGGTGAAGTGCCTATCATTGAGGGATCTTTCAAGGAATTATCAGTTGATTCTGCGCCACCTCTTCTCCCCGCCCAACAACGCGCGCCTGGCGCGCCTGTGCGGCCCCGCCGACGAACACCTGCGCATCATCGAGACGGCGCTGAACGTCAAGATCGCCCACCGCCACGAGCAGTTCAAGGTGGAAGGCCCCAAAAAACAGGCCCAGCACGGCATGGAAGTGCTGCAGGCCTTGTACGAGATGGCGACCAAGCCCATCGACGACGCCATCGTGCAGCTGCTGCTGGCCAGTGACAGCGCCATGCCGCTGACCGAAGACGGCGAAGCGCTGCAGACGCGCCGCCACGAGTTGCGCGCCCGCACCCCCAACCAGGCGCATTACCTGGAGAGCATCGCCGGCAACGACATCACCTTCGGCATCGGCCCGGCCGGCACCGGCAAGACCTATCTCGCCGTGGCCTGCGCGGTGGATGCGCTGGAACGCAGCGCGGTGCAGCGCATCGTGCTCACACGCCCGGCCGTGGAAGCCGGCGAGCGCCTGGGTTTCCTGCCCGGCGACCTGACGCAGAAGATCGATCCCTATCTGCGTCCGCTCTACGACGCGCTCTACGACCTCATGGGCTACGAGAAGGTGCAGAAGGCCTTCGAGCGCAACGCGCTGGAAATCGCCCCGCTGGCCTTCATGCGCGGGCGCACGCTGAACAACGCCTTTGTCATCCTGGACGAGGCGCAGAACACCACACCCGAGCAGATGAAGATGTTCCTCACACGCATCGGCTTCGGCGCGCGCGCCGTGGTCACCGGCGACGTGAGCCAGATCGACCTGCCCAAGACCCAGCTCAGTGGCCTGATCGACGCCGAACGCGTGCTCAAGCGCGTCAAGGGCATCGCCATGTGCCGCTTCACGAGCGCCGACGTGGTGCGCCACCCGCTGGTGGCGCGCATCGTGGACGCCTACGACAAACGCAAACCCGGAGACAGCGCATGAGTCCGGCCAAGTCCGTTCGCGTTGAGCCCGTCGAAACGCTCCTCCCTGCGCTCGACCTCTCCTTACAGTTCGGCGCCGCCGTGCCCGACAGCCACAAGAAGCTGCTGAGCAAGGCCCGCGTCACACGCTGGATGGGCATGGCCCTGCTGCGCAACGCCGAGATCACCGTGCGCGTGGTCGGTACCGCCGAAGGCCGCAAGCTGAACCGCGAATACCGCGGCAAGGGCTACGCCACCAATGTGCTGACCTTCGACTACACGCAGCAGCCCGTGGTCAGCGCCGACCTGGTGCTCTGCGCGCCCGTGGTGGCCAAGGAAGCGAAGGAACAGGGCAAGGCCCTGGAAGAACACTACGCCCACCTGCTGGTGCACGGCACCCTGCATGCGCAGGGTTATGAGCACGAGACGAATGAGGTGGATGCGCTGGAGATGGAGGCGCTGGAGGTGTTGCTGATGGAGGCGATGGGGTACGGGAATCCATATGAGTGAAAAGGTTCACCACTCAAATTTAGCCTAGCTCGTTCCGCTGAGGATCGTGGGCAGGCTCCACTTGGCCAACACCTGCTGGACGCCTACGACTGCTTTCTCTTTTTCTTGCGTTGTACTCAGATAAATATGCAGACTTCTGAGCGACCGTAAGTCGCGCCCAGATCGGTCTTCTGAATGGATTCATGCGCATATCCACTTTTGGAAGCACCTCGTCAAAACCAAGATCCCAGAGCGCTGCGAGCTGTTCCTCAGCAGATCGAAGGACGCCGACACTTGTGAAATGCACAATCTGATGGCAACCATCGCAAAGAGAAACGAGTCCTGAGTCATCACGGCCCAGCATCACATCTTTACTGTACGTAAGGTGATGCACCAAAGCGGCTTTTCCTTCGCATCTGCGACAGCGATGGCCATCCCTATTTAGGACTCTCCCCTTAATGTCCTTCCAGAGCTTTGTCTTCCTGTAGTCCTCGTATTCCAGCGTCAGCGGATCGACTTTGTCGCGCCATCCACGCTTCTGCTTCAGCAGTTCGCGCTCGGCAAACTTAGCACGAACGTTATCTAACACCTTCCACAGGTCTTCAGGTGCCATGATGAAATCTCAATTTCTAACCCTACGCCTAGCATGAGACACATGCTGCACATCGTGCAAGGGATGATTGGTTCACCTTCTTACCTCAATCACAAATAACCGTATCTGCATCGCCCAACGCTCAGGCCATCGCCAGCACCAGATGCCCGACCTCCGCCTTGGTCGGCCGCACGCTGATCTCGATGTCGTAACCCAGGCGAGTCAGGCAGTCCATCAGCTTGCGCTCGGACAGGTTGGTGAAATCGCCGCGCATCATGCCCGAGACCTTGGGTTGGGTGATGCCCATGCGCTCGGCGGCCTGTTGCTGGGTCAGGCCCTGCGTGCGCATGGCCTTGCGGATTTCAAGCACCAAGCCGGTCTTGATCTTGAGTTTGTCTGCGTCGCGCAGACCCAGGTCGGCATACGCATTGCCCGAGCCACGCTGCACCGCCACGCCCTCAACGACTCGTTTTTTCATCTCGAAACTCCTTGGCGCGTGCCTCGGCCACTTTCAGCCGCGCACGCACGATGTCCATCTCTTCCTTCGGGGTGCTGCTGCCGCGCTTGCTTTTCTTCTGGAAGCAATGCAGCACAAACACCGCTTCGGCAAACTTCACGGTGTAGACGGCGCGGTAGGTGCCGCCTGCATCGTCTTCCACCACCTCCAGCACACCGGCGCCACCAAAGCCCTTGAGCACCTTGGCCGCGTCGTGCTGGTCTCCCGCCTGTGCCAGCGACAGGGCAAAACCGAAGAAACGCCGCACGCCTGTGGGCAGAACCATCAGGTCCTTGTGGCTGCTCCCTATCCACTCCAGCGGTTTTTCGTCTGGCATGACGTGAATATACCTGAAATAGTATAACCCTCAAGCCGATCCGGCACTAAGCCATACGCATCGGTACCGTCACCGGCCCATCATTGACCAGGTGCACCTGCATGTCGGCCGCGAACTGCCCGGTCTGCACGACGGGGTGTGAAGCCCGGGCCTGCACCACGAAGTAGTCATACAGCCGCCGCCCCTCGTCCGGTGGCGCCGCATTGCCGAAGCTGGGGCGGTTGCCGCCCGCGGTGTCGGCGGCCAGGGTGAACTGGCTCACGACCAGGAGACTACCCCCCACATCCTGCACGCTCTTGTTCATCTTGCCGGCTTCATCGCTGAAGATGCGCAGCTTGAGGATCTTGGCCAGCAGCCTGTCGGCTATGGCCTCGGTGTCGCCGCGTTCGGCACACACCAGAACGAGCAGGCCCGCGTCGATCTGGCCGATGGTGTGACCATCGACCTCGACGCGGGCCTGTTTGACGCGTTGGAGCAGGGCAAGCATGCGGCGTTTATACCGCGGGCGGCCCTGCGCGATTTACCTGGGGCGGGCGACCGACTCGACCGGGCGCTTGGCCATGGTCCACTCGTGCATGGAGCCGTCGTAGAGCTTGACTTGCTTGTTGCCCATCAGCTCGGACATCACGAACCAGGTGCCCGAGGCCTGGTGGCCGGTGTTGCAGTAGGCGATGGTCGGGGCCTGCGGGTCGGCACCGCTCATCTTGAAGATGTCGCGGTAGGTGTCGGCCCCCATGATGCGGGCGGCGTCGCCACCCTGGCTGGACATCAGCGTGGTGGGCACGTTGCGGGCGCCCTGCAGATGGCCGAAGGCACTCACGGAGCTGGGCTTGCTCAGGCCCAGGAAGGTGGCCGGGTCACGCGCGTCGACCAGCTGGGTCTTGGCGGCCAGGGCCTTCTCCACGTCGTCGGCCGTGGCGGCCAGCTCGGCGCTGCGGTCGGCCTTGGCCACCCAGTTGCCTTCGGCCGGCTTGACGGCGGCGGTGCTGACCTCACGGCCTTCGGCGATCCAGCCGGCGGTGCCGCCACTGAGCACGGCGATGTTGTCTTCGCCATAGACCTTGAACTGCCAGTACAGGCGGGCGGCATCGTTGAAGTCGATCGGTTCCATGCCGGCCGAGACCAGCACGACCGGGCGGCCGGCCAACACACCCCAGCTGCGCACGAGTTTCTCGAAGTCGGCGCGCTCGGGCAGCATGCCGCTGAGCTTGAGGCCGTTGATGGTGCGCGAGACACGCACGGTCTTGTTGTCCACGGGCACGGCGCCGTCGATGTGGCCACCCAGATCCACCAGCGTCTTCTTGCCGGTTTTCTTGTCGGTCTCGAACTCGGGCGTGAACGTGAAGGTCTTCTGGTTGCCGCGCACGTCGAGGATGGTCACGTCGGCGCGGTTTTTCGCCAGCCACTCGCCATCGACCACGGGGCCGGGCACGTTCAGGGCCAGGGCCCACTGGGACAGGCCCAGCAGGGCAGCGCCTGCAAGGTAACGGATTGGGGTCTTCATCTGCATCTCCTTTTAAGAATCATGGGACATGGGGCCGGCTGCAAGCAGGGCGTCCTGCGGCCAGTCCACGGGGTAGGAACTCCAGACGGCGACGCGCCGGTCGGCCCAGGCTTGCGCCGGGCTCTGGTCATGGCGCGTGCAATGCCGCTCCAACGCCGCATCACGCTGCAGCAGCATCTGGCGCAGCGGCGCGGCGTAGCAGCGCACCATGTCGCCCAACCACAGGCCGACGCCGGCCAGCGGGCCGCGCAGGCGCAGCTCGAAGTGGGCCAGCTCGCGCACCAGCGAGCTCGCAGCCGCCCAGCGCTCGCCGGTGACCCACTGGTTGGTGGCGAACCAGCACAGGGGCAGGCCGCGTGCGTCCAGCGCCAGGCCGGCGAAATGGGTCAGCCTGCTATGCGGGCTGCGGCGGAACAGGTGGATGTGGCCATGCTCCTGCGGATGGCGCGCGCTGTCTTTCTCAGTGCGGTCATGCGCATGGAAATAGAACTGCCAGCGACCGCTGCTGTCGATGGCGTCGTGGCGCGGGTAATGCGCCCAGATCTCGAAGCGCGCGCTGCGCCCGATGAAGGGAAACAGCATGGAGCGCCCCTGGCGCGCGAGACGCAGCTGCCGCGCGAGCGCACCGTGCGCGGCGCGCGCGGTGAGGTCATGCGAGGCGGCTGCAGCCACGACGGCTCCGCTCAGCGGCTCTTCTTGCCGGTCTCGGGCGCGCTGTCGTCACCACTGCGGCGGCGGCTCTTGCCGGCACAGGGGTTGCCCGCGCACGGGTTGTCGGCACGGCTGCGGCGCTTGGAGCCGGCGCAGGGATTGCCACTGCAGGGGTTGTCGGCGCGGCTGCGGCGTTTGCTGCCGGCACAGGGGTTGCCCGCGCATGGATTGGCGGCACGCGCCGGGGTGTCGGCCGACTGCGCCACGGCGGCAACCGGCACGGCCCCCAGGGCGAGGGCCAGGGCCGAGACCAACGGGGCCAGGGTGTTGCGGGGATGTTTCATGGAAAGTTCTCCTGAAGAAATTCGTTCAGACCTGGCCGGCCGCACGCGCGCGGCGTTCGAACCAGCCGCCGAGGACGAACACGCCGATGGCCGCGCCCACCATGGCGGCCAGCACGAGCCACTCGGGCACACCCAGCGCTTCGGGCAGACGGTCCCCCTTGGTGAACTCACCGGCGGTTGTGAGCGCATCGAACTGCGGGAAGAAACCGGCAAAGATGAAGGTGCCGATGAACAGGCCGACGAAGAACACCAGCGCGTCCAGACGGCCCGTCATCAGGCCCACGGCCGAGGTGCCGGGGCAATAGCCACCCACGGCAAAACCGGCGCCGATCAGCGCGCCGCCGGCGGCGATGGCCCACAGATAGGGGATGGGCACGTAGATGCCTGCGGCTTCCACCAGGCCGGCCAGCTCCAGCACGTAGAGGCCGACCGCCGTGAAGACGATGGCGCCAAACATGACCTTGAAGACCGACCAGTCGGTCAGACGAAACTGGGCAGTGAGCTTGCAGCCGCTGCCGAAACCGGCGCGCTCCAGCACGAAACCGAAACCGAAGCCCAGCAGGATGGCAATGAAGGTCTCGATCATTTGACACCTCCACCGCTCAGACGCGCGGCGATCAGGCCGGCGGCAAAAAAGGCGCCGAGGAAAACGAAACCGGCCACGCTGAGCACGGCCGCGCCCGACAGGCCGACACCGCTGGTGCAACCGGCGGCGATGCGCGCACCGATGCCGGCCAGGATGCCACCGGCCAGCGCCTTGAGCAGGCGGCCGGTACGGCCGGCATTGGCAGCGCCCTCGATGCGCCAGGCCAGACGGCCAGCCAGCCAGGCCGAGACCAGTGCGCCGAGGAAGACCCCCAGCACCTGCCAGCTGATCCACGAGGACAGCACGGCGCCGTCTTCGACCAGGGGGCCAAGATAGTCGTTCGCCAGCGTCCACTGCGGCGCGGCGATGTCGCCCAGCCAGGCCGTCAGGCGGGTGGTGAAACCGGTGGCGCCCAGGCCATGGCCGGTCAGGATGAAGGTCAGCAGCAGCACCACACCCAGCGCGAGCGCGGCCAGCCAGGCCGGCCAGTAGGGCTTGCTGCCCGGCAGTTCACATGCATTGGAAATTTCCACCGGCTCTCCTCGATCTTCAAACGAATGGACGCAAATATACCCTAGGGGGCATAAACAAAGCGAGAAGTATAGAAGGATTCGGCCAAAAAGCCAGCCGGGCACGCCCTGCCCGAACGGGCTCAGAGCCGGAAGGTCTGCACCGCCTGTTCGAGCCGCTGGGCCTGGTCCTTGAGGCTGGCGGCCGCGGCGGCCGACTGCTCGACCAGCGCGGCATTCTGCTGCGTCATCTGGTCGAGCTGGTTCACGGCTTCGTTGACCGAGACGATGCCGGTAGACTGACCGGCCGCATCGGTGGTGATCTCGTGGATCACGCCGCTGACGCGTTGCACGGCTTCGACGATCTCCTGCATGGTGCTGCCGGCCTCTTGCACCAGGCGGGACCCGGATTCGACCTTGTCGACCGAGTCGCCGATGAGCGTCTTGATTTCACGGGCCGCTTCGGCGCTGCGGCTGGCCAGATGGCGCACCTCGGCGGCCACGACCGCGAAGCCGCGCCCCTGCTCGCCGGCACGGGCCGCTTCCACCGCGGCATTGAGCGCCAGGATATTGGTCTGGAAGGCGATGCTGTCGATGACGCCGATGATGTCGTGGATGCGCTGCGAGCTGTCGTGGATGTCCTCCATGGTCTGCACCACCTGGCCCACCACGGCGCCACCGCGCTCCGCAACCTCGGCCGCGCTGCCGGCCAGCTGGTTGGCTTGGCTGGCCGCCTCCGCGGTATGGCGCACGGTGCGGGTCAACTCGTCCAGGCTGGAAGCGATACGCTGCAGATTGCCGGCCGCCTGTTCGGTGCGGTTGCTCAGGTCCTCGTTGCCCGCCGCGATCTCGCTCGACGCCACGGCCACCCCCTGGGTGGAGTGGCGGATGTCACCCAACGTCTCGCGCAGCACGCCGGTGAGGCGCTGCACCGAATCCAGCAGGCTGCCAGTCGGGGCCTGCTGGTCGGCCTGGGTCAGGTTGCCGCCGGCCAACTGGGCCAGGGTGTGCTGCGCATCGGTGGGCTCACCACCCAGCACGGCCCGCGCGGTACGCCGGATCCAGACCGTGAAGCCGACGCAGACTGCCACGCACAGCAAGGTCAGCAGGCCTGTGAGCCAGGCGCCGACCTGCAGGTAACCCACCATGGTCTGGGCATGCACGAGCTGCGACTGCTGCTGCAGCCAGGCCGCACCGATCACCACGGTGGAGCCGGCACCGCCCACCATGACCGTGGGAACAATCATGGAGAGTGTCAGTTTCTGGGTGTAATTCATGTCTGTTCTCGTGAGCCCTGAACCATGCCGGCAGCGGCCATGCAAGGGGCGGCCGATGGCCGCAGTGTCAACCGTATCCCCATCCCGGGGCCATCGGCAATCCTGAGGCTTATTTGAGACTGCCGCGCGCCTGCGCCAGGCGCTGGTCGAGGTAGGCGCCGTAGAAGTCGGGGATGTAGCCGCCCACCAGGCGCTCGGCCACCTCGGCACCATCTCGCCCGAAGAACAGCACGGTGGGGGCGATGCGGATCTTCCATAACCGCACCAGGTCGTCGTGTGTCACGGCCTTGCCGCTGAAATCCAGCACCCGGGTGCGGCTGCGCATGTCCACCTGCGCCACGTGCAGGCCTTCCTGCTCGTGCATCGGCGCCAGGTAGTTGTTGCGCGCAATCTTGCAGAAGGGGCAGCCCTCCAGGCTCACCATGACCACCAGCGGCTCCCGCCGGGCCAGCGCAGAGGCCAGCTCATCCTTGAGGTTGTGCGCCGCCGGCAACTCGGCCGCCTGCGCCGTGCCCAGGGCCAGCGGCAGTGCGGCCGCCGCCAGCAGCAGGTCGCGCCGTGCGAAACCCGGGCGCTTCATTTGTCGCCCTCCTGCTCCAGCAGCAGGTAGGTGTTGTAGGCGTTCATGCGGTTGGCCACGCGGAACAGGGGCAGGTGCTCGAACTCGCTCCAGTCGGTGTTCTTGTAGGCCTCCTCGAAGGGCTCCAGGTTGGCCGCAGCCTTGCCCATGCTGGCACGCAGATAACGCAGGTAGTCACGCGTGAGCTGCATGTCCTTGCGCGCCTCGTGCGAGAGCGGGCCGTGCCCGGGTACGATGACGCCGGCATCGAAGGTCAGCAGCTTTTCCAGCGCGAGGATCCAGTGCCGGCTGTCGGCCTTGCCTACATAGGGAATGCGGCTGCGGAACACCAGGTCCCCGGCGAACAGCACCTTCTCGCCGGGCAGGTAGACAACCAGGTCTTCCGGGGTGTGCGAAGGACCGACGATCCTGATCTGGAACTCCACACCGCCGATTGTCAGCGTCTTGTCGCCCGCCAGCCACTCGTCGGCCTCGACCAGTCGGGTCTCGTCGTTGACCCAGGGGGCCAGCTCGACACGCGACGCCTCCAGCCGCAGGCGGGCGGTTTCGGAATTCATGTACTCCCTGGCCGCGCCATGGGCGATGATGCGCGCACCCTGGGCCTTGAAGGCCTGCAGGCCATAGATGTGGTCAGCGTGGTAGTGGGTGACGATCACATGCGTGACGGGCCGGGGGGTGACTTTGCGGATCTCGGCCAGCAGCCGCTCGGCCAGAGCCGGCGAGCCCAGCGCGTCGATCACGACCACGCCGGCCGGCGTCACCACGAAAGCCGCGTTGGAAATGAAGTTCTGGTTGTCGGGTGAGCCCAGGGCCGAGACGCCTTCGACATACCAGGCCGAGGGCGACACCTGCTGCGCCACCATGGCCGGCCCCTCGGCCCGGACCCCGGTTGCCAGCGACAAGGCCAGCGCGGCCGCCATCAGCCTCGCCGCCCGGCGGGCCGCATCCATTGCACACGTACGCATTCGAACTCCAAAACGGGGCTGCAGGCCCTGCCCTTGCTTTGAGATGGGTCAAGCCGCTAGGATGCAATTATGTTTAGCATCCAATATAAGCATTTACTAAATTATGATGCAGCTTCATGAACCTGGCAACCCTTCTTGAGCAGCATGGCGAAAGCCTGGCGCTCGCCATCGGCGGCGGCGTGATCGGCGTGCTGTTCGGCTTTTTCGCCCAGCGCTCCAAGTTCTGCCTGCGCGCCGCCACCATCGAGTTCTGGCACCGCAAGTTCGGCGAAAAGCTCTCGGTCTGGCTGCTGGCCTTCTCCACGGCGGTGGTGCTGGTGCAGGGGCTGATCGTGCTGCACGCGCTGGACACCAGCACGGCACGCCAGATCGCCGCGCGCGGCAGCCTGTCGGGCGCGCTGATCGGCGGCCTGCTGTTCGGTGCCGGCATGATCATGACGCGCGGCTGCGCCAGCCGCCTGCTGGTGCTGTCGGCCAACGGCAACCTGCGCGCGCTGCTCTCGGGCCTGATTTTCGCCGTCACGGCCCAGGCCGCGCTGTCGGGCGCACTCGCGCCGCTGCGTCTGCAGATCAGCGGCTGGTGGACGGTGGAAGGCGGGCCGCCCCGCGACCTGCTGGCCCTCACCGGCATCGGCCACTGGGGCGGCCTGGCCTTCGGCCTGCTGTGGTTTGCCGCCGCGCTCTACTTCGCCATCCGTAGCGGCTGGGGCCTGTGGAAATGGGTGGGCGGCATCGGCACCGGCCTGGCCGTGGCCGCGGGCTGGTGGTACACCTACCTGATCTCGTCCAACAGCTTCGGCGTGGTGCAGGTGCAGGGCCTGACCTTCAGCGGGCCCTCGGCCGAATGGTTGATGCGCGTGCTGTCCGCGCCAGCGCCGCACATCGGCTTCGACTTCGGCCTGCTGCCCGGCGTGTTTGCCGGCTCCTTCATCGGCGCCCTGGTGGGCCGGGAGTTCAAGCTCGAAGGTTTCAAGGATGGCTACAGCATGCGCCGTTACATCGCAGGTGCCATCCTGATGGGCTTCGGCTCCATGCTGGCCGGCGGCTGCGCCGTCGGCGCGGGCATGACAGGCGGCTCGGTGTTCGCCCTCACCGCCTGGCTGGCGCTGATCGGCATGTGGGCCGGTGCCGGCCTCACCGACCGGTTGATGGACAGCCAGAGCACCACGCACCAGACCAGCGAACGGGTGACCGGCACGCAGGCCAATATGAAGGCGCCCTGAAATCTGCATGCGGCTCGTGGGTCTCTGAGGGTAAACACCCGGGATAATCAAGCCGGCGACTCGCTAAATTAGTCGTCATTGATATTTCTTCAGTCAGAGGAGCACTTCATGCGATTCACTCCATTCCTGGCGGCCCTGCTGCTGCTGGGCAGCTACGCCGGCAGCGCCACCGCTGCCACACCGCAGGACACCGTCAAGCTGCACCAGCGGGCGCTGGCCGCCACCTGCGCCAACTGCCACGGCACCGAGGGCCGCACCACCGAAGGTTCGGCCATCCCCTCGCTGGCCGGTATGCCGCGTGAATACATGGTGGCGCAGATGAAAGCCTTCCGCGAAGGCACGCGTCCGGCCACCGTGATGCACCAGCTGAGCAAGGGACTGACCGACCAGCAGATCGAGACCGTCTCCACCTATTTCTCGACCCTCAAGCGCTGAGCAGGAGACCAGAACCATGAAACGACGCAGTTTTGTACAAGCTTCGCTGGCCCTCGGCACCGTGGGTTCCCTCTCCATGGTGGGTTGCGCCAGCACCGCCCCCCTGCCCGCCAAGGCCAAGGTGGTGGTGATCGGCGGCGGCTACGGTGGCGCCACCGCCGCCAAATACGTGCGCATGCTCTCCAACTACCAGATCGACGTGGTGCTGGTGGAGCCCAACGACAGCTTCATCTCCTGCCCGATCTCCAACCTGGTGATCGGCGGCTCCAAGACCATGGGCGACATCACCACGCCCTATGACAACCTCAAGAGCAAGCATGGCGTGATCCACGCGCGCGACCGTGTCACGGACATCGACCGCAGCAAGAAGACGGTGACCCTGGCCGGCGGCGCCACCCTCGGCTACGACAAGCTGATCGTCTCGCCCGGCGTCGACATGATGTGGGGCAGCATCGCCGGCCTGAAGGACGCCAGCGCCGCGGGCCAGATCCTGCAGGCCTGGAAGGCCGGCCCCGAGACCGCCGCCCTGCGCCGCCAGCTCGAAGCCATGCCCGATGGCGGCGTCTACGCCATCACGGTCCCGCTGGCGCCCTACCGCTGCCCGCCCGGCCCCTACGAGCGCGCCAGCCAGGTGGCCAGCTACTTCAAGAAGGCCAAGCCGAAATCCAAGGTGCTGATCCTGGACGCCAACCCGGACGTCACCTCCAAGGGCCCGCTGTTCAAGAAGTTCTGGGCCGAGAACTATGCCGGCATGCTGGAGTTCCGCGGCAACCACAAGGCCATCGCCGTGGATGCGAAAACGAAGACCGTCAAGTTCGAGACCTCCGATGACGTGAAAGCCGATGTGCTCAACGTGCTGCCGGACATGAGCGCGGGCCTGATCGCCATGCAGTCGGGCCTGGCCAACGCGAACGCCCGCTGGTGCAACGTGAACTACCAGACCTTCGAGTCCACCGCTGCCAAGGACGTCCACGTCATCGGCGACTCGGTGCTCGCCGCACCGGCCATGCCCAAGTCCGGCCACATGGCCAACTCGCACGGCAAGGTGGTGGCCGCGGCCGTGGTGGCCCAGCTCTCGGGCCTGGAGGTGAACCCGCAGCCTTTGCTGACCAACACCTGCTACAGCTTCGTCAATGACAAGCTGGTGGTGCACGTGGCCTCGGTCCACCAGTACGTTGCCGAGGAAAAGACCTTCAAGACCGTTCCCGGTTCGGGTGGCGTATCCAGCGCCCCCAACGAGCTCGAGGGTATCTACGCCATGAACTGGGCGCAGAACATCTGGGCGGATACACTGCTTTGACACTGCCGGGCCCGGTGGCACACCGGGCCCCCTCATGCCGGCGCTGGCCGGCTTTTCCTTGCCAACGAATTCAGGAGTTGCTCATGTACAAATTCATCACCCCCCTGCTGCTGGGTCTGGCCGGTCTGTTCGGCCTGCAAGGCGCCGCCCAGGCCCAGGCCGCCCCACAGGTCAAGGCCGTGTACCACATCAACACCGACGTGAACACCGTGCCGGCCATCCTGAACAACATCCGCAACCACCTGAGCGCGGACCCCAAGGCCAAGATCGTGGTGGTCACGCACGGCGCGGGCATCAACTTCCTGCTGCAGGATGCCAAGGACAGCCAGGGCCGCGAGTTCAGCGGCGCCGTCAGCGACCTGGCCGGCCAGGGTGTCGAGTTCCGCGTCTGCAACAACACGCTGACGGTGCGCAACATCAACCCGGACCGCCTGTTGATGGAAACCAAGATCGTGCCCTCGGGCGTGGCCGAGGTGGCGCGTCTGCAAGCGCAAGAAGGTTACGTCTACCTGAAGCCCTGAGCCCAGGGACTGGCCAGGGCCTTGCGCCCTGGCCGCGATTCAGTGGCTCGTTGAAGCGGCGGCGGCCGAGGGCTCGGCCATAGGGGAATCGAAATTCGCATCCATGGCGATCTGGGTGCAGACCGCACGGCACAGCGATGAAACGCGGTCGTCGATGATGCGGTAGTAGATCTGCACGCCCTCGCGACGCTTGCCCAGCACGCCGGCCTGGTACAGCGTGGTCAGGTGCTGCGACATATTGGGCTGGGTGGTGTCGATCTTGCTCAGCAGATAGCTCACATTGCGCTCGCCATCGCAGAGGTGGCTGATGATCTTGAGCCGCATGGGCGCCGACATGACACGAAAAACCTCCGCAGCCAGTTCGAAAACCTGGTCTGGTTCGGTCACGGTGGACGGGGTCGCCTGGATGGAACGCTTGCTCATGACGTGGCGAATCCTAATATAAGAACATTCTCATTTTATACAACAGCCCCCTGATGAATAGGTGGGCCCCGCCTATTTCGGATCATGACGCCCCCGCAATGTGCGGCTGAGCAACAGTACCGGGATCAAGCCCACCAGCACCAGGGCCAGCGAAGGCAGCGCGGCCTCGCCCAGGCGCTCGTCGCGCGCCAGCTGGTAGGCCACCACGGCCAGGGTGTCGCTGTCGAAGGGCCGCAGCACCAGGGTGGCGGGCAACTCCTTCATCACATCCACGAAGACCAGCAGCGTGGCCGCCACCACCGAGCGGCGCAGCAGCGGCCAGTGCACCCGGGCGAGCAGGCCCCAGCTGCCGCTGCCCAGCATGCGCGCGCTGTCGTCCAGGCTGGCCGGGATGCGCGCGTAACCGCTTTGGACCGACTGCAGGGCCACGGCGACGAAACGCACCAGATAGGCCCAGACCAGGCCCAGCGAGGTGGCCGTGACCCAGTAGGCCGCGCCGGCCTCGGGCCAGCGGGCCTGCACCCAGCCCACGGGCAGCAGCAGGCCCACGACAATCACCGCGCCCGGCACCGCATAACCCAGGCCGGCCAGCCAGACCACGGCACGCGTCAGCAGGTCGGGCAGGCGGCGCAGGGCATAGGCCAGCAGCAGGGCCAGCGCCACGGCCAGCACGGCACTGAGCAGCCCCAGGCGCACGCTGTTGCCGGCCCAGCCCAGGAAACGATCCCAGGGCAATTCCCCCCAGTCCGCCAGCAGCGGACGGAACATGAAGAGCACCGGCGCCACAAAGCCCATCAGCAGCGGCAGACCGCACACGAGCCAGGCGGCCGCCAGACGCAGGCCACGCAACGGCACCGGCCGCGCCTCGGCCCCGGCCTGGCGTGCGGTGCGCGAACTGACGAAGCGCAGGCGCTGGCGCGAGCGGTGCTCCAGCCACAGCAGCAAGGCCACCAGCGCCAGCAGCAGCGTGGCCAGCTGGGCGGCCGCGATGCGGTTGTCCATGGCCAGCCAGGCCTTGTAGATGCCGGCCGTGAAGGTCTGGATGCCGAAGTAGCTGGCCACGCCGAAATCGGCCAGCGCCTCCATCAGGGCCAGCGCCACACCGGCAGCCACGGCCGGGCGCGCCAGCGGCAGCGCCACTTCGCGGATACGGCGCGACAGCGGCGCGCCAAGCAGGCGCGCGGCTTCCATGAGATGGCTGGCACGCTCGGCCAGGGCCGTACGCGCCAGCAGGTAGACGTAGGGATACAGCGCAAAGGTCAGCACCCAGGCCGCGCCGGCGGTGTTGCGGATTTCGGGAAAGACCCGCCCCTGCAGGCCGGTGATCGCACGCAGCCAGGTCTGCAATGGGCCGCTGTACTGCAGGAAGTCGGTGTAGGCATAGGCCACCACATAGGCCGGCATGGCCAGAGGCAGCAGCAGCGCCCATTCGAAAAAGCGTCGGCCCGGGAAGTCGAACAGCGTCACCGCGGCGGCCGAAGAGAGGCCCACCGTGATCACGCCCACGGTCACCAGCACGCAAAGCCAGAAGGTGGTAGCCAGGTAGTCGGGCAAGACGGTGCGCGCCATCTCCAGCAGGATGTCCGTGGCCTGCGCACCGGGCGCACCGCCGGGCCACCAGGCCCCCAGCAGGGCCAGCACGGGCAGCATGAGCGCGGCGGTGAAGAGCAGCAGAAAGAGATGACGGAGCCGTCGCAGGGGCATGGAATGGATCCGTAGAGGGTGAGCAGGCGTAATGAGAATTGTAAGCATCTACAATGAACCATCATGTTTCTCGAAGTCGCACAACTCGTCGTCCGCTACCCAGGCGCTGTCCAGGCCGCGGTACAAGGCGTGTCGCTGGGCCTGCGTGCCGGCGACATCGGCGTGCTGATCGGTCCCTCGGGCTGCGGCAAGACCACCCTGCTGCGGGCCGTAGCCGGGCTGGAGCCGGTCAGCGGCGGCGAGATCCGTCTCTCGGGCCAGGTGGTCGGCAGCGCCAGCACGCAACTGGCGCCGGAAGAGCGCCGCATCGGCATGGTGTTCCAGGACTACGCGCTGTTCCCGCACCTGGACGTGGGCCGCAACGTGGCCTTTGGCATCGCCCACCTCCCGCGCGCCGAGCGCGCGGCCCGGGTGCAGGAAGTCCTGGCCCTGGTGGGCCTGGAAGGCAGCGAAACGCGTTACCCGCATGAGCTCTCGGGCGGCCAGCAGCAGCGCGTGGCACTTGCACGTGCGCTGGCCCCGCGCCCGCAACTGCTGTTGCTGGACGAACCCTTTTCCAACCTCGACGTCGAGCTGCGCGAACGCCTGGCTCACGAGGTGCGCAATATCCTGAAAGCGGCCCAGGCCACGGCCCTGTTCGTCACACACGACCAGTTGGAGGCCTTTGCCATCGGCGACACCATCGGCGTGATGCACCAGGGCCAGTTGCACCAGTGGGACGACGCGTACACGCTCTACCACCGCCCGGCCACGCGTTTCGTCGCCGATTTCATCGGCCACGGCGTGTTCGCGCCGGCGACCATCCGCGAAGTCGGCCAGCAGATCGTGGTGCAGACACCGCTGGGCGAGCTGACCGATGTGGCCGAATGCCCCCTGCCCTGCGCGTTTGCAGGCGGCCAGTGCGACGTGCTGCTGCGCGCCGACGACATCGTGCACGACGATGAGGCGCCGGTAAAGGCCGAGATCATGCGCAAGGCCTTCCGCGGTTCGGAGTTCCTCTACACCCTGCGCCTGGCCGGCGGCCAGACCGTGCTGGCCCATGTGCCCAGCCACCACGACCACAGGATCGGCGAGTGGATCGGCATCCGGCCCCAGGTGGACCATGTGGTGACCTTCAACCGCTCATGCGCGCTGCGCGGCGGTGCGATGTGCGAGAAACCCTGTTCCGGGCAGACGATCGCCTGCGAGGACTTGCGCTGACGTCTCAGCGCGGCGCGGGCTGCTGGCGCAATTGCACGATGGTCTCACGCAGACCGGCCGCCCAGGTCCGGCGCTCGCGCCCCTGGGCACTCTGCAACTCGCCAAAGACGATGCGCACCGTGATGCCACGCGCACGCACCGTGCGCCAGACCGAACCCACCAAGGTGTCGTCCCCCACATAACAGGGTGCCAGGCTGCGCTCGCCGCTGTGCGTGTCGATGAACTGCAGGGCCACCGGCTGCACCGGCGTGCCCGCGGCGATCGCCGCCTGTAGCAGGTTGGCGTGGAAGGGCAGCAGCTCGACGCCTTCGCCGGTAGTGCCCTCCGGAAACACGGCGAGCACATCGCCCGCGCGCAGGCTGTCGGCCATGTGGTGCACCACGCGCATGGCGTCGCGCCTCGACTCACGCTCGATGAACAAGGTGCCCACGCCGCTGGCCAGCGCACCGATCAGCGGCCAGGCCTTGACGTCGGCCTTGGAAACGAAACGGCAGAAACGTGCGGCATGCAGCGAGGTGATGTCCAGCCACGAGATATGGTTGGCCACCAGCAGCAAGGGGCCGGGCAAGGTGGCGTCGCCCTGCACATCGAGCTTGATGCCCAGGCGCGCGAGCATCTCGCGCGACCAGACTTGCACGCGTATTTCGCGTTGCTCGGGGCTGAGACGCGGGAAACGCAGCAGGACTGTCAGCAGGCCCGCAACGATGTGCGTGCAGGCCCGCAGCAGCCGCCAGAGCGCACGCCCGACAGAAACCTTAGGCTGCCTGGTATGCAATCTGCCCACCCACGATGGTGCAGCGTACGCGGGCGGGCAGCTCGTAACCGGCAAAAGGCGTGTGCTTGCCCTGGCTGTGCAGGACCTCGGGCAAGACCGTCCACTCGGTCTGCAGGTCAAACACGCAAACATCGGCCACACCCCCGACCACCAGGTGGCCGGCGCTGGCCTGCAGCGTGCCCAGGGCACTGCCCAGCACGCGCGCCGGTTCGCTCGTGAGAACGGCCAGGGCGCGTGTGAGGCCTACGCCACTTTCCTGGCCCCACTTGAGGGCCAGGCTGAGCAGCAGCTCGACGCCGGTAGCGCCGGGTTCGGCTTCGGCGAAAGGCAGCATCTTGGCGTCCTCGTCCACCGGCGTGTGGTCGGAGACCAGGGCGTCGATGGTGCCGTCGGCCAGGCCTTCGCGCAGGGCTTCGCGGTCCGCCTGCTGCCGTAGCGGAGGATTGAGTCGCATGCGGCTGTCGAAGTAGCCAATATCGTTGTCGGTCAGGTGCAGGGAGTTGATGCTCACGTCACAGGTGACCGGCAGGCCCGCGTCCTTGGCCTGGCGTACCAAGGCCAGGCCGGCGGCGCTGCTGATGCGGCACAGGTGCACGCGGGCACCGCTGGCACGCATCAGCTCGAAGATGGTGTGCAGGGCGACGGTCTCGGCCGCCACCGGCACACCGGACAGGCCCAGGCGCGTGGCCAGCGCACCGCTGGCGGCCACGCCCTGACCCAGGTAGTGGTCGTTCGGACGCAGCCAGACCGCGTAACCGAAGGTGCTGGCGTACTGGAAGGCGCGTTGCAGGATCTGGGTGTTGACCAGGGGCACGTCGGCCTGGCTGAAGGCCACACAGCCGGATTCGGTGAGTTCGGCCATCTCGGTCAGGATCTCCCCCTGCAGGCTGCGCGTGAGCGCGCCGATGGGGAAGACACGCGCCTGGTGCAGCTTCTCGGCGCGGAACTTGAGCATCTCGACCAGGCCCGGCTCGTCGAGCACGGGGTCGGTGTCGGGCGGGCAGGCCAGGCCGGTGACACCACCGGCCACCGCGGCGGTCATTTCGGATTCGAGCATGCCCTCGTGCTCATGGCCAGGCTCGCGCAGGCGCACGGCCAGGTCCAGCAGGCCCGGGGCGACAACGCAACCCGCCGCCTCGACCACGCGGTTGGGCGCGAAGTCGACCGGCACCTTGCCGATGGCCACGATGCGTCCGGCGGCGATGGCCACGTCGGCGATCTCGTCGCGATTGCTGGCGGGGTCGATGACGCGGCCGCCCTTGATCAACAGTTTCATCTTATGCCTCGTTCCCTGCAACGATGCTCATGACCGCCATGCGCACCGCGATACCGAAGGTGACCTGCGGCAGGATCACGCTCTGCTTGCCGTCCACCACGTTGGAATCGATCTCGACGCCGCGATTGATCGGGCCCGGGTGCATGACGATGGCGTCAGGCTTGGCCAGCTGCAGCTTCTCGGGCGTCAGGCCAAAGCTCTTGAAGTATTCCTGGCTGGAGGGCAGCAAGGCCCCGCTCATGCGCTCGTTCTGCAGGCGCAGCATGATGATGACGTCGGCGCCCTTGATACCTTCTTCCAGCGTGTGGCAGACGCGCACGCCCATGGGCGCCATGGTGGATGGCACCAGGGTCTTGGGGCCGACGACGCGCACTTCGGCGCAGCCCAGGGTGGTGAGCGCATGGATGTCGGAGCGCGCCACGCGCGAGTGCAGCACGTCACCGACGATGGCCACGGTGAGGTTGCTGAAATCCTTCTTGTAGTGCCGGATGGTGTACATGTCCAGCAGGCCCTGGGTGGGGTGTGCGTGGCGGCCGTCGCCGGCGTTGATCACATGCACGTGCGGCGCCACATGCTGGGCAATCAGGTAGGGCGCGCCCGACTCGCTGTGGCGCACGACGAAGAGGTCGGCCGCCATGGCGCTCAGGTTGGCGATGGTGTCGAGCAGGCTCTCGCCCTTGGACGCCGAGGAGCGCGCGATGTCCAGGTTGATCACGTCGGCCGAGAGCCGCGTGGCCGCGATCTCGAAGGTGGTGCGCGTGCGCGTCGAGTTCTCGAAGAACAGGTTGAACACGCTTTTGCCGCGCAGCAGCGGCACCTTCTTCACTTCGCGGTCGCTGACGCTGACGAAGTTGGCGGCCGTGTCGAGGATGTGCGTGAGGATCTCGCGCGGCAGCCCTTCGGTGGACAGCAGATGGATCAGCTCGCCGTGCTTGTTGAGTTGGGGGTTGCGTTTGTAGAGCATGGTGTGGGCCTTGTGTTCGGTCGCCGCGCTCAGGCGGCCTCCACCCGGAAGCGGAAGCGGTCGTCCGCATCGCGCGCCAGTTCCAGCAGCTGGTTGGGCGGCAAGGCGACACGTGCCGCGGCAAAGTCAGCCTGGATGGGCAGCTCGCGGCCACCGCGGTCGACCAGCACAGCCAGCTGGATCGAGGCCGGGCGGCCGTAGTCGAACAGCTCGTTGATGACGGCGCGGATGGTGCGCCCGGTGTAGAGCACATCGTCAAGGATGACGATGTGCGCGGCGTTGACGTCGAAAGGCAGGACGGTCTGGCCGCCGCTGGCCAGGCCGCGCTGCGCGAAATCATCGCGGTGCATGGCGGAGGAGATCGTGCCGTGCTCGCCCTCGAGCTTGAGTTCACGCTGCAGGCGCTCGGCCAGCCAGGCCCCACCCGAGGTCACACCGACCAGTCGGGTTTCTGCGTTGCAGAGGCCACGCACGCCGCGTTGCAGTTCGCCGTAGAGGGCTTCGGCATCCAGGGTGAGTACGCTCATTCCAGGTTCCTCAAGAATTGTTCCAGGATCACGCAGGCCGCACCCGCATCGGCGTCGGCCGCGCCATCGGCCAGGGCCTCGGTGGTGCTGTAGCGTTCGTCGACTTCGTAGACCGGCAGGCCGAAACGCCCGCGCAGCTGGCGTGCAAACTTCTGCGCCCGCGCCGTATTTTCATGCGGCGCGCCATCAGGGTGGAAAGGCACACCGACGACCAGGGCGTCGGGCTGCCATTCCTTGATGCGTTCGGCAACGCGCTCGAAACGCGTCTCCCCCTCGGCCCGGATGGTGGGCTGGGGCTGGGCCTGGCGCAGCATGCGGTTGCCCACGGCCACGCCGGTGCGCTTGAGACCGAAATCCAGAGCGAGAAAGCTTTGCTGTGCAGCGGGTACGGACGTCACGACAGGCGCATGCAGGGCGCTCATGCATGCCCCGCGTCGGGTGAGAGCATCCAGGACTGCAGGCCCAGCAGTAAGAGGGCCTTGTCGTAGCGCTGTGCAACCGGCGTCTCGAAGATCACGATCGGGTCGGCAGGCACTGTGAGCCAGCTGTTTTCGCCGATCTCCGATTCGAGCTGGCCCTGGCCCCAGGCCGAATAACCCAGGGAGACCAGCACGCGACTGGGACCGGCACCGGTGGACAAGGCTTCGAGCACATCGCGCGAGGTGGTCATCTCCAGCCCGCCCGGGATCATCATGGTGGAGGCGTAGACCGGCTCGGGCTTCTCGGCCACCGGCTCCTGCAGGGCCTCGTGCAGCACAAACCCGCGCTCGGTCTGCACCGGGCCCCCGTGGAAGACCGGGGCATCCTTGAGGTCGGCGCGCCCCAACGGCAGTTCGACCTTGTCGAACAGGCCTTGCAGCTTGATGTCGGTCGGCTTGTTGATCATGAGACCGAGCGCACCCCGCTCGCTGTGCTCGCACAGGTAGACCACACTTTTGGCGAAAGTCTCGTCGGCCAGACCGGGCATGGCGATCAGGAAATGATTCGTGAGGTTGATGGGTGCAGAATCATTGGCCATTCTTCAATTTTAGCGTTTCATGAGCAAAGCTTTCGATTCCGGCCTGGTCTGGTTCCATCGTGATCTGCGGGTGGACGACCACGCCGCCCTCCACCGGGCGCTGCAGCAGTGCCGGCAGGTCTATTGCGCCTTCATTTTCGACCGCGACATCCTCGACCCGCTGCCGCGCGCCGACCGCCGGGTGGAGTTCATCCGCAGCAGCCTGGTCGAGCTGGATGCGGACCTGCGTGCCCTGGCCGGCCGGGAAGAAGCTGGCCTCATCGTCCAGCACGGCCACGCCCACGACGCGCTGCCCGCCCTGGCCCGGGCTTTGGGCGTGCAAGCCGTCTACGCTGCGCATGACTACGAGCCGCAGGCCCAGGCGCGCGACGCGCGCGTGCGCGGCACCCTGGCCAGCCTGGGCATCGCCCTGCACACCTGCAAGGACCATGTGATCTTCGAGGGGCGCGAGATCCTCACGGGCGGCGGCACCCCCTACACGGTCTTCACGCCCTACAAACGGACCTGGCTGGCGCGGCTGCAGGCCACCCAACTGCCGGTGTTCGACTGCGCCCCGCTGGCCGCTGGCCTGGCCCCGCGGCCTCAGCCGCTGAGCCATCCCGTGCCGACCCTGGCCGAGCTTGGCTTCGAACCCAGCAACCTGGCCCAGCTCAGGATACCCACCGGCAGCAGCGGCGCCCGCCAGCTGTACACGGATTTCCTTGAGCGCATGGACCAGTACCAGGACACGCGCGACTTCCCTGCCCTCAAGGGCCCGAGCTACCTGGGCGTGCACCTGCGTTTTGGCACGGTCTCGCTGCGCCGCCTGGTGACCACGGCGCAGCAGCGTAGCCTGGACGGCAGCCCGGGGGCTGCCACCTGGCTCAGCGAGCTGGTCTGGCGCGATTTCTATTTCCAGATCCTGGCCAATTTTCCGCATGTGGCGGCGCAGGCCTTCAAGCCAGCCTATGACGCGATCGCCTGGGAGCAGGGTGCCCACGCCCAAGCGCTCTACGCCGCCTGGTGCGAGGGCCGCACGGGGTACCCGATCGTGGATGCCGCCATGGCTCAGATCAACCAGAGCGGCTACATGCACAACCGCCTGCGCATGGTGGCTGGCAGTTTCCTCGTGAAGGACCTGGGGATCGACTGGCGCTGGGGCGAGCGCTACTTTGCCGAAAAGCTCAATGACTACGACCTGGCCGCCAACAACGGCGGCTGGCAGTGGGTGGCTTCCAGCGGCTGCGATGCCCAGCCCTGGTTCCGCATCTTCAACCCGATCAGTCAGAGCAAGAAATTCGACCCGCAGGGCCGTTTCATCCGTCGTTACCTGCCGCAGCTGGCCGCCCTGCCCGATGCGGCCCTGCATGCCCCCTGGCTGGCCAGCCCGCTCGAGCTGGCCGCCGCCGGCGTGACACTGGGCAGCGGCTACCCGCTGCCGCTGGTCGCACACGATGAAGCGCGGTCACGCACGTTAGCGCGTTACGCGGTGGTCAAGAAGCCGGGAGAAAAAGAGGACTGAACCCTGCAGGCCCGGCCTGCAGGGTGGTCTGGACTCAGGCCGGTACGGCCTGGGTGCAATAGTGCTTCACGAGGGCGAGCAGCTCGTCTTCGCCGTAAGGCTTGCCCAGGTAGTGGTCGACGCCCAGTTCCTTGGCATGCTCGCGATGCTTTTCGGCGATGCGCGAGGTGATCATGATGATGGGCAGGTCGCGCAGCTTGGCGTCGGCGCGGATGTTGCGCGCCAGATCGAAGCCGTCCATGCGCGGCATCTCGATGTCGGACAGCACCACCGCCGGACGCTCCTCGGCCAGGCGTTCGAGCGCCTGCAGGCCGTCGGCGGCCATGGCCACACGATAACCTTCGCGGCGCAGCAGGCGCTGCGTGACCCGACGCACGGTGATGGAGTCGTCCACCACCAGCACCAGCGGCAGCTCTGCACCGGTGCTCGGGAGCACCTGCTCGGTCACAGGGATGAGCGGCTTGCCGGATGCCGGCTCGCTGCTGGCCTGCTGCAACTCATAGGCCTTGTCGCCGAACACGGTTGCCAGAGCCACCGGGTTGTAGATCAGCACCACGGCACCAGAGGCCAGCACCGACATCCCCGCCAGACCCGGCATGCGAGCCAGTTGCGGACCGAGGTTCTTCACCACGACTTCCTGGTTGCCCAGCACTTCGTCGACGTGGATGGCCAGGCGCTGGCCAGCGCTGCGCAGCAGCACCACCGGCTGGGTCTTGCCCACATGTTCGCGGCTGCGCGTCGAGGCTTGCAAGAGCGCGCCGGACCAGAAGAAGGGCACGGCCTCTCCGCCAAAGTCGATGCTGCCCTTGGCATAAGCCTGCTCGAGTTCGGCGTAGGTCAGACGGCGCACGATCTCGACCAGGTTGGCAGGCACGCCCACGCTCAGCTCGCCCATGCGCAGCATGATCACCTGTGTCACGGCGGTGGTCAGGGGCAGCACCAGCTTGAAGCTGGTGCCGGCGCCGGCCGTGGTGGCGGTTTCGATGCGGCCACCCAGCGCCTGCACCTCGGAACGCACCACGTCCATGCCGATACCGCGTCCGGCCAGCTCGGTCACGCTGGCCGCGGTGGAGAAGCCCGGCATGAAGATCATGTTGGCGGCGTCGGCATCGCTGAGCGGCTGGCCCGGCGCGACCAGGCCCTGGGCCAATGCCTTCTCGCGGATGCGCGGCAGGTTGAGGCCGGCGCCGTTGTCGCTGAAAACGACCGAGACGTCATTGCCTTCCTGGTGCAGGCCGATGGTGATGGTGCCAGCCGCGGGCTTGCCGGCGGCTTCGCGCTGCTGCGGGCTTTCGATGCCGTGTGCGACAGAATTGCGCAGCATGTGCTCGAACGCTGGCGTCATGCGATCCAGCACGCCGCGGTCAATTTCCATGGAGCCGCCGGTGATATC
This sequence comes from Hylemonella sp. GW821-FHT12C09, assembly GCF_058807395.1. Taxonomy (NCBI): domain Bacteria; kingdom Pseudomonadati; phylum Pseudomonadota; class Betaproteobacteria; order Burkholderiales; family Comamonadaceae; genus Hylemonella; species Hylemonella sp. GW821-FHT12C09. The sequence continues at coordinate 246,523 of NZ_JBXAQQ010000004.1, read as the reverse complement.
GAGCTTGACCTGCTTGCCGGCGTCCTTGGCCGCCTGGCGCACCACGCCATAGAGGCGCTCGGAGATACCTTCGAATTCCATCATGCGCGTTCGCAGCAGGTCGCGCTGCAATTCGCGCGTCTGGCGCGCCTGGGCGATCAAGTCGTCCTCGGTGCCGCTGATGGTCTGCTGCAGGTTGCGCTGCACGGTGGCCACGTCGTTGACCGACTCGGCCATCATGCGGGTGAGCTCCTGCACGCGCGTGAAGCGGTCGAACTCCAGCGGATCGAATCCTTGCGCCGTGTCCTTGGCTTGGGCCAGACGCGACTGCATCTGCGACTCGGCCTGGAGTTCGACGTCACGCAGGTGGGTCCGCAGACGGTCCAGGTTGGCCGTCAACTCACCGAGCGAGCCGTTGAGCTGGCCCAGCCGCTGGTCCAGTCGGCTGCGGGTGATCATGACTTCCCCGGCCTGGTTGACCAGACGGTCGAGCAGTTGCGAACGAACCCGCACGGTCTGGCCGGAGGTGGATCGGGCCGAGGCCGACGGCAGTCTGGCCGGCACAGGTGCCGCCACTGCGGGGCGCGCTGCCACCACGGGGCGCTGGGCTGTCTTGGCAACTGGCTCAGGGACAGGTACGGGGGCCGGGGCGACGGAAGCCGCTGCGGGGGCTGGCGCGGCCACGGCGGGGCGGGCCAGTGCCTCGGGCACGTAGGCCTCTTCCACCGGGGCCCGGCAGAGTTCGTCGAACACCTGCTGCAGACGGTCGTAGCGCGTGAGCATGGGCTCGATCTGCGCGGCCTGGATGAACTCGCTGCCCATCTGCTCGATGGCCGATTCCATGCGGTGCGTCATCTCGCCCAGACGCATGGCACCCGCCAGGCGGGCGCTGCCCTTGAGGGTGTGCAGCACACGCAGCACGTCCAGGCGTGCGCCGGCGTGATCGGGCTGTTCCGACCACTGGCGCAGTGCCGCCGCCATCTGGGGCATCAGTTCGGCTGCCTCTTCTTCGAAGATGGGGAACAGGTCGGGATCAATCACGTCGACGGCGTCGTTCTCCTCGTCGCCGTCGTCCACCACGATCTTGGCCGCGCCGGGCAAGGCTGCTGCAGGCGGCCTGGGCGCGGCGGCCGGCACTACCGGCGCGGCGACGGCCGCCGGCATGGGCTTGGGCGCCGGGGCCGCGACAGGCGCCGCCGGCTTGAGCGGCTCGAAGTCGAAGGTCAGATCGCCCAGATCAAACTCGGGTTCCTCGTTGACCGTCAGCCCCTCGTGGCCGCGCAGGCCCTCTGATTCGAGGGCGTCAAGCTGGGCAAATTCGGTGCTGTGGATCGCATTCAGCGCTTCCACCAGGCCCGGTTCCGGAGCCTTCAGGAAACCGGCGGCGAACTGGTGCAGCAGGTGACGGATATTGTCGGCAGCAGCCACGAAGACCTGGGCATGCTCGGACTGCCCCTGGCCGTGGAGCTGCACGTGCTGCATGGCCTGCTCCAGCGCGCGGGCAATCTCGGAAAGCGCGGAAAAACCGACCGTCGCCGAACTGCCGCCCAGCGAATGGGCCAGCGCGATGGCGGTGTCAGGGACCGGGTTGTGAAGCTCCAGCGACCACTCGTTGAGTTCAGTGAGCAGACGACGCGACCACTCGTCGGCCTCGTTGAGGAAGACGTTGTACAGCGGAATGCCGATACGCAGCGTGCCGATGACCTTGACCTGCTCGTCCGCCGTCTCGACCGGCGTTGTGGCCTCCGGCAGGTCGAGTTCGAAGCCCTCGATAGCAGCCGGACGGCTGTCGGGCGCATCCGGCAGATCGTGGATGGCGCCGGTCGCCGTATCAGCCCAGTTGTTCTGCAATTCCGGCAGCTCGAGGGCGGGCAGTTCGTCCGGCCCGGCCATGCGGGTCGCTGCCCAATCCTGGGGCTCGCCCTTTCTGGGCGGTGGCAAATCCTCAGGGCCCGCCAGGCTGGTGGGGGCCCAGTCCTGGCTCGCGCCCTTGCCCGTGAGGGAGAACATGTCCTCGGGGCCCGCCATGCTGGTGGGCGCCCAGTCGATGGACAGATCGCCGCTCTTGTCAGCCACGGCCTCGGCAGCACGCGCGGCTGGGGGAGCCGCCGGAGGCACGCTGGCCAGGCTGCTGAAGTCGATGTCCCCGACATCGCCCAAGTCGGGCGCTGCTGGCGCCGCCGGCTGGCCAGGGACCTTGGCATCGCTCAGATCGAAATCGAACATCTGGGTCGATTCAAAGTCGATGGGCGGCGGTTCTACGGACAGCGCGGGCAGTTCGGGAGCAGCGACGGGCGCTGCCGCAGGGGCCTGCGCGGCCACGCCGGGCAAGGCCAATGCGACGAACTTGCCGTCCAGACGCATGGCATCGGCCGACTGACGGAAAGGCACGGCACTCCAGCCGGCATCGCTGCCGGTAGCGATGTCCTCGACCCACTGCCCCAGGCCTTGCAAGGCAGCATTGGAGATCTGCAGCAGTTCGGGACGGGCCGGCTTCTGCTCGGCCAGCCAGCTGTTCATCATCTGCTCCATCGCCCAGGCAGCTTCGCCGAACTCGTTGAAGCCGACCATGCGCGAACTGCCCTTGAGGGTGTGAAAGGCACGACGCAGCGTGGTCTGCTGGGACAGGTCGGCCGGATCCCCGAGCAGGGCCGATACGGCATCCAAGCCGTTGTGCGCCACTTCGCGCGCTTCATCCAGGAAGATGTCCCGCAGCTCGGCACCATCATCCTCGGCGGAAGCCGTTGCAGCAGCGGCAGGCAGCGCTGCGGCGACGGGCGGACGGGGGGCCACGGCCACAGGCGCGGCCACCGGCGTCGGCATCGGGGGCGGTTCAGGCGCCACCGCGGCGACCTCGCGTTCGCGTCCCATCAGCGGCTTGAACTCACCCAGCTCCTCGTCATAGACAAACAGCTTCTTGGCCAAGGCACGCTGATAGCTCAGCATGTCGATCAGGAATCCCAGGGCGCCCAGGCTGTTGCCGAATTTCTCGAACACGCCGGTCCGCGCAGCGTCCTCGTCGATGTTGTCGACCAGGAACTTCTCGACGGTATCGCGCATGCGCACGGTGGCCAGCGACGCCTGGTCCAGGCCCAGCACCGAGAACACACCGCGCATCTGTGCCAGCTGGTTGGGCACGTCGTTGAGCGGGGCCTTGTCCTTCGGATTGCGGAAGAAGGTGTCGAGCGACTTCTCGATCTCGGTCAGGCTGGTGCGCAGTTCCTCGACCACGCTGCCCATGGTCTGGCGATCGCTGACGCGGCGGTACAGTTCCTCCATCCAGGGTTCGAGCGCCTCGGGCTGGCCGCCGGCCACGACGTGATCCAGCCGGCGCGCCAGGCGATCGCTGCGCTGGCTCATGCTGGACTCGGTCGGGTCCATGTCCTCGTAGGCCGCGTCCAGATAAAGAATGGAGGTGGCCACTTCCATGGCCACCGGCGTGGTCGGCGGCTCGCCCGAGCGCACCGTGCCGTCCACGGCCTTGAGCAGGGCACGTGCCAGCTCCTTGTTCTCGGGATGCAGCTTCAGCAGCGACTCACCCACCAGGCCGAACTGTTCGGACACGACCTTGAGCCGGTTGGTGTCGCCCCCGGAGAGGGCCGACCAGGTTTCGGTGGCGGTGGCAATGCGCTTGCGCGCCTGCACCAGCACCGCCGGATCGAAACGACCATACTGCGGCGTGTCGTAATTGACAGGCTTGGTCTGCGCCAGGCCGTAGGCCTGCCTGACCGCTGTCAGAACCGGTGCCGCCTGGGCATCGGCCGGCGCCGCCTGGGCACAGAAGAACAGCAGGTCCTGCGCCAGACGGTCCGACACCTCATTCTTGCCGCGTGCCAGCGTGGTGAACTGCATCAGCACGCGCGAAGCCGCGCGCTTGACGTAGACATCCGAGGGGCACAACTTCAGCGACAGGGCCTCGAAGTAGGCCGCACAGATCTTCCAGAAGGAGCGCTGCTCCAACGTCTGCTGGCCGGCCGCCAGCCCCAGGCAGATGTCACGCAGGGCCTTGGCCGATGAGACACTGCCCGTCTTGACCACCTTGAGCACGGACGAATCCAGCTGCGCACGCACGGCCGGGTCATAACCCAGCGCTTGCGCCGGCGCGGGCGTATCGGCATCCATCCAGCGCCAGGCGTGAGCCCACAGTTCGGCCGGGTGCACGCGCTCCTCGCCGACCAGTTCCAGCACATCGCGGTACTGCGGAAACAGGGCCACCGCCGAGGCCGACTTGCCACGCAGTACGCTCTCCAGGTACTCGATCAGGGCAAAACTGGCACGCTCGACCTTGGTGGCGGCGTCTTCGCTGCAGGACTCGGGACGCTCGACGAATTTCTGCGCGAGCGCTTCCATGGCGCGCAGCACCTTGGCCGGCTCGGGCAGACCCACCATCTCCAGGGCACCGACGGCCTGGTGCAGTTGCTGGCGCGCGATGCGCAGCTGGCTGGCATCGAGCGACTCCAGATCGGAGCCGCGCGCCAGTTCGGCATCGCGCACGAAACGGCGGATGGCCTTGCTGGCGCCATCGAGCGACTTGCGCAGCTCGTCCAGCACCCAGGCCAAAGGGCCCAGGTCGTTGACTGGCTGATCGTCGTTGCCGCTAGCGGCTGCGAGGGCTTGCATGGATACGTCGCTCCTGCGGATGGCGGGCGGTGATCAGGAAATCTTGAATCGCGCGACCGACTGTCGCAGCTCTTCAGCCATGCGTGAGAGTTCACGCACCTGGGCCGCGGTCGCCCGCGTACCTTCACCCGTCTGCTCGGTCACCGCGAAGATGTGCTGAATGTTGTCGGCCACCACGCTGGCCATGGCGGCTTCCTTCGAGGTGGAGTCGGAGATCTGCTCGATCAGCTCGGCCAGCCGGCGCGACACGCGGTCAATTTCGGACAGCGCGGTACCGGCGTTATCGGACAGTCGCGCCCCCTCCACCACACCCTGCGTGGAGCGCTCCATGGCGGCCACGGCGTCCTGGGTGTCGGTCTGAATCGCCTTCACCAGCGCCGAGATCTGGCGCGTGGCGTCTGCGGAACGTTCAGCCAGTCGCTGCACTTCTTCCGCCACCACCGAGAAGCCGCGGCCAGCTTCACCGGCAGATGCGGCCTGGATGGCAGCGTTCAGGGCCAGCACGTTGGTCTGTTCGGTAATGTCCGAGATCAGCTCCGTAATTTCACCGATCTCCTGCGAAGATTCGCCCAGGCGCTTGATCCGCTTGGAGGTGTCCTGGATCTGGTCGCGGATGGAGTTCATACCACCGATGGCGTCCTGCACGGCCTTGAGACCGGACTCGGCAGCCTGCAGGGACTGGCGCGCCACCGCGGCCGATTCCTGCGCCTGGTGCGAGACCTGGTTGATGCGGGTCGACATGTCCACCACGGAGCGACCGGTTTCGCGAATCTCGTGCAGCTGTTCGTTCGAGGCGGCCAGCAGCTCGGTGGACGTCTGGTCCACCTCGGCCGTCGTCTGCGCCACCTGGGCCGCCGTGTTCTGCACGTTGCCCACCAGCAAGCGCAGCTCTTCCACCGTGTAGTTCACCGAGTCGGCGATGGCGCCCGTGATGTCCTCGGTCACCGTGGCCTCCTGCGTCAGGTCGCCCTCGGCCACCGTCTGCAGTTCGTTCATCAGTCGCAGAATGGCGGCTTGGTTGGCGTCGTTGACGCGCTTGGCCTCCTGCTCCTGCCGTTCGGCTTCCAGTCGCTGCGCTTCGGCCATCACCTGGCGGCGACGGCTGTCCATCAGCTGCACACGCGCCAGACCGGCAGCGCAGATCAGCGCGAAGAGGGCGGCACCGATCAGGGCCAGCAGGGAAGTCGGACCCAGGCCGGTACGGGTCGCCAGCTGACCCTGCAACTCTTCCAGGTCGCGGCGCATCGGCTCGGAGTCGTTGATGATGGTGATCTGGGCGCTACGCGCGGAGACCAGGCCCTGCAGATTGCCCAGAATGGCGCCAGCCTGCGTGCGGGTCAACTCGTAGAGCTTGATCAGCGCCTCGATCTGCTCACGGGTCTGCGCATCCTTGGAGGCATTCAGGCGCAACTCGGGGCTGCCGTCGAGCAGACCCTGGGCGATTTCCTTGAAGGAGTTCAAGTCCTTGCCCAGCAGGAACACGGCTTCCGGGCTCACGCCTTCAGCGGTCAGGAATTCGTTGGACGACTTGCCGATGCGCTGGGTCAGCATCACCAGCTGGCCGGCCGCGGAAATCTCGGCGGCACTGGCGTTCTGCTGCAGCTTGAGCGAGGACACCGTCTCGGCGATCTCCAGCAGGTCGGAGGACTGGCGGTTGATGGTGCGCAGGGCGGCGCCCACCTGGGTCAGGATCTTCTCCTGCGCCACGATGGCACCGGCACTCTTTTCGGCGCGCTCCATCAGCGGGATGATCTTTTCGAGCTGCGGCAGCAGGTCGGCGTCGATCGGCTCCAGGCGCAGGGCGTAGTCGCTGTCGCGCAGACCCTTGACGGACCGCACCAGGTAGCTGGAACTTTCCTTGACCTCGGCGAAGGCCTGGGGCACACCCACCAGGGCCTGCGACACCGATTTGGCCAGGCGTTGCGACTGCATCAGGGACTGGCCGGTGGCATTCAGCTGCTGCGCAACGCGGTCGGCAGCGGTCAGCGCCACGAAGGCGATCGCACCCAGCACAACCAGAGCCAGACCCAGCAGCCACCACAGCAGACGCTGCTGTTCGGCAATCGGTCGGCGCCCCAGCAGGGGCACGTTGACCATGTCCTCCTCCTGATCCAGCGCCGCCGGCGCGGGCAGGTCCTGCAACTGGGTGTCGGCCGACTTCGCGGGGGCCGACGCACGTTGCGGCTGCAGGCCGGACAGGTCGTCAGGCATGGCCAGGCTCAGACCGACGCTCTGCTCCGAGTCGGGCGTCTTTTTGGCAAAGAGATGGGTCAGTTTGTTGAGGACGGACATGATGCAACCTTCAGGATTGTTGGGGCGGCCTCGCTAGGCACTGATGCTCAAAAACTCGCTCATCTGCGACAGCTGCTGGAGATTGATCTCCTGCCAGCGGCTGCCGTCAGCGTCGACATAGCGGTTACCGAAATAGGGTGGCGCACCTTCCGGCGGCGGCTCGGAGCCCGAGAACGCCCCGACATGGCGCAAACCCGCCAGCGAATCGATCAGCAAGGAGCAATTGAGCTCCAGAGCGGCGTTGAGCGTGACGACACTGGCCTCGGACCAGTACTGCTCGGTCCGCACCGGCGCCTTGCCGGCAATGAAGGCGGCCAGATCCACCACACCATACAGGCCGCCACGCAGATTCACGACCCCAAGAAACCAGGACTGTGAGTAAGGCACCGTCTGCACTGCCGGCAGCGGGAAAATTTCACCCGACTGGGCCAGGGGCAGCAGGTAATCCAGCCCCCCCGCACGCACCGCCAGCCACGAAATGGAGAGACCTTCGGCCTTGGCCGCTTGCAATCGGCTAGCAAGTCGTGACTGCAGGTCCCTGAGAGCTTCGCGATTGGCCATGGGATGCGAATCAGCCCAGCGCCTTGATCTTGCCCAACAATTCGGCCTCGTCCACCGGCTTGGTCACGTAGTCACGTGCGCCCTGGCGCATGCCCCAGACGCGGTCGGTCTCCAGGTTCTTGCTGGTGCAGATGATGATCGGAATCTCGGCGTACTCAGGCGTGCGATTGATGGCGCGCGTGAGCTGAAAGCCGTTCTGACCCGGCATCACGACGTCCATCAGGATCAGGTCCGGCTTGTCCTCGGCCAGGCGGCGGAACGCATCGTCAGCATCCTCGGCGGTCTTGACGGCCATGCCGTTTTTCTGGAGCAGATCCGTCAGAAACATCAACTCCGTCTTGGAATCGTCCACGATCAAAACTTTGCGTATCGGCATCAATTCACTCCTTGCGAGACTATGCCAAACTGCTGCACGGCCTGCAACAGCTGGTCTTTGGTAAACGGTTTGGTCAGGTAGTCCTGCGCGCCCACCATGCGGCCACGCGCCTTGTCGAACACCCCATCCTTGGACGACAGCATGACCACCGGCACCGAGGCGAACTTGGCGTTGCGCTTGATGATGGCGCAGGTCTGGTAGCCATCGAGGCGCGGCATCAGGATGTCGCAGAAAATCAGATGCGGCTGGTAGTCGTTGACCTTGGCCAGGGCATCGAAGCCGTCTTCAGCCAGCATCACCTCATGCCCGCCCTGCTTGAGAAATATCTCGGCGCTGCGGCGGATCGTATTGCTGTCATCGATCACGAGGACCTTGAGGGGCGATTCTTGCGTGCTCACTGAACGCTACTCCTGATTACGGCCGACTGAGACGATGACAGACACCATCATTCAGACCGTGCCTCAGATCTGGACCATTTCGAAATCTTCCTTGCGCGCACCGCACTCAGGACAGGTCCAGTTCATGGGCACATCGGCCCATGCCGTCCCCGGCGCTATGCCGTGCTCCGGATCGCCGGCCGCCTCATCATAGATCCAGCCACAAATCAGACACATCCAGGTTTTCTTATCGCTCACAGCTTACGGGACCTTCGAATAGAATGCAACATTGTACAAAGCGAAAACCGCTCTCGAACGGCTTTCGCGCAACGACTTGTCGTATTCTGCCTGATGACCACAACAGGCCAGCCCATGCAAACCCCAGCCCCCGAGGAAACAGCGCACGATCCGAGCCAGCCGCCGTGCGTGCTGGTGTTCAACGCCAACGACCCCAGCGGCGCGGGCGGCCTGTCCGGCGACGTGTCCGCCATCGCCTCGGCCGGCGCCCACGCATTGCCCGTCATCACCGGCACCTACGCCCGCGACACCGCAGAGACTTTCGACCATTTCCCCTTCGATGAAGAGGTGGTGGCAGAGCAGGCACGCGGCCTGCTGGAAGACGTGACCGTGCAGGCCATCAAGGTAGGATTTGCCGGCACGCCCGAGAACCTCAGCACCATCGCCGGTATCGCCACCGACTACCCGGACATCCCGCTGATCGCCTACATGCCCAACCTGTCCTGGTGGAGCGAGGTGCAGATCGACCTCTACCTGGACGCCTTCCAGGAGCTGGTTTTGCCCCAGACGACAGTGTTGGTCGGAAACCACAGCACCCTGTGGCGCTGGCTGCTGCCGGACTGGAACGGCGAGCGCAGCCCCAGCGCGCGCGACATCGCCCGCGCTGCTGGCGAATATGGCGTGCCCTACACCCTGGTCACCGGCATCCCGGCACCCGATCAGTACATCGACAACGTGCTGACGTCGCCGCAAACCGTGCTCGCCAGCGAAAAGTTCGAGCGTTTTGAAGCGGTATTTTCCGGCGCCGGCGACACCCTCGCGGCCACGCTGACTGCCCTGATCGCCAGCGGCTGCGACCTCAGCGAAGCCTTCACCGAGGCCCTGGACTACCTGGACCACTGCCTGGATGGTGGCTTTCGCCCCGGCATGGGCAACGTGATCCCCGACCGCCTGTTCTGGGCCCAGGCCGACCTCGACGACAACGATGACGCCGACGACGGGCCGCAGGGCCCGGCCTCCCAATTGGAACTCCCCCCGCATGACATCCAGCACTGACCGTAACGAGACCTTGTTCGAGCGCGCCAAGCGCGTCATCCCTGGCGGCGTGAATTCGCCCGTGCGCGCCTTTCGCGCCGTGGGCGGCACGCCGCGCTTCGTCCAGCGCGCGCAGGGCGCCCATTTCTGGGACGCGAACGGACAGCGCCACATCGACTACATCGGCTCCTGGGGCCCCATGATCCTGGGCCATGGTCACCCGACCGTGGTTGCCGCCGTACAGAAGGCCGTGACCGAGGGCTTCTCCTTCGGCGCACCGACCGAGCGCGAGATCGAACTGGCCGAGGAAATCCTGCAGCACCTGCCATCCATGGAGATGGTGCGCCTGGTCAGCTCGGGCACGGAGGCCGGCATGAGTGCCATCCGCCTGGCGCGCGGCGCCACGGGCCGCAGCAAGATCATGAAGTTCGAGGGCTGCTACCACGGGCACGCCGACGCCCTGCTCGTCAAGGCCGGTTCGGGCTTGGCCACCTTCGGTTACCCCACCAGCGCCGGCGTGCCGGCCGAGGTGGTGCAACACACCCTGGTGCTCGAGTACAACAACATCCAGCAGCTGGAAGCAGCCTTCGCCTTGCACGGCAAGGAGCTGGCCTGCCTGATGATCGAGCCCATCGCCGGCAATATGAACTTCGTGCGCGCCTCGGTGTCCTTCATGCAGCGCTGCCGCGAGCTCTGCACGCAGTACGGCGCCCTGCTGGTGTTCGACGAGGTCATGACGGGTTTTCGTGTGGCCCTGGGCAGCGCACAGAGCGTCTACGCCCAGGCCATCCCCGGTTTCAAACCCGACATCACGGTGCTGGGCAAGGTCATCGGCGGCGGCATGCCGCTGGCGGCCTTCGGCGGGCCGCGCGCCCTGATGGAACAGATGGCTCCGCTGGGCCCGGTCTACCAGGCCGGCACGCTTTCGGGCAACCCCGTCGCCACGGCCTGTGGCCTGGCCACCCTGCGCGAGATCAGCAAGCCCGGCTTCTTCGATGCGCTGTCGCGCAAGACGCGCAGCCTGGTCGACGGGCTCAAGGCCGCCGCCGCCGCTGAAGGCGTGCCCTTCAGCGCCGACTGCCAGGGCGGCATGTTCGGCTTCTTCCTGATGCCCGAGCTGCCGCAGAACTACACCACGGTCATGAAGACCGACAGCCCGCGCTTCAACACCCTGTTCCACGGCCTGCTGAATCGCGGCGTCTACATCGCACCGGCCCTCTACGAGGCCGGTTTTGTCAGCGCCGCACACAGCGAGGAAGACATTGCACAGACCGTGGCTGCGGCGCGCGAAGTGTTCAAGCGGCTGGCGAAGTAGCTAGCGACGCCCCAAGGAAAAAGCGGCCTGGGGCCGCTTTTTTCATGCCTGTCGCGCGGGGCTCAATGGCGGAAATGACGCACGCCCGAGAACACCATGGCCACGCCGCGCTCGTCGGCCGCATCGATGACTTCCTGGTCACGCATGGAGCCACCGGGCTGGATCACGCAGGTCGCGCCGGCGTCCACGACCACGTCCAGGCCGTCACGGAAAGGGAAAAAGGCATCGCTGGCCACGGCTGTGCCTTGCAGCGTCAGATTGGCATGCTGGGCCTTGATGCTGGCGATGCGGGCCGAGTCCAGGCGGCTCATCTGTCCGGCGCCCACGCCCATGGTCATGCCGTCCTTGCAGAAGACGATGGCATTGCTCTTGACAAACTTGGCCACCTTCCAGGCGAACATCAGGTCTTCAAGCTGTTGTGCCGTCGGCGCCTTCCTGGTCACCACCTTCAAGTCGCTGCGTTGCAGCTCGTGGTTGTCGGCGGTCTGGATCAGCAGTCCGGAGCCGACGCGCTTGACGTCGTGCGAGTTCTGGCCGCGCTCCCAGGCGGTCTGGCCGTCGCGTTTCACACCGTCGAGTGAAATCTCCAGCACCCGGACGTTGGCCTTGGCCTTGAACACGGCCAGCGCCTCAGGCGTGTAGCCGGGCGCCATCAACACCTCGACAAACTGCTTGCTCACGGCCTGGGCCGCTGCGCCATCCACCACACGATTGAAGGCGATGATGCCGCCGAAGGCCGAGGTCGGATCGGTCTGGAAGGCCTTGCTGTAAGCCTCCAGCGTGTCCTTGCCCACGGCCACGCCGCAGGGGTTGGCGTGCTTGACGATGACGCAGGCCGGCACCTCGAAGCTCTTGACGCATTCCCAGGCGGCGTCTCCATCGGCGATGTTGTTGTAGCTCAGCTCCTTGCCCTGCAGCTGCCTGGCCATCACCAGGGAACCGGGTGCCGGATACAGGTCGCGGTAGAAGGCAGCCGACTGGTGCGGGTTCTCGCCGTAACGCAGATCCTGCAGCTTGACCATATTGCTGTTGGCCTGGGCCGAGAAAGGCGCGTGGGTACCGTCCTCGTTGATCGCCGACAGGTAGTTGCTGATGGCCGCGTCGTAGTTGGCAATTCGGTTGAAGGCCGCCACCGACAGGGCAAAGCGCAGCTTGTCCGAGAGCTTGCAGGATCCGGTCGCATGCGTGGCCTTGAGTTCGGCCAGCACCGCCGGATACTGCGAGGCGTCGGTCAGCACGCCCACATCCTTCCAGTTCTTGGCCGCGCTGCGCACCATGGCCGGGCCGCCGATGTCGATGTTCTCGATCGCATCTTCCAGCGTGCAGCCGGGCTTGGCCACCGTGGCTTCAAAGGGATAGAGGTTGACCACCAGCAGGTCGATGGTGTCGATGTTGTGCGCCTTGAGCGCGGCCATGTGCTCGGGCACATCGCGGCGGGCCAGCAGGCCGCCATGCACCTTGGGGTGCAGGGTCTTGACGCGGCCGTCCAGCATCTCGGGGAAGGCGGTGACTTGGGCCACCTCGGTCACGGGCAGCTTGGCATCGGCCAGCAGCTTGGCGGTGCCGCCGGTGGAGATCAGCTTGATGCCCAGCGCATGCAGGGCCTGGGCGAATTCGACGATGCCGGTCTTGTCGGAAACGGAGAGGAGTGCGTACATATTTTTCAGTTGAGGTCAGCGCTGACGATGCGCCCCACCATGTTTATTTGAGAAGTTTGTGTTCGACCAGCTTCTTGCGCAGGGTGTTGCGGTTCAGGCCCAGCCAGAGCGCGGCGCGCGACTGGTTGTGCTCGGCCTGTTGCATCACCACTTCCAGCAAGGGCTTCTCGACGATGCGCACCAGCATGTCGTACATGCCGTCGGGTTCGGTACCGCGCAAATCCTTGAAATAACCTTCCAGGCTGATGCGCACGCATTCTTCGATCTGTTTTTTGCTCATGCGGCAAGCTCCATCTGTTCCTCGTCCCTGTCTTCGGGGGCATCCATCCCGGCGGCCGGCATGCGGTCCATGTGGAGGCTCAATCCATCAAAAAAATCAGCAACCGCCTGGACCTGGGCCCGGCTGTCTTCCAGCGTGTTCATGCGGGCACGGAAAGCCTCGCCACCCGGCAAGGCCTTGGCGTACCAGCCGATGTGCTTGCGCGCGCTGCGCACGCCCGTGTAGTCGCCATAAAGCGCGTAATGGTCTTCCAGGTGCTCCAGCAGCAGGCGCCGCACCTCCACCACCAGCGGTGGCACCAGTTGCTCGCCCGTGGCGAGGAAGTGGGTGATCTCGCGAAAGATCCAGGGGCGCCCCTGGGCCGCACGACCGATCATCAACGCGTCGGCCCCCGTGGCGCGCAACACGGCCAGGGCCTTTTCGGGCGAGTGGATGTCGCCATTGGCCACGACCGGGATACGCAAGGCGGCCTTGACGGCGGCGATCGTGTCGTACTCTGCCGCGCCCTTGTAGCCCTGCTCACGCGTGCGGCCGTGCACCGTGACCATCTGCACGCCGGCGCTTTCGGCCGCGCGCGCGATGGTGAGCGCATTCTTTTCGGTCTGACACCAGCCAGTGCGCATCTTGAGCGTCACAGGCACGTTGCGCGGCGCGCAGGCGGCCACCACGGCCTCGATGATCTCCAGGGCCAGCGCCTCGTCCTGCATCAGGGCCGAGCCGGCCCATTTGTTGCAGACCTTCTTGGCCGGGCAACCCATGTTGATGTCGATGATCTGGGCGCCGCGATCGATGTTGTAGGCCGCGGCCTCGGCCATCATCGGTGCGTCGGTCCCGGCAATCTGTACGGCGATCGGCCCCGCCTCGCCCTCATGGTTGGCACGGCGCGAGGTCTTCAGGGTGTTCCACAAGTCCTTGCGCGACGTCACCATCTCGCTGACCGCATAACCTGCCCCCAGGGCCTTGCACAGGCGACGGAACGGCCGGTCCGTCACGCCCGCCATCGGGGCCACGAACAGGTTATTCGGCAGTTCGAAGGAACCGATGTGCATGCGGGTGTGGAAAAGCAAGGCGCCAATGAAAGATGCCACCGCCAGAACTGGCAGCAGCCGGGCCGGCTATTTTAGCTGCACAAAATTTCAGCAATTGAAATCAGGCGCCGCCGGTCGCAAGCCGCTGCCTATACTGCCCCTCTATGGAGAACTGGATCACCCAGCTGCTGACGCTATTGGCACTGCCTGAATACGGCCTGGTCACGCTGTTCCTGATCGCCTTTGTCTCGGCCACGTTGCTGCCGCTGGGTTCGGAGCCGGCCCTGTTCGGCCTGCTCAAGCTCAATCCGGAACTGTTCTGGCCGGCCATCCTGGTCGCTACGGCCGGCAACACCTTGGGGGGGGCCGTCAGCTGGGCCATGGGCTGGGAATCGCACAAGCTCATCGACAAGTACCGCCATTCCGAGACGCATCTGCGCGCGCTCGACTGGCTGGAACGCATCGGCCCCCGGGCCTGTCTGCTGAGCTGGCTGCCGGTGATCGGCGACCCGCTGTGCGCCGTAGCGGGTTGGCTGCGCCAGCCCTTCTGGCCTTGCCTGTTCTACATGGCCATCGGCAAGCTGGCGCGTTACCTCACGATGACAGTGGCGCTGCTCTGGCTCTTCCCGGGCGGCTTCAGCTTCTAGCGCGCCGATAGCGGCGGTAGAGCGGCGGCAGCACCAGCAGCACGATGGCAACGGCCATCAGCGAGCCCGACAGCGGCCGCGTGAAGAAGGTGAACCAGTCGCCCTGGCTGATCGTGAGGGCCTGCCGCATGGACTGCTCTGCCATGGGCGACAGGATCATGCCGACGATCAGCGGCGCCGCCGGAAAGTCGAAACGCCGCATGACAAACCCGATCAGGCCAAAGAAGAAGAGCAGGCCCACGTTGAAGATCGAGTTCCCGGCGCCATAGACACCCGCGGTCGAGATCACGATGATGCCGGCGTACAGCCAGGGCGGCGGGATCTTCAGCAGCTTGACCCACAGGTTTACCAAGGGCAGGTTGAGCACCAGCAGGATGACGTTGCCGATGTAAAGGCTGGCGATCAGCGTCCAGACCAGGGCACCCTGCTGGCTGAACAATTGCGGGCCGGTCTGGATGCCGTAGCCTTCAAAGGCCGACAGCATGATGGCCGCCGTGGCCGAGGTGGGAATGCCCAGCGTGAGCAGGGGCATGAGCACACCGGCGGCGGCGGCGTTGTTGGCCGCCTCGGGCCCGGCCACGCCCTCGATCGCACCGTGACCGAACTCCTCGGGATGCCTGGAGAGCTTCTTCTCGGTGTAGTAGGACAGCATGGTGGGCAGCTCCGCGCCACCTGCCGGCAACGCGCCGATGGGAAAGCCGAAGAGCGAACCGCGTAGCCAGGGTTTCCAGGAACGCGCCCAATCCTGCTTGCTCAGCCACAGGCTGCCCGACATCTTCATCACCTCTCCGCTGCGCGACTCGCGCCCCTGCCAGGCGAGGTACAGGGCCTCGCCCACGGCGAACAGCCCCACCGCCACCACCGTCACCTCCAGCCCGTCGAGCAGCTCGGCGCGACCGAAGGTGAAACGCGGCTGTCCGGTCTGCAGATCGATACCCACCAGACCACAGAGCAGACCAGCGGTCAGGCTCAGCAGGCCGCGCAGCACGGAACTGCCCAACACGGCGGACACGGCCACCAGCGACAGCACCATGAGGCTGAAGTATTCCGCCGGACCGAAGGCCAGGGCCGCCTCCACCACCCAGGGGGCGAAGAAGGTCAGCGCCAGCGTGCCGATGGTGCCAGCGACGAAGCTGCCGATAGCCGCTGTCGCCAGGGCCTGGCCGGCGCGACCTCGCCGCGCCATCTTGTTGCCCTCCAGCGCCGTCACCACCGAGCCGGATTCACCGGGGGTGTTGAGCAGGATGGAGGTGGTCGAACCACCATAAGCAGCACCGTAGTAGATACCGGCGAACATCACAAACATGCTGGTGGCCGGCACCTGGTAGGTCAGAGGCAGCAGCAGGGCGATGGTCAGCGCCGGGCTGATGCCCGGCAACACGCCCACCAGGGTGCCGATCAGGCAGCCCGCAAAGCCCCACATCAGGGTCAGGGGTTGCAGGGCGCTGCCGAAACCGGTCAGCAGGGCGTCAAAGGCTTGCATGCTCGCTCCACTCGCAGAAACAGGGAATCAGAAAGGCCAACGCAGCGCCGGCCCCAGGCCGATGCCCAGCAACTGGGCGAACACCAGCCAGAACACGGTGGCGATGGCGCCGCAGACCAGCGCCGAACGCCAACCCAGCGGCGCGTCGAAGGCACGTGCCACGCCCATGCCGCAGAGCGCGGCCGGCAGCACAAAACCCAGCGGCCCCACCAGGGCCATGAAGACAACGCCACCACCGAGCAGGCTGGCCAGCCGCCGGCTGCTGCCGGGCAGGGGCTCCTGCTCGGGCGCGTGGCTCACGTCGACCTGGCGGCCCCGCCAGGCGCTCACGCCATAGAGCAGGGCCAGCACCGCCAGCCCCCCCACCACCACGGCCGGGGCCAGCACCGGCCCGACCGTCATCTGCATCAGCGACTCGGGGATGACCGTCACCTGCCAGATGGCCGCGGCGGCGATGGCCAGCAGCAGGACAGCCAGGCGCAGAGGCGTCATGGAGAGGCCTCCATGCTTCGCACTGCGGCGCGAGCCCCCTTCGGAACGGCCGTGCGGGGACTCATGCCAGCCCCAGATCCTTCATGACCTCTTCGGTGTCACGAATGTTGGCTTCGATCTCGCGCTCGAAAGACTGCGCGGCCAGGAACACATCAGTCCACTTGCGCGTCTCCAGCTCCTTGCGCCAGGGCTCGGAGGCATTCACCTTGCTCATGAACTCCACCAGCGCCTCGCGCTGCGCGGCGTTGATGCCCGGGGGAGCGAACACGCCGCGCCAGTTGGCCGCGGTGACACGTACACCCAGCTCGGTCAGGGTCGGCACGTTGACGCCCGGGATGCGCTTGTTTCCCGACACCGCCAGCGGGATGAGGCGGCCAGCCTTGATCTGCTCCTCGAACTCGGAGTAGCCGGAAATGCCCGCGACCACCTGCCCACCGAGCAGCGCCGCATTGGCCGGCCCGCCGCCGGAGAAAGCCACATAGGCCGCGTCGCGCGGGTTGCGGCCCAGCGCCTTGATGATGAGACCCAGCAGCACGTGGTCGGTGCCGCCGGCGCTGCCACCAGCGACGGACACCGCTTTCGGGCCGGCCTTGATCGCGGCTTCCAGGTCGGCCCAGGTCTTGATCTTGCCGCCGGCCGGCACGGCCACCACGCCGGCCTCTTCGGTCAGGCGCGCGATCGGCGTCACGTTGCGCATGGTGACCGGGCTCTTGTTCGCAATGGCGGCGCCCACCATGACCGAACCGCCGACCATCAGGCTGTTGCCCTGGCCCTTGCGCTGGTTCACATAGCGGGGCAAGCCCACCATGCCGCCGGCCCCGGCCACGTTCTCGAAGGCCATATTGCCCACCAGCCCGGCGCCCTTGGCCGCACGCTCGATGGCGCGCGCCGTGCCGTCCCAACCCCCACCGGGTGCCGCCGGCACGAACATGTTCAGGGTCTCGAACAGGGGCTTGCCTTGTGCCCAGGCCGGCACCACCAGAGCGGCACCCGCAGCAGCGCCCAGGCCCAGAAACTCACGCTTGTTCATCTTCATCGCCATCTCCTGTGTAAGAATCAAATGCAGGCACCAGCCCGCCAGATGCATTCTGGTCACGGGCCGGGGCGCCGGCTTTCAAACGGCTGTCAATCCGGTTCAGTAGAAACCCTTAGTGCCTGTTCGCCATCGGTCAATCAAGTGTCAACTGGCCCTAGCCCCCACATCCTGCTGGTCGAGGAC
The DNA here is from genome assembly GCF_058807395.1 of Hylemonella sp. GW821-FHT12C09. Lineage (NCBI taxonomy): Bacteria > Pseudomonadati > Pseudomonadota > Betaproteobacteria > Burkholderiales > Comamonadaceae > Hylemonella > Hylemonella sp. GW821-FHT12C09. The sequence continues at coordinate 228,924 of NZ_JBXAQQ010000004.1, read as the reverse complement.
ACGCCCGATCTCGCGCTCTGGCTGGGCACCGCCCTGCGCCAGACGGGTTTAGCCGTGAGCTTTGCGCGGGACGGACATGAGGCCCTGGCGCAGCTGGCGGCAGGCCATGGCTTTGACGCCGTGCTGCTGGACCTGCAGCTGCCCGGCCTGGACGGGCTGTCCGTGCTGCAGAGCCTGCGCGAGCGCGGCGACACCGTACCCGTGCTGGTGCTCACCGCCCGCGTCAGCGTGCCCGACCGCGTGCTAGGCCTGAACCTGGGCGCGGACGACTACCTGCCCAAACCTTTCGACCTGAGCGAACTCGAAGCCCGGCTGCAGGCCCTGCTGCGCCGGCCCGGTCGCACCAGGAACACCCGGCTGCGTCTGGGGCCCCTGGAGATGGACCGCAGCTCCGGCCAGGTCAGCCTGTTTGACCAGCCCCTGGCCCTGACCCCCAGGGAAGCCGCCGCCCTGCGGGTGCTGCTGGAAGACCCGCGGCGCACCGTGAGCAAGGACGATCTGCACCGCGCCGTCTTTGCCGACGACGCCGTGGAACTGGAAGCGGTCGAGGTGCTGATCCACCGCCTGCGCAGGAAGCTCGAATCCGCCCCCGTACCGCCGGGACAGGCCGGGCCACCCGTCGTCCACACCATCCGGGGCCTGGGCTACATGCTGATGCCACCGGCCGGGCCAGGCCACTGACATGGCAGCGACCGCCGCCTCGCTGCGCACCCGCCTGCTGGGCTGGATCCTGCCGCCGCTGGCCGGGCTCATTGCCATCAATGCCTGGGTGGCCTATGGCAATGCCATCGAAGCCAGCAACGAGGCCTACGACCGCGCCCTGTACCTGGCCAGCCGGGCCCTGGCCGAGGAGCTGGTCTGGCGCAACGGCGCGCTCCAGGTCAACGTGCTGCGCGCCGCCGGGTATCTGCTGGAGAACCACACGGGCGCGCGCCTGTATTACCGCATCAGCGACGTCAACGGCCAGCAGCTGGCCGGCGAGGCCACCCTGCCGGCCGCCACACCCGGACCGGCAGCCAGCGTCAAGTACTACGCCCTGGTGCAGTTCGAGGATGGGCACTTCCGGGAACGCCCCGTGCGGCTGGCCCACCTCACCCACGTGCTGGAGGACGAACAAGGCAGGTCGCACATCCTGAAAGTCAGCGTGGCCGAAACCCTGGAAACGCGCCAGCAGATGGTTCAGCTGCTCCTGCGCGAAACACTCGTCAGCCAGACGCTGCTGCTGCTGGCGGCAGCGCTGCTCGTGATTGCAGGCGTGCAGCACGGCATCCGCCCCCTGGAGAATTTCCGCCAGCGCCTGGCCGAGCGGGGTGACGACGATCTGTCCCCCATCCATCCCCCGGACCTGCCCCGCGAGCTGCGCCCGCTGGTGGAAACGCTGAACAGCTACCTGGCGCGCCTGGGCCGGCTCATCGATATCCGCAAGCGCTTTCTGGACAATGCCGCGCACCAGCTGCGCACGCCGCTCACAGTGCTCAAGACGCAGCTGGCACTGGCCGACCGGGAGAGTGCGGCACTGGCTGCGGCGCGCAAAACGACCGACGAGGCCGTGCGACTGACCGAGCAGTTGCTGGCCATGACCCGCGCCGAGCACGCTGGCGAAATGCATGCGCCTTCCGCCGGAACGTCCGTCGATCTGGTGCCCCTGGCACGGCAGGTGATCCAGGAATACCTGCCTCGTGCGCTGCAGCGTGGCGACGACCTGGGCTTCGAGACGGGTGTGGACAGCTGCGGGGTGCCCGGCACCGAAGCCCTGCTGCACGAAGCGCTGGGCAACCTGATCGACAACGCGCTGCACCACAGCCCGCCTGGCACGCGCGTCACCGTGCGTGTGGGGCTGCGCTGGGTGGAAGTGGAAGACACGGGCCCGGGCATCGCCCCCGAGCACCGGGCCCATGTGTTCGAACGCTTCTACCGGGCCGCGCCGCCTGCGCTGCGCGGCAGCGGTCTGGGCCTGGCCATCGTGCGGGAAATCGCGCAGCAATACGGCGCGCAGGTCTCGCTGCGCAGCGCCGCGGGCACGGGGACGGTGTTCCGGATGGAATGGCCCGCCAGCTGAGGCCTGGTCTCAGGCGCTGAACAGGAAGTTCATCACGTCGCCGTCCTTGACGACGTAGTCCTTGCCTTCGGCGCGCATCTTGCCCGCATCCTTGGCGCCCTGCTCGCCCTTGCAGGCGATGAAGTCCTCGAAGGCGATGGTCTGGGCGCGGATGTAGCCCTTCTCGAAATCGGTGTGGATCACGCCGGCGGCCTGCGGCCCCGTGTCGCCCACATGGATGGTCCAGGCGCGCACTTCCTTGACGCCGGCGGTGAAGTAGGTCTGCAGACCCAGCAGCTTGTAGGCCGCGCGGATCAGGCGATTGAGGCCCGGCTCCTCCTGGCCCAGTTCCTTGAGGAAGTCCAGGCGGTCGGCATCGTCCATCTCGGACAGTTCGGCCTCGATCTTGGCGCAGATGGCCACCACCGGCGCGTTCTGGGTGGCCGCGTATTCCTTCAGGCGATCCAGGTAGGGGTTGTTCTCGAAGCCATCTTCGCTCACGTTGCCCACGAACATCGCGGGCTTGGCCGTGATGAAGAAGAACTGCTTGAGCAGCGGCTGCTCTTCCTTGCTGAACTCGATGGTGCGCACCGGCTTGCCCTGGTCCAGCGCCGCCTGGCACTTTTCCAGGATGGCCACCAGCTTGATCGATTCCTTGTCGCCCGAGCGTGCCGTCTTGGTCACGCGATGCAGGGCCTTCTCGACCGCGCCCAGGTCGGCCAGACACAGCTCGGTCTGGATCACTTCGATATCGGCGATCGGGTCCACCTTGCCGGCCACGTGGATCACGTTGTCGTCGGCAAAACAGCGCACCACGTTGACGATGGCGTCGGTCTCGCGGATGTGCGCGAGGAACTTGTTGCCCAGGCCCTCGCCGGTGCTGGCGCCGGCCACGAGACCGGCGATGTCCACGAACTCGACGATGGCCGGCACCACCCGCTCGGGTTTGACGATCTCCGAGAGCTGCGCCAGGCGCGGGTCCGGCACCTCGACCACGCCCACATTGGGCTCGATGGTGCAGAAGGGGTAGTTCTCCGCCGCGATGCCGGCCTTGGTCAGGGCGTTGAAGAGGGTGGATTTGCCGACATTGGGCAGGCCGACGATGCCGCACTTGAGAGACATGGAAATTCCTTTGAAATCAACCCCTTGTGCACCATCCTGCCTCACGGGGCGGGGTGGGCTGCCCGGCCCCGTGCCGGGGGCACGCAGACGGCAGAACAGAAAACCGGGTGGGAAGACCTCGGATCCGGAGGATCTCATCCTCGTCTCTGCCCAGGGGAAACTGCTCGCGATTGTACTGATCGGTAGACCGTGGCGCCGGCGCGCCACGGCATCAGCCTGCCGCCAAGGAAGATCTCAACTCAGCTCCTGGGCCTCCAGCACCTCCTGCGCATGCCCCAGGCCCGTGGCGCGGACCAGCAGCTGCCAGCGCTCCAGCTCCGTCTTCACATGCTGGCACAGTTGCTCGGGCGTGCTGGTCTGGACCTGAGCCCCATCCTGCTCCATGCGAGCACGTACTTCGGGGTCTTCCAGCACCTGATTCAAAGCCCGGTTCAATTTCTTGACGATGGACTCCGGCGTTCCGGCGGGCGCAAACAGGGCATACCACTGCGTCAGATCAAAACCCTTGATGCCCAGCTCCGCCAGGGTCGGTACCCCGGGCCAGGCGCTCAGGCGCGACGCCGAGGCAACCGCCAGCAGCCTGAGTTTTCCGCTTTTCAGATACGGCAGGGCGCTGAACAGGCTGGGGAACATCCACTGCGACTGCCCCCGTACCATCGCACTGATGGCGGGCGCCGCGCCCGCATGCTGGATGCCCTCCTGCCCCTGCGCCTCAAAGGTACGCAGGAACATCTCGGCCGCCAGGTGAGGTAGGGTCCCTTCGCCGGCCGAAGCGTAGTTGAAACGCCCCGCCGAGGACGAACGCAGTCGCTGGATGAAGGACGGCACATCCTGGACCGGCGTTTCATTGCTGACCACCAGCACCGTGGGGGAATAGCCCACCAGCCCCACCGGGGCAAAGTCCTGGAAGGGGTCGTAACGCAAGGTTTGCAGCACCGGGTTGATGCCATGCGTCGCGATGTAACCGAACATCAGCGTGTGCCCGTCCGGCCGGGAGGCGGCGACGTACTCCGCCGCCACACTGCCGTTGGCACCGGAGCGATTCTCCACGCTCACAACATGCCCTAGCGCAGGCCCGAGCTTGCGCGTGAGGATGCGCGCCATCGTGTCATTGCCACCCCCGCCGCTGGTGGGAACGATGACCTTGACCTCCTCCTCGGGGAAGCGGTCCGCAGACTGCGCCGCGCCCGCCTCCTCGGGGTCGCGGGCGGGGAAGACATAGGCCGGCAGCGTCAACTCCCCCTGCATGATCTTGCGCGCCGTGCGCACCAGGGCGGCCCGGACGACGGCGATCTCGCCCCCCTCTGCCGTCATCTCGACATCCACGTCGATCTGACCCTGTGGATGCACGACCGCCAGAAGATGGCGACCGGCGGCACGGGCCGGCCCGCTGGCGACGGTGCCGGGCAAGGCAAAGGCCGTGCTGACGCCGATGGCGCCGGTCACGGCATGCGAGGCATGGCACTTGTGGGGCGTGAAGTACCGCGAGACGATGCTGTCGGGATGATCCCCCGGGCTGACCAGCACCGGCTTGGGAATCACGCTGTGGGTCACATCGCCCAGGCCCATGCGCGCGCCCATGAGGATGCGTAGTTTCTCGATGCGCTCCAGCAAGGCGGTGTTGGCGTCCAGCTCGGCCGGGCGCTCACGGCCCGTCACCCCCAGATCAGTCGCGCGAAGAATCATCAGCGGCATGGCCGCGTCAATGCAGGTCACCGCCAGACCGTCGACCACGTCAATACGCTGCCCGGTGGGAAAGACCTTGCCGGTGACCGCGCCCCAGGCGTCCAGGAAATTCAGGAGGATGGGCGCGGCGGTTCCGGGAACGCCATCGATCCGGGCATCGCCCTCGTAACTGACCTGCCGACCGGGTGTGCAGACGGTGGACTCGATGGTCGCGCCGGTGTTCACGTTGTAGATGCGCACGGTGGTGGTGCCGTCCTGGGCTTGGATGAGGCCCTGCTCGATCGCGAAAGGCGCCACGCCAGCGAGCATGTTCCCGCAATTGGGCCGGGTGTCGACCGACTGGTGGCCGACCCCGACCTGCGCAAACAGGTAGTCCAGGTCGCAACCGGGCCGCGTCGAGCGCGACACGATGGCCACCTTGCTGTTCAGTGTGCTGTTGCCGCCCAGGCCGTCCAGCTGCAAGGGATCGGACGCACCGATGGCGCCGATCAGGGCCTGATCACGCTCCTGGTCGCCCGGCGGCAGCCATTCGCGCAGGAAAAACGGCCCCCGGGACGTCCCTGCACGCATCAGCACGCATGGGATATTTCTCTTCAGCATGGCACTCAATCCGCTTCGAGCCTGGCCCGCTGGACCACACCCCGCCATTTGGCCAGGTCCGTCCTCACCAGCTCACCCAACTGCTCGGGGGTGCTGGGTTCGACATCCGCACCTTGGCCTTCGATGCGCTTGACGATCTCCGGGTCCGCGAGTGCTATGTTCAGGGCCTGGTTCAGCCGGACGATGACCTCCTTCGGGGTCTTGGCCGGAGCGAAAAAGCCATACCACTGATCGACATCGACCCCCTCCACCCCCAACTCTTTCAGCGTGGGGACTTGCGGCAACACCGGCGAGCGACGGGACCCGGCGATGGCCAGGGCTTGCAGCTTGCCCGACTTGACATAGGGCAGCGCCGCGAACAGGCTGGGAAACATCATTTGCGTCTGCCCGGCGATCGTGTCCATGATGGCTGGCGAAGATCCTTTGTAGGGCACGTGCAGCAGCTGGGTCTGGGTCGCGAGCTTGAACAGCTCTGCCGTGAAATGGGGCGCCGTTCCATTGCCGGCCGAGGCGAAGCTGAACGCCTCGGGCCGTTCCTTGATCATCCTGACCAAGTCCTTCACATCCCTGGGCTTCAGGGTGGGATGAAGCACCATGATCGTGGGCGAGTAACCCACGCGACCCACCGGCTCGAAATCCTTGATGGGGTCATACCGAAGTTTCTGCAGTGCGGGATTCATCGCATGGGTCGCGATGTAACCGAACATCAAGGTGTTGCCATCTGGCGCGGACTTGACGACGTGCTCCGCCGCCAGGGCGCCATTCGCACCCGCCTTGTTGTCGACGATGACCGGCCGATGGAGCAGGGTGCTCATCTTCTGCCCTATGGTGCGGGCCATCGCATCATTGCCACCACCGGGAGCCGTCGGAACGACGATCGTGATCGGACGCACGCCTTGCGCGTGGCCGGTTGCCACGCCCCACGCCATGCCCAAAGCCAGCAGCAGTTTGTATCGGATCCCCATCTCTCACCTTCTTTCGGATTGCCTTTTTTCCTCGTGAAAAAAGGATTTGAAAATTGATGGGGTGGATGGTGCAAGAAATCCCGTCTTTGTTGAAGTGCAACTTTTAATATGATTGATGCATGCAACACATCAATTTCGATCTGCACCAGCTGCAGGCCTTCATCGCCGTGGCCGAACGCGGCAGTTTCAGGGCCGCCGCCGAACACATCCACCTGTCACCGCCGGCCCTGAGCCGGCGTATCGAGAAGCTGGAATCCATCCTGGGCACGCGGCTGTTCAACCGCACGACCCGCGAGGTCGAACTCACCAGCCTGGGGCGCGTCTTCCTGGAGCGCGCCCGATCGGCCGTCGACGACCTGGAGGCAGCCATGCTGGGTATTTCCGACATCGCTGCCACCCGCAGCGGGCGCGTCACCGTGGCCTGCGTGCCCTCGGCTGCGCTGTACTTCCTGCCGCAGGTCATCAGCAGTTTTTCACGCCAATACCCGGCCATCCGCATCCGGGTCATCGATGAATCCATGAACCAGACGCTGCAAAGCGTGCTGTCCGGCGAATCGGACTTTGGCATCGGCTTCATGAGCGCCTTGATGCCGGAAATCAAGTTCGAAGACATCCACGACGATCCCTTTGTCGTCGCGATGCGGCGCGATCACGCCTTGACAGCCCGCAAGACGGTCAGCTGGTCGACCATTGCCAACGAACGCCTGATCTCGGTGGCCCGCAGCAGCGGGAACCGGCAACTGCTGGACGACGTGCTGACCCAGGCCGGCATCAAACCCGATTTCGCCTTCGAGGTCAGCCACATCGGCACACTGCTGGGCATGGTGGAGGCCGGCCTGGGGCTGGCCGCCGTGCCACGCATGGCCTTGCCCGCGAACCACAGTGCCGTGATCGGACTGCCGCTGAAAAACCCCACCATCTCGCGCAGCCTGGGCCTACTCACGCGCCAGGGCGTCACTCTGCGCCCGGCGGCGGCCATGTTTCACACCCACCTGTCCGAGGCCCTGCGTAAACGCCGGCCCGTGCCGGACGCGCCGCTTCAGTCGAAGCGATAGCTGGCGCGGACTGGCTGCCCGACGCGCAGCACATGGTCCACCCCCGCCGTGATGATGCTGTTCATGCCGAAGGTCAGAGCGCCTTTGACACGCGCGTCCTGACGGTAGGTCTGCAGGGTGTCGTTCACTTCCGGACTGCTGTGGGCGGTGTCGGGGTCAATATTGGGGATGGGGCAGCGCGGGCAGGGCTTGACCGGCGTGAGCACAGCCTCCCCTTCGCCCGTGGCGATCTGCAGCGGGCCCACGCGGTCTTCATCGTGGGCCTCCAGGCCTTCCAGCACAACGTTGGGCCGAAAACGCCGGATGTCCACGGGCGCATGCCCCCGGGCCTGCAGGCGCTCGTTGAGCCCTTCGAGCGCAGACTGGCCCAGCAACAGCACGGGGTAGCCGTCGCTGAACTGGTTGAGCGCCTCGGCCTCGCCCGTCCATTTCCTGTCGGACAGGCGCCGATGTTCGGGATCAAAACGCACCAGCCGGTACTTGGGCGCATTTGCCTTGGGCAGGCCCTGCTCGTTGAGCGCCAGGAAGTCGGTAAACCACTGGGCCGCAATGTCGCCCATGTCCCAGGCGGGGACTTCGTCGTCCCAGACACGCACACGGGCCGGCGCCTCGACCGCATCGACGCGCAGGTGCAGGGCCAGCATGCCGGGCGCGCGCAGCTGCAGCTCGGTGCCGCCGCGCTTGAAGGCCGGCTGGATCAGCGCCATGCGTGGCTCCTCGCGCTGGCTCAGGAACTCGCCCTCGCTGTCCACCACCATCCAGGCGCGGTCCAGGTCCAGGCCCGTCTCGGTGAGCAGGGCCTCGGACAGCTCGACGCCGGCGCAGGACTTGATGGGGTAGACAAAAAGACGGGCAATGCGGGCCTGCACGTCGGCCGGCGGGGTCGGGAGGTCACTCACGGATCGATTTCCTGGGTTGACTGAGAACAAGGTCAATTCTGCCCTGCCTTCTACAATCCTCCCATGCCCCAAGCCCTGGACATCTGCATACGCGGTAGCGGTATCGTCGGCCGCACCCTGGCCCTGCTGCTGGCACGCGAGCGCCTGCGCGTCGGACTGGTGGAACAGCCGGCCCCGGCAGGCAAGCCGCCGGCCACCGACGTACGCGCCTATGCGCTGAACCGCGCCTCACGCGAACTGCTGGAAAGCGTGCGCTGCTGGCCTGCCGACGAGGCATCGGCAACGCCGGTGCGGCGCATGCAGGTCTGGGGCGACCGCGGCAGTGAACTGAATTTCGATGCTGGCGAATCCGGCAGCCCGGCACTGACCTGGATCGTCGACGTGCCGGTGCTCGAAGCCCAGCTGGCCGAAGCCGTGCGTTACCAACCCCAGATCGAGGTGCTGAGTGCGCCGGCGCCGGCCCGGCTGACCGTGGTCTGCGAAGGCCGTACCAGCAGCACACGCGCCGAATTCGGCGTCGACTTCGAGGTCACGCCCTACCCACAGCATGCCCTGGCCACCCGCCTGCGCTGCGAAAGACCCCACGACCAGGTCGCCCGGCAGTGGTTTGCACAGGGCGAGATCCTGGCTTTTTTGCCCTTGGACGGCGCCCACGGGAACTCTGTGGCCGTCGTCTGGTCTGTCTCTCCTGAGCGTGCCGGACATCTGCAAGGCCTAGAAGCCGTCGATTTCTGCCACGAACTGGAGGACGCCAGTGCCCACTCACTCGGTTCTCTCACGCTGGCCAGCGAACGCCGGACCTGGCCCTTGCAGAAAGCCCAGGCCCGGCAGTGGTCGGGCCGCGCAGCGGGAGGCGCCTGGGTGCTGGCCGGTGATGCGGCGCACAACGTGCACCCGCTGGCCGGCCAGGGCCTGAACCTGGGCCTGGCCGATGTGGCGGAACTCACGCGAGTGCTGCACGGACGCGAGTACTGGCGCGGCGTAGATGACGAAAAGCTGCTGCGTCGCTACGAACGGGCACGCAAGGCCGGCATGCTGGCCCTGGATATGGGCATGGACGGGCTGCAGCTGCTGTTTGCACGCGAGGGCGAGGCATGGGGTGCACTGCGCCACTGGGGCCTGCAAGGCGTGGAGCGCAGCGGGATGCTGAAGAACTGGCTGGCGCGGCGCGCCATGAATTTTTGAAAGTCGATGTGATGATGAATATGTCCAAACACCTGCTGGCGGGCCTGCTGGCCCTGCTCTCCCTCGGCGCCTACGCCCAGGACGCCACGATCCGCAAGAACCTGGCCGAACGCCTGCCCCAGTTGCCCAAGATCGATGAAGTCAGCAAGACGCCGCTGCCCGGCATCTACGAGATCCGCGTCAACGAGAACGACATCTACTACACCGACGCCGAAGGCAACTACCTGATCCAGGGCAACATCATCGACGTGCGCCAGCGCCGCAACCTGACCGAGGAGCGCGTCGAACAGCTGACGGCCATCGATTTCAAGGACCTGCCCCTGAAGGACGCCTTCACCGTGGTGCGCGGCAATGGCAAGCGCAAAGTGGCCGTCTTCGCCGACCCGAACTGCGGTTACTGCAAGCGCTTCGAGCGCGACCTGGCCAAGATCGACAACGTCACGGTCCACACCTTTCTCTATCCCATACTGAGCCCGGATTCGACCGAGAAGTCGAAAAACATCTGGTGCGCCAAGGACAAGAACAAGAGCTGGCAGGACTGGATGTTCAACGACCAGGTGCCGGCCGCCCTCAGCTGCGACACCACGGCCCTGACCCGCAACCTGACGCTGGGTCGCAAGCACAAGATCACCGGCACCCCCACGCTGATCTTTGCCGATGGCTCGCGCGTGCCCGGCGCCCTGACCACCCAGCAGATCGAGAAGCAGCTCACGGCTGCCACACGCTGAACGCTTTTGTCATCCACATCCATGCCACGCATGCCCGGCCGCAACTCCCGACTCCCCGCCTGCGTGCACTACCAGATCCAGGCCGCAGACCTGCACAGCCACCTCTACCGCGTCACGCTCACCATCACACAGCCAAGCGCCGATCAGCGCGTGGCGCTACCGGTCTGGATTCCCGGCAGCTACCTGGTGCGCGAGTTCTCGAAAAACCTGCAGCAACTCCAGGCCCGGCAAGGCCGCCGCCTGCTCTCCGCTGACCAGCTGGACAAATGCAGTTGGCAGATCGCGTGCGACCCGGAGCAGCCGCTGGAGCTGCGCTACGAAATCTATGCCCTGGACAACTCGGTACGCACGGCCTGGCTCGATGCGGCGCGCGGCTTTTTCAACGGCACCAGCCTGTGCCTGCGCGTCGAAGGCCAGGAAGACGCACCGCATGACCTGACCTTGCTGACCGGTGCCGCGCCCGCCCACTGGACCGTGGCCACCGGTCTGCCGGGCATCAAGACCGACAAGCGCGGTTTTGGCCATTACCGCGCCGCCAACTACGACGAGCTGGCCGACTGCCCCTTCGAACTCGGCGCTTTCTGGAGCGGCGACTTCAAGGCCGGCGGTGTCAGCCACCGCTTCGTCGTGGCCGGCGCCCCGCCTAGCTTCGACGGCACCCGCCTGCTGGCCGACGCGCAGCGCATCTGCGAAACCGCCATCCGCTTCTGGCACGCCGGTGGCCAGGCCACCGGCCGCAGCGGCAAGCCGCCCTTCGCCAATTACCTGTTCATGCTCAACGCCACCGACGACGGTTATGGCGGGCTGGAACATCGCAATTCCACGGCGCTGATCTGCGCGCGCCGCGACCTGCCGCGCACCGAATCCAAACCCGGCGATGGCTACACCACCTTGCTGGGCCTGATCAGCCACGAGTATTTCCACAGCTGGAACGTCAAGCGCCTGCGCCCGGCCGAGTTCGCGCGTTATGACTACCGCGCCGAGAACTACACGGAGCTGCTCTGGTTCTTCGAAGGGTTCACCAGCTATTACGATGACCTGCTGCTGCGCCGTGCCGGCCTGCTGGATGACGCAGGCTACCTGCGCCTGCTCAACAAGAGCATCAACCAGCTGCAGCAGACGCCGGGGCGGCTGATTCAATCGGTGGCCCAGGCCAGCTTCGATGCCTGGGTCAAGTACTACCGCGTCGACGAAAACACACCCAACGCCACCGTCAGCTACTACGGCAAGGGCGCGCTGGTCGCCTTGTGCCTGGACCTGACCCTGCGCGGCGAGGGCCGGCACACCCTGGACGATGTCATGCGCGCGCTCTGGTCACGCCGCAAAGCCGGCCCCATGACCGAGAGCGATCTGCTGGCCGTGCTGCAGGACCTGAGCGGCCGCTCCTGGTCGCGCGAACTCAAACGCTGGGTACACGGTACGGCCGAGCTGCCCTTGCGCGAACTGCTCGAACAACATGGCGTGACCATCCATGAAGAGCCAGCCCAGCTGGCGCAACGCCTGGGCCTGCGCGTGAGCGAGTCGGGTTCGCTCCAGATCAAGACCGTGTTGCGTGGCGGCGCTGGCGAACACGCCGGCTTTGCGGCCGGCGACGAATGGGTGGGTGTGGAGGTGGGCAGCGGCAGGTCACTCAGCAGCTGGCGGCTCCACAAGCTCGACGACCTGCTGCTCTATGCCGGTGGGCAAAACCGGGTGAAGGCGCTGGTGGCACGCGACAAGCGCCTGCTGACGTTGAGCCTGCCTCTGCCGCGCAGCATCAGTACATGGCGGCTGTCGGTAGGAACGAAGGAGCGGGTCGGCGCCTGGCTCGCGGCCTGAGCGAGTCTCAGGTCTTCGGCAACTGGGCTTCGACTTCGGCACCAAAGCGGTCGGCTACCGCCTGGCCCTTGACATCACGCACCACGGTGTAGGCCCGCTTCATGGCCTCGACGAACTGGGGCAGGTCCCGGGTCGCTTCGACCCTGAGAGACAGCTCATCTGCCAGCGGGCCCAGCTGTTCGAGCAAGAGGCGGGTCGCCAGCGCTTTGAGTTTGCCCAGGTCTGCGCCTGATGCCGCGGCCGGCCCTCCCGCTGGCCTGGCGCCAGCCCCGCCGGGTAGGACTTCGATGAAACCGTCCGCTTCCAGCTGTTGCAGCAACTGGTCCGACTCGCCCATGCCGGCCGCCAGCCGGGTCAGTTCTTCGACGTTCTTCTTGCCATCGACCAGTATGAGCAGCATGCGCAGCTTGCCGCCCACGCCGTGACCGCGGGTCGCGATGGCTTCTGTCCCCTTGTCGGATTTCCGGTATATCGCTTGCGCTTCCATGCCGCCCAACCTTGCTTTATTGAATCAGCGGATTATTTCACCACCGTCAACGTACCCAGCCCCGTGTTTCCACCAAGGGCGGTCTATATAACTTCCACCGCATTGCAGCATACCGACGGCCAGCCGGCAAGTCAGGCCCCGGAGGACACCAGCGTGACTTTCTTGAACTTGCGCTTGCCCACCTGCAGCACATAGGTGCCGGCACCGAGCTTGAGGCCCTTGTCACTGACCACCGCAGCATCCACGCGCACCCCGCCGCCGTCGATCAGACGGCTGCCCTCGCCAGACGAGGCCACCAGGCCAGCCTGCTTGAGCAGCGCGGCAATGCCGACGGGACCGCCCTCCAGCGTGAGCGTCTGCTCCTCGATCTCGTCGGGAATGCCGCCCTTGCTGCGGTTGATGAAATCCTGCTCGGCCGCATCGGCGGCGGCGGCCGAGTGGAAACGCGCCGTGATCTCCTTGGCCAACTGAACCTTGGCATCCTTGGGGTTGCGCCCACCGGTCACTTCCTGCTTCAGCTTTTCGATCTCGGCCATGGAACGGAAACTCAGCAGCGTATACCAGCGCCACATCAGCTCGTCGCTGATCGAGAGTACCTTGGCGAACATGCTGTTGGCATCCTCGGTGATGCCGATGTAGTTGTTCTTGGACTTGGACATCTTGTCCACGCCGTCCAGGCCTTCGAGCAGCGGCATGGTCAGGATGCACTGCGGTTCCTGGCCGTATTCGGCCTGCAGGTGCCGGCCCATGAGCAAGTTGAACTTCTGGTCGGTGCCACCCAGTTCGAGATCGCTTTTCAGGGCCACCGAGTCGTAGCCCTGCATCAGCGGGTAGAGGAACTCGTGCACCGAGATCGGCGTGCCGGCCTTGAAGCGGTCGTGGAAATCGTTGCGCTCCATCATGCGCGCCACGGTGTACTTGGCCGCCAGCTGGATCATGCCCATGGAGCCCAGGGGCAGGCTCCATTCGCTGTTGTAGCGAATCTCCGTTTTCGCCGGGTCCAGCACCAGGCTGGCCTGGCGGTAGTAGGTCTCGGCATTGGCCTTGATCTGCTCGGGCGTGAGCGGCGGGCGTGTGCTGTTGCGCCCCGAGGGGTCGCCGATCAGGCTGGTGAAGTCGCCGATCAGGAAGATGACCTGGTGCCCCAGGTCCTGCAACTGGCGCATCTTGTTGAGCACCACGGTGTGGCCGATGTGGATGTCCGGCGCGGTCGGGTCCAGGCCCAGCTTGATGCGCAGCGGCGTGCCCGTGGCCTCGGAACGGGACAGCTTCTGCACCCAGTCGGATTCGGGGATCAACTCCTCGCAGCCGCGCCGGGTCACGGCGAGCGCCTCGCGGACCCGGTCGGTGAGGGGAAAAGTCGACACAGAAGCTTGATTCATAAAGATTTTTCGCTGTGGCCCGGAGATGGGCCGATATACTTGGGTCTACCCCTGAGGCCACGATTTTAAGTGGCGCCGGATGGCCATCCGGCCGGGCCTGCCCACCTTGGGGCCGCATCCTTGAAGACCACGCTGCTCACCACCCTCTCCGCCACCCTGGCCGCCTTGCGTCAGGCGGTTGATCACCGCCCGCGCGGGTTCGCGACCGCCCTGTTGTCCCTCGCCCTGCTCGGCGGCGGCGCCTACGCCCTGGCCGCCGCCGTGGTCACGCTGGCACCCGATGTGGCGCAACTGCCCGTGCGCGAAGTCCGCGAAACGGTCACCCCCCTGCCGCTGGAGGAACAGGCCTCGGCGCTCGAACTTCACCGCTACAGCCTCTATCGCTCAGATGCCTCGCGCGCCAACGACACCGCCGACACGCTGCTGCGCCGCCTCGGCATGGACGATCCGCAGGCCGCTGACTTCCTGCGCCGCGACCCCCTGGTTCATCGCCACCTGCTCGGCCGCACCGGCCGCCAGCTCAGTGCCGAAGCCAGCGAACGCAACACCCTGATCAAGCTGGTGGCGCGCTGGAGCCCGGACGACGACGGCAGCTTCAAGCGCCTGGTGATCGAGAAATCCGGCACCACCTTCAAGTCCAGGCTTGAGAACGCCACCCTGACGGCCTCCATCCGCATCGCCGGCGCCACCATCGACAGCTCGCTGTTCGCTTCGGCCGACGAGGCCGGCATCCCCGACGCCGTGGCGATCCAGATCGCCGAGATCTTCTCCGGTGACATCGACTTCCATCGCGAACTGCGCAAAGGCGACCGCTACTCGGTCGTCTACGAAGTGCTGGAAGGCGACGGTGAGCCCCTGCGCGCCGGGCGCGTCCTCAGCGCCGAATTCGTCAACGGTGGCAAGGCCTACCAGGCCATGTGGTTCCAGGAACCCACCGCGACCAACCCCACCCCGGTGGAAGAGGGCCGCCCCACGCGCACCCAGGGTCGTAGCGGCTACTATTCGCTGGAAGGCCAGAGCCTCAAGCGCGCCTACCTGGCCTCACCGCTGGCCTTCTCGCGCGTGACCAGCGGCTTCAAGATGCGCTTCCACCCCATCCTGCAAAAATGGACGGCCCATCTGGGCGTGGACTACGCCGCGCCCACGGGCACCCCGGTGCGCAGCGTCGGCGACGGTGTGGTCGAGTTTTCAGGTGTCCAGGGCGGCTTCGGCAATGTGGTCTTTGTCCGCCACCGCAACAACCACGTCACGGTCTACGCCCACCTGAGCCGCATTGCCGTGCGTCGCGGCCAGCGCGTCGAGCAGGGACAGAACATTGGTGCGGTCGGCGCCACCGGCTGGGCCACCGGACCGCATCTGCACTACGAATTTCGCATCAACGGCAGGCACCAGAACCCGCTGGCGATCGCGCGCAACAGCGAGTCCATTCCCGTGTCAGCCGCCGCCCGCCCGGTCTTCAACCGTCTGGCCGCCGTGACACGCCAGCAATTGGCGGCCGCACAGCTGCTGGCGGCGCGCTGAATCCGGCATGCCCGAGCACTACATCGGCCTGATGTCCGGCACCTCGCTGGACGGCGTGGATGGTGTGCTCGCCGACTGCAGTGGCACCAGCACCGTTGTCCTGCAGCATGCCTGGCACCCTTTCCCGGCTGAACTGGCGGCCGAGCTGCTGGCCCTGAACGGGCAGGGCGACAACGAGCTGCACCGCGCGGCCCTGGCCGCCAACGCCCTGAGCCACGTCTACGCCCAGGTCGTCTCCGACCTGCTCAGGGCGGCCGACCTGCCAGCCACGGCCATCTGTGCCATCGGCGCGCACGGGCAGACCGTAAGGCATCGCCCGGGTGCCTTTGACGGCATCGGCTACACCCTGCAGCTCAACAACCCGGCCCTTTTGGCCGAACTCAGCGGCATCACGGTCGTCGCCGATTTCCGCAGCCGCGATGTCGCCGCCGGCGGCCAGGGCGCGCCCCTGGTGCCAGCCTTCCATCAGGCCCTGTTCGGCCGAGCTGGCCAGACCGTTGCGGTGCTCAATATCGGCGGCATCTCCAACCTGTCGGTGCTTCGCGACGATGCGGTGCTGGGCTGGGACTGCGGACCTGGCAACGCCCTGATGGACGCATGGTGCCGCCAGCACACCGGCCAGGCTTTTGACGAGCAGGGGCGCTGGGCGGCCAGCGGGCAGGTGGACGCCGGGCTGCTGAAAGCAATGCTGCAGGAGCCCTACTTCGCCCTGCCCGCCCCCAAGAGCAGCGGACGCGATCTGTTCAACCCGGCCTGGCTGGCTGGCAAGCTGACCGGCTTCGAAACCTTGCCCGCCGAGGATGTGCAAGCCACGCTGACCGAACTGACCGCCCGCGTCTGCGCCGCCGACGTGCTGCGCCATGCGGCCGGCAGTCGCCGCCTGATCGTCTGTGGCGGGGGCGCCCTCAACACCCATCTGATGCTGCGCCTGCAGACACATCTGTCAGCGCTGGAGGTGACGTCATCGGAGCAACAGGGCCTGCCACCGCTGCAGGTGGAAGCTGCCGCCTTTGCCTGGCTGGCACGCAAGGCCGTGCACCGGGAAACCGGCAGCCTGAAAAGCGTCACGGGCGCCCGAGGCGCCCGTGTGCTGGGTGCGATCTACCCGGCCTGAGCCGGGAAGCGCGCTTAGACGGAGAAGGACGAACCGCAGCCGCAGGTGGTGCTGGCGTTCGGGTTCTTGATCACGAACTGGGCGCCTTGCAGGTCTTCCTTGTAGTCGATCTCGGCGCCCAGCAGGTACTGGTAACTCATGGCATCTATCAGCAGGGACACGCCATTCTTGGTCATGGTGGTGTCGTCCTCGTTGGCCACTTCGTCGAAGGTGAAGCCATACTGGAAGCCGGAACAACCGCCGCCCTGCACGAAGACGCGCAGCTTGAGGTCGGGGTTGCCCTCTTCGGCGATCAGGTCGGCCACCTTGGCGGCCGCGCTGTCGGTGAAGAGGATGGGGGCGGGCATCTCGGTCTGGATGGATTCGGCAACGGCGCTCATGGATGACTCCAGGGGAAAATAAACTGCATTAATAGTACACCCGATCGCTCGGGAATTCCTGCTTCAGTTATTTGCCGCCAGTTTCAGTGTGGGCTTTTCCTCCATCATGGCCGGCGTAGGGCGCAGCAGGCCGGCGATGATGGCGCCCTGGTGCATTTCCAGGGCGGTGTAGTAGACATCCCCCTCGATCCGCGCCTTGGGCTGCAATTCCAGCATGCGGCGGGCATACACCGGCCCCTTGACCGAGCCATTGACGATGACGTGGTCGGCGTGCACCTCGCCCGTGACCGAGGCGGTTTCGGAGATCACGAGGATGCTGTTCTTGTCCTCACTGGACCGCACGTCACCCACCACCGTGCCATCGACACGCAGGCCGTCGGTGAAGTGGATATGGCCTTCGATGTGGTTGCCATCAGCGATCAGGCTGCGGATGGCGGGCTGCTTTTTCTTGTTGAACATCTGGTTTTCCCCATCAGACTTGAATTACAACTTGATCGACTGCACAGCCTTGACCAGGGTGCCGTCCATGACTTTGACGCTGACCCCCTTGACCAGGGTCTGAGGCGGCAGATCGAACACCCCCTCGGCGCGCGCGTACTGACGCAGCTTAATCGTTTGCGGCCCCCCGGGCAAGGTTGCCGCCCAGGGACGCCCCGCCTGCAAACCGGAGAAGCTGATCTCCAGCCGGCCCGAGAATTCCGGGGCATTCTTCAGCGGCTGGATCACCAGCACCTGCCACTTGACCTGGCGCCCGTCCTGCACCTCGGCCTGCAGGCCACGGATAGCCAGGGCTTCCGTGCCGACGGTGGGGATCAACTTTTCGAAGAAGCCAAGATCGTCGCGCAGGCGCTGGTTGTCGACTTCCAGTTGCTTGTTCAGGGTCGAGAGTCGCTCCTGGGCCGACTTCTCCGCGGTCATCAGCGTGGTCGAGGTATTGGCCAGGGACAGCGCCTTGTTGCGCTCCTCCTTCATGACCTCCAGCTCCTGCTGCAGATCAGACACCTGACGCTCGAGCCGGGCCAGGTACTCGATGCGCCCATCATCGATGCCGGCAATCTCCTTGCCGAACTCGAAGGCCCACAGGCCGATGGCCGCGCAAAAACCCAGCACAACAGCCGCGCCGATCCAGCGGAAAGGCCAGGGCAAGGCACTGCGCACGGACATGCGCGGTGCACTGACCGTCAGGCGGCGGAGTAGCAGTCGCAATCGCATAAGCCGATGAGTCTAGCAGCCACAAAGACAAGGGCCGCCAGAATTTCCATCCTGGCGGCCCCGGTTTTGCAACAGATTGTTGCCCTTGCGGACAACAGGCAGGCTTAGCGCTTGCTGAACTGCTTGCGACGGCGTGCAGAGTGCAGACCGACCTTCTTACGTTCCACTTCGCGGGCATCGCGCGTCACGAAGCCGGCTTGCGACAAGGTGGGCTTGAGCGAAGCGTCGTAGTCGATCAGGGCACGCGTGATGCCGTGGCGGGTTGCGCCGGCCTGGCCGGACTCACCACCGCCGTGCACATTGACCTGCACGTCGAAGGTCTCGGCGTGGTTGGTCAGCATGAGCGGCTGCTTGGCAATCATGATCGAGGTTTCGCGGCCGAAATATTCCTGGATATCCTTGCCGTTGACCGTGATCTTGCCGGTGCCTTTTTTCAGAAACACGCGGGCGACGCTGGATTTGCGACGGCCGGTGCCATTGTTCCATTCACCAATCATCTCAAGGCTCCTTAGATTGCCAACACTTGGGGTTGCTGGGCAGTGTGGGGGTGCTCTGCACCACCGTACACCTTGAGCTTCTTGATCATGGCGTAGCCGAGCGGACCCTTGGGCAGCATGCCCTTGACGGCCTTCTCGAGTGCGCGGCCGGGATGCTTGGCCTGCATGTCGCGGAAGTTGGTAGCGTAGATGCCGCCCGGAAAACCGGAGTGGCGGTAGTAAATCTTGTCGAGTTCCTTGGTACCGGTCACGCGCAGCTTGGCTGCGTTGATGATGACGATGAAGTCACCGGTATCGACGTGAGGCGTGTAAATGGCCTTGTGTTTGCCGCGCAAACGGAGAGCAACTTCGCTGGCTACTCGTCCGAGGACCTTGTCGGTCGCGTCAATCACAAACCACTCGTGCTTCACGTCAGCGGGTTTGGCGCTGAACGTATTGGTCATGAGTTTTTCTCTAAAAAAGAGGGTTTGGGCAGCCCTTTTCCACGGTCGGTTTTCCTCTGTTGGGAATCTCTTAGGTGGGTTGGAAGCCTTCGCCGCGGGGCCACAAAAGCGCTGCGAAGCCCACCATTATACGAGTTTTGGCCCCTCTGAGGGCGCCCGCTTGGCTCAGGGCGCGGGCGTGGGCTGGTTGGCTGAGTTGCGGCGGCTTTCGACGCAGACCGGGTGGTTGAAGTTCTCTTTCTTCAGGCACTCCCGAAACAGGCACACAGGATAAGCGAAGAAGTTAGCATCCACACACAAGGGCTTGGGGGGACGTGGTTTGGCCGGTCGCGCAACGGCCCGCGGCGCCGAGGCCGGACTGGCGGGTCTGACCGCAGGGGCCGGCGGTGTACGCGTCTCGCCAGCCTGTGCGGGAGCATCCGCCTGGGCCGCGACAGGCCAGGGGTCCGTGGGATCGGACGCCGCCGGTTCAGGCACCGCTGCGCGGCTCATGGCCGGTGCTGGCATCGGGGCCGGCTCCGGAGCCGCCACCAGTGGCAAATCACTGGACAGGCCCCAGTAGATCCCCAAGACCGCCAACAGAGCGACCGCCCCCACCAGAGCCCAAGCCCGTCCGTGCCAGCGCCGGGCAGGCATGCGCGCCGTCACAGGCACCGTCGCAGGGGCGGTTACAGGTACGGTCTGGGTCGGAGGCTGGGTTTTCAGGTTCGCGCCCGAGTGGTCCTGCGGATCGGGCAGCAGATCGACACCGAGGGCGGAGCGCCAGTCGAACTTGCCCAGCCCTGCCGGTGCCTGCAGGCCCATTTCCTGCACGAATTCATGCACACTCTGCGGCCGCTCGGCCGGCTGTATCGCCAGCGCATGGCTGATGGCCTGCACAAAAGCGCCCGAGTACCCGTTCCCGAAATGCGCCTTCACCGTCGCGGCCACGCTGCCCACCGTAGGCATGCTGTCGCGCACCACACGCGCCGTGGCGGGCAGCGGCGGGTCGTTGCGCAGGCAGCTGTAGACCACGGCCGCCAGGGCGTAGAGATCGGTCCAGGGGCCCTGTTTCAGATCGTCGGCCTGGGCGTACTGCTCGATCGGCGCGTAATTGACCTTGAGAATGGCCGTGTGCTTGCGCGACTGGTCGGTGATGGCGCGCCGCGCAGCGCCCAGGTCCAGCAAGACCGGCGGCCCCATGTCCTGCAGGAAGATGTTGTCGGGCGAAACGTCGCGGTGCAGTGTGTTGTGCTCGTGCAGCACCTGCAAGGCCTGCAGGATGGACCACAGCATGGTGCGCAGCCAGTCCTCGGGCGGAGGGGATGCCATCTGGACACGGGCCTGCTTGAGTGTCACGCCCCGGTACAAGGGCATGGCCATGTAGGCGGTGTTGTTGGCCTCCCAGAAGCGGTAGACCTTGACCAGCGAGGGGTGGTCGAACTGCGCCAGCAGGCGTGCCTCGGCCACGAAGGACTGCAGGCCGTGCTGGTAGGTGGCCTGGTCGGCCGAGGAACGGATCGACAGCAGCTGGCCATTCTGGCGCGCCACCAGCGCCGATGGCATGTACTCCTTGATGGCCACTGTGCGGTGCAGCGAATGGTCGTAGGCCCGGTAGACCAGACCGAAGCCCCCCACGCCCAGCAGGTCCTGCAGCTCGAACTCGGCCAGGCGCGTGCCGGGCGGCAGAGCGTCCAGGTGCACCACCGGCTGCGACGCAGCTGGTGGTGGGGTATCAAGCGGGGTGTCGGCCATAAGAAATCATTCTTGCATGGAATGCCGGCCTCACGGCCACGGCCCGGGCTTGCTGCGGCCGGTGCGGTCACCAGCGGTCAGGCATGTCACGGGCCCGGGTTGGCGCCGTCCGGATAACGCTGCCGGTTCTCGATGCACACCGCCAAGGGCTTGTTCTCGGCCTTCTGGCATTCGAGGTGGATGCACATGGGGCGGGTAAAGAAATTGGCATCCGCACACAAGACCTTGTTCGTACCCTGGGCCGATTCCTGGGCAGGGGGCGTGCTTGCCGCCTTGGGCGGCGCTTCCGGCGCAGCAGGCCGCGGACGGGCGACGGGCTGGCGCTCGTCCTCCCTGGGCGCAGCCTTGACCGCCGGACGCGGCCTGGGAGCCGGTGGTGTCGTGATCGAGGTGGCAGGCACCTTGGGGGCCGGGGTCGCCACTGGCGCAGGCACGGCCGGCGGCTGCGGCGGGACGGCGCCCGCGGCAAAGGCCCCGGCATCAGCCGCGGCGCCGGACGGTACCTGCGTCTCCGTCGATGCGGGCGGGGCCGCCGGCGCGACGACGGACTCTGGAGACGACGTCCTTGGCCGATCACGCAAGGGCCCACCCTCACCCGCCAGCCAGCTCCAGAGGAGTGCGCCCCCCAGCAGCAGCGCCACCCCCAGGCCCACGGGCTTGGCCCACCGCGCGAAGCGGCCACGGCGTTCACCCTTCTTCGAGGCCTTGGCTGACGAGGCCGTGTGTCGCACGGTCTGCGGCTGGGTATGCCAGAACTGGCGGGAGTTGTATTCCTCTTCGTCGGCGCGCAGCGAGGGCCCGAGTTCCGCCCGCCAGTCGAACTTGCTCAACCGGGGTGAGGCCTTGAGCTTCATCTCGGTCACAAAGGCCGCCAGGTTCTGCGGCCGGTCGGCGGGTTGCACGGCCAGGGCGTGCTGGATGGTGCGCACGAATTCGTCCGAGTAGGCGAGCCCGAAATGCTCCTTCACCGTCGCCACGACGCTGCGCACGGAGGGCAGGCTGTCGCGCACCACGCGCGCCGTGGCGGGCAGCGGTGGGTCGTTGCGCAGGCAGCTGTAGACCACGGCCGCCAGGGCGTAGAGGTCGGTCCAGGGGCCCTGCTTCAGGTCCTCGGCCTCGGCGTATTGCTCGATCGGTGCGTAGTTGACCTTGAGGATGGCGGTGAGCCGGTGCGACTTGTCGCTGATGGCGCGCCGCGCGGCGCCCAGGTCCAGCAAGACCGGCGGTCCCATGTCCTGCAGGAAGATGTTGTCGGGGGAGATGTCGCGATGCAGCGCATCGTTGCGGTGCAGCACGTGCAAGCCCTGCAACACGGACCAGAGCACAGCGCGCAACCAGGCTTCGGGCGGTGGCGCTGCCATCTGGCTGCGTGCCTGCTTGAGTGTCATCCCCCGGTACAGGGGCATGACCATATAGGCCGTGTTGTTGGCTTCCCAGAAACGGTAGACCTTGACCAGCGAGGGGTGGTCGAACTGCGCCAGCAGGCGCGCTTCGGCGATGAAGGACTGCAGGCCGGACTGGTAAGTGGCCTGGTCGGCCGATGAACGCACCGATACCGTGGTGCCATCCAGCCGGGCGGCCAGCGCCGCAGGCATGTATTCCTTGATGGCCACGGAACGCTGCAGGGAGGTGTCATAGGCACGGTAGACCAGACCGAAGCCGCCGACGCCCAACAGGCCCTGGACCTCGAACTCGGCCAGGCGCGTGCCCGGCGGCAGGGCGTCCACGTGCGACACCGGCTGTGCCGGCCTCGGCGCCGCAGGCTGGGCAGGATCAACGAGAATATCGGCCATAACGGATGATTCTTGCACGGAACGCAGGCGTCCCGGACACGGCCGCTCCGTCATTAACATCCTATTACCATGTTCAGCTACCGCCACGCCTTCCATGCCGGCAACCACGCCGATGTGCTCAAGCACACCGTGCTCATTGCTCTGCTGCGCCACCTCACGCAAAAAGAGGCCGCGCTCACCGTGCTCGACACCCACGCCGGCGCCGGGCTCTACCGGCTCGACAGCGAGTTTGCCGACACGAGTGGCGAGGCCGCCGAAGGCATCCAGCGCCTGCTGGCCTCTGGCAGCGATGAACCGCTGGCTCCGGCCCTGCAGGACTATCTGGACCTGATCGCCAGCTTCAACAGCAAGAACAACTGGCGCGTCTACCCCGGCTCGCCCTTCATCATCCAGCGCCTGCTGCGCGAGCACGACCTGCTCAAGCTCTACGAGCTGCACCCGACCGATGCCAAGACCCTGGACGCCAATGTGGCGCAGCTCCATGCCGGGCGCCAGGTGGTGGTGCTGCGCGAAGACGGCTTCGGCTGCGTCAACAAGTTCCTGCCCCCGCCCTCGCGCCGCGCGCTGCTGCTGTGCGACCCCAGCTACGAGATCAAGAACGACTACCCACGCGTGGTGGCCATGGTGACCGAGGCACTCAAGCGCTTTGCCACCGGCACCTATGCTGTGTGGTACCCCATCATTCCGCGGCCCGAGGCGCACGACCTGCCGCGCAAGCTCAAGACCCTGGCCACCAAAGCCGGCAAGCCCTGGCTGCACGCCACGTTGACGGTCAAGTCGAGCAAGCTGAGCGTGGCCGCCGCCCAGGGCGAGGCCAAGCGCCCCGGCCTGCCGGCCAGCGGCATGTTCGTGATCAACCCGCCGCACACGCTCAAGGGCTTGCTGCAGCCCGCACTGCCGCAGCTCGTGAAGCGGCTTGGCCAGGACCGCAACGCCGGCTTCACGCTGGACAGCGGCGGCTGAGCCGGCACACGCCATCGGCATGCACGCCGCCGCCCGCCACCGCCTCGCCCTGGCGCTGCTCTTCATCACACCAGCGCTCTGGGCCGTCAATGCCCTGGTCGCACGCAAGGCCACCGGTGTGATCGAACCGCACCTGCTCGCCATGTTGCGCTGGCTCTTGGCCAGCGGACTCTTCGCCCTGGGCACCCATGCCGAGATCTGGGCGCACCGGCGCCAGGTGCTGGTCGACTGGACCCATTACCTCGTCCTTGGTGCGCTCGGCATGTGGATCTGCGGCGCCTGGGTCTACATCGGCGGCCACACCACCAGCGCCGCCAACATCGGCCTCATCTACGCGATCTCGCCGGTGCTGATCGTGCTGGCCTCGGCCTTGTGGCTGGGTGAACGATTCCGCCTGCGCCAGGCTCTGGGTCTGGGGCTGGCCCTGACGGGCGTCCTGCACGTGGTGCTGAAGGGGCAATGGGACACGCTGACTGCGGTGCAGTTCGTCCCGGGGGATGGCTGGATCCTGGGGGCCACGCTGTCCTGGACCCTGTATTCCCTGCTGCTCAGGAAATGGCACAGCCCCCTGGGTCTGGGGGCGCAGCTGGCCTTGATCAGCCTGGCCGGCGCCCTGATCAACCTGCCCTTTGCCTTGTGGGAAGTCCTCTCCAGTCCATTACCGGCCGTGACGACTGAAGGCGGCGTGCTGGCGCTGACCGCCGCCATCATCCCGGGCTTCGGCGCCTACCTGGCCCATTCCTTCATGCAACGCGAACTCGGCGCGGCACGGGTCAGCGTGGTGCTGTACCTGAGCCCCATCTACACCGCCCTCATGGCCTGGGGGGTGCTGGGTGAAGGGCTGAGCGCCTTTCACCTCTGGGGCATGGCCCTGGTGCTGCCCGGCATCTACCTGGTGACGCGCAAGCCGGCGCCCTGAGGATCAAAGCCCCAGACGCTTGCAGATCTCCAGCGTGGCCACGCTCTGGTTCATGCTGTAGAAGTGCAGGGCCGGCGCGCCACCGGCGCGCAGCTGTTCGCACAGTTCCGTGACCACGTCCAGGCCGAACGCCTTGATCGATGCCGTGTCGTCACCAAAACTCTGCAGGCGCAGGCGGATCCAGCGCGGGATCTCGGCGCCGCAGGCGTCACTGAAACGCATCAGCTGGGTGGAGCTGGTGATGGGCATGATGCCCGGCACCACGGGGACGGTCACGCCCAGGGCATCGGCCTCTTCAACGAAGCGGAAATAGGCATCGGCGTTGTAGAAATACTGCGTGATGGCCGAGTCGGCGCCGGCCTTCACCTTGGTCACAAAGGCCTGCAGATCCGCCGCCGGCGATTTGGCCTGCGGGTGGATTTCCGGATAAGCCGCCACCTCGACGTGGAAGTGGTCGCCGGTCTCGGCGCGGATGAAAGCCACCAGGTCGCTGGCGTACTGGAACTCGCCGCCGGCACCGTAGCCGCTGGGCAGGTCACCACGCAGCGTGACCAGGCGCTTCACGCCCATGGCCTTCAGGGTGGCCAGGTTCTCGCGCATGGTGGCCTGGGTGGCACCGATGCAGGAGATGTGCGAGGCCGCGTCCATGCCCTCGGCGAGGATCTCGCGCACCGCGGCAAACGTGCCTTCCTGGGTGGAGCCACCGGCCCCGTAGGTGACCGAGCAGAACTCGGGCTTCAAGGCCTTGAGCTGCTGACGCACGGCGCGCAGCTTCTCGACACCTTCGGGCGTCTTGGGCGGAAAGAACTCAATGCTCAGGGGCAGCTGTTGCAGGCTCATCGGGGCCTCTTCACTTGATGGCGTGGATGAAAAATTCGCGGTTGCCGTCGCCGCCCTCGATGGGCGAGTCGAACCAGTCCTGCACCGCCAGGTCCAGGGCGGAGCAGGCATCGCGCAGGCGTTGCTCGATCAGCGGGTACAAGGCGGTGTCGCGCACGATGCCGCCCTTGCCCACCTGGCCCGGCTGCAGCTCGAACTGCGGCTTGACCAGCATCAGCAGGTGGCCGCCGGACTTGAGCAGCGGCACGACGGCCGGCAGCACCAGGGTCTGCGAGATGAAGGACAGGTCGCCCACCAGCAGGTCGAAACCGGCCTCGAGCACCTCGTCATCGGCCAGGGCCTCGGCGATCGCCTCCGGGTCACGCGCATTGACCTTCTCGATGCAAAGCACGCGGGGATCGTCGCGCAGGCTGGCGTGCAGTTGCGCCTGGCCGACGTCCAGCCCCACCACCCGTGCGGCACCGGCCTGCAGCAGGCAGTCCGTGAAGCCGCCGGTGGACTGGCCGACATCCAGACAGGTGCGCCCCTGCACCGACAGACCGACGCGCTTGAGCGCGGCCTCCAGCTTGAGGCCGCCGCGCGAGACATAGCGCGCTTCGGCGTCGTCGAGCAGGCGCAGCTGCGCATCGTCGGGCACCTCGTCGCCGTTCTTGACGACGCGTTTCCACGCCTCGCCCTGCAGCCACTCGACGCCACCCGCGATCAGGCGCTGGGCCTGGGAGCGGGTGCTGGCGAGCTGGCGCTGGACCAGCAGTTGGTCAACACGCATCAATAACGATACGTATCCGGCTTGTACGGGCCTTGCTTCGGCACGCCGATGTAGGCGGCCTGCTCGTCGCTCAGCTCGGTCAGCATGGCGCCGACCTTCTTCAGGTGCAGACGTGCCACCTTCTCGTCCAGGTGCTTGGGCAGCACGTAGACCTTGCCGGCCTCGTAGTAGTCGCTGTGCGTGAACAGCTCGATCTGGGCAATGGTCTGGTTGGCGAAGGAGGAGCTCATCACGAAGCTCGGGTGGCCCGTGCCGCAGCCCAGGTTCACCAGGCGGCCCTTGGCCAGCAGGATGATGCGCTTGCCGTCCGGGAAGATCACATGGTCCACCTGGGGCTTGATCTCTTCCCATTTGCATTTGGCTTCGATCGCAGCCACGTCGATCTCGTTGTCGAAGTGACCGATGTTGCAGACGATGGCCTGGTCCTTCATCTGGGCCATGTGCTCATAGGTGATGACGCTCTTGTTGCCCGTGGAGGTCACGAAAATGTCGGCCTTGTCGGCGGCGTATTCCATGGTCACGACCTTGTAGCCTTCCATGGCAGCCTGCAGGGCGTTGATGGGGTCGATCTCGGTCACCCAGACCTGGGCGCTCAGGGCGCGCAGGGCCTGGGCCGAGCCCTTGCCCACGTCGCCGTAGCCGGCCACACAGGCCACCTTGCCGGCGATCATGACGTCGGTGGCGCGCTTGATACCGTCCACCAGCGACTCGCGGCAGCCATACAGATTGTCGAACTTGCTCTTGGTCACCGAGTCGTTCACGTTGATGGCACGGAACATCAGGCTGCCCTTGGCGGACATTTCCTTGAGGCGGTGCACGCCGGTGGTGGTCTCTTCGGTCACGCCGATGATCTTGGCGCCCTTGCGGCTGTACCAGGTCGGGTCCACGGCCAGCTTGGCCTTGATGGCGGCGAACAGCTCGCGCTCTTCCTCGCTCTTGGGGTTGGCGATCAGCGCGGCATCCTTCTCGGCGTTCTTGCCCAGGTGCATCAGCAGCGTGGCGTCACCACCGTCGTCCAGGATCATGTTCGGGCCTTCGCCTTCCGAGCCCTTGGGGCCGAAGTCGAAGATGCGGTGGGTGTAGTCCCAGTAGTCCTTCAGGGTCTCGCCCTTGTAGGCGAACACGGGCGTGCCCTTGGCCACCAGGGCGGCAGCGGCGTGGTCTTGCGTGGAGTAGATGTTGCACGAGGCCCAGCGCACTTCGGCGCCCAGGGCTTCCAGCGTTTCCACCAGCACGGCGGTCTGGATGGTCATGTGCAGGGAGCCGGTGATGCGCGCGCCCTTCAGGGGCTTCTTGGCCGCGAATTCTTCGCGGATGGCCATCAGGCCAGGCATCTCGGTTTCGGCGATCCTGATTTCCTTGCGGCCCCAGTCGGCAAGCGACATGTCGGCAACAACGTAATCCTGGGCGGGTTTGAGAACAGCACTCATGGTGGACTCCAATTCAAAGCGAGGTTGAACGCCACCGGATGCGCAGAGAGAGCGGACTCACCTCCCCGCAAACGGTGGGTGAGCGCAGTTGGAAGGCAGGGCATGCCGCCCTGGGTTCCGAGCCTAACCCGTCGGCCTGGTGAAACAGGCGGGACGAGCCGCAACGCTCCTCGGAAAGGCGTGATTATACGGAGCCTGGCGCTTTTGTGCAGCCCCGTCGGTCAGGACCCGGCCAGCTCGCGCGTGAGCTGTGCCGCCGGCACGGGACGGCACCCACTGGTGTTTTGCCCAGCCCAGAGGGGAGAAAAGTCCCCGCTGCCCGCAGCTTCCGCCCTGGCACGCAGTGGGGCCACCGCCGCCGTGGCCAGCGGGAAAGCCGGCGCCAGGGCGTTCATCGGGCCCTGCTCGCGCATCAACCGGGTCAGGATGCCACGCGCCGGACGTCCGGTGTACAGATTAGTGAGGGCCGTATGGGTGGCCGCAGGGCTCTGCAGGGCAGCCCGGTGCACGGCGCTGGTGGTGGCCTCGGGGCACAGCAGGTAGGCCGTGCCCACCTGCACGCCAGCGGCGCCCAGCGCCAGGGCGGCCCGCACACCCGCTGCGTCGCTGATGCCACCGGCGGCCACCACCGGTACCTGCACCGCACGCACGACCTGCGGCAGCAGCGCGAAGGTGCCGAGCTGGGTGCTCAGGTCATCGCTCAGGAACATGCCGCGGTGGCCGCCGGCCTCCAGCCCCTGGGCGATGATCACGTCCACGCCGCGGGCTTCCAGCCAGCGCGCCTCGTCCACCGTGGTCGCCGAAGAGATGACTTTGGCGCCCCAGCTGCGCAGGCGCGCCAGCAGAGCTTCATCGGGCAGGCCGAAATGGAAACTCACCACCGGCGGCTTGAATTCGGCCAGCAGTTCAGCCGTAGCAGCATCAAAAGGCAGGCGACCGGGCCCCGCGGACAGGGTGGCCGGGTCGACATCGAACTCACGGTAGTAATGGGCCAGGTTTTGTCGCCACAGCGCCTCGCGCGTCGGGTCGGGCGCAGGCGGGCGATGGCAGAAGAAATTGACGTTGTAGGGCTTGTCGGTCTGGGCGCGAATCTTGTCCAGCTCGGCCCGCATCGCATCCGGCCCCAGCATGGCGCAGGGCAAGGAACCCAGCCCCCCGGCATTGGACACCGCAATGGCCAGCGCACTGCCCTGCACACCGGCCATGGGCGCCTGGACCAGGGGGAGTTCGATCCCCAACAGCTCTTGCAGACCCATGCTCGTCTGGCCCCGGCTTCAGCGTGCCTTGCCCATGGCTTCGGCGATGCGCTTCTGATCGATGTACTTGCCCAGATCGGCCATATTGGCAGCGACGTTCGGGTTGGAGAACAGCTCGCGCGCGGCCACCTGGCCCAACACCTGAAAGCTCGAACCGATGGTCTGCGGGCCTTCGTACTGGACAGCCTGCTGAACTTCGGTGCGGCAGGAATCGGCCAGCAGTTTCTCGAAGATCTTGGCCGTGTTGCGGGTCATCTCGGCGCGCTGCGCTGGCGTGACGGACGAGATGTCGGCCACCTCGGGATGCAGCGCCACGGCGGCAAAGATCCATTTCACCAGGGTCCGCTTTTCCGCGTCGCCGGTGGAGCGCACCAGGCACTTGGACAGGTCATCCGAATAAGGGCCGGCGTTGGCGGGCACGCTGCCGAGCACGCTGGCCACGGCCAGCGCGGCGATCCACATCTTTTTGCCAGGATTCATCATGACAGCAGGTCCTTCTCCAGTGTTCAGCGCCAGTGCGCCGGTGCGCCCGGCAAACCGGTGCCGGCGTCATCGAATGCACTATAGCGCCGGCAAGCGCCCCGCCGTGGGCTGCCCGGGTAAAATTGCTGCCATTGCAGGCCCCGACCTGCCGGCTAGCCGGCACGATCGCTCCGCCATCCTGTCTGTCGCCGAGCGCCCCTTGCCCGGCACCACCACTGTCTGGAACCTCCGTGTCCTACGCCCCCGAAACCCGGCGCCGCCGCACCTTTGCCATCATCTCGCACCCCGACGCGGGTAAAACGACGCTGACCGAGAAACTGCTGCTGTTCTCGGGCGCGATCCAGATTGCCGGCTCGGTGAAGGCGCGCAAGGCCTCGCGCCACGCCACCTCGGACTGGATGGAGATCGAGAAACAGCGCGGCATCTCGGTGGCCAGCTCGGTGATGCAGATGCAGTACCGCGAGCACGTGATCAACCTGCTCGACACGCCCGGCCACAAGGATTTCTCCGAAGACACCTACCGCGTGCTGACCGCCGTGGACTCGGCGCTCATGGTGATCGACGCGGCCAACGGCGTGGAAGCCCAGACGCGGCGCCTGATCGAGGTCTGCCGTCAGCGCGACACCCCCATCATCACCTTCGTCAACAAGATGGACCGCGAGGTACGCGACCCGCTGGACATCCTGGACGAGGTGGAGCGCGAACTGGGCATGCCCTGCGTGCCCATGACCTGGCCGGTGGGCCAGGGCAAGAGCTTCGGCGGCATCATCAACCTGCGCACCCAGGCCATGACGGTCTTCGAATCGGGCAGCGAGCGCCGCCCGCAGGATTTCGACACCGTTCCGCTGAGCGATCGTGACAAGCTGATCCAGCGCTTTGGCTCCGAGTTCGAAGCTGCCGAGGAAAGCATGGAGCTCGCCACCGGCGCCTCTCCCGCCTTCGACCGCGCAGCCTTCCTGGCCGGCAAGCAGACCCCGGTGTTCTTCGGCTCGGGCGTCAACAACTTCGGCGTGATGGAAGTGCTGGACGCGCTGGTGGACCTGGCCCCCTCGCCGGGCCCGCGCACCAGCTCGCTGGTGGTGAACAAGCAGACCGTGGTCAAGGAGATGCAGCCCGACGACGACGCCTTCTCGGGCGTAGTGTTCAAGGTGCAGGCGAACATGGACGCCAACCACCGCGACCGCATCGCCTTCGTGCGCGTCTGCTCGGGCAAGTACGCGCCGGGCATGAAACTCAAGGTGCAACGCTCGGCCAAGGAACTGCGCCCCACCAGCGTGGTGACCTTCATGAGCCAGCGCCGTGAAGCGGTGGAAGAAGCCTATGCCGGCGACATCGTGGGTTTCACCACCCACGGCGGCGTGCAGCTCGGTGACACCATCACCGATGGCTCCATCGCCCTGCAGTACACCGGCCTGCCCTTCTTCGCGCCCGAACTCTTCATGACCGTGGTGCTCAAGAACCCGCTGCGCACCAAGCAGCTGCAGCAGGGCCTGGCCCAGCTGGGTGAAGAAGGCGCCATCCAGGTCTTCCGGCCCGAGATGGGCGGCAATATGCTGCTGGGCGCCGTGGGCCAGCTGCAGTTCGAGGTGGTGCAGCACCGCCTGAAGGGCGAGTACGATGCCGACGTGCGCCTGGAGGGCTGCCAGTACACGGGTGCCCGCTGGATCACGGCCGACACGCCGGCCGAACTCAAGGCTTTTGTGGATGCCTACCCTACACGCATGGCGCGCGACGCGGCCGACACCCTGGCCTATCTCTGCACCTCACCCTACGACGTGCGGCTGGCGCAGGAGCGCTTTCCGAAGATCCATTTCCATCCGCTGCGGGAGCATGCGGGCTTGGCGTTGCACAGCGCGGGGTAACAGCGCCGCTCACTTTGTCAACGCTTGCACGGCAACGTTCCAGCCATCAAAGTTGGTCTTGCCCACTCGCTTGCTCGGTTGATGATTCCAACACCCCATATTCAGGAGCCTCTCCATGGGCTCTCCTGAAGCCGTCGCAAGCAATTCGCATACTGCGGGCCATAGCTCCTTCACGGCCGCCAAGTCAGGCGCGCGCCCTTCATGCAGCAAGTTGTTCCGCTGACGTCGGGCAGTCCCCAGACTTGCGTAGCCCTTTTCTGAAAGCACCTGCAATTGCCAAAGCAATTCATGCTTCACCGAAATCGACCAAGTTCTGTTGTCCTGTTTAAGACTCTGCAATCTCGTTTGCATGCCCTTGGGATGTTTACTCACGTCCGCCAAAAATTTCTTCTCCCAAAGAAATGAGGTCAGTTGCTCCACGATGATCCACAAGCTGCCCAGCGCATCGCTAAGATTTTTGTGCTGCAGAGCTGTGTATCCATGCAAGAGAAAAAACGGGGAGAAGCTCTGAACGCGGTCAAGCGTCTTAGCGCCGTATGCAAGCGCATCGTGCAAATGCGTCACACGGACAACTCGCGGATGCAAAAGCGCAATCCGCTCACTGATCGATGCATTCATGTGCCTGAATCGTCCATGCTGCGTTGGTTCATACAGGAACAACCGTCGATCCTCTCCAAGACAACCCACCAAAGCGTCGTTATGCGCAACGGATTCCGTATGAATGCCTCCGATTAGCAACGCGCACAACATTCGGTTCATCAGTTCGACTGCGCAATGCTGCTCAACCAAGTCTCCCCGCATTGGTACCGCGACTATGCCATCACGGGAGACCAACGCCACAGCGCCAGACATCATCAGTGTCGCGACTGGCTCAGCAAGCTTGTCTCCTTCATACGTGTTCGCATTGATCTGTTCCAACGACAAAGAGAAATCTTCGTCGTCCTTTAACACCCAGGTGTAAGGCGTCAACAGAAATTGCCACGCTGGATCGTACGAAGGGACACTTGAGACTGGCGGCTCGTATCCCGGTGGAGCTTGATTTTTATGAATCCAGTCGCCTCCAAACCATACATGGTCCTCACTTGGTTTAGGAATGACTTTCTCTGACAGAGTTTTGGGAATGGATCGGTAACCCAATTTGAATGGATCCACGCCATCGTCAAAGGCGTGTATCTGCCCCGTCTCGGTATCTTGGAAGTTCTGCATATTTCCCCCGATATTCCTGTCAGACTGATAGTTCGATGTGTTGCTGCCGACAAAATACCTCCAGGCTCAGAATGGGGCAACCTCCGACCCCGGCAAAGGCATCCGCCACCGCCAGCAGATCCCGATCCCCACTGACCAGCACGCGCGCCTTGCCCACCAGTGCCAGCTGCACAAAGGGTTCGTCGAGCGGGTCACGACAAGCCGGCACCGCCGGCGGCGGGTTCGGGATGCGCACCGTCTGCACATAGGGCAGGTAGTCGGCCAGCAGCTCCTCCTGCTCGGCCGCGCTCAGGCGGAACTTGGGATAAGCCAGCACGCGCACCAGTTCCTGCACCGTGACCGCGCTGGCCAGCGGACGCAGCGTGCCGCTCTGCCAGGCCACGCGCACCGCGCCCGGCAGGCCGCCGCCGAAAACCAGCGCCGACAGCACGACGTTGGTGTCCAGCACCATGCGCAGGGGCGCGCTCATTTCCTGGCCGTCTTGCGGGCCGCGGGTTTCTTCCTCCCCGCAACATAAGTCTTGGCCGGCTCGGCCGCCATGGGTGCCGCAGCCGGCGTACGCGCCCAGCGCACGGCATCGGCCACATCGGCCTCACCCAGCCCCAGCTCAACCAGCTTGGCGCGCACAGCGTCTCCGCGCTGGATGCGCACCGGCGTCAGGATGATCTGGCCCTCGCGCACCTGCACGTCCAGGTACTCGGTGGCGCCCACGGCATCGGTCACGCTCTTGGGCAGCGTGAGCTGGTTCTTGGCGGTGATCTTGGCAAGCATCGGGGTACTCAAAAGTAAGGATTCCTTACTTTAGCCACCC
The DNA here is from genome assembly GCF_058807395.1 of Hylemonella sp. GW821-FHT12C09. Lineage (NCBI taxonomy): Bacteria > Pseudomonadati > Pseudomonadota > Betaproteobacteria > Burkholderiales > Comamonadaceae > Hylemonella > Hylemonella sp. GW821-FHT12C09. Next base: position 195,726 of record NZ_JBXAQQ010000004.1, on the reverse strand, counting down.
GCCCGGTGTTTGTCCAGCAACCGTGGTCAGGTCAGGGCAGGGCAAACCAGTCCGCCACCGCGCGCTGAAAGCGGGCATGTCCCTTCTGCAAGTGCAGCATGTGCCCGCCGTCGGGGATGACCGTGTACTGCTTGTCCGGATGGGGCAGCGCGGTGAAGAAGGGCAGCAGACCGGCCAAGTCGGCCACGTCGTCGTACTGGCCGTGGATCATCATCGTCGGCACCGTGATCTGCCTCGCGTCGATCAGCGGCTGGCGCGTGAGCAGGTCCACCTGCGGACCTGTCGGTGATTTCGTTTCCACCAGGGCGGCAGCCTTGGCGAAGGCGTCGATGACCACGGGGTCGCTGACCGCGTCCGGTGTCATGGAGTTGAAGCGCAGCTTCCAGCCCGGTTCGGAAATGCGGATATAGGGTGCACGCTGGAAGGTCGCCAGGCGTTCGCGCCGCGCCAGCAGGTCCGGGCTCTGCGCATGCATCTGCGCATAGGCGGCATAGCGTTTCACCTTGTGCGGCTGCGCCATCACAAACTGGCCGCCGTACTGCGTGCCCCAGGACCAGGCCAGAAAGTGCACCTGCGGCACGCCACGCAGTTTGCAGATGAAGTCCACCACGGCGTTCAGATCGCCGGCCGCCTGCTCCGTCGTGATGTGGCCCTCGGGTTTGGTGGAGCTGCCGAAGCCGCGCATGTCGGGTGCGAAGACGTCGAAGCCCCGGCGCGCCAGGAAGTCCATGAGGCTGTATCCGGGATGGCCCGGCACCTTGAGATCGAAACTCTCGCGGCCCGCCGTGGCCGAGCCGTGCGCCAGCACCAGCACGGGCTTGCCCTGGGGACTGCCCTGGTATTTCTCCCAGATGAAGAGCCGCAGCCCTTCCTGCACCACCCAGTGCTGGGTACCCTGCACGGGCAAGTCATCGTCTTTCATCCACGGGCCTCAGGTAAAGTGGCTGCGATTGTCTCCCATTCACCGCATGCAGCCCCTTGACCACTGGCCCCTCGCCGAACGCCGCCGTATCCACGGCGTGCTCACCGACATCGACGACACGCTGACCACCGAAGGCGCCATCACGGTGGATGCGCTGCAGGCGCTGGCGGACCTGCGCGCCGCCGGCCTGCACGTGGTGCCTGTCACGGGCCGACCCGTGGGCTGGAGCGTGCCTTTTGCCCAGACCTGGCCGGTGGGCGCCATCGTGGCCGAAAACGGCGCCGTGGCGCTGGTGGACGGCGGCACGCGCAAGATCTACCAGCAGGACAGCGCCACACGCATCGCCAATTACGCCCGCCTGCAGCAGGTGGCGCAACGCGTGCTGCGCGAGGTGCCGGGAAGCACGCTGGCGCAGGACTCAGCAGGACGCGAGACCGACATCGCCATCGACCACAGCGAGTTCACGCAGCTGCCGCCCGACAAGATTGAGCAGGTGGCGCAGCTCATGCGCAGCGAAGGGCTGCAGGCCACGGTCAGCAGCATCCACATCAACGGCTGGATCGGCACGCATGACAAGCTCGCCGGCGCGCGCTGGATCGTGCGTGAGCTGCTGGGCCGCGACCTCGATGCAGACATCGAGCACTGGGTCTACGTGGGCGACTCCACCAACGACCAGCTGATGTTCCAGCATTTTCCGCACAGCGTGGGCGTGGCCAACATCCGGCGTTTCGAGGCCCAGCTCAGCCACACGCCGCGTTACATCACGCGCCAGGAACGGGGCCGCGGTTTTGCCGAAGTCGCGCAGGCCCTGCTGCAGCATCGGCGCGGCCTGAAGCCGCGCCGGAAGCCAGGCGGGGCGCCGCCATCAATCTACGTATACTGAGACGCGGGAACAGGAGGAGCCCTACTTCCTCCCTCACGGCCGGGGAGGTCGTCGCGTTGCTGTCAGCCGTCTTCAACTTCTGTCCAGGCCTGAACGAGCGACCTTGCTCCCTTGCCGCCATGCTGAACGCACGCAGGTGCCGGCGTCGCTAGCCCATGCCATGAACCCGGCCGCACCTGCACCCGTGCTCACGCCGCGCCAGGCCCTGCTGGCCATCGTCTTGTACGGACTGGCGGCCCTTCTGTCCATCCGGCTCTCGCACCAACCAGGGCAGATCGCCGCGCCCTGGTTTGCCAACCCCATTGGCACCGTGGCCCTGCTGGCGCTGCCATCCCGACGCTGGCTGCCGATGCTGCTGGCCCTGGGCCTGGTCAACCTGCTGGTCAATCTGGGCACCCTCCCCGGTGTATGGCACTGGACGCTGCAGACCGGCCTGGAGGCTGCGGCCTTCGTGCCGGGCAATGCGGCCGAGATGCTGCTGGCGGCCGTACTGTTGCGCCAGCTGGGCATGAACCCCGACGCCCTGCGCCAGCCCGGACACTTCGGCCGCATCCTCGTGTTGGGCGCGCTGCTGCCCACCTTCTGCAGCGCCTTTGCCGGGGCGGCCCTGGTCGCTGCGCCGGCACGCCCCTTTGCCGAGGCCTGGACCCAGTGGTTTGCCGGCAGCCTGATCGGCACCGTGGCCGTGCTGCCGCTGGCCCTGGCGGTCTGGCTGCACGGCACGGCCGCCTTGCGCCGCTCACTGCGCCAGCCCCGCACGCTGGCGTATCTGTCGCTCAGCGCAGCCATCACCCTGCTGGCCATGACCACCCTGCCGCGGCCCTTCGTGGTGATGAGCATCGGCCTGGTCCTGGTGGCCACGCAGACCAGCTTCACCGTCACCACCCTGGCCACCCTGGTCAATGCCATCCTCCTGGCGCTGCTGCACACGACGGGCGTACTGCTCCCGCCACCCGCCGTCGCCTGGTGGGAACCCGGTCTCTACCAGCTTTCGGTCATCGCCAGCCTGCTGCCCGGCCTGCTGCTGTCGAGCTCGATGGAAGGCCAGACCCAGGCCATGCGGCATCTGCTCGGCAGCGAGCAGCGCTTTCGCTCGCTCTACACGCGCACACCGGCCCTGATGCACTCGATCGACCCGCAAGGTCACATCCTGTCCGTCAGCGAACTCTGGCTTCAGACCCTGGGTTACGAAGAACGTGAGGTGCTGGGCCATCACTCAACCGAGTTCATGACGCCGGAGACGGCGCGTTATGCGCGCGATGTCGTGATCCCGCAAGCCAAGCGCAACGGCCGCTGCGACAACATCGAATACCAGATGCGCACGCGCGACGGCCGTGTGCTGGACGTTCTGCTCTCGGCCATCTGGCTCTACGACAAGGAGGGCCAGCCCCTGCACAGCCTGGCCGTGCTGCAGGACGTGACCGAGAAAAAACGCCTGCAGGCCCTGAGCTACTACGCGGCCCACGACCCGCTGACCGGACTGCCCAACCGCGTGCTGCTGCAGGACCGGCTGGAACGCAGCTGCGTGCAGCACGCGCGGCACGGCACGCGCTTTGCCATCGGCTTCCTGGATCTGGACCGCTTCAAGGCGGTCAACGACACCTACGGCCACGACGCGGGCGACCTGCTGCTCAAGCGCGTGGCGCGCCGCCTGCTGGCGGCGCTGCGCGCCTCGGACACGGTGTGCCGCCTGGCGGGCGACGAGTTCGTCCTGCTGTTCGCCGACGTCGAGCACAGCGAAGACCTGGCCCCGCTGGTGCAGAAGATCCTGGCCAGCGTGGCGCAGCCCTATCGCCTGGGAGACGGGCCGGAGTCCCCGGTCGTCAGCGTGGCCGCCAGCATGGGCCTGGCACTTTTCCCCGAGCATGGCCAGGATCCCCAGACCTTGATGGGCCATGCGGACAAGGCCATGTACGCGGTCAAGCGCAGCGGCCGCGGCCGTTACGAGTTCTACCGGCCTGACGATCCGTCCGCCTGAGCCGCGGCACCGCGCCGGCGTCGTTCAGCGGGCCACGACTTTCACGTTCACCGCTTCAGCGCGTGCCATCACGCTGGCAGGCTCCGTGGTGCTGGCCAGCTCCAGGCGCAGGGTGTAGTCATCGGCGGGTGGGTTGAGCCAGACTTCCGTCTGCCCCCCTGTGAAGTTCATCACCTCCGGTTTGCGGCCAGGGCGCTCCAGCAGCAAGCGGAAATGGCCGGTGTCAGGCACTTTGGCCCCGACGTGGGAGATGTTGTAGCCGCTGGCATGGAACTGGACCCGGAAGGGCGGGCGTACTGTCGCGCTGTCGGCCGGGCTCATGATCTCGATGCGCGCCGGGCCCTGCACGCTGGCTGGCGTCACACCCGCGTTCTGCTTGCCGATGGTCAGGGTCAGGGGTTTGCTGTAGACGAAAAAGGGGATGTGCCCCTGGTCGGCCAGCAGCATGCGCAGTTCGTACTTGCCGGGCGGCAGGTTCAGCACCGTTTCCATCTGCCCCTTGCCGAAGTGGATGTACTTCTCGGTGAAGGGCAGCGGCTGCTTGAAGTCCAGCGGCAGGGGCTGGTTCACCAGCAGATGGTGGTGTCCGGCGCGGCCGGCCGACTTGCCGGCCGGCACGATACCGCGCATGGACAGGCCGAAGCGCACCACCAACGGCGCCTCCTTCACGTCACCATCCTTGAGGTTGGTGAAATAGGACTCGGCCGTGCGCGTGCTCGGCAAGGTCACCCAGGGATGCGGCACAAGCTCGGGGGCCTCGCCGGCCGGGGCTGCCCCCTGGGCTGCGACCGGACCCGCGAACAGCAAGGCCGCGAGGGCCGGGAACAACAGCAGTGACTTCTTGTTTTTCATGCGGACTTCCAGCAATATGCCGGACGAGGCTAACAGGAAGCGATGGCTGTCTCGATCGTAAGGGCATAGGCTCCAGGATGGTGCACTGGTGTTCGCTGTCCTCGAGTTGATCAGCGTCGCGCCAGCACCGGCCCCAGCGCCTGTCCGGTATGGGTCCCCAGCCGCACCACCTCTTCCGGCGTGGCCGCAGCCACGATGCGGCCGCCTTCCTTGCCTCCCTCGGGACCGAGGTCCAGGATCCAGTCGGCCTCGGCGATCACGTCCAGGTCGTGTTCGATCACCACCACGCTGTGGCCGCCATCGACCAGGCGGTGCAAGACGCGGATGAGCTTGTCCACGTCGGCCATGTGCAGGCCCACGGTGGGCTCGTCCAGCACATAGAGCGTGTGCGGCGCCTTCTGGCCGCGCCGGCTCACCTCGTCGCGCACCTTGCTGAGTTCGGTCACCAGCTTGATGCGCTGCGCCTCACCGCCACTCAAGGTGAGTGAAGGCTGGCCCAGGGTCAGGTAACCCAGGCCCACGTCTTTGAGCAGCTGCAAGGGGTGCGCGATGCTCGGCATGGCGGCGAAGAAGTCCACCGCCTCGTCCACTTCCATCTGCAGCACGTCGCCGATGCTTTTTCCCCGCCAGGTGACGGCCAGCGTTTCCGGATTGAAGCGCGCGCCCTTGCAGGACTCACACAAGACCTTCACATCGGGCAGAAAACTCATCTCGATGGTGCGCACACCCTGGCCTTCACAGGTCGGGCAACGCCCCTCGCCGGTGTTGAAGCTGAAACGCCCCGCCGCGTAACCGCGTGCCTTGGCCTCCAGCGTCTCGGCAAAGAGCTTGCGGATGGTGTCCCAGAAGCCGATGTAGGTGGCCGGGCAACTGCGCGGCGTCTTGCCGATCGGGGTCTGGTCCACCTCGAGCACGCGATCCACGGCCTCGAAGCCGCTGACGCCCTCGCAGCCGCTCCAGTCCACACCCCGCGCCAGCGCGTCGCGCCCGGCCTTGGTGGCGCGCTTGGCCACGACGGCCGCGACATTGGCCAGCAGCACATCGCGCGCCAGCGTGGACTTGCCCGAGCCGCTGACCCCGGTCACGGCCACCAGGCGCTTGAGCGGCACCTTGGCCGTGACGCGCTGCAGGTTGTGCAGCTGCGCGCCCTGCACGGTGAGCCATTGCAGATCCTGCGCCAACACATCGCGGCGCGGCTGCAGCGGGTGCTTCATGGCGTGCAGCAGGTAACGACCGGTCTGCGAGTCGCTCGCATCGGTCACGTTCTTCACCGAGCCTTCGGCCACCAGCCGGCCGCCGCGCTTGCCGGCGCTGGGGCCGATGTCGATGATGTGATCGGCGCGGCGGATCGTGTCCTCGTCGTGCTCCACGACCACCAGGGTGTTGCCCTGGTCACTCAGGCGCTGCAAGGCATTGAGCAGGATCTGGTTGTCGCGCGCGTGCAGGCCGATGGTGGGCTCGTCCAGCACGTAGCACACGCCTTGCAGATGGCTGCCCAGCTGCGCGGCCAGGCGGATGCGCTGCGCCTCGCCGCCAGACAAGGTGGGCGCGCCGCGGTCCAGCGTGAGATAACCCAGCCCCACCTGCTCCAGGAATTCCAGGCGGCTCCTGATCTCGGGAATCAGGTCGCGCGCGATATCGCCTTCGCGCTGGGTCAGACGACCGATCACCTGCAGCGTTTCGACCCAGGCCCGCACATCGCTCACGCTCAGGCGCGCAATCTCGGTGATGCCCACGCCGCCGAACTTCACGGCGCGTGCCGTGGCGTTCAGGCGTGTGCCCTCGCAGCTCGGGCAAGCCTGGTCGGCCACGTCTTCCACCTCGGGTTCGGCAAAGGTCTGCTCGCGACCCTTCTCCTTGTCGTCGCGTACCGAGTCGTCGAGCAGCTTGCGCTGCTCCTTGCTCAGCTTGACGCCCGTGCCCACGCAATCCGGGCACCAGCCGTGTTTGCTGTTGTAGGAGAACAGGCGCGGGTCCAGCTCGGCGTACGACGTGGCACAGACCGGGCAGGCGCGCCGGGTGGAGTACACCTGCAGCGTACCGATGCCGGCGGTGGACACACCGCTCTTCATGGCATCAGCCAGGCCATCCAGGCTGCTGAGCACATGCAGCACGCCCTTGCCATGCTCCAGCGCAGTCGTCAGCGCCAGGCGCAGCGCGGCCTCGTTCTCGGGCTGCACCATGAGGCTGGCCACCGGCAACTCGATGGTGTGCTCCTTGAAGCGGTCGATGCGCGGGAAACCCGTGGTGGGCAGGAAATTGCCGTCCACGCGCAGGTGGGTGTAGCCGCGCGGCCGCGCCCACTCGGCCAGTTCGGTGTAGACGCCCTTGCGGTTCAGCACCAGCGGCGCCAGCAGGCCGACCTCCTGCCCACGGAACTGCTTCATGAGCTGGGCCAGGATGCTGTCGGGCGTCTGCGGCGCCACGGCGGCGCCGTCATGGATGCAGTGCTGCACGCCCAGCTTCACAAACAGCAGGCGCAGGAAATGCCAGACTTCGGTGGTTGTGCCCACCGTGGACTTGCGGCCGCCGCGCGAGAGACGCTGCTCGATGGCCACCGTGGGCGGAATGCCGTAGACCGCGTCCACCTCGGGCCGGCCCGCCGGCTGCACGATGCTGCGCGCGTAGGCGTTGAGCGACTCCAGGTAACGGCGCTGGCCCTCGTTGAACAGGATGTCGAAGGCCAGGGTGGACTTGCCCGAACCGCTGACGCCCGTGACCACATTGAACTTGCCGCGCGGGATGTTGACACTCAGGCTCTTGAGGTTGTGTTCCTTGGCGTTGACGATCTGGATCGCGTCCGGCGCTGTCGATGTGACCCGCACCGGCTTGTGCCCGGGCGTGAAGGCCTGCGGAATGAAACGCGCCGCCCCTTCGTGCGCCTCATGCACCTCGCCCATGGCCAGGGCGTATTCACGCAGCGCACGGCCGGTGTGGCTGCTGGGGTGCAGGCGCACCTCCTCGGGGGTGCCCACGGCCACCAGCTCGCCGCCGGCGTCGCCGCCTTCGGGGCCGAGGTCGATCAGCCAGTCGCTAGCGCGCATCACGTCCAGGTTGTGCTCGATGATCAGCAGGGAATGGCCGGCATCGAGCAGCTTGCGCAGCGCGCGCATGAGCTTGGCGATGTCGTCGAAATGCAAACCCGTGGTGGGTTCGTCGAACAGGAAGAGCGTGCCCTTCTTGCCCACCACTTGCCGGCTGGCCGTGGCGCTTTTGGCGGCCTCGGCCAGGAAACCGGCGAGCTTGAGGCGCTGCGCCTCGCCGCCACTGAGCGTGGGCACGGGCTGGCCCAGGCGCACGTATTCCAGGCCCACGTCGACGATGGGCTGGAGCGCGCGGATCACGTCGCGGTCGTTGGCGAACAGGCCGGCGGCCTCGCTGACGGTGAGTTCCAGCACGTCGGCCACATTCAACAGGCGCCCCCCGCGCTCCACGGTGATCTCCAGGATCTCGGGACGGTAACGCTTGCCGTCGCAATCCGGGCAACGCAGGTAGACGTCGCTGAGGAACTGCATCTCCACATGTTCGAAACCCGAGCCGCCACAGGTGGGGCAGCGACCGTCGCCGCTGTTGGCGCTGAACTTGGCCGCGGTGTAACTGCGCTGGCGTGACAGCGGTGCATTGGCGTAGATCTCGCGGATGGCGTCCCAGGCGCCCACATAACTCACGGGATTGGAGCGCGCCGTCTTGCCGATGGGCGACTGGTCGACAAAGACCACGTCGGCCAGCTGCTCGGCGCCCAGCAGGCGGTCGTGCAGGCCTGGCGTTTCCGTAGCGCGGCCGAAGTGGCGCATCAGCGCCGGGGCCAGCACGTCCTGGATCAGCGTGGATTTGCCGGAACCCGAGACCCCGGTCACGCAGACCAGGCGGCCCAGCGGGATGTCGATGGAAATGTTCTTGAGGTTGTGTTCGCGCGCACCTTCGAGGATGAGGCGCGGCGTGTTCTCGGCCACCATGCGCTTGAAGCCCATGCCGACCTGCTTGCGCGCGCCCAGGTAGGCACCGGTCAGGGTGTCGGCGTTGCGCAGGTCGTCGGTGCTGCCGTCGAAGACGATCTGGCCGCCGCGCTCGCCCGGGCCGGGGCCCATGTCGATCATGCGGTCGGCCGCGAACATCACGGCCGGGTCATGCTCCACCACCACCAGGGTGTTGCCGGCATCACGCAGGCGGTGCATGGCCTCGATGATGCGGTGCATGTCGCGCGGGTGCAGGCCGATGCTGGGTTCGTCGAGCACGAAGAGCGTGTTCACGAGTGAGGTGCCCAGGGCGGTGGTCAGGTTGATGCGCTGCACCTCGCCGCCCGACAGCGTGCGGCTCTGGCGGTCCAGCGTGAGGTAGCCGATGCCCACATCGCACAGGTACTTCAGTCGCGTGGTGATTTCCTCGAACAGCAGTTTCAGCGCCTGGGCCTCGCCCTCGGCATGGGTCGAGGCGGTGATCTCGCTTTGCTGGAAACCGTCGAAAAAGCGTCGCAGCCGATCCAGCGGCAGCAGCATCAGATCGTGCAGGCAAAGGCCCGGCAGGGCCTCCAGCTGGGCGCGGCGCCACTGGGTGCCGACCGGCAGGAAGCGCTTCGCGGGTTCGAGCACGGCGTCGGCATCGGCCTTGCTGCCGATGCGCCAGAGCAGGCTTTCGGTCTTGAGGCGCGCACCGTTGCAGGTCTCGCAAGGCGTGTAGCTGCGGTACTTGGACAGCAGCACCCGGATGTGCATCTTGTAGGACTTGGTCTCCAGGTACTCGAAGAAGCGCTTGATGCCGTACCACTGCTGGTTCCACTTGCCTTTCCAGTTGGGCGAGCCGTAGATCACCCAGTCCTTCTGCTCCTGCGTCAGCTTGTACCAGGGCGTGTCGCGCGGGATGCCGGCCGCCTCGGCATGGCGCATCAGGTCGTCCTGGCACTCGGCCCAGGCGGGGGTCTGGATGGTCTTGATGGCACCGGCGCGCAGGGTGAGCTTGTCGTTCGGAATGACCAGGCCATAGTCCACCCCGATCACACGCCCGAAGCCGCGGCAGACCTCGCAGGCGCCCACAGCCGAGTTGAAGGAGAACATGGAGGGGATGGGGTCGGCGTAGCGCAGGTCGCTGTCGGGGTTGTGCAGTCCCGTTGAGAACCTCCAGATGTCAGGTTCGCCTTCGTCCTTCAGCTGGTAGACATTCAAGCGTCCGCTGCCGCGCTTGAGCGCCACCTCGATGGCCTCGATCACCCGGGCGCTTTCCGCGCTGGCCAGGCGGAATCGATCCGCGACGACGTCCAGAACTTTGACGGCCCCCACGCTCGGCGCTGACGCGTTCTCGCTGCCCCCCGAGGGGGCGCTCGCTTGCATGGGGCGGCCCGGCGCGGCGCTCGTTCTCGGGCCGGCCGGCGTGGCCACCTCACGCTCGGCCTGCACCTTGGTGAAACCGCTGGCCGACAGCCATTGTTCGATCTCCTCGCGGCTGGTGTTGGCCGGCAGCTCGACCGGGAAGGTCAGCACCAGGCGCGGATCGCCGGCTTCTGCCGCACGCTTCTGCAGCTCGGCATAGATGCTGTCGGCGCTGTCGTGCCGTACGGACTGGGCGGTCTGGCGGTCGAACAGCTGGGCCGCGCGCGCATACAGCAGCTTGAGGTGGTCGTTGAGCTCGGTCATCGTGCCCACCGTGGAGCGCGAGGAGCGCACCGGATTGGTCTGGTCGATGGCGATGGCCGGGGGCACGCCCTCCACCTTGTCCACCGCCGGCTTGTCCATGCGGTCCAGGAACTGGCGGGCGTAGGCGCTGAAGGTCTCGACGTAGCGCCGCTGGCCCTCGGCGTAGAGCGTGTCGAACACCAGGCTGGATTTGCCCGAGCCGCTGGGGCCCGTCACCACGGTCAGCTCACCTGTACGAATGTCCAGATCGAGGTTCTTGAGGTTGTGCTGGCGCGCGCCGCGGATGCGGATGGTCCCCTGGGTCATGGCTGCTGTCTTTCGGTTTGGCCCAGGCATTCTAGGCAGGCCCCCTTACCCCAGCATGACCACAGGACTTGCCCCGGGACAGCCAGCTTCCGCTAGACTAGGCTCAATGATCCTCCAAAACTAGAAATCCACGGAGACAAGATGCGAAACTTCAAAGTATTGGGCACCGTCCTGCTCGCCCTGGCGGCGACAGCCAGCCAGGCCCAGATCCTCATCGGCCAGACGGCCGGTTTTACCGGCGCAGTGGCCGCCGGTGTGAAAGAAACCACCGACGGCGCCAAACTCTACATTGATGCCATCAATGCCAAGGGGGGCGTCGCGGGCCAGAAGATCGAGCTGATCTCGCTGGACGACAAGTTCGACCCGAAGCTGGCGGCGGAGAACGCCCGCAAGCTCATCGAGGAGCAGAACGTGGTGGCGCTGTTCCTCAACCGCGGCACGCCACACTCCGAAGCCATCATCCCCCTGCTGGACAAGCACGGCATTCCCCTGATCGCCCCCTCCACGGGCGCCATGAGCCTGCATCAGCCGGTCAAAAAGCACGTCTTCAACGTCCGCGCCACCTACCAGCGCGAAGCCGAGAAGGCCGTGACCCATCTGGCCACCATCGGCATCACCAAGATCGCCCTGGTGCATGTGGATGACAGCTTCGGCAATGACGTGCTGATCGGCGCACAACGGGGACTGGATAACGCCAAGCTCAAGCCGATCCTGCTCGAAAAATACGACCGGACCAAACCCGATTTTTCCAAAATCGCCCCGGCCCTGGCCAGTTCCGGCGCGCAGGCGGTGGTCCTGATCGCCTCGGGCTCGGCCGCGGCAGATGCCGTGAAGGCCTTCCGGACCGCAGGCAGCGCCGCCCAGGTCGTGACCCAGTCGAACAACGCCTCGGGCGGCTTCATCAAGAGCCTGGGCGAGCATGCGCGCGGTGTCATCGTCTCGCAGGTGCTCCCGCAGTCGCTGTCCTACACGCTGGTCAAGGAAGCGCAGGATCTGGCCCGCGCCAAAGGCGCAGGCGAGGTCAGCCCGGCCATGCTCGAAGGTTTTGCCGCGGCCAAGGTGCTGGTGGAGGCCTTGCGCCGCGCCGGCCCCAAACCCAGCCGCGAGCGCATCCAGGCGGCCCTGGAAGGCCTGAGCAAATTCGACATCGGCGGCCTGGAGGTGAACTTCAGCCCGCAGGACCATACGGGCCTGGACTTCGCAGACCTGTCCATCATCACCTCCGACGGCCGCTTCCGGCGCTAAGGCTCTTCAGGCCAGCAAGGCCCGCTCCAGCGACCGGCAGGCCTCATGGCCCACGGCGGCCTGGATCTTCGGAAGCAGCGCCAGCAAGTCCTCGTACCCCGAGGCGCTCTCGACCGCCAGGTTCAGCTTGAAACCCCGCAGGCCCAGCGAAGCCGTCAGCTGGGTGGCCAGCGGATAGGCCTCGGCATACCGTTCCTGTGGGGTGCACGCGCTGCGGGCCGTGGCCGCAGCGGTGGCCGCTTCAGCCACAACGACGGCTGCCGCGTCCGCTCCCAGGAAACCTTGCGCCACCATGTGCTCCACATCGGCCGGCGTCACGCCGAGGCCGGCCGTGGCTGCCAGCACCTGCTCCAGCGTCTTGACCCCATCGAACAGGATGAAGGCCGAGCGCTGCCGGGCCGACAGCGCAGGCGAGCGCTCCTTGAACGCCTGCTGCCCAACGTCTGTTTTTGAGTAGTTCATGTCGTGGAGTGGCCAGGGGTGGTGTTCCAAACTCGCGCCGCGCGCGGCGTGGCTTTTGCGGGATGAGCCGCAAGGCGCAAAACCCAAGGCAAGCCTGAACGGCTTGCCTGGTTTTGCAACGCCGCGGATCGCCCGCAAAACCGCGCCCCTACGGGTTCGGCCAAAAACGGGCCCTTTGCCCACCAAATCGCTTGCGTGTGCCTGCGGGCACACGACGCGCGATGTTGGCGGTCAAATCATCCCGTTTTTGACTCGAACGCGCATGGCGCGAGTTTGGAACACCACCCCATATGCCACCTTGTCTCCTCTGCACTTGCTTACCTGGCGGCGCTGGCTGCCGGCGCCGGCGCCGATGCAGCAGCGGGCGGGGCCGACGCCGGTGCCTCGGGGGCGTGCACGGCGTCGGCGCCATGCTTCTCGCCACCCATGTCGAGCTGGTCACCGCCCTTGATGATGACGAAGAGGGCGAGTGCTGCGAAGACGATGAAACCGATGATGATTTTCCACATGGTGTGTGTCCTTGAAAGAAAAGGCCCTCGCCAGAGGAGAGGGCCGCTGTGTCCACCCGCCTGGCCGGCCAGGTCGGGAGGGACGCGAGGTACGACGGGCTTCAGTCGTTGGCGTAGATGTCCACGTCCTTGGTTTCCTTGACGAAGATCATGCCAATGACGAAGGTCATGCCGGCGATGATGATCGGGTACCAGAGGCCGTTGTACATATTGCCGGTCTGCGCCACGATGGCGAAGGCCGTGGTGGGCAGCAGGCCGCCGAACCAGCCGTTGCCGATGTGGTACGGCAGCGACATGGAGGTGTAGCGGATGCGGGTCGGGAACATTTCCACCAGCATGGCGGCGATCGGGCCGTAGACCATGGTGACCAGGATCACCAGATAGGTCAGGATGGCGATGACCATGACCTTGTCGACCTTGGCCATGTCGGCCTTGGCCGGGTAGCCGTGTTCCTTGAGCGCGTCGGCCACGGCCTTCTTGAACTCGGCGTCCTTGGCCTTGGCTTCGTCGGCCGGAATGCCCTTGGCGGTGTAGCCGGTGATGACGGTCTCACCGATCTTGATGGAAGCCGGCGTGCCAACAGCACCCACGGCGTTCTCGTAGCTCACCGAAGCGCCGGCCAGCACCTGCTTGGCGATGTCGCACGAGCTGGTGAACTTGACGGTACCGGTCGGGTTGAACTGGAACGAGCACTCGTTCGGATCAGCCGTCACGACGACCTTGCTCGACTGCTGGGCCTTGTACAGGTCGGGGTTGGCGGCCTTGGTCAGCGCCTCGAAGACCGGGAAGTAGGTCACGACGGCCAGCAGGCAGCCGGCCATGATGATGGGCTTGCGGCCGATCTTGTCGGACAGGGAGCCGAACAGGATGAAAAAGGGCGTGCCGATCAGCAGCGAGACGGCCACATAGATGTTGGCGGCAGCGCCGTCGACCTTGAGCGCCTGGGTCAGGAAGAACAGGGCGTAGAACTGGCCGGAGTACCAGACCACGGCCTGGCCGGCGGTCAGGCCGATCAGCGCCAGGATCACGATCTTCAGGTTCTTCCACTGGCCGAAGGACTCGGACAGCGGCGCCTTGGAGGTCTTGCCTTCAGCCTTCATCTTGGCGAAAGCGGGCGACTCGTTCATGGACAGACGGATCCAGACGGAGATGGCCAGCAGCAGGATGGAGACGATGAACGGAACACGCCAGCCCCAGTCGGCGAAGGCCACTTCACCGATCAGGGTACGGGTGCCCAGGATCACCATCAGGCTCAGGAACAGGCCCAGGGTGGCCGTGGTCTGGATCCAGGAGGTGTAGGCACCGCGCTTGCCGTGCGGCGAGTGTTCGGCCACGTAGGTGGCGGCGCCACCGTACTCACCACCCAGCGCCAGGCCCTGCAGCAGGCGCAGGGCGATCAGGATGATGGGAGCGGCCACGCCGATGGTGGCGTAGTTCGGCAGGATGCCCACGATGAAAGTGGACAGGCCCATGATCAGGATGGTGACCAGGAAGGTGTACTTGCGACCGATCATGTCGCCCAGGCGGCCGAAGAAGATGGCACCGAAGGGACGCACGATGAAGCCCGCGGCAAAAGCCAGCAGCGCGAAAATGAAGGCCGAGCCGGCATCCAGTCCGCTGAAGAACTGCTTGGCGATGATGGCCGCCAGCGAACCGTAGAGATAAAAGTCGTACCACTCGAAAACGGTACCCAGGGAAGAGGCGAAGATCACCTTCTTCTCTTCCGGTGTCATCGGCCGTGCGGCCTGTGCAGTTGCCATGTTGTGTCTCCTAATAGGCAATCCCCGGAATGGAGATCTGGCCTGATTGTTGGAGACAGCACTGACCCAGCTCTGACGCGAAACCAACCGTGGCTGACGCCGGCCTGAACGCAGGCTGACGAATTAGGTAGTAACCCGCGGATGTTCTTTCACTTGCCGGGAAACGCCGGGCGTCCCGGCCTCAGGCGGCAGGTGCCGCGGTCTGGGCCGACCAGCCCGGCCCGTCGAACCAGGCATCACCGTCGAGGTAACGGCGCAGCATGGGCAGGCTGTCCAGGCCCCAGAACATGCGGCCATCGACCACGAAGGATGGCACGCCGAAGACCCCGGTGGCCACGGCCTCGTCGGTGTTGGCACGCAGGCGGGCCTTGACGGTCTCGTCGTCCGGTTCGAGGGACGGCGCCAGCTGCTCGCGCAGGGACTGCAGGCGCACGGGGTCGTTGGCGTCCAGGCCGCCGTGCCAGACATGACGCAGCAGGGTCTCGCAGACATACCGGTTGGGATCGCCGCCGTTGGCCGCAGCGATGGCCAGGCGCAGCAGGGGCAGCGGGTTGAAGGGATGCACGGCCGGCATCTGCAGCGTGATGCCCTGCTGCTGCCCCAGCCACATGACGTGGCGATAGGTCCACTCGCGCTTGGCCGGCACCTCGGCGGGTCCGAGCAGCTTGTGGTGCCGCAGCATGGCGCCCAGCAGCACCGGCCGGTAGCTGACGGAGTAGCTCAGGCCCATCAGCGCCTCGGGCAACTGCTCGAAGGCCAGGTGCGTGTAGGGCGAGATGAAGTCCAGGTAGAAGGTGATGTGCTTCATGGGTTCACTCCTTGCGCCGTGGCGCGTGCCTCGATGCGGGCCCAGATGGTGCGTTTGCCCGCGTCATCCAGGGTGGACCAGGCGGCGATCTCGTCCAGCGTGCGCAGGCAGCCCTTGCACAAGCCGGTGCCCGTTTCCATGCGGCAGACCGATATGCAGGGCGAGGGCAGGTTGTGAGCCTGTGCCTGCGCCTGTACCGCCTTCCCGGCCAGCCATTCCATCGCGCTCAGGCCCGCTTGTTCAGCAAGGCCGTCGCGGCACGCGAATTGGGCTTGCGTTCGAGGAAGTCGCTGATGTACTGGCCCGCATCGACCAGCTGGTCCAGGTCGATGCCGGTCTCGATGTCCATGCCGCGCAGCATGTAGACCAGGTCTTCGGTTGCCACATTGCCGGTGGCCCCCTTGGCGTAGGGACAGCCGCCCAGGCCGGCCACGGAGGACTGGAAATTCCAGACGCCCATTTCCAGCGCAGCGTAGGTATTGACCAGCGCCTGGCCGTAGGTGTCGTGGAAATGGCCCGAAACGTTGTTGAGATCGTAGTGCTTGAGCGCCGCTTCCATGGCGCGCCGGGTCTTGTTCGGCGTGGCCACACCGATGGTGTCGGCCACATCGACCCGCTGCACGCCGATCTGTTGCATCAGCCGTGCCACCAGCGCCACCCGCTCGGGCGCCACCTCGCCTTCGTAGGGGCAGGCCATGGCGCAGGAGATGGCGCCGCGCACCCGGATGCCAGCGGCCCGCGCGGCGGCAACCACCGGCGCGAAGCGCTCGATGCTCTCGGCGATCGAGCAGTTGATGTTCTTCTGGCTGAAGAGTTCGCTGGCCGCACCGAAGACCACGATTTCGTCGGGCTTAGCGAGCACCGCGGCCTCCCAGCCCTTCAGGTTCGGTACCAGCACCGAATAGCGCACACCGGCCTGGCGCGTGATGCCGGCCATGACCTCGGCGTTGTCGGCCATCTGCGGCACCCACTTCGGCGCCACGAAGCTGGTGACCTCGATCTCCGTCAGGCCGGCGTCCTGCAGGCGCTGCACCAGCCCGATCTTGACGGCCGCCGGCACCGGCTGCTTCTCGTTCTGCAGGCCGTCACGCGGACCGACATCGATCAGTTGAACACGTGATGGAAAACGCATGTCAGTAGCCTTTTGAGGGATCGACGATACCAGCGATGGATTCCCCGCGCTCCAGCCGGGCGATCTTGCTGGCGATCTGCGCCACGCTCTCGTCGCGCAGGGTGCGCGCCGCCGTGTGCGGTGTGATCGTGATCTTCGGATGGCGCCAGAAGGGGTGACCGGCCGGCAATGGCTCCTGGCGGAACACATCCAGCGCGGCGCCGGCCAGATGGCCGCTGTCGATCAGCGGGATCAGGTCTTCCTCCACCAGGTGCGCGCCGCGCGCCACGTTGATGACGTAGCCGCCGGGCTGCAATTGCGCCAGTGTCTCGCGATTCATGATGCCGCGGGTCTCTTCGGTCAGCGGCAGCAGGCAGACCAGCACCTTGGTTTCGGCCAGGAATTCGGCGAACTGTGCTTGCCCCGCATAACAAGGCACGCCATGCAGTTCCTTGGGGGACCGGCTCCAGCCCCGCACCGGGAATTCAAAGGCCTGCACGGCACGGACCACGCGCTGGCCCAGCACACCCAGGCCCATGATGCCCACGGGAAAGTCCTCGCGCAGGCGCGGCTTGCGGAAGGACCACTTGGCGTTCGCCACGTCGGCGGCATACATATCGAACTCGCGGAAGTGACGGATCAGCGCGTGCACCACGTATTCCGCCATCTGCACCGACATGCCGGCATCATCCAGACGCACCAGCTTCGTCGTCGCGGGCAGTTTGAGCTGTGTGAGCGCGTCGACACCGGCGCCGATGTTGAACAGGGCCTTGATCTGCGGCTGCTCGTCGAGGAATTGTTGCGGCGGTGCCCAGACCACCGCGTAATCGGCCGGGCCGGCACCGGGCGCCCAGACCTCGATCCGGGCCTGCGGTAGCGCCGTGCGCAGCGCGGCGAGCCAGGGTTCGGCCTTGAAATCGGTACAACAGAAATAGATCTTCATGACGGCGAGCTTAAGGGCACAAACGCAAAGACCAGGTCACGTGGCCGACAGCTTCAACAACTCCGCGCCCTCGGCCACCTGGTCCCCGGGCGCGTAGAGCAGCTCAGCCACCACACCCGCGGCCGGTGCCGCGATGGTGTGCTCCATCTTCATGGCCTCCATCACGGCCAGCACCTGTCCTTTGCTCACGGTGTCACCCGCCTTGACGGCAAAAGACACCACCTTGCCCGGCATGGGCGCGGTCAGGCGGCCACCTTCGGCCTGCGCCTCGCCGGCATGGGCCAGTGCGTCCAGCACCGTGATCCGGGTGGCGCCCTGCGGGGTGAACACATGGGCCACCTCGCCGCTGCGCAGCACCTGCACGAGCACACGCAGGCCGCCGTAGTGCAGGACGATGTCATCGCCATCGCGCTTGAACTGCAGCGTGGCCCCCGCCTCTTCCACCCGCAGCTGCAAGGCGCCGTCGTGCAGATAGCTCAGCACCGCCGTGTGCTGATCGCCATGGAACTCCAGGTCGAAGTAGCGTTGCGTCAGGCCGTGCGAACGCCAGCCGTCGCGCCGCGCCCAGGGGTCCAGCCAACCCGCCGAAGGTGCGTTGCCCTGCTCCTGCAACAGCGTGTGCGCCACCACGGCCGCGGTGGCCAGGGGCAGGCCCACCTTTTCCTGTTCGAACAGCACCGCCGCCTCACGCGGAATCAGTGCGGTGTCCAGGTCGGCCTGCGCGAAGGAGCGGCTGCCCACCACATGGCGCAGGAACTGCACATTGGTCTGCAGGCCCACGATGCGCGTGGCCGCCAGCGCAGCGTCGAGCCGGGCCAGGGCCTGTTCGCGCGTGTCACCGTGCACGATGAGCTTGGCCACCATGGAGTCGTAAAAGGGAGAAATGGCGTCGCCCTCGCGCACACCGGAATCGACCCGCACCGCGCCGCGCTCGAAGGTGCAGCACGGCGGCAACGCGTAGACCTGCAGCGTGCCCGTGGCCGGCAGGAAATGCTTGTCCGGGTTCTCGGCGCAGATGCGCGCCTCGATGGCGTGACCCTGGATCTGCAATTGATCCTGTTTCAGGGGCAAGGGCTGGCCGGCGGCCACGCGCAACTGCCACTCCACCAGGTCCAGGCCGGTGACGGCCTCGGTCACCGGGTGCTCCACCTGCAGGCGCGTGTTCATCTCCATGAAGAAGAAGGTCATCTTCCCCTCGCGCTGCTCCACGATGAACTCCACCGTGCCCGCGCCCACGTAGTTCACGGCGCGCGCCGCCGCCACCGCCGCCTGGCCCATCTGCTGCCGCAGCTCGGGCGTCATGCCCGGCGCCGGCGCTTCCTCCAGCACCTTCTGGTGGCGGCGCTGCACCGAGCAGTCCCGCTCGAAGAGGTAGACGCAGTTGCCCTGCGAGTCGCCAAAGACCTGGATCTCGATGTGGCGCGGGCGCAGCACGTATTTCTCGATCAGCACCGCCGCGTCGCCAAAGCTGTTGATGGCCTCGCGCTGGCAGGACGCCAGCGAACTTTCGAAGTCCTCGCGTTTTTCCACCACGCGCATGCCCTTGCCGCCGCCGCCCGCGCTGGCCTTGATCAGCACCGGGTAGCCGATACGGTCGGCCTCGTGCTGCAGCAGCTTCACATCCTGGTCGGCACCGTGGTAACCCGGCACCAGCGGCACGCCGGCTTTTTCCATCAGGCGCTTGGATTCGGCCTTCAGGCCCATGGCCTGGATGGCCGAGGCCGGCGGGCCGATGAAGACCAGACCGGCTTTCGCGCAGGCCTGGGCAAAGGCTTCGTTCTCGCTCAGGAAACCATAACCCGGGTGGATGGCCTGCGCCCCCGTGGCCTGGGCCGCGTCGAGGATGCGCTCCCAGCGCAGATAACTTTCGGCCGGTGCACTGCCGCCGATGTGCACGGCCTCGTCGCAGACGCTGACGTGTTTGGCGTTGGCATCGGCATCGGAATAGACGGCCACGGTCTGGATGCCCAGGCGTCTGGCCGTTGCAGCCACCCGGCAGGCGATTTCACCGCGATTGGCAATGAGAATCTTTTTAAACATCGATCTTCACCTTTCCAAGGTCGAGATAAGCGGCCGCCGCGTCTGCGGTGGGATGTTCGAGCCGTGGCACATGGCCGAGCAGCGGGGCCGAGATGCGCGCCGCGATCGCCTCGATATTGCCGTCCATATGGCCCATGGCCGGGTCTACGGTGTTGGCCACCCAGCCGGCCAGCTTGAGCCCGCGCGAGGCAATGGCCTCGGCGGTCAGCAAGGCATGGTTGATACAACCCAGGCGCAGGCCTACCACGAGAATGACGGGCAAGCCCAGCTGGCGAGCCAGGTCCGAGGTGTCGTAACCATGGGTCAGCGGCACGCGCCAGCCCCCCACACCCTCGACCACCACGGCCTCGGCCTGGGCGCGCACCTGCTCGTAGCTGGCGATGATGCGGCGCGGCTCGATCAACACGCACTCCAGCGCCGCGGCGATGTGCGGTGCGGCCGGCGTGCGCAGCAGGTAGGGGGTGGTCAGTTCGCGCGGCAGCTTCAAGGGCGCGGCGTCATAGAGCTGGTCCACGTCCTCGTTGTGCCAGAGACCGTCGCGTTGTTCGGCGCCGGCCGCCAGCGGCTTCATGCCGGCGGCGCGTACCCCCGCCTGTCCGAGGGCATACAGCAGGGCGCTGCTGATCAGGGTCTTGCCGATCTCGGTGTCGGTCCCCGTGACGAAGCAGGAGAAAGCCTTCATGGTCTCAGGCCTCCTGCGCCAGTTGATCCAGCGCCGCCAGCAGCCGCGCCACATCTTCATGGGTGTGGGCGGCCGACAGCGTGATACGCAGGCGCGCGGTGCCCACCGGCACGGTCGGGGCGCGGATGGCTGACACCCAGAGACCCCGGGCTTCCAGTGCCTGCGCTGCTGCCATCACCTCGGCGTTGCCGCCGATGATCAGCGGCTGGATCGGCGTGGCCGAGGCCAGATGCGACCAGCCCCGGCGCACGGGCATGGCACTGAGCTGGTGGCACAGCAAGTCCAGCTGGGCGCGCCGCTGCTGCCCTTCCCGGCTGTCGATGAGGTTGATGCTGGTCAGCAGGGCGTGGGCCAGCGCCGGCGCGGCGGCGGTTGTATAGACATAGGGCCGCGCGCGCTGCACCAGCCAGTCGATCACGGTTTCGTGCGCGGCCACGAAGGCACCGCTGACACCGGCAGCCTTGCCCAGCGTGCCCATGTAGACCAGCTGGGGTGAGCGCAGTTTGAAATGTTCCAGCGCGCCACGACCGTGCTCACCGAGCACACCGAAGCCGTGCGCGTCGTCCACCACCAGCCAGGCGCCAAGGCGTTCGCACAAGGCCAGCAGGGCCGGCAAGGGGGCGATGTCGCCATCCATGCTGAAGACGCTGTCGGTGACCACGATCTTCGTTGTCGCCGTGCTGGCGACCAGCGCCGTTTCCAGCGTGGCCACGTCGCTGTGCGGATAGACCGTGACCTTGGCCCGCGCCAGGCGCGTGCCGTCGATGATGGAGGCGTGGTTCAGCGCATCGGAAAATATCTCGGCCTCACCCGCTGCGGCCGCGGCCAGGGCCGTCAGCACCGCCAGGTTGGCCATGTAACCGGTGCTCAGGTACAGCGCGCGCGCTTGCTCCAGATGCGGCGCCTCGAAGGCGGCCAGGCGCTCCTCGAGCTCCTCGTGGGCCCTGGAATGCCCGCTGACCAGGTGCGAGGCGCCGCTGCCGGCGCCGTAGCGGCTCACGCCCTCCTGCAGCGCCGCGGCGATGCGCGCATCGGCCGCCAGGCCCAGGTAGTCGTTGCTGTTGAAGCTCAGCATCGGTCGACCATCAACTGTGACCTGCGGCGCGCAGGCGGTTTCGGCCGTGCGGCGGCGGCGACGCAGACCCTGTGCATCGAGCTGCTCGATCTGTGCCTGCAAGTGGTCCATCAGTGCGAAGCTCACGCCATCACCTCTTCGAAGGTGGCACGTGTACGCTCGGCCAGCAGGGCGATCTCTTCGTCGTTCAACACATAGGGTGGCATCAGATAGACCGTGCGGCCGATGGGGCGCAGCAGCAGGCCGCGCTGCAGGGCTGCGGTAAAGAAGCGGCGCGAGAAGGTGGACGCCTTGTCACCCTCGGTCACCACAGCGTCGAAAGCCCAGATCATGCCGCGCCGGCGGAAATGCCGCACCCGCTCATCGGTGGCCAGAGGTGCCAGCGCCAACGTCAGTTCATGCGCCTTCAAACGGTTGGCGTTCAGCACATCGTCCTGCGCAAAGATGTCCAGCGTGGCCAGCGCCGCGCGGCAGGCCAGCGGGTTGCCGGTGTAGGAATGCGAGTGCAGAAAACCCCGCGTAACGTCGGCGTCGTAGAAAGCCTGGTAGATGCTCTCGCGGGTCATCACCAGCGAGAGCGGCAGGTAACCCCCGCTGATGCCCTTGGACAGGCAGACGAAGTCGGGCCACACCGGTGTTCCATTTTCACCGGCCTGTTCGCAGGCGAAGAAGGTGCCGGTGCGGCCACAGCCCACGGCAATCTCGTCGGCGATCAGGTGCACCTGGTGTTGGTCGCAGATGGCACGCACAAGGCGCAGGTACTCGGAGTCATGCATGGCCATGCCGGTGGCGCACTGCACCAGGGGCTCGACGATCACCGCGGCCACCTTGCCGCTGCGCTCCTGGAGCAGCGTTTCCAGTGCGGCGGCGGCGCGACGCGCCACGTCCGCGGCACTCTCGCCGGGCTGGGCCAGCCGCGCGTCCGGCGAGGCCACCACATGGGCGCGCTGCAGCAGCGGGCCATACGCGTCACGGAACAGGGCCACGTCGGTCACCGCCAGCGCGCCGATGGTCTCGCCGTGGTAACTGCCGGAAAGGCAGACGAACTCCTGCTTCTGGCTCTGGCCGCTGTTGCGCCAGAAATGGAAACTCATCTTGAGCGCGATCTCCACGGCCGAGGCGCCGTCGGATGCATAGAAGCAATGCCCCAGCACACCGCCGGTCAACGCGCCCAGGCGCTCCGAGAGCTCCACCACCGGCTGGTGCGTGAAACCCGCCAGCATGGCGTGCTCCAGCTTGTCGAGCTGGTCTTTGAGTGCGGTGTTGATGCGCGGGTTGGCATGACCGAAGAGGTTGACCCACCAGGAGCTGATGGCGTCCAGGTAGGCCTTGCCCTGCACATCGACCAGCCAGGCACCGCGGCCATGGCTGACCGGGATCAGCGGCACGGTCTCGTGGTGCTGCATCTGGGTACAGGGGTGCCAGACGCTGCGCAGGCTGCGCGCGACCCAATCGTCGGATAGCAGGGCGGAGGAAGTTGAGGCTTTCAATTCAGTTCCGGATTTCTTCAAGGGGCCCGCATTCTGGCAGGCCAGGCCGCATCACATGCGGAACACACCGAACTTCATGTCCGGGATCGGCGCATTGAGCGAGGCCGACAGGCCCAGCGCCAGCACCCGCCGCGTGTCGGCCGGGTCGATCACGCCGTCATCCCACAGGCGGGCCGTGGCGTAGTAGGGGTGGCCCTGCTCCTCGTACTGCCGGCGGATCGGGGCCTTGAAGGACTCTTCCTCCTGTGCGCTCCACTGACCGCCCTTGCCCTCGATGCCGTCGCGCTTGACGGTGGCCAGCACACTGGCGGCCTGCTCACCGCCCATCACGCTGATGCGTGCGTTGGGCCACATCCAGAGGAAACGCGGACCGAAGGCGCGGCCGCACATGCCGTAGTTGCCGGCGCCAAAAGACCCGCCGATGATGACGGTGAACTTGGGCACATTGGCGGTGGACACGGCCGTGACCATCTTGGCGCCGTTGCGCGCGATGCCCTCGTTCTCGTACTTGCGGCCCACCATGAAACCCGTGATGTTCTGCAGGAAGACCAGGGGAATCTTGCGCTGGCAGCACAGTTCGATGAAGTGCGCGCCCTTGAGCGCAGATTCGCTGAACAGGATGCCGTTGTTGGCGATGATGCCCACCGGCATGCCCTCGATGCGCGCAAAACCCGTCACCAGCGTGGTGCCGTAGCGCGCCTTGAACTCGTCGAACTCGGAGCCGTCGACGATGCGCGCAATGATCTCGCGCACATCGAAGGGCTTGCGCGTATCGGCCGGGATCACACCGTAGAGTTCCTCGGCCGGGTAACGTGGCGGCAGGGGGTCGCCCACAGCCAGCGGCGGGGCCTTGCTGATGTTGAGGTTCTTCACCGAGGCCCGTGCCAGCGCCAGCGCGTGCAGGTCGTTCTGCGCCAGGTGGTCGGCCACGCCCGACAGGCGCGTGTGCACGTCGCCACCGCCCAGGTCTTCGGCCGTCACCACCTCGCCGGTGGCGGCTTTCACCAGCGGCGGGCCACCCAGGAAGATGGTGCCCTGGTTCTTGACGATGATGGCCTCGTCGCTCATGGCGGGCACATAGGCGCCGCCGGCCGTGCACGAGCCCATGACCACCGCGATCTGCGCGATGCCCAGCGCGCTCATCTGGGCCTGGTTGTAGAAGATGCGACCGAAGTGATCCCGGTCGGGGAAGACCTCATCCTGATTCGGCAGGTTGGCGCCGCCCGAGTCCACCAGGTAGATGCAGGGCAGGCGGTTCTGCTGAGCGATCTCCTGCGCGCGCAAGTGCTTCTTGACCGTGACGGGATAGTAGGTACCACCCTTCACGGTGGCGTCGTTGCAGACGATCATGCAGTCCACGCCGCTGACGCGGCCGATGCCGGCGATCAGGCCGGCGCAGGGCGCGTCACCGTTGTACATATTGAAAGCCGCCAGCGGCGACAGTTCGAGGAAGGGCGTGCCGGGGTCGAGCAGGCGCTGCACGCGCTCGCGCGGCAGCAGCTTGCCGCGGGCGGTGTGCTTGGCGCGGGCAGCTTCGCCACCGCCCTGGGCCACCTTGTCGACCTGGGCCTGGTGATCGGCCACCACGGCACGCATGGCGGTCGCGTTGGCCTGGAAATCGGCCGAGCGGGCGTTGAGTTGGGTTTCCAGAATCGGCATGAACGTTCTTTCTCAACAACAGCCCGCCATTTTCATATCGCGGGATTTGATTGACGTTTACGTAAACGTCAATTGTGGCAGATTTCCAGCCCTTGGCCGTGCCGGAAGGAGGCCCATTTTGCGGCAAGATGAAACCATGCTCCACCTCCACCACTGCGTCAGCGCCCGCTCCTTCCGGCCACTCTGGATGCTCGAGGAACTGCAGCTGCCCTACACCCTGCAGATGCTGCCCTTCCCGCCGCGCGCCCACGCGCGCGACTACCTGCAGCACAACCCGCTGGGCACGGTGCCCCTGCTGGTGCACGGGGAGGTTCGCATGACCGAGTCGGCCGCCATCTGCCAGTACCTGGCGACCCTGAAGCCCGAAGCGGGTTTGGACGTAGCGCCCGGCGAGCCGGATTTCGGCGCCTACCTCAACTGGCTGCACCTGGGCGAAGCCACGCTGACCTTTCCCCAGACCCTGGTGCTGCGCTACCGCCATTTCGAGCCGCCCGAGCGGCGCCAGCCGCAGGTCGCCGAGGACTATGCCAGATGGTTCCTGGCCCGCCTGCGCGTGGTCGAGGCCGCTGTCGCCCGCCAGGATTACCTGTGCAAGGGACACTTCACGGCCGCTGACGCCAGCGTAGGCTATGCCCTGCTGCTGGCAGAGCATCTGGGCCTGGCGCCGCAGTGGGGCCCTGCCACCACGGCCTACTGGCAACGGCTGCAGGCCCGCCCGGCCTTCCAGCGTGCGCTGGCGGCGGAACAGGCCGCGGCACGGGCCCAGGGCGTGGACCCCACGCCCTCGCCGGCCCTGCGGCCTCACGACAGCTGAAAAAGATTCGGCGCACCACAGCAGTGCGCCACCCCTGGCATGACGCTTGCTCACCCTTCAGGGTCTGCACAGGAAAACACCGTCGTGACCGTCCACCCCGCCCGCATCCGTCGCAACAGCCTGCTGAGCATCGGCGAGCTCGACCGGGCGCGCGTGCTCGACACCCTGGTCAACAACCTGGACGGCATGGCCTACCGCTGCCTGCACGACGCGAGCTGGCGCATGGTCTTCGTCAGCCAGGGCTGCCTGGCCCTGACCGGTTACGCCCCGGCGGAACTGGTGCAGAACGCGGCCATCAGCTGGGAGGACATCACCCACCCGCTGGACCGCTGCCGCGTGCGCGGGCAGATCGATGCCGCCGTGCGCAGCGGGCAACGCTTCACGGTGGACTACCGCATCACCACCCAGGCCGGGCAGATCAAGTGGGTGCACGAACGCGGCATCGCCGTTCCCGACGAGCAGGGTGAGCTGGTGATCGAAGGTTTCATCGAGGACGTGACCGCGCAGCGCGAGATGGCGCAGGCCCAGAAGGAAGCCGAACTGCGCTACCGCAACATCTTCGAGCACGCCTCCGAGGGCATCTTCCAGTCCTCGCTCGATGGCCGTTACCTGGCCGCCAACCCGGCCCTGGCCCGCCTCTACGGCTACAGCAGCCCCGCGGCGCTGATGGCCGGCCTGGACGACATCGGCCGCCAGCTCTACGCCCGCAGCGGCCAGCGCGAGCGCTTCCACCAGCTCATGGCCCAGCAGGGCGAGGTGCTCAACTTCGAGTCCGAGGTCTACCGCCAGGACGGCACGCGCATCTGGATCTCGGAGAACGCCCACGCCGTGCGCGACACGGACGGCCAGACCCTCTATTACGAGGGCACGGTGCAGGACATCTCGGAGCGCAAGCGCCACCAGGAAGAACTGGAGCGCCAGGCCAACCACGACATGCTCACCGGCCTGCCCAACCGCATCCTGCTGGGCGACCGGGTCGAGCAGGGCATCGCACGCGCGGCGCGCCTGGGTTATTACCTCACCGTGGTCTTCATCGACCTGGACAACTTCAAGTTCATCAACGACAGCCTGGGCCATGGTGCCGGCGACGAGCTGCTCAAGGAAATCGCCAGCCGCCTGCGCCACTGCGTGCGCACCTCCGACACCGTGGCGCGCCTGGGCGGCGACGAATTCGTGCTGCTGCTGGGCGACCACTTCCGCACCAGCACCGTGATCTCGCAGCTGCGCCGCGTGCTGGCCGAGATCGGCCGCCCCGTCATGCTGTCGGGGCGCGAGTTCCACGTGGGCGCTAGCCTGGGCGTGGCCATGTACCCGGGTGACGGCGAAGACCCGGCCAGCCTGCTCAAGCACGCCGACACGGCGATGTACGCCGCCAAGAACCGCGGGCGCAACAACTTCCAGTTCTTCACCAGCGAACTCAACCGTGTGGCCGACGAGCGGCTCAACCTGGAAGCCGCGCTGCGCCAGGCCATCGAGCGCGATGAGTTCGAGGTGCACTACCAGCCCAAGGTGGACCACCGCCGCCGCATCGTCGGCGTGGAGGCGCTGGCGCGCTGGACCCACCCCGAGTACGGCCCCATCAGCCCGGACCGCTTCATCCCCATCGCCGAGGAAACCGGGCTCATCGTGCCGCTGACCACCATCATCCTGCGCCGCGCCTTCGCCGCGGCGCGCGACTGGAACCGGCGCCTGCCCACGCCCCTGCGGGTGGCGGTCAACCTCTCGCCGCGCCTGTTCCTCAGCGGCGACATCGTGGCCCACGTGGCCGGCCTGCTGGAGGAAGCCCAGCTGGCCTCATCCCTGGTCGAACTGGAAATCACGGAAACCGTCTTCATGGGCGACAGCGACAGCGTGGTCGCCACCCTGGGCGACTTCAAGGCCCTGGGCGTGCAGCTGGCCATGGACGACTTCGGCACCGGCTATTCAGCGCTGAGTTATCTGCGCCGTTTCCCGCTGGACATCATCAAGATCGACCGCTCGCTGGTCACCGGCATCGAACACGACGAGGATGTGGCCATGATCGCGCGCGCCGTGATCTCGCTGGGCCAGAGCCTGCGCAAGACCGTGGTGGCCGAGGGCGTGGAAAACCAGGCGCAGTTCGACTTCCTGCGTTACCAGGGCTGCCACGAATTCCAGGGTTATCTGCTCTCGCGCCCGCTGCCGCAAGCCGAGATGACGCGCCTGTTGCAGGCCGGCGGCGTGATCCCGGCGCCGGCGCGCCCGGCCTCGGGTTTTGCGCCGCTGGCTTAGGACAAGAGCGCGGGCAGCTGCGCCATGTCGCCGAACACCGCAGCCACACCGGCGCGCAGAAACGGCTCGGCATCCCCCTGCGGCACATAGGCAAACACCGTGGCCCCGGCGGCCAGGCCGGCGGCGGCGCCGATCAGCGTGTCTTCCACCACGGCGCAGCGCTGCGGCGGCGCCGCGAGGGCGGCTGCAGCAGCCAGGTAGACATCGGGGTGCGGCTTGGAGCGCGGCATCTCGTGGCCGCTGAAGATGCGACCCTCGAAATAGTCGTGCAGGCCCACCTTGCGCAGCTGCAGTTCGACCTTGTGGCGATCAGCCCCCGAGGCGCAGGCAATGCGCGCATCCAGCCGTTCGTGCACCGCATGCACGGCGGCCTGCGCGTTGGCCACGATGCGCAGCTCGTTCTCCAGCGCAGCGTTGCGGCGTTCGCGGAAGCTGGCCAGCCAGGCCTCGGTCAGCGGCTGGCCGGTGTGAAACTCGATGCGCTCCTTCTCGTCGCGCACCATCTTACCGATGAAGATGCGCATGCACTCGGTCTCGCTCAGCACCCAGCCGCGCTCGGCCAGCATGGTGCGCAGCACACCGTTGACGATGGGCTCGGAATCGACCAGCACGCCATCGCAATCGAAGAGCACGGCCTCGAATCTCACGTCAGATCTCCATCGACGTAGTACCAGCGCCCGTCTTCGCGCACAAAACGGCTGCGCTCATGCAGGCGTAGGGCGCGGCCGCTGCGGTCGCGCTGGCGTGCGACGAATTCGACTTCGGCATGCGTGGCATCGATGGGCTGGTGCTGTTTCACCTCCAGCCCCAGCCACTTCACGCCGGCATCGAAACCCAGTTCCGTCGGCCGGGTGCTGGCATGCCAGGTGACGAGCAGGTAATCGGCCCGTTCCAGCACGAACGCGCTGTATCGCGAGCGCATCAGCGCCTCGGCATCGGGGGCCGGTCTGCCGGCAACCTCTGCGAGATAGGGGCCGCAGCAGCGCGCATGGCTCAGCACACGACCGGTTGCATCGCGCCGGCCGCAGGGGCAATCCGTGCTCATCCGCCCTTTTTGGCCTTGCGCTGTTCCAGCGTCTCCACCGGACCGCCGTGCTTGACCCACTCGGCGAAACCGCCCTCGATGTGCGAGACGTTGGTCATGCCCATGTCCTGCAGGGTCTTGGTCGCCAGCGCGCTGCGCCAGCCCGCGCCGCAGAAAAGGATGAAGTGCTTGCTTTCGTCGGCCCATAGGGGCTTGTGGTACGGCGACTCGGGGTCGACCCAGAACTCCAGCATGCAGCGCGGCGCATGCGTGCTGCCGGTGACAGTGCCCTCTTTCAGTTCACGCACATCGCGGATGTCGACGATGTGCACCTTGGGGTCGTCCAGCATGGCCAGCACCTCGGGCACGGTGTGGGTCTTGACCTCGGCCATCGCTTCGTCGACGAGGGCACGGAATCCTTTGGTGATGGGCATGGCGCTACTCCTTCAGTCAATCCGCCAGACGGTACACGCGCGCAGCGGTGCCGCCAAAGATATCGGCCTGCTCGGCCGGCGAGAGGTCTTGCACGGCCGCGCGGTGCGCCGCCATCAGGCTGGCATGGTCGGTCCAGAGCTTCTCGATGGGAAAGTTGGAGCCGTACATGCAGCGCTGGGCGCCGAAGAAGCGCACGGTCTGCCCCACCACCATGGCAATGTGCGCCGGATCGTTGCGCTGCAGGAAGGTGCCCAGGCCCGAGAGCTTCACAAACACATTGCGCTGTGCGGCCAGCTTGCCCATGCCTTCGCGCCAGGCCCGCACCCCCACGTGCGAGGTGTCGGCCAGCATGCCGGCATGGACCAGGATGAAATTGACCTTCGGGTTCGCAGCGGCCAGCTGCGCCGCATCGGCCATCTGGCCGGAGAAGACCTGCAGGTCGAAGCTGTAGCCGTAGTCTGCCAGGTGAGCAATATTGCGGCTCAGCAAGGCGCTGCGCACCTGCTCGGGGCCCGGGGCGAAGCGGTAGAGCGGGTTCTCGTGCCAGTGCAGCTGCATGCGCACGCCGCACACCAGCGGGTATTTTTTCAGGAGGTCGAGCTGCGGCCGCACATCGGGCGCCATCATGTCGGCATAGGCCACCATGGCGTGCGGCCAGCCGGTGCGTTGTGCCTCGGCCTGCACCCAGGCGGCTTCCTGCTCGAATTGCGCGGCCGGCCAGTTGGTCTGCACGTAGACGGACTGCGTGATGCCCGAGCCGGCCTGGTCGGCAAGGAACTCTTCCACCATGTAATCGCGCCGGATCGCCTCGTAAGGCCCGAAGATGCGCGGCACCATGGGGCCCTGCAGCCAGGGCAGGTCCTGCTGGCGCCAGATGTGGTGGTGGGCGTCGATGATTTTCATGCGTCTCCTCTTTCAAGGGGGAGTATGACGCTCAAAGCGCGCGCTGGATCAGTATTTTCTGCACGTCGCTGGTGCCTTCGTAGATCTGGCAGACGCGCACGTCGCGGTAGATGCGCTCCACGGGGAAGTCGGCCACATAGCCGTAGCCGCCCAGGGTCTGGATGGCAGCACTGCAGACCTGCTCGGCCATCTCGCTCGCAAAAAGCTTGGCCATGGCGGCCTCCTTCAGGCAGGGGCGTCCGGCGTCGCGCAGCGCAGCGGCGTGCCAGGTCAGCTGGCGCGCGGCCTCGATCTTCGTCGCGCACTCGGCCAGGCGAAACCCCACGGCCTGGTGGTTGAAGATGGGCTGGCCGAAGCTCACGCGCTCCTTGGCGTACTGGATGGCCACGTCCAGCGCGCTGCGCGCCATGCCTATGCTTTGCGAGGCGATGCCGATGCGCCCGCCCTCCAGCCCGCCCAAGGCAATCCTGTAGCCCTCGCCCTCGGCACCGATCAGGTTCTCGGCCGGGATGCGGCAATCCTCGAAATTGATCTGTGCGGTATCGCTGCTGTGCTGGCCCAGCTTTTCCTCCAGCCGGGCCACCACATAACCCGGCGCATCGGTGGGCACCAGGAAAGCGCTCATGCCCTTCTTGCCGGCGCCCTTGTCGGTCACGGCGATGACGATGGCCACCTGCCCGTTTTTTCCGCTGGTGATGAACTGCTTGACGCCGTTGAGCACGTAAGCGTCGCCCTCGCGCTGGGCCGTGGTGCGCAGGCCCGAGGCGTCCGAGCCCACGTGCGGCTCGGTCAGGCAGAAGGCGCCCAGCATCTCACCACGCGCCAGCGGCGCCAGCCATCTGGCTTGTTGCTGCGCGTTGCCGTGTTTCATCAGGATGGCGTTGACCGGGCAGTTGGTGACACTGATGGCCGTGCTGGTGCCGCCATCACCCGCGGCGATCTCTTCCAGGACGAGGGACAGGCTCAGGTAATCCAGACCGGCACCGCCCTGCTCCTCGGGCACGCAGATGCCGTAAGCGCCCAGCGCGGCCAGGCCGCGGTGCACCTCGCGCGGGAAGTGGCGCTCCCGGTCCCAGCGCGCGGCGTGCGGCCAGAGTTCGGCACGCACAAAGTCGCGCACCGCGTCGCGGATCATTTCCTGGTCCTGAGTCAGCAGCATGGGGCCCGCTTTCAATTGACGTTGACGTAAACGTCAATTATGCCGCTCAGAAGCTGTCGTAGCGGCGGCCGTCGTGGTGCAGGAAAGCCCCCTGGTGCTCGGGGCGAAGACCGGCCAGGGTGCGGCGCATGGCGGTCACGCTTTGCTGCACGGTCAGCGGCGCACCGGCGCCTCCCATATCGGTCTGGACCCAGCCCGGACACAGGGCCACCATGATGACGCCCGGGTAGTCAGGCTGGGCGGCGACCACCGCCATATTGAGCGCGGCCTTGCTGACGCGGTAGGTCCAGCCGTAGCTCGACTCGACGGTGCCGATCTGCCCCATGCCGCTGGTGATGAAAGCGAATCGGCCGCCCTGCCGCGACGTTGCGACCAACGGCGCCACCTGGGGGATGGCCTGCATGGCCCCCAGTACGTTGGTGTGCAGGACACGGTCGAACTCAGGCTGGGTAGGCGGCGTACCGGCCCCCGCACCGGACCAGACCCCGGCCACGTAAAGCGCGATATCGATCGACTCGCCGTCGAGCAGCCAGGCCAGGCCGCTGACGCTGGCCGGATCGGCCACGTCAACCTTGAGCGCCGTGGCCCCCAGCTCCTGCAGCCGTGCGAGGCCCGCTGCATCGCGCGCCGTCGCCAGAACACGTGCACCCTCCGTCAGGTACTGGCGCACGAACTCCAGGCCGATGCCGCGCGAGGCGCCGATGACGAGAACCGTCGTCACTTCAGAGGCGGAACGTACCCACCAGCTGGTTCAGGTGCTGGGCCTGCTCACGCAGACTCATGGCCGCGGCAGTGGACTCCTCCACCAGCGCGGCGTTCTGCTGGGTGGCCTGGTCCATCTGCTGCACGGCCTCGCCAACCTGGGCCACGCCCTGGCTCTGTTCGGTGCTGGCCGCGCTGATCTCGCCCATGATGTCGGTCACGCGGCGGATGCTGGCCACCACCTCGTTCATGGTGGCACCGGCCTGGTCGACCAGGGTCGTGCCCTGCCCCACGCGTTCCACGCTGTCGGTGATGAGCGTCTTGATCTCTTTCGCGGCCTCGGCACTGCGGCCGGCCAGGCTACGCACTTCGGAAGCCACCACGGCAAAACCACGGCCCTGTTCGCCCGCGCGGGCAGCTTCCACGGCCGCGTTCAGCGCCAGGATGTTGGTCTGGAAGGCGATGCCGTCGATCACGCTGATGATGTCGGCGATTTTCTTGCTCGAATCATTGATGCCCTTCATGGTGTCCACCACCTGGGCCACCACTTCGCCGCCCTGCACCGCGACCGTGGACGCACTCTGGGCCAGCTGGTTGGCCTGGCGGGCGTTGTCGGCGTTCTGCTTGACGGTCGAAGAGAGTTCTTCCATCGAGGCCGCGGTTTCTTCCAGCGCGCTGGCCTGGCTCTCGGTGCGCGCGCTCAGGTCCTGGCTGCCGGCAGCGATCTCGCTGCTGGCCGTGGTGATGCTGTCGGTCGAGTGGCGCACCTCGCCCACCAGACGGCGCAGCGACTCCTGCATCGTCACCAGTCCTTCCATCAAGCTGCCCCGGAACCGTGTCGGCGGCACGGGATAGGCCAGGTTGCCCTCGGCGATCTCCGACAGGGCCTGGCGCGCATCACCCGGGTCTCCGCCCAGTTCGTTGCAGACCGTGTTGCGCAGGTAGAGCGTGAAGCCGGTGGCCACCGCCACAGCCAGCACGGCCAGGGAGATGGAAAAAAGGATGACCCGGTTGGCCTGACGATCAACGTTGGCCTGCGCTTCTTCCGACACCTTGCCGGCCACCTCGACCTGCTTGAGCAGCTCGCCGCGCAGATTGCGCCAGGCTGGCGTCTCGGTGCTGTTGAGGAACTGCACCGTTTGCGTCGACTGCTCCTTGATCAGGGCCAGCACTTTTTCCTGAGCCTGGGCATGTGCCGCACGCAGCGGCGGCAACTTGGCCAGGCCTTCCTCGAAGGCCGTCCCCTTGGCGGTCTTGACAGCGTCGCCATAGGCCTTGTCATAGGCCGCACGCGCCACGTCCAGGTTCTTGGGCGCCTGGGGATTGGCCGGGTCGAGCACGATGTTGCGCAAGGCCTGGCCCATCTGCAGGCCCTGGGCGTACATCTCGTTGAGCCCGGCGCTGATGCGCTGCTCGGTCTGGATGTACCGACCGAACTGGTTCTTGGTGTAGACCAGCCCGCCGATGCTGCCGGCCAGGCCGACGATGAAAAGCGCCGCGGGAACCACGGCACACAGGAGAAGTTTGGAGCTGAATTTCATGCCTGGGTCCTGATGAGGCGCAAGGCCTGCATCATCGCCCACTTATGGAAACTTTGCCAGACCCCTGAGGTGATCTATGGCGTGGATAAACGCCGGTTTTTCAGAGCATTTCCAGCGCCACCGCGGTGCCTTCGCCGCCGCCGATGCACAGCGTGGCCAGGCCGCGCTTGAGGCCACGGGCCTTGAGTGCGTGCATGAGCGTGACCATGATGCGTGCACCACTGGCACCAATCGGGTGGCCCAGCGCGCAGGCGCCGCCGTTGACGTTGACGATGTCGTGCGAAACCTTGAGCTCTTCCATCAGCGCCATGGGCACCACGGCAAAGGCCTCGTTGACCTCCCACAGGTCCACGTCCTTCACGCTCCAGCCGGCAGCCGCCAGGGCTTTTTGCGTGGCACCCACCGGAGCGGTGGTGAACCACTCGGGTTCCTGCGCGTACATGGCGTGCGACACGATCTTCGCCAGCGGCTTGCAGCCCAGTTTGGCGGCGGTGGAGGCGCGCATCATCACGAGCGCTGCGGCACCGTCGTTGATGGACGAACTGCTGGCGGCCGTGATGGTGCCGTCCTTCTTGAAGGCGGGCTTGAGCGCCGCAATCTTGTCGAGCTTGGCTTTGCCCGGACCTTCGTCGATGGCGACCACGGTCTCGCCAGCGCGGGTCTTCACGGTCACCGGCGTGATCTCGGCCGCAAAACCGCCGTTCTGGATGGCAGCCTGCGCGCGGCGCACGCTGCTGCTGGCGAAATGGTCCTGCTGCTCGCGCGTGAACTTGTACTTGGCGGCACAGTCCTCGCCGAAGGTGCCCATGGAGCGGCCGGCCTCGTAGGCGTCTTCGAGGCCGTCGAGCATCATGTGGTCGTAGATCTTGTCATGACCCATGCGGTAGCCGCCGCGGCCCTTGAGCATGAGGTAGGGCGCATTGGTCATGCTCTCCATGCCGCCGGCCACGACCACGTCGGCCGTGCCGGAATGCAGCATGTCGTGCGCGAACATGGCCGCGCGCATGCCCGAGCCGCACATCTTGGACAGCGTCACCGCGCCCGCGCTCTTGGGCAGGCCGCCCTTGAAGCCGGCCTGGCGCGCCGGGGCCTGACCCTGGCCGGCCATCAGGCAGTTGCCCATCAGCACTTCGTTGACGAGCCCGGCCTGGATGCCGGCGCGCTCGACAGCGGCGCGGATGGCCGCACCACCCAGGTCATGGGCCGAGAGGGAGGAAAAGTCGCCCTGGAAAGCCCCCATGGGGGTACGGGCGGCGCCGACGATGACGATGGGATCGGACATGGTGTGCTCCTGAGGCAAAAACTTGTGCCCCTATTTTGCCGCGAAAGGCCCGCACCCAGGGCCCAACGCGGCGGTCAGGAGGACTACGTAGGGGTGTTCCCCCGGTCGACGGTGATATAGATCTCGCCGCCGGTGCGCCGGAACTCGGCGGATTTCTGCGTCATGCCGGCATCCAGCGCCTGGACCTCGCTCACGCCCTGGGTTTTCGCGTAGTCGCGCACCTCCTGCGTGATCTTCATGGAACAGAACTTGGGCCCGCACATGGAGCAGAAGTGCGCCACCTTGGCCGCGTCCTTGGGCAGGGTCTCGTCGTGGAAGTCGCGCGCGGTGTCCGGGTCCAGCGAGAGGTTGAACTGGTCCATCCAGCGGAATTCAAACCTCGCCTTGGACAAGGCATCGTCGCGCGCCCGCGCCCCCGGGTGGCCCTTGGCCACGTCGGCTGCGTGCGCGGCGATCTTGTAGGTCATGATGCCGGTCTTCACATCATTGCGGTCCGGCAGCCCCAGGTGCTCCTTGGGCGTCACGTAACAGAGCATGGCCGTGCCGAACCAGCCGATCATGGCCGCGCCGATGCCGCTGGTGATGTGGTCGTAACCCGGGGCGATGTCGGTCGTCAGCGGGCCCAGCGTATAGAAGGGGGCCTCGCCGCAGTGCTTGAGCTGCTCGGTCATATTGGCCTGCACCATGTGCATGGGCACATGGCCCGGACCTTCGATCATGGTCTGCACATCGTGTTTCCAGGCGATCTGCGTGAGCTCGCCCAGGGTGCGCAGCTCGGCGAACTGGGCCTCGTCGTTGGCAT
The DNA here is from genome assembly GCF_058807395.1 of Hylemonella sp. GW821-FHT12C09. Classification (NCBI taxonomy): domain Bacteria; kingdom Pseudomonadati; phylum Pseudomonadota; class Betaproteobacteria; order Burkholderiales; family Comamonadaceae; genus Hylemonella; species Hylemonella sp. GW821-FHT12C09. The sequence goes on along the minus strand of NZ_JBXAQQ010000004.1, from coordinate 160,462 downwards.
CCGCGCCCGAGCCGGGGCGCAGGCCGTCACCCAGCGAGAAGCTCACGTCGTAGGCCTTCATGATGGCGCAGATTTCCTCGAACTGCGTGTAGAGGAAGTTCTCCTGGTGGTGGGCAATGCACCACTTGGCCAGGATGGAGCCGCCGCGCGAGACGATGCCCGTGACCCGGTTGGCCGTGAGGTGGATGAAAGGCAGGCGCACGCCGGCGTGGATGGTGAAGTAGTCCACGCCCTGCTCGGCCTGCTCGATCAGCGTGTCGCGGAAGATGGCCCACGTCAGGTCTTCAGCCACGCCGCCCACTTTCTCCAGCGCCTGGTAGATCGGCACGGTACCGATGGGCACGGGCGAGTTGCGCAGGATCCAGTCGCGTGTGGTGTGGATGTTCCTGCCGGTGGACAGGTCCATCACCGTGTCCGCGCCCCAGCGGGTGGACCACACGAGTTTTTCCACCTCTTCCTCGATGCTGGACGTCACCGCCGAGTTGCCGATGTTGGCGTTGATCTTGACCAGGAAGTTGCGCCCGATGGCCATGGGCTCCAGCTCGGGGTGGTTGATGTTGGCCGGAATGATGGCGCGCCCGCGCGCCACTTCGTCGCGCACGAACTCGGGGGTCACCACCTTGGGGATGCTGGCGCCAAAGCTGTTGCCGGCCAGGCGCTGTTCACGCTCGGGGCTGTCCAGGTAGGGGGCCGTCCACTCGCGCTGCTGGTTCTCGCGCAGGGCCACGTACTCCATCTCGGGGGTGACGATGCCGCGGCGCGCGTAGTACATCTGGCTCACATTGGCGCCCGCCTTGGCGCGGCGCGGCGTGCGCTGCAAGCCGGCGGCCTGGGCGCGCAAGGCGGCCAGGGCATCGGCTTCAGCCCCCTTGAGACCATCGTCCAGCGCCACACGCGCGCGGCCGCTGTAGGACTCGGTATCGCGACGGGCTTCGATCCAGCCCTGGCGTAGCGCGGGCAGACCGCGCATCACGTCGACCTCGGCCTGCGGGTCGGTGTAGGGGCCGGAGGTGTCGTAAACCAGCACCGCCTCGCCGTTGCTCTGCGTGATCTCGCGCATGGGCACGCGCACATCGGGTCGCGTGCCGGTCACATGGATCTTGCGCGAGGCCGGCAAGGGCTCACGCGTGAGGCTGATGAACTGGCTGAGTTGGTCGGGTGCATTCACTGTGGATCTCCTTGAAACAAATGGTTTTGCTCCGAAGGAGGTTCACAGAAGGCGAACCGGAAGACGGCACGAGGCCAGCAAGGGGAAACAGACGCGGCACGCCACGCTGGGTGGACGGCAGGTCAGGCTCTTCTTACGCCGGCATTAACCGGATCAAGTTCGCGGGTTCGGATCACCATCTCAGCACATCGCGTGTGCACCCCGGGCAAGACGGAATGTAGCCGACCCGACGTGGCCCGGAACATGACCCAGGTCAATTTTTCAGATGGCGCTGCGCTGTTGCGAAAAGCGCCGGCTGCGCTCGTAGGGAAAGACGTCGTAGACATGCCCCTGCTGGATGCGCTCCTTGTGACTCTGCCAGAAGGCCGGGTCGAGCAGGTCGGCATGGTGTTGCATGAACACCTCGCGCACGACCGGGTTGCCCAGCAGGAAAGGCGCGAAGGTCTCGGGGAAGACATCACGCGGGCCGACCTTGTACCAGACCTCGCCACTCATCTCCTCTTCCTCATGGCGCGGCGCCGGCACCTGTCGGAAGTTGCAGTCGGTGATGTACTCGATCTCGTCGTAGTCGTAGAACACCACCTTGCCCTGGCGCGTCAGTCCGAAATTCTTCCACAGCATGTCGCCGGGGAAGATGTTGGCGGCCACCAGGTCCTTGATGGCATTGCCGTACTCGATGACGGTGCGCTCCAGCTGGCGGCGCGCCCGGCGGGCTTCCTCGGAGCTGCTGGCCGGGTCGGTCGCGCCCGCGTCAAAGGCTTGCTGCAGGTAGATGTTGAGCGGGATCATGCGCCGCTCGATGTAGAGGTGCTGGATGACGACTTCTCGGCGTCCATCCTGGTCGCGGTCGCTGATCTCGAGCTGGCTGGGCGCGAACTCCCGGATCTCGGCGAGCAGTTCCTCGTCGAAACGCTCCAGCGGGAACGCCACCAGGCTGTACTCCAGCGTGTCGGCCATGCGGCCCACGCGGTCGTGCTGCTTGACCAGCAGGTATTTGCCTTTCACCTGTTCACGCGTGGTGTCCTTCGGCGGCGGTTACCAGTCCTTGATGATCTTGAAGACGTAGGGGAAGGAGGGCAGGTCGAACACCAGCATGACCATGCCCTTGATGCCCGGTGCGATACGGAAGCGGTCGCTCGAGTGTTTGAGGTGGTGAAGAAAGTCGCGGTAGAACAGCGTCTTGCCCTGCTTGGCCAGGCCCAGGGCGTTGTAGAGTTCGGCGCGGGGCTTGCGCGGCATGAGGCTGCGCAGAAACTGCACGTAGGCCGAGGGCACCTCCATGTCCACCATGAAATAGGCCCGCGCGAAGCTGAAAAGCATCAGCAGGTCATCCTCACCGAACAGCGCCGCGTCGATCACCAGGCGGCCCTGTTCGCCGTGCAGGATGGGCAGGGCGAAGGGCACTTCGACGAAGCCATTGATGATCTTGCCCACCACGTAGGCCCCCTTGTTGCGGAAGAACAGGCTGGAGAGCACCTGCACCTGGAAATTGGTGCGCAACCGGTTCTGTCCCAGCAGGTCGTTCACGGCGACCAGCACATCGCCCACGTCACGCGCCAGGTCTTCAAAAGGGCACTGCAGCTGGAAGTTGCCGATGATGCGCTCCACCGTCTCGCGCAGGGTCTCGCGCGTGGGGTAGTAGGCACGGTAGGTCGGCCGGGCGGCGGGTTCGTCGTTCTCGATGTACTCGGTGCTGACCGCCGGGCGCACGAAGATGAAGTCGTTGTGGAAATGCGTGCGGTGCAGGATCTTGGTGGTGACCGAGTTGAAGAAGGTCTCGGCCAGCTCGGGCTGGTGGTGATTGACCAGCAGGCCGATGTAGTGCAGCTTGACCTGCTGCCAGATGGCCATGGGCTGGGCGCCGGCCTGGAAGGTCTGCTCCAGCCGGCTCACGCACTCCTTGACACGCAGATCGTAGAACTCGATGCGCTCGCGCTGGGCGCGCTGCTGGCCCTGCCAGTCGGCGGTCTCGAAACGCTGCTGGGCGCGTGCGGGCTCGGTGCGGAAGAGCTGGTAATGGCGGTTGAAGCCGTCCAGCATCGCCTGGGCGATGTCGTAAGCCAGCGTCGAATCCAGGCGCTGGGGGAACATCGCGTTCAGCCGGCGCGGGCGCTCACCCGCGCTTGATCTGGGCCACGCCGGCGATGGCCTGGCGGTACAGCGGCTCCAGCGCTTCCTGACCGTCCACGGTCATCTGCAGGTCCTTGAGCAGCCCGTCGTGTACGCCGTAGACCCAGGCATGCAGGGTCACGTTCTGGCCACGCCCCCAGGCATCCATCAGCACCGTGCTCTGCGCCACGTTGACCACCTGTTCGATGGCATTGAGCTCGACCAGCGCATCGTGGCGCGCCGCCTCGGGAATGCTGTCGAGCAGCTCGCGATGGCGATCCCGCACGTCCATGATGTGGCGCAGCCAGTTGTCGGCCAGGCCGATGCGCGCGCCTTCCAGCGCGGCCTGCACACCTGAGCAGCCGTAATGGCCGACCACCATCACGTGCTCGACCTTGAGCCGTTCCACCGCGAACTGCACGGTGGACAGCGCGTTCAGGTCCGAGTGCACCACCACATTGGCCACATTGCGGTGCACGAAGACCTCGCCCGGCTCCAGGCCGGTAATCTGGTTGGCCGGCACGCGGCTGTCGGAACAGCCGATCCACATGTACTTGGGCTTCTGCTGCGACTTCAGGCTGGTGAAGAAGCCGGGGCGCTCGCGCTCCATCTGCGCGGCCCAGACGCGGTTGTGGGCGAAGAGATCGTCGAGGGTCTTGCTCATGGCTTGATTTTCCTACAGGAGCCTTGTTTTTCAGCGGCGCAGGGCCACACGCACGTTCCAGTCCAGCAGGCCGAGCTGGGCACGCGCCAGCGCGTCCTGCTGCGCGTCGAACTGGCAGCTGGCGGCGTTCCTGGGATCGACCGGCGAACAGACAAAGCTGGCGGGGTTGCCCAGCGTCCAGCTGCCGCGGGCATTGCGCGCCGTGCCGTAGTAGTTCACGCTCAGCGGTGCATTGAGCGCCGGCTTGGACTGCTGCGCCGGATCGAGCAGCAGATTGCGCCCGGTCTGCACGTAGCCGCTGTTCACGCCCAGCAGGGGCAGCAGCGTGGGGAACATGTCGCGGTGGCTGGCCGGCAGCAGGCGTTGCGGCCCGCAGGCCAGCCCCTCATCCCAGATCATGAAGGGCACCTGGCTGAGCAGATGGCGCCGCTCCGGCGTGGCATACAGGCCGAAACTGCGCACATTGTGGTCGCCGGTGGCGGCGATCACGGTGTTGTGACGCAGGGGACCATTGCGCACCTCCTGCACCAGGCCGCCGAGCTGGTCGGTGGCGTAGTGGTAGGAATCGATGTTGAGCCACAGCGTGTCGGCACTGCGCTCACCCCCCCACTTGGCTTCCTTGCGCTTGACGCGCTGGTACTCGGGTGGCAGGTCGTAGGGCGGATGATTGGTGGCCGTCAGCACGAAGACGAAAAGCGGCTGGTCCTGCGGCTTCTTCAGGCGCTGCGACAGGTAACGGAACACGTAGCTGTCCCACACGCCCCAGATGCCCAGGTCCGCCTCGGGGTAGGCCGCCTTCAGGTGGCTGGCGTCGATCACCTCGTCGAAACCCTGGGTCTTGAGCACGCGGTCCAGCTCGCGCCAGCCGGCGCGCGCCGAGGTCACGAACAGGGTGCGGTAGCCCGCCTGCCTGAGCAGCAGCGGGACCGACCAGGGGATCGGCGTCTTGCCCTGCGGCCCCAGCGTGAGCGGCGTGATGGGCGTGGAGAAGAGGATGGCTTCCAGCGAAGGGTGGGTGCCGGGCTGGGCCGAGTCGAAGTTGGAGAAGTGGCAGGCACCGGGCAGGGTGGGCGCCAGCCGGCCCAGCACATCGAAGTCCTTGGCATCCTGGTAGAGGAAAGGCTCGGCGCTCCAGGACTCCATCAGGAAAAACAGCAGGTTCTTGCGCGGCCCCGGTGCCGGCGCCCCGCCCTGCGCCATGAGCGAGGCGCGCAAGGCCTGCTCGTCCCTGGCCTCGATGCCCAGCACCTGCGCGGCCTCCATGGGCGAGCCGAAGCCCAGGCGCTTGAGGCCCAGCAGGGGGTCGTTGAGGTTTTGTGAATCGCGCCGCGCGTCCCAGGCAAACTTGAGCGCGATGACGCCATTGGGCACCATGTCGTTGAGGAACTGCGAGGTGGTGACCGAGACGTTCTGCCGCCCCAGGGCCATGGCGCGCAGCGTGCCCTTGGTCGTCAGCACCAGCAGCAGGAAGGCCAGCAGCACCCCCAGCAACGTGAGCCAGACCGGGATGCGCCGCTCGCTCACCCCGCGGTTGAGCCCCAGGCTGAGTCGCCCGTAGGCGATCTTGCGCGCCGCGATGGCACCCCAGCTGGCACCTACCAGCACCGCCAGCGTCAGGAACACCGGGAAGTCGCTCCAGATGGTCTGGAGGATGGCCTTGGTGTCGTCTTCGAAGAAACCGAACACCACGGGGTCGATGGGCGTCTTGTAGAAGCCGAAGTAGTGCAGGTTGATCAGGCTGGCCGTCACGAACAGGAACGCCACCGTGCCCGCCAGCCAGCCATGCCAGCGCGCCGGCACGACAATGAGCAGCGGCCACATCAGGATGGCCGCGGCAGCGCAGACCTTGAGGTCGAAACGCGCGCCCTGGTAGACCACGGCCCAGACATCGGAGAGCGGCGCCTCCAGGCCTTCGGGCCAGTGCCAGGCGATCTGGCCCATGCGCAGCAGGGTCAGCGTGAAGGCCACACACAGCACCATGACCCAAGCCTGCAGTGTGGCCGAAGCCAGGGCACCCAGCAAGTGGTGGCCGAAGGTGCGCAGCGAGAACTTCACGTCAGACTTCCCTTTCATCTCAGGGAGGTATTGTGCCGCCTGCCGGTTTCAGGCCCATGACACCCGGCGGGCTCACATGGTCTCGGCAAAGAGTTCGCGGCCGATCAGCATGCGGCGGATCTCGCTGGTACCGGCGCCGATCTCATACAGCTTGGCATCGCGCCACAGGCGGCCCAGCGGGTATTCGTTGATGTAGCCGTTGCCGCCAAAGATCTGCACGCCCTCGCCGGCCATCCAGGTGGCCTTCTCGGCCGTCCACAGGATGACCGAGGCGCAGTCCTTGCGCACCTGGCGCACGTGCTCGGCGCCCAGCAGGTCCAGGTTCTTGGCCACGGTGTAGGCGAAGGAGCGGCCGGCCTGCAGCACGGTGTACATGTCGGCCACCTTGCCCTGGATCAGCTGGAATTCTCCGATGCTCTGGCCGAACTGCTTGCGGTCGTGGATGTAGGGGATGACGTTGTCCATCACCGCCTGCATGATGCCCAGCGGCCCGCCGGTGAGCACGGCGCGCTCGTAGTCCAGCCCGCTCATGAGCACCTTGGCGCCGCCATTGAGCGTGCCCAGCACGTTCTCGGCCGGCACTTCGACGTTGTGGAACACCAGCTCGCCGGTGTGGCTGCCGCGCATGCCCAGCTTGTCGAGCTTCTGCGCGATCGAGAACCCCTTCATGCCCTTCTCGATCAGGAAGGCCGTGACGCCGCGCGCGCCGAGCTCGGGCTCGGTCTTGGCGTAGACCACCAGGGTGTCGGCATCGGGGCCGTTGGTGATCCAGAACTTGCTGCCGTTGAGCAGGTAATAAGCGCCCTTGTCCTCGGCCTTGAGTTTCATGCTGAGCACGTCGCTGCCAGCGCCGGGCTCGCTCATGGCCAGCGCGCCCACGTGTTCGCCACTGATCAGCTTGGGCAGGTATTTCCTGCGCTGCGCCTCGTTGCCGTTGCGCTTGATCTGGTTCACGCAGAGGTTGCTGTGCGCGCCGTAGCTGAGGCCCACCGACGCACTGGCGCGGCTGATCTCCTCCATGGCGATCATGTGGGCCAGGTAACCCATGTTGGCGCCGCCGTACTCCTCGCCCACGGTGATGCCCAGCACACCCAGGTCGCCCATCTTGCGCCACAGGTCCATGGGGAATTGATCGTTGCGGTCGATCTCGACAGCGCGCGGGGCGATTTCGCTTTGTGCGAATTCACGCACCGCATCGCGCAGCGCGTCGATGTCTTCGCCAAGCTGGAAGTTGAGTCCGGGCAGGTTCATGAAAAATCTCCGTGGTGGTTCAAACGGCCTTACTTGCCGTTCTTCTTGTCGAGCTTGGCCAGCAGGGCGCGGGCCTCGCGCTGGTGCGCCTTGATCTCGTCCAGGTTGGCCTGCAGGTCGGCCATCTGCTCCTCGACCTGGGTGCGGTGCGCGGCCAGCACATCGAGAAACTTCTTGAGCTGCAGCCCGGTATCCCGCGGGCTGTCGTACATGTCGATGATTTCCTTGGCCTCGGTCAGGCTCAGGCCCAGGCGCTTGGCGCGCAGCGTGAGCTTGAGGCGCGTGCGGTCGCGCCCGCTGTAGACGCGGATGCGGCCGCCCGGTCCGCTGCGCTCGGGCTGCAGCAGGCCCATGTCCTCGTAGAAGCGCATGGCGCGCGTGGTCAGGTCGAATTCCCGGGCCAGATCGCTGATGCTGTAGGTCGTTGCCATGGATGGGTCTGCGTTACAGTGGGTTCAACAAAGGCGACAGCGCCGCGCCAGTGACGCCTCCTAGAATGAGGGCCCGTCACTTGACGTTTACGTAAACGTCAATTCTGTCACAGAACATGAACGAACTCGAACGCCAGCTCCACTACCCCCTGGGGGACACCCTGCCCGAAACCGGCCAGACCATGGAAGTGGCCCCCGGCGTGCGCTGGGTCCGCATGGCCCTGCCCTTTGCGCTGGACCACATCAACCTCTGGCTGCTGCGCGACCGGCTCGACGGCCGCGAAGGCTGGACGGTGGTGGACTGCTGCATCAGCCGCGACGAGGCCAAGGCCCAATGGGAGCAGATCTTTGCCAGCACCTTCGAGGGCCTGCCCCTGCTGCGTGTCATCGTCACGCACATGCACCCGGACCACATCGGCCTGGCCGACTGGTTGTGCGCGCGCTGGAGCACCCCCGAGTTTCCCTGCCGCCTGTGGATGAGCGCCACCGACTACAACCTGGCGCGCATCGGCTCCTCCGGCAGCAACGGCTTCGGCGGCGACAGTTCGGCGCTGTTCTTCTCGTCTCACGGCCTGCGCGACCCACTCTCCATGGAAAAGATCCGCGAGCGCGCCAGTTATTACCCCACCCTGGTACCGGCCGTGCCGCGCCAGTTCCGCCGTCTGATGGAAGGCGACGTGGTGGACATCGGCGGTCGTGGCTGGCGCTGCATCAGCGGCCACGGCCATGCGCCCGAACACATTGCGCTCTATTGCGCCGACCTGAATCTGCTGATCGGCGGCGACATGATGCTGCCGCGCATCTCCACCAATGTCAGCGTCTTCGACATGGAGCCCGAGGCCGATGCCTTGAAGCTCTTCCTGCAATCGATCGACAAGTTCAAGGACCTGCCGACCGACACGCTGACCCTGCCCTCGCACGGCAAGCCCTTCACCGGCCTGCACCGGCGCATCGAACAATTGCACGAACACCACCGCGACCGCCTGGCCGAGGTGATGGAAGCCTGCGCGCTCAAGCCCTGCAGCGCCGCCGACGTGCTGCCCATCCTCTTCAAGCGCAAGCTCGACCTGCACCAGACCACCTTTGCCATGGGCGAGGCCGTGGCCCATCTGCATGCCCTGTGGTTCGAGGGCAAGTTGCAGCGCAGCCGCGACGCCGAAGGCGTCTACCGTTTCCACCGGCCTCATTCCACTCACTGAAACCGGGCCCTCCTACAATGCCCCACCTTGGTGCTTACAGGAGCGGCTCGCGTGCATCCCCTTCTTCCCTGGCTGCGCAGTTTCTGGCCTGCGCCGCTCTCGGTCAGCCGGCGTGAGATCTGGCTGGGCTGCCTGGGCGCCGGCCTCGGCCTGCTGGGCACTGAATGGCTGAGCCACCAGTCCCTGGGCGAGCTCAACCCCTGGTTCATCGCCCCCATGGGCGCTTCCGCCGTGCTGCTCTTTGCGGTACCGGCCAGCCCGCTGGCCCAGCCCTGGTCCATCATCGGCGGCAACCTGGTGTCGGCGCTGATCGGCGTTCTCTGCGCGCACACCCTGGGCCACGACGGCCTGGCAGCGGGTGCCGCTGGCGCGCTGGCAATCGCGGCCATGTTCGCCTTGCGCTGCCTGCACCCGCCCGGTGGGGCGGTGGCCCTGACGGCCGTGCTGGGCGGGCCGGCCATCGCCCAGCTCGGCTATGGTTATGCGCTGTGGCCCGTCGCTGCGAACTCCACGCTTCTGCTCGCGCTGGCGCTGCTCTTCAACAACCTGATGCAGCGGCGTTACCCGCACCAGCCTGCGCCCCAGCCCCACCCGCACCGCACGGCGGACCTGCAGCCGAGCGCGCGCCTGGGCCTGAGCAAGCAGGATCTGGATGCCGCCCTGGCCAGCCAGGGTGAGCTGCTCGACATCAGCCCCGATGACCTGGAAGAAATCCTCACGCGCGCGCAGCTGCACGCCAGCCGCCGCAAATGGGGCGACGTGCTCTGTCGCGACATCATGTCGCGCGACGTGGTCCATGTCGGCCCGCGCGACTCGGTCGACGAGGCCTGGGCCCGGCTGGCGCGGCACAAGGTCAAGGCGCTGCCCGTGGTCCGCGACGACGGCACGCTGGCCGGCATCGTCTCGCTGCACGACTTCTTTGTCGGCCACGGCGCGCCGGACCCGCGCAAGATGCCCGTGATGAGCACGGCGCGCTACGTGGCCGACATCATGACGCGCAAGGTGCGCGTGGCCCGCCCGGAACAGCTCATGGTGGATCTGGTGGGCCTGTTCTCCGACGGCGGACTGCACCACATGCCGGTGGTGGATGAGCAGTTGCGCGTGGTCGGGATGATCACGCAGTCCGATGTGGTGGCGGCCCTGTTCAAGACCGGTGCGGCCTGAGCGGCCCGGGTCGGCACACGGATACGTCTCGATACACATGCGAGGTCAACTGGGCCTGCAGGCCTGCCGTTGTGTCAGTGTCTCCGTATCCAACGGGGTCACAACATCAACCTTGAAAGGCAAATGAAATGAGCAAGATCCTCGCCACCCTGATCGCCGGCCTGTTCGCAGCCAACGTCTTTGCCCAGGCTGCTGCACCCGCCGCTCCTGCCACGCCCGCAACGCCGGCCACCCCCGCTGCTGCGGCCAAGCCGGCCATGAAGACCGAAGCCAAGGGCGAGAAAAAAGCCGAGGCCAAGAAGGCCGCCGTCGCCGCCAAGAAAGCCGAGAAGAAGGCTGACGCCAAGAAGTAATCCGGCCCTGCCGCACCCTGTGCAGCCCGCCCGCATGTGATGCCGGCGGGCTGTTCTGTTTTCAGAACGACAGGCGCAACCAGCCCCAGCAGGCCCACGCGGCCAGCGCCACCAGCATCAGCCCGGCGCCCACGATGCTGCCGTAACGTGCCCCTCCGGTCACATAGGCAGACACGATCTTGCTCGCGTTGTTGGTGCTGAAGGCCAGCAGCACGGCGGTGAGCATGGTGAACGGCTCGATCTCATCGCGTGCCGCCAGGCCCATGACCGCCGCGGCCGATGAATGCGCGTCGGCAAAACCCGCCAGCGCCGTGGCGGCCAGGGTGGCCAGCGTCCCCATGCCCTGCTGCAGCCAGGCCACGACGGCCGCTATGCCGGTGAACAGCAGGGCCAGCAGGATGGACTGGCGCAGGCTGAAGGCCCGCCCCTGCGCCGGCGCCTCGTCCGGCGGCACCGGGCTGCGCCGATAGGCGGCCAGCCCGAGCAGCAGCGCCATCAGCAGGGCGCTGCCCATGGCCGGCGCGACGAGGTGCAGACCCGCCGGATAGAGTAGCCCGGCGATCAGCATCACCTGCAAGGTCGTGGAGACCGTGGAGAACCAGGCACCCGCCACGCAGGCCATGCGCAATTCCGGATGACGGGCGACACGTGCGCCCATGGTGGCGATGGTGGCGGTGCTGGAGACGAAACCCGCCACCAGCCCCGACAGCGGCAGACCGAGCCGGCTGCCGAACAGGCGCAAGGCCACGTGACCCAGTGCCTGCACCGCCATGATGAGCACGACCAGCTGCCAGACCACGCGCAGGTTGATGCCCCCCAGCCAGGGCAGGGCCCGGTCGGGCGCCAGCGGCAGGACCACCAGGGCCGAGGCCGCCAGCAGCAGGGCATCGCGCAGCTCCTGTTCACCGAGCAGCTGCGTCGAGAAACGCTGCAGCGGCACACGCGCCACCAGCAGCACGGCCACGGTCACGCCCAGCGCCGAGGCCAGCACCGGCTCAGGCACGCTGAGCAGGCCCAGCAGAAACGTGAGGAAGAGCGCGATCTCGGTGGTGACCCCCGGATCGCGCGAGCGGTCCTTGAAATGCGAGACCAGCGCCAGCCCCGCCACCAGGGCACCGGCCACGGCCGTCAGCCAGGCCTGGCCCAGCACCTGTGCCCCGGCACCGGTCAGCGAGGCCAGGGCAAAGGTACGGATGCCGGCAAAGCGGCGCGTGGGACCACGGCCCTTGCTGCGCTCGCGTTCGATGCCGATCACCAAGCCCAGCCCCAGGGCCAGCGCCAGGCTGGTCAGGGTGTCGGCGCTGAATGCCGTCGCCATTTCAGTGCCAGCGCGGCAGGGCCTCGTCGCGCAGTTCGCCGCGCAGGCTCTGGTAATCCGGAACGACCGAGCGCACCGTGTCCCAGAAACGCGGGCTGTGGTCCATCACGCGCAGGTGGCTGAGTTCGTGCGCGACCACGTAGTCGATCACGTTCTGGCGGAAGTGGATCAGCCGCCAGTTCAGCCGGATGGCGCCGTCGCTGCTGGCGCTGCCCCAGCGCGTGCCCGCGCTGCTGAGCGAGAGCTTGCGCCACTGCACGCCCAGTTGCGGCGCGTAGTGATGCAGACGCTCGGTGAAAACGCGGTGGGCCTGGCGCATCAACCAGGCCTGAACCGTGTCGCGGATCTGCTGGGTGCTGGCGTGCTGCGGCAGGCCGATGTGCAGGGTCAGGCGTGGCACGCCGTCCAGCGTGAGGTTGGGCGCCTGGGCATCGGTATGCAGCACCACCTCCACGTCATCGGCCTTGAGGCTGCCGCCCACCGTGCTGTAGGCATGGGTCGGGTCGAGCACCACGATGACCGCCTCGCCCAGGAAGGGGAAACTGCTGCCGTCGCGCCACTCGATGTGGGTCGAATCGAGGCGCTGCTGGCGCTCGCGCATCTCGCCGAGCTTGCGCACGATCCAGCTGGCCTTTTCCTGCAAGGCGGCCTCCACCTCGTACAGCGGCACCCAGCGCGGTGCGCTGACCACCAGCCCGTCCGGACCGACCTGCATGCCGATGGTGCGGCGCTTGCCGCGCTTGAACTCGTAGGCCACATGGGCGTCGCACAGACGCGTCTGGCGGTTGGCGCGCGGATGGCTGAACTGGGCCGGGGCCATCACGCTGTCGATGGCCTGGGCCGGCTGGTGCGGGCCGTGCAATGCAGGGGGTGTCGGCTGCGGCGCCGGAGTCAGCGTCGGCGGCGCCTGCACGGGCGCTGCATCGAAGAGGTCGAGGGCGAGCTGGAGGAAGAAGCTGCGCATGCCCTGATCTTAGTGAAGGATCACTTGTAGGCTTCGGGGTCGAGCCGGCGCATCTCGGCCTCGATCCAGGCCTCGACCTCGCGCATCAGCTCGGCCGGCTCACGACCCGCGCTGGGGATGGGCTGGCCGATGGACACGTCCACCAGGCCCGGTCGCTTGATGAAGGCCTTGCGCGGCCAGCACTTGGCAGAACTCACGGCCACCGGAATCACCGGCGCACCCGTCGCCACGGCCAGGCGCGTGCCGCCCGTCTTGTAGGTGCCGGCCTGGCCGCGCGGGATGCGCGTGCCCTCGGGGAACATGATGATCCAGACACCGCGCGCCAGCAGTTCCTTGCCCTGTGCCACCACCTTGGAAAAAGCCAGCGAGCCCTGCGAGCGGTCGATGTGGATCATGTCCAGCCGGCCCATGGCCCAGCCGAAGAAGGGCACGTACAGCAGCTCCTTCTTGAACACGTAGGCCAGCGGATGCGGCATCAGCGTGGGCATGAGAAAGGTCTCCAGCGTGGACTGGTGCTTGACCAGCAGGATGGCCGGGCTGGTCTCGCCCACCGGCAGGTTCTCCATGCCACTGACGCGCACGCGGATGCCGAGAATGACGCGGGCGCCATCGATGGCCCATCCCAGCCAGCGTGCCGCCATCCAGTACAGCGGATTGCCGCGCACGCGGATCGAGGCCACCACCATGATGAGGCCCCAGGGGATCACGGTGACCACCATCCACAGGAGATGCAGCAGGGAACGAAGCAATGCCATGGTGTCTGTCCTCAGGCGTTGTCCCGCACGGTATCGCGCGCCACCAGGTAGTCGGCAAAAGCCAGCAGGTTCTCATGCACACGCGTGCCGGCCGGGAAATTGTCAGGCAGGGGCTGGCCGCGCAGGGCTTCGCCCTTGCCGGTCAGCACCAGATGCGGTTCGCAGCCCGCGGCGGCACCGGCGACGAGGTCACGCGCCGAATCCCCCACGGTGGGCACGCCCCTGAGCGAGACGCCGTACCGTTCGCCAATCTGCTCGAACAGCCCCGGCAACGGCTTGCGGCAACGGCAGGTCTGATCGGGTGCGTGCGGGCAGTAGAAGACGGCCTCGACACGCCCGCCGGCCAGCGCCAGCAGCTTGTGCATCTTGGCATGCATGACGTTGAGCGCGGCCACGTCGAACAGGCCGCGGCCCAGCCCCGACTGGTTGGAGGCCACCACCACGTGCCAACCCGCGTGGTTCAGCCTGGCGATCGCCTCCAGCGCGCCGGGCAGCGGCTTCCACTCGGCTTCGGACTTGATGAACTCCGAACTGTCCTCGTTGATGGTGCCGTCACGGTCGAGGATGACCAGCTTCATGGTGTGCATGTATCAGGCGGCCAATCGGGACAGGTCGGCCACGCGGTTCATGGCATCGTGCAGGCTCTTGAGCAGGCCCTGGCGGTTCAGGCGCAGGTCCATCTCTTCGGCGTTCACCATCACGCCGTCGAAGAAGGCATCCACCGGCGCGCGCAGGGCGGCCAGCGTTTTCAGCGAGGCGGTGTAGTCGCCGGCGTCGAACTGCCGGTTCGCCTGCGGCACCACGTCCTTCAGTGCGGCGTACAGCTGCTTCTCGGCCTCTTCCTTGAGCAGAACCTCGCTGACATGCGCATCAACCTCCTGGGCTTTTTTCAGGATGTTGCTGATCCGCTTGTTGGCAGCGGCCAGGGCGTCGGCCTCGGGCAGGGCGGCGAAGGCGCGCACGGCGGCCAGGCGCTGGGCCACATCACCCAGGCGCTGCGGGCGCAGGGCCAGCACGGCGTCGACTTCCTGGGCACTGTAGCCCTGCTCGCGCAGGCTGCCGGCAAGGCGGTCATAGATGAAATTGGATAGAGGATCATTACCCTTTCCTTCGAATCCAAGCCCGAACTCAAAGTTGCCAGCCGCCTCTTTCACTGCCTCATTCTGCGTGCGCATCTTTGCGACTCCCTCGAATGCGGCCGAAGCCTTATCGACAAGGTCTCCAACTTCGAGCGACAAATTACGCTCGACAAGCATGCGGATCACACCCAGAGCATGACGGCGCAACGCGAACGGATCTTTATCTCCGGTCGGGAGATTGCCGATGCCGAACATACCGACAAGAGTTTCGAGTTTGTCCGCCAACGCAACGACCACGCCTGCGGTGTTGCGCGGCAGCTCGTCGCCAGCGAAGCGCGGTTTGTAGTGATCCTCGATGGCGTTGGCGATCTCCTCGCCCAAGCCGTCGTGGCGCGCGTAGTAGCCGCCCATGATGCCTTGCAACTCGGGGAATTCGCCCACCATATCGGTCAGCAGATCGGTCTTGGCCAGGCGTGCGGCCGCGTCGGTCGCCGCCACCAGCTCGGCATCCCCCAGCTGTTGCGCGACCGCCTTCGCAATCGCGCGCACGCGCTCCATGCGCTCACCCTGGGTGCCCAGCTTGTTGTGATACACCACCTTGCCCAGGCCCTCGACGCGCGAGGCCAGCGTCTTCTTGCGGTCCTGGTCGAAGAAGAACTTGGCATCGGCCAGGCGCGGACGTACCACGCGCTCGTTGCCACCGACCACCGCGCTGGCGTCGGCCGGGCTGATGTTGCTGACCACGAGGAACTTGTTCGTCAGCTTGCCGGCGGCGTCGAGCAGCGGGAAATACTTCTGGTTGGCCTTCATCGTGAGGATCAGACACTCCTGCGGCACGGCCAGGAATTCCTTTTCGAATGCGCAGACCAGAACATTGGGGCGCTCGACCAGGGCGGTCACCTCGTCCAGCAGGGCCTCGTCCTCGATGGCGCGCACGCCGCCGCCGACCTTGGCCGCGGCCGCCGTCAGCTGGCGCACGATCTCGGCGCGGCGCTCGGCGAAGGACGCGATCACCGCGCCATCGTCCAGCAACGCAGCAGCGTAGCTGTCGGCATCCTTGAGCACCACGACCTCCTTCTTCGCTTCGAAGCGGTGGCCGCGCGTGCTGTTGCCGGCCTTCAGGCCCAGCGCCTTGACGGGCACCACGGTGCTGCCGTGCAGGGCCACCAGGCCGTGCGCCGGGCGCACGAAATGCACGCTGCTCCAGCCCGGCAGTTCGCAATCGGTCTCGAGCTGGTAGCTCATGACCTTGGGGATGGGCAGCTTGGCCAGCGCCTCGTCCAGCGCCTTCTGCAGGCCGCTGTCCAGCGTGGCGCCGGTGACCAGGCTGTCGTAGTACAGGGCCTCGGCCTTGCCGTCGGGCGCGCGCTTGAGCGCGGCGACCGCCTGGGCCGGGTCGGACACATCGGCGCCCAGGGCCGAGAGCTTCTTGATCAGCGCCTGCGTGGGATTGCCGGCCGGGTCCAGGCCCACGGCCACGGGCATGAGCTTTTGCTGCACGGCCTTGTCGGCTGCCTTCAGCAGGACTTGCGAGATGTGCGCGGCCAGGCGGCGCGGCGAAGCATAGGCCGTCACGACAGATTCGGCCGTGACCAGCCCCATGGCACGCAGCTGCTCAGCCAGGGTGGTGGCGAAACTGTCGCCGAGCTTCTTGAGCGCCTTGGGCGGCAGCTCTTCGACAAACAGTTCAACGAGAAGGTTTTGGGTCGTCATGGTGTCAGGCTGCCTTCTTCGTCATTTGCTCGACCCAGGCCCGCGGCGCCATGGGAAAACCCAGTCGTTCACGGCTCTCGTAATAACTCTGCGCCACGGCGCGCGCCAGGTTGCGGATGCGGCCGATGTAGGCGGCGCGCTCGGTCACGGAAATGGCGCCGCGTGCGTCCAGCAGGTTGAAGCTGTGCGCGCACTTGAGCACCTGCTCATAGGCCGGCAGCGCAAGCTGCTGCTCCATCAGGTGCTTGGCCTGTTTCTCATGCGCCGTGAAAGCGGTGAAGAGGAAGTCGGCGTCGCTGTGCTCGAAGTTGTAGGCGGACTGCTCTTTTTCGTTCTGCAGGTAGACGTCGCCATAACTCAGGGTTTCGGTCCACTTGAGGTTGTAGACGTTGTCCACCCCCTGCAGGTACATGGCCAGGCGCTCCAGGCCGTAGGTGATTTCGCCCGTGATGGGCCTGCAGTCGATGCCGCCGACCTGCTGGAAGTAGGTGAACTGCGTCACCTCCATGCCGTTGAGCCAGACTTCCCAGCCCAGACCCCAGGCGCCCAGCGTGGGGTTCTCCCAGTCATCTTCCACAAAACGGATGTCGTTCTTCTTCAGGTCGAAGCCCAGCGCTTCGAGCGAGCCCAGGTAGAGCTCCAGGATGTTGCTCGGCGCCGGCTTGAGCACCACCTGGTACTGGTAGTAGTGCTGCAGGCGGTTGGGGTTTTCGCCGTAGCGGCCGTCCTTGGGGCGGCGGCTGGGCTGCACGTAGGCGGCTTTCCAGGGCTCGGGGCCGATGGCGCGCAGGAAGGTGGCGGTGTGCGAGGTACCCGCACCGACTTCCATGTCGTAGGGCTGCAGGAGTGCACAGCCCTGGGCATCCCAGTAGGCCTGCAGTTTCAGAATGATTTGTTGGAAGGTCAACATGGTTGAGGCAAAAGCAGGCGAGACGGGCCGGGCGGGCCGGTGCCGCGCGCTGCTGGCGCTGAAATAGGCGGATTTCCGCGTAAGCCCTTGATTTTACGGGGCTTCGGGCCCGAGCCCGGAGGGAATCAGGCTCTTTTGCGCCAGATGGCCCACAGCAGTCCGGTCAGGCCGGCCAGCCACAGCGGCCACAAGCCCGTGTGCGCCACCCAGCGGGCATATAGTGTCAGCCCCTCGCGCCCCTCCACCTCGCCCAGCAGCACGCCACGGGTGTGGCGTGGCAGCTCGGTGATGACCTGGCCGCGGTGATCGATGATGGCCGTGGAGCCTGTGTTGGTGGCCCGCACGAAGGGGCGTTCGAATTCCAGCGCGCGCATGCGCGAGATGTGCAGGTGCTGGTCGATGGCCACCGTGTCGCCGAACCAGGCGATGTTGCTGAGGTTCACGAAGACCGTAGGCGCCTGGGCCAGGTCACGGAAACGCGCGCCCAGCTCCTCGCCAAACAGGTCCTCGTAGCAGATATTGGGGGCCAGCCTCTGGCCTTGCCATTCGAAAGCGGGTTGGCCCACCTCCCCGCGGTTGAAGTCCCCCAAGGGGATATTCATCAAGGCCGTGAACCACTTGAAGCCGGTCGGGATGAACTCGCCAAAAGGAACCAGGTGGTGCTTGTCGTAGCGCCAGGGCGCCTGGCCCGGCGCCAGGCCCACGGCGGAATTGGTATAGCCCTCGCGGTAACTGCCCAGCGGCAATCCGATCAGCGCCGCCTCGGCGCCACTGGCATAACGCCGACGCAGCGCGTCCCAGTAGCCCTCGGGCAGTTGTTGCGGCAGCAGAGGCAAGGCCGTCTCGGGGGCCACGATCAGCGGGGCATGTCGTTGCTCGAGTTGTTCTGCGTACCAGCGCAGGGCCGTCGGCACCCCGGTGCCGGGCTGGAACTTCTCGTCCTGCGGGATATTGCCTTGCAGCAGGGCCACGCCCAGCCGTCCCGTGGAGCGGGTCACCGGGGCGCCCTCCATCTGCTGCACGGAGGGCAGGGCCAGCAGCGCCAGCGCCGCCAGGCGCTGCCAGTGGCCACAGGCCCAGATCTGCGGGATCGTCATGGCCAGCCAGGCCGCCAGGGCCGAGATGCCATAGACCCCCAGCCACGGCGCGTAGCCGGCCAAGGGGCCCTCGACATGGGCGTAGCCGCTGCCGCCCCAGCCGAAACCCGTGAACCAGACGCCGCGCGCCAGCTCCGCCAGCAGCCAGAGCGCCGCAAACAGCAGGGCCCGCGCGGCCCGTTCGCGGGGGGCGTACCGCACTTGCAGGGCGCAGGCCGCCGCGTAATAAAGCGCCAGGGCGCCGGCCAGGGCCAGCACGGCGAGCACAGCCAGTGCAGCCGGCAGGCCACCATAGGTATGCATGGAAATGTAGAGCCACCAGAAAGTGGCCGCGAGCCAGGTCGTGGCAAACAGCCAGCCGGACAGGACCGCCTGCTTCCAGTGCGTGCTGCGTTCGATCTGCCAGGCCAGCAGGCCCAGCGCGAGGAGTTGCAGCCACCAGCGCGGCTGGCCGTCCCAGGGTGCGGCCATTGCCAGCGCCTGGGCCAGACCGGCCCCGCTGCTCAGGATCCAGGAGCCGACGCGCGCCCAGCGCTCAGTCATGGGCCCCGGCCTTGCGCGGGCACCACGGACGAGACCTTGAACCACTTCACGGCACCGCCCTTGGTGTGCAGCACTACGAACCTCAACCCGGCGATCACGTGTTGTTCGCCGCGCTTGGGCACATGCCCCATCTCGTGGGCGATGAGACCGCCGATGGTGTCGAAACTCTCTTGCGGATCGCTGCCGGTGACCTTGACGTCAAAGGCCTCGTTGACCCGATCCACGGACGCCCCTCCGCTGACGCGGTAGGTCTGGTCGGCCAGGCCGAAGATGTCGCCCTCGTCCTCTGAAATGTCGAACTCGTCCTCGATCTCGCCCACGATCTGTTCGAGCACGTCCTCAATGGTGATGAGCCCCGCCACGCGGCCAAACTCGTCAATCACGATGGCCAGATGGTTGCGGTTGCCGCGGAATTCGTGCAGCAGATCGTTCAGGCCCTTGCTCTCCGGGACGAAGACCGCCGGGCGCAACAGGGCGCGGATATTGAGTTCCGGCGCGCGCTGGAGCTTGAGCAGGTCCTTGGCCAGCAGGATGCCGATGATGTTCTCTCGCTCACCCTCAAAGACCGGGAAACGCGAGTGCCCCGTGTCGATGATCACATGCAGCAGCTCATCGAAGGGCGCGTTGATGTCGACCAGGTCCATGCGCGGTGCCGGCACCATGACATCGCCCGCCGTCATCTCGGCCATGCGCAGCACACCTTCGAGCATGTAGCGGGACTCGGCGCCGATGATCTCGTTGACCTCGGCCTCGGCCAGGGTTTCGATCAGCTCGGCGGTGGAGTCCGGTCCGGGGTGGATGAACTCGGCCAGTTTCTTCAGGAAGGTGCGCTTGTCCTCTTTTTCAGGGGTGCGCGCAGGGTAAGGGTCAGGCACTGACGGCAGCACGGACGTGCAGTTGTTGGGACCCCCATAGGATAGCGGAACACCATCTCAGGGCTGTGACTGCCCATTGCCGGCCTCAGGGGGCGGATTTGTGACGCGCCTCCCGCACGCCGCGGCGGACATCCTGCAGCCCGGTGATGAATGCCCAGAACTGCTTGGCCTGCACCTTGAGCCGGTAATCGGTCTGGGCCAGCTGTTCCTCGACCATTTCCGTCACCTGGCTCTCGAATGTAGAAGGCGGAAGACGCAAGTATGCACTTGCTTCCGAGCCATCGTATTCCACCGTGGCCCCCGCCTTGCGGGCAATGTTGAGCATGGCCTTGTTCTCGCTCAAGGCGTGGATGAACATCAGGTGCACGCCCTCGTTGCGGGCATGGCGCATGGCCCGCGCAAAGAGCTTGCTGCCATAGCCGTGACCTCGCACCGAAGGCAGCACCGAGACGCCGAATTCAGCACAGGCATCGAAACTCTTGTCGACGGAATGCGCCAGATGGGCCATGGCCACCAGCTCGAGCCTCCGGTTGTAGATACCGAAAATCGCATCACGCTCGAAGTCCAGTGTGTCGACATAGGCCTGGATCTGGGCATCGTTGGCCAGATAACCGAAGCGCAGGTAGCGATCGTGCTCGTCCAGCGCCTGCAGGTGGCGCGCTATGCGTCCCTGGTGCCGGGCCCCCAGACGCCGGATCACGGCGACCCAGGGCGCCCGTGCGGTTGCGCTTTGCTCGGGGGGAAGCACTCGCAGCAAATCGTTGTCGCGTTCCGTTCCGGGAACTTCCTTGTTGACATCCATGGCACGAATGTAAGGTGATTTTCCTTTTTCATCCAGTGGCCCGGCCGTCTTGACGCGTGCGTGACAGTTTTGACCGGCTACCTAGGACAAGCCCGATGTCGCCGTCTCCCCGGCTGCGGTCCAATAGCAAGCTCATGGAGTGATTGATGGAAAAATTCTGGTTGCACAGCTATCCTGCCGGCGTCCCCCACGATGTTGATCCGGGACAGTACAGTTCCCTGGCCCAGTTGCTGGAGGAGTCCTTCCGCAAAAACGCTACCCAGCCCTTCTCTGTTTGCATGGAACGGTGGATGAGCTATCGGCAGCTCGACGAGCTGTCGGCGTCGCTGGGAGCCTGGCTGCAACGGCTGGGCCTGGAGCCCGGCGCGCGCGTGGCCATCATGTTGCCCAACGTTCCGCAGTTCGCTGTCACCATGGCGGCCATCCTGCGTGCCGGCTATACCTGCGTGAACGTCAACCCGCTATACACCGCACGCGAGCTTGAGCACCAGCTCAAGGATTCCGGGGCCACCGCCATTGTCGTGCTGGAGAACTTCGCCCATACGCTGGAAGAGGTCATCGAGTGCACGCCGGTCAAGCATGTGGTGCTCACCGCCTTCGGCGACCTGCTGGGCCCCTGGTACGGGCGCTGGCTCACCTTTGCCGTGCGCCATCTGGCTAAGATGGTCCCGCCCTTCAAACTCCCGTTGACAGAGGGTCGCACCGTGACAGCCTTCCGCAAGGCACTGGCGGAAGGCGCTCACCACACACTCAAGCCTTCGCCCGCCAACCTGGATTCGGTGGCTTTCCTGCAGTACACGGGCGGCACCACAGGGCTGAGCAAGGGCGCCGTGCTGACCCATCGCAATATCGTGGCGGCCATCCTGCAGGCCGAGGCCTGGTTCACGCCCGCGCTGGACAAGGTGGGCAATGTGCGCAAGACCAACAGCGTCGCCGCACTGCCCCTGTACCACATCTTCGCGCTGACCCTGTGTTTCCTGGCGATCCGCTGGGGTTCGCACATGACGCTGATTCCCAATCCGCGCGACATCGGCAAGTTCATCGAAGTGCTCAAGCGACGACCTTTCCACATGCTGCCGGCCGTGAACACCCTGTTCAACGCTTTGTTGCAGCACCCGCAGTTTCGCACCCTCGATTTCTCACACCTCTGCATCTCTCAGGCCGGCGGCATGGCCGCCTCCGAGGGCACGGCCCGACACTGGCATGAGGTCACGGGCTGTGCGATGGTCGAGGGCTGGGGCATGAGCGAGACCTGCGCCATCGGCACCAACAACCCCGTCACGACCACCAAATTCAGCGGCACCATCGGCCTGCCGCTGCCCGGCGTCGAGATCGCCATCAAGGATGACGGCGGCAAGTCGCTGGCGGTTGGCGAATCGGGCGAAATCTGCATCAGGGGCCCGAACGTGATGACCGGCTATTACCAGCAGGCCGCCGAGACTGCCCAGGCCTTCACGCCGGACGGTTTCATGCGCACGGGCGACATCGGGATCATGGACGAGCAGGGTTACACGCGCATCGTCGATCGCAAAAAGGACATGATCCTGGTCAGCGGCTTCAACGTTTTCCCCAGCGAACTCGAGAATGTGATCTCCCTGTGCGACGGTGTGCTGGAGTGCGCTGTCATCGGCGTTCCCGACGCGAAACAGGGTGAGGCCATCAAGGTCTACGTGGTGCGCAGCGACCCGACCCTGAGCGAGGATGACGTGGCCAAATACTGCGCCCAAAACCTGACCGGCTACAAGCATCCCAAATACATCGAGTTCCGCGACGAACTGCCCAAATCCAACGTCGGCAAGATCCTGCGGCGCGAGTTGCGGGCCGGTAAGTGAGCCCCGTCATCCTGCCGCCCGACATCGTTGTCCTGGAGCGGGGGTGGCTGTCTTCCAACAACATCCTGTTGCTGGGCCCGCAGCAATGCGCCCTGGTCGATAGCGGGTACGGTACGCATGCGGCACAGACGGTCGCACTGGTTCAGGCCAGGCTGGGCTCGCGCCCGCTAGACCTGCTTGTCAACACGCATCTGCACAGCGATCACTGCGGCGGCAACGCCGCCTTGCAGGCGGCGTATCCGGCACTGCTGACGCATATTCCACCGGGCCAGGCCGCAGCCGTGCGCGGATGGGACGAGGGCGCGCTGAGCTACGCGGCCACAGGGCAGTACTGCCCGCGTTTCACCTACGACGAGATACTCACCCCGGGCAAGTCGATCCGCCTGGGTGCACGGGACTGGGATGTCCATGCGGCCCCCGGACACGATCCCGACTCGGTCATCTTGTTCCAGCCTGAGCTAGGGATCCTGATATCGGCCGATGCTCTTTGGGCCCATGGCTTTGGGGTCGTCTTCCCGGAAATTGAGGGTGTTTCCGCCTTTGCCGAAGTTGGGCAGACACTTGAGCTCATAGACTCCTTGCGTCCCAGGCTGGTAGTCCCCGGTCATGGCGCTGTCCTGCACGATGTGCCGGGCGCCTTGGACTACGCACGCCTGCGTCTGGACCAGTTCACTGCGGAGCCGCTGCGGCATGCGCGTTACGCCGCCAAAGTCCTGCTGAAATTCAAACTGCTGGAGGTTCAGCAGATCATGCGCAAGGACCTGATGAGCTGGGCTCGCGCGACCAGCTACTTCAGTCTGCTGCAGGCACGTCACTATGCCCAATCCGATTTCGACGCATGGATAGACGATCTGGTCCAGGATCTGCTGCGATCTGGCGCAGCGCAAGCCGTGGCCATCTCCGGTGAGCCCGGCCTTCTGAATCAATAGGCTATCTTCGTTCGCACAAATAAAAACGCCCCGTCAGTTGACGGGGCGTTTTCTGCTGTAAGAGCCTGACGATGTCCTACTTTCACACGGGAACCCGCACTATCATCGGCGCTGAGGCGTTTCACTGTCCTGTTCGGGATGGGAAGGAGTGGGACCACCTCGCTATGGTCATCAGGCATAACTTTTTGTCATCTTGACTGGGTCAAGACGACCAATTTATAGAGCCAATCAGCTTATTTTGAATGCGTCACTTGGCATAACTTCCTTGATTGCTTCAATCAAAGTTATAGGGTCAAGCCGCACGAGCAATTAGTATCAGTTAGCTTAACGCATTACTGCGCTTCCACACCTGACCTATCAACGTCCTGGTCTTGAACGACTCTTTAGGGGGCTCAAGGCCCCGGCAGATCTCATCTTGAAACGAGTTTCCCGCTTAGATGCTTTCAGCGGTTATCTCTTCCACACATAGCTACCCGGCAATGCCACTGGCGTGACAACCGGTACACCAGAGGTGTGTCCACTCCGGTCCTCTCGTACTAGGAGCAGGCTTCCTCAAATCTGCAGCGCCCACGGAAGATAGGGACCAAACTGTCTCACGACGTTTTAAACCCAGCTCACGTACCTCTTTAAATGGCGAACAGCCATACCCTTGGGACCGGCTACAGCCCCAGGATGAGATGAGCCGACATCGAGGTGCCAAACACCGCCGTCGATATGAACTCTTGGGCGGTATCAGCCTGTTATCCCCAGAGTACCTTTTATCCGTTGAGCGATGGCCCTTCCATACAGAACCACCGGATCACTATGTCCTGCTTTCGCATCTGCTCGACTTGTCAGTCTCGCAGTTAAGCACGCTTATGCCATTGCACTATCGTCACGATGTCCGACCGTAACTAGCGTACCTTCGAACTCCTCCGTTACGCTTTGGGAGGAGACCGCCCCAGTCAAACTGCCTACCATGCACTGTCCCCAATCCCGATAAGGGATCCAGGTTAGAACCTCAAACACACCAGGGTGGTATTTCAACGTTGGCTCCACGATACCTAGCGGCACCGCTTCAAAGCCTCCCACCTATCCTACACAGATCTGTTCAAAGTCCAATACAAAGCTACAGTAAAGGTTCATGGGGTCTTTCCGTCTTTCCGCGGGGAGATTGCATCATCACAAACATTTCAACTTCGCTGAGTCTCAGGAGGAGACAGTGTGGCCATCGTTACGCCATTCGTGCAGGTCGGAACTTACCCGACAAGGAATTTCGCTACCTTAGGACCGTTATAGTTACGGCCGCCGTTTACTGGGACTTCAATCAAGAGCTTGCACCCCATCATTTAATCTTCCAGCACCGGGCAGGCGTCACACCCTATACGTCCACTTTCGTGTTTGCAGAGTGCTGTGTTTTTAATAAACAGTCGCAGCCACCGATTCTTTGCAACCTCATTGGGCTCCCCAAGTAAATGGTTCACCTACTAAAGGCACACCTTCTTCCGAAGTTACGGTGTCAATTTGCCGAGTTCCTTCTCCTGAGTTCTCTCAAGCGCCTTAGAATACTCATCTCGCGCACCAGTGTCGGTTTGCGGTACGGTCGTGTGTAGCTGAAGCTTAGTGGCTTTTCCTGGAAGCAGGGTATCACTCACTTCGGCAGCAAGCTGCCTCGTTATCACCCCTCATCTAAGCCCGGCGGATTTGCCTACCAGGCACGACTACAGGCTTGAACCAACATATCCAACAGTTGGCTGAGCTAACCTTCTCCGTCCCCACATCGCACTACACATCGGTACAGGAATATTGACCTGTTTCCCATCAGCTACGCATCTCTGCCTCGCCTTAGGGGCCGACTCACTCTACGCCGATGAACGTTGCGTAGAAAACCTTGCGCTTACGGCGAGGGGGCTTTTCACCCCCTTTAACGCTACTCATGTCAGCATTCGCACTTCTGATACCTCCAGCAGCCTTTACAAGCCACCTTCACAGGCTTACAGAACGCTCTCCTACCACTTGCACTTGCGTGCAAATCCGCAGCTTCGGTAACTGGCTTAGCCCCGTTACATCTTCCGCGCAGGACGACTCGATCAGTGAGCTATTACGCTTTCTTTAAATGATGGCTGCTTCTAAGCCAACATCCTGACTGTTTTAGCCTTCCCACTTCGTTTCCCACTTAGCCAATTTTAGGGACCTTAGCTGGCGGTCTGGGTTGTTTCCCTCTTGAGTCCGGACGTTAGCACCCGGTGCTCTGTCTCCCAAGCTGTACTCA